>NZ_CADFEM010000007.1:0-387212 GCF_902833245.1 Burkholderia sp. BCC0398
ACTGGACACGACCTACATTCCGATGGCGCGCGGATTCGTGTACCTGACGGCGGTGGTGGACTGGGCGACACGCAAGGTACTGGCTTACCGGGAATGCTCCGCGAGTTCACCAACCGTCTTCGTGGTGAGTTCGGACATCGCCCCCTGGCCGTCGCGTAGCCGTCGCCAAAGCTCGTTCGTCGGCGCGGCGTCGGCAAAATCGCCTGGTTGTTTCGGCCATACGAAGGCGGCACACCATGCGTCGGCCAGAAGCTTCTGGTGGCGATATTCGTTGGAGCCGAGAATGCCGTCCCAGCGCGCCTCTTTCATCGTCAATTCGTCGATCTTGGAGTCGCGACCGAGTTCGGAGCCGGAGGACGCAAGCGAAGCGCCTTTGGCCTTGCGCAAGAGTTTCTGAATGCGCAGGAGGGCGCGCTTTGGGGCATTGCCAGCGATGGCGCGTCACTGCGCATCGTCCGCGACAACGCAAGCCTTACGCGTCCCGCATGGATCGAGGCTGATCTCAAACGCATTTTTGCCGAAGAGCGCTATGCTGATTTCGCAGCGCTCTGGCTGCTCTGCCACGAGACGCGCTTTGGCCGGGAGGGCCAGCCGGTCACCGAGTGCGCGCTTGAGGCGTGGCGTAATGCGGGTCGAGAAGAAGGCACACGTGCTCGCGAGCACCTGCGTCGCGGTGTTGAGGAGGCGCTCGTCGCGCTAGGTCAGGGCTTCCTCGCGCACGCCGAGAACCAGGCTCTTCGTGCCGAGCTGCAGAACGGTACGCTGCCGCTGAAGGACTATTTCAACCAGCTGCTGCGAATGGTCTACCGGCTTATCTTTCTCCTGACGGTGGAAGAGCGTGGGTTGCTCCATCCCGACGGCACGAGCGATGCAGCCAAGGCGCTTTACGCGGACGGATACGGCATGCGACGACTGCGCGAGCGGTCGGTGAAGCGCAGCGCCCATGATCGCTTTCCTGACCTTTGGGAGGGTACAAAGGTCGTGTTCCGAGGACTTGCCTCCGGCGAGTCACGCATCGGCCTGCCGGCGCTCGCCGGCATCTTCGCCACGAGCCAGTGTCGCACGCTTGATGGGGCGAAGCTTGAGAACCGCGCGCTCCTCATTGCGATGTTCAAGCTCTCGTGGTTGCGAGAAGATGGCAGCCTCTCTCGCGTCAACTGGCGAGACATGGGGCCAGAGGAACTAGGTAGCGTTTATGAGAGCCTCCTCGAGCTTGTTCCGCAGATCGCCCGGGACGGACGCCAGTTCGCTTTTGCCACGGGCGGTGAAACGAAGGGCAATGTGCGCAAGACGACAGGTAGCTACTACACACCTGACAGTCTCGTGCAGGAGTTGCTCGACAGCTCTCTCGAACCGGTTATCGCCGAAACCATTGCCAAGAACCCGGTCAATCCTGTCGATGCGTTGCTTTCGCTGTCGATTGTCGATCCGGCCTGTGGCTCGGGACACTTTCTCCTCGCCGCCGCGCGCCGACTCGCGGCGCATGTCGCGCGTCTTCAGGCGAACGGCACACCATCAGCATCTGAGTACCAGCACGCGCTTCGGCAGGTCGTAGGTCACTGCATCTTCGGCGTCGACCTCAATCCGATGGCTGTTGAGCTGTGTAAGGTCGGCCTCTGGATGGAGGCCGTCGAGCCGGGTACTCGCGTAAGCGAGCCAAGCTCCTGCAAGGTCACCGCGTGCGACAGAGTCAGCGGAAGAAGGCTCGCCTGGACGATCCTGCACGGGCATAAGCCCCGTGAGCGTTCCGCGGGCAAGCCGAAGCAAGAAGGCGCGCGCGCCATCGTCGCGGCGGTCGAGCAGTTCGTGATCTGGCTGGTTGAAGTAAGACATCAAGCACCGGTAGCAGGCGGCAACGCACGCAGTGTCCGGTGCATCGACGAAGGCCGTCGGTGTAGCTGGAAGTCCATTCGATAGGTCGAAATGCATGATCTCGAGTGCCTCGCTGGCCACCTTGGCGAGGCACTCGGGCTCAGCAACAAGGCGCGTGAGAACACCGGCACCGCCCTCAGTCGCCTCATAAAAAAGAAAGCCCGTCCGCGCGTCGCGTTGGGGCATAGGCTCAGCGAGGATCTCACCTTCCTGAAGTTGGAAGACGGCCTCGATACCCCTGAGCAACGCGTGCTGCACCGTCGTTAGTGTGACCTGCGAGAGCTCGCTGCCTTGCGGCTGGAGAAGTAGCGCGTTCTTACGGTCCTGCACACTGGGCACGATCCACTGGCGAGGCGATGCACTCGGGTCGGCACCGTCATCCTCCTCATCGTCATTCTTCGCCCAATAGCCCGAAACCGGGTCCATTCTGAAGCCAAGTTTCGTGCGATCCTTCCGCCGACGCAGCCCCTTGTTCAGGCGGGTAATCGCCGCTCCAGGACCGTAGGCAAGTCGCGCAATCTCACCCTCGGAGTCGAGCGCGACGCCTTTTCGCGCGTCGAGCTCGTGGTCGCGTGTGGCCCATTCGAATGTCGTCTGCAACTCAAAACCTTGGCGCTGGCGCTCCTCGTCATTGGCGGTGATGCGCTCGGCCGGCTGAGTCGAGACGTTTTCAATGCGATATGTATGGTTGACGATTTCGGCATCTCCGAGTGACGCGCCGCACGCGTGGCACAACGATGCATCATCGTTCCAGTGCCCGGCACCGCAGGCCTTGCAGATGCGAACTTTCTTCGTCGGCAGGTGCACATCCGCCGTAGTGCTCGTTTGATGACTGAGTGAGAGCATCGCGCGCACAACGCGGTAGGCGCGCCCCTCGTGGTAGACGAGGCTGCGCGGCCCGAACTCGGATAGCGCGAGAAAGCGAGGCCGCTGGAGGTACGTCTGCCTACCGCGCCCGTCGCTCGTGGCCGGAATGTAAGCCATCAGCGGGAGGCGTGGGAAGTTGTAACCCGGCAAGAAGCCCTCAGTCGCAAGGTAGCGGTACGTGTTGAAATCGCTTGATGGGCTGTTCGAGTTTCGTGTGTCTGACTGCAACAGGTTGAGCTGGTCGATTGCCTGGGCGTGGCGACTCTGGGCGGCGCGCTTCTCGTTCTGCGGGACCGAGTAGTCGTCCATGGTACGGCGGGCAGCATCACGCTGCTGTTCGGCAGCGAGAAACAGATCGCGCCATCGATTGAAAGCTTGCTCGAAGCGAGTCAACGCGCGCTCGACTACCTCGTCGGCGAACACGTCGCGGTTTCGGTACCAAGGCGCGAACTCGGGCGACAGATCGTCTTCCAGAAGGTTCAGGACGCGTCGAACGCGACGGCGGGCTTCTTCGGCAACCTTCGGGAGCGCCATCGGTGCCTTGACGTCGTCCTTAAGCGGGCGCCCCCTCTCGGACAGAACGAGCAGTTCACCGATCGACGGATTGAGGGGCAACTCGGTACATGCAAGCCAAACCGCACAAAGATGACTCTCGACGAGATCTCGGTTCGCTAGATCGAGGAGCGGCGGGCGTACCTCGCCATGCACCATGGCCTTCGGGTCGCGGAAGAAATACTGATCGTGTGGGCTTTGCGAGGAGGTATACGTGAGCACAAGTGCGGCCTGCCCACTACGCCCCGCTCGTCCACTACGCTGCGCGTAGTTCGCCGGCGTCGGAGGAACGTTACGCAAGTAGACGGCGTTGAGCGCGGAGATATCGACGCCGAGCTCCATCGTCGGCGAGCAAAAAAGGACCGGCAGAAAGCGGTCCGTCTCTCCGATCTCGCGCAGGCGCTTCTCGTCCGAGCCAAGCTCTTCACGCTCCTTTATGCCGAAGCGGAAGCGCTTCTCACGCACGGCGCGCCGCTCTCCATCAACCTGTGCGGTGTGCTCGCGCGCCTCGAACCCGAAAAGCGGATGAACAGGCTGGCGCAACGTCGCTGCGAGATTCGCGTAAAAGTCCCGGAAAAAGGCGTTCTCGTTCGGGTGATCTGGATCAATCACCGGCGTTCCCCGCTTGAACAGTATGCACGCATCGTTCAGCCGGAAGCCAGTCTGGTCGCCAAAAGGCGTGACCTCTTCAGACACAAGACCGTGTATGACGGCAGCCTTGAGCAATACGTCGACAAGCGTATCGAAGTCCTTGGACTTGAGAGCGCGCACTGTCGAGGAATTCTCCCAAAGTCTGCGTCCATCTGGATCTTCTGACGTGCGAGTTCCACGTGACGATTTTAGGAGCTTGCCAAGCGCGCTACGCGAGCCACCGCGCACGATCAGGTCTTCGTCGCGCAGGCTTGTGTCCTTGCGCGGCGGCGGTGCGACGAGCAGCCAGCGCGCCATGCGTGGCTTCTCGTCGTTGCCAAATCCCCACGGCGCACGCAAGCGACTGTGAGACTTCTGCAGCATCTGTTCAATAACCGTGGGATCGAGCACCTGACTACGGATCGCCATCCACTTCCGCAGGTGGTCGAACACCTCCATATACACGGCCTTGCGCACTGCAGGCGACGCGAGCCGGAGGACATCTGGCGCCGTCGCGAACAACCCCTCGTCGGAAGCCAGATCGTCAATACCGAGATACTCGACCTCGACAAGCCCAAGCTGTTCGAGGTTCGGGTTCGTATACCGCCACCCTCGCCGTTGATCGAACCACACGCGATATGAGAGTACCTGCCGGAGCGCGCTTTCGGCCTCCTGCAGGTTGAAGCCCTTAAGCGTCGGCTCAAGGAGCCATTCGCTGCGAAACTCCGGCGCGGGACGGTCAAAGCCGAGTGAGCGCTGCTGCACAGCACCCAGTTCGTCGCTGCGGAGCCCCTTGTCGCCCGCCGCGTCGAGCGCGCCGAGAAACGCAGCGCGGATAAGACTCACAAATAGAAAGTCGTTGAAGTGCCCCGACTGCAGTGCGGCGTCCTGACGATTGTCGGTGAAACCGAGGAGTTTTCTCGTGTGCGTCGGAAGGCCAGAGTCTTTTCCATGCATCCATCGGAGGGCGCTGGATACCAGCACCGTGGTCGCCGAACTCCGGCCTTCAGCCGAAAGCGACGCAAGGCGCGTGCGGTCGCGCGCCGAAGTGCTGTGTGTAGTTCCACAGCGAAGGCAGAACCGGAAGCGGCCGGGGATAAACCAGGCTTTCGCGCCAGCGCCCACCTTGCCATCGGGCTTGACGAAGACTCCGCGCGCGCGCGCGCGGCGGTAGTGGCTCTTGATGCGCGCGTTTCCCGTGGCGTCAAAATCAAGCCATGCTTCCGGATAATCTTCGTCGCAGTCGAAAAAAGTAAATTCCGAGTCGTTCGCGTCGAGCGTAAGGAAGCCGAAAAGCTCTTGATCGGGGGAAGATTCGCCCTCGCCCTCTGGTTCATCATCGGCTTTTACCGGGGGCGCGTCGTCAATGTCACGGGCCAAGAATACCCGCTGACCATCATCCGACACCAACCGAACCGGGTGGTACTCGTGCCCGCACTCGCGGCAAAAATGTGTCGAGTAAAGGCGCTTTTCGGGGTCACCCGGCAAGTACTGCTGTCCTTCGACAGTGACCGAGCGTTTGCCCGATGGTTCGAGCGTCGCAAAGGCATGGCCAGCGCCCGATACGAACTGGTGCAGCTTAAAGGCGAAGAAGCTTCGGTGGGAAGCGGCCTCGTTGCCCGTACGCTCCGCCTCGGGAAGGCTCGACAGGAGCAGCAACGTGCGCAACGCGTCTTTGCACACATCTGCGTCTCGCCCCGCCTCCGAAGCGAGCTCGCTTGCGGCCTCATCGAGAGTGCGCGGATGTGCACGATGCCACGCCGGGTTCTCGTCTGTCGTCGTGATACCAAGGCGCGTCTCTGTCCAGATTGCAAGCGGATGACTGCGAAGCGCATCGTCCGTGATGTTCGACGGGATGCCAGCGTCGATTGCTGGACCAAGCGCACTGTTCACCGATTCGGCACGCTTCGACTTGTCTGTGACGCGCTCGAGTTCTTCGATAATTACATGGCTCGGATCAATCGAGGCCGCAAAGAGCTTGGATGCGACGCTCGCGACAACCTCCTGCTTGTTCCGAACACTCCCTTCACTGGCCATCGTGGCCGAAGTTCCGATGCATTGGAGCGTATCGGGAGCAAGGCGCTCTCGGACGCGACGCACAAGCAAAGCAACGTCGGCGCCTTGCCGGCCTCGGTATGTATGCAGTTCATCTAGCACCAGGAATCGTAACCCGACACAGTTGCCGATGACCTTGCGATCCAGCTCATCCTGACGGGTCATCAGGAGTTCGAGCATCATAAAATTCGTTAGCAGGATATCCGGCGGGTTATCCGCAATGCGTTGACGCTCCTCATTTTCTTCTTGCCCGGTGTAGCGAGCAAAGGTGATGGGGCGATCGCCCTGGACATTCGCTACGAACTTGTCGAGTTCCTCAAGCTGGCTGTTGGCCAGCGCATTCATCGGGTAGATGATGATCGCGCGCGTGCGCTGCGCTGCACGTACTCGCCTTTCGGCAAGGACCGCGCTAACTATCGGAATGAAGAAACAAAGCGATTTACCGGAGCCGGTGCCTGTAGTAACGACGAAGCTCTCGCCCTGCGCGGCGAGGACAACAGCTTGCTCCTGATGCTTGTAGAGGGACAGCGGCGCACTGTCGGCTTGGAAGATTTCCGCAGTCCGAGGATCCAGTGCACCATTTGCGATAAGCGTGTTGATGTCCAAGCCGCGCTTGTAGCTCGGATTGATCTGAACGAGCGGCTCCGGCCAGAAGCGCCCCTTTGCGTAGATCGCCTGGACCTGTTCCCGGATATCATCCGCGCGGATGGTCGTAAACGACGTGGCGAATTTACGGTACTCACCGACGATCGAGTCGCGCAGCGAGAACACGTCCATGTTTTTGCTGCCCACGAACGCCCCCTCTTGGTCTTGATGACAGTCTTAATTTTTTGGCGGCTCACGTAGCAACAATCCGCGCTCCAGCACGGCCACACCCGTCAAACTTAGAGAACCGTTATCTCTCGAGCCGCTCAACCATATCCGCGGCAAACCCGCGCGAAATTACCCCGAATACTAGCAAACTATGGAAGAGTAGTCGCGATCTAGCATCTTGATACGCCGCTGTACAGTGCGGGGCAGGATCCGGAATCTTCGTCCCAGTTAACCGGTTTGACCCCGTATACCCGCACCACATCAATCTCCACCCTCCGCGACCGCTACCACCTTCGATTCTTCGCCCCCATACCGTCGAACAAGGAAGATGCCTCGGCGAAAAGGCGACAGCGTTGGTGACCAGAACGAGGACCCGGATATGCCTCTCCAATTTTCTCGAACACGCATCGTGAGGGCACCGCAGGATGCGGTTTAGGGGGCGAGACCAACGCGTCAATCGCTGGCTGATCGACCTCGATAGAGTCGGGTGTCTCCTCCTCGACTTGAGGAAGACCAGCGACGTTCACCATCGGCAGGGACCATTCCGGTCCCCAACCACCGGCGTACGCGCTGCTACGCACGTCCCGATGTCGGAATCGACGAAATCAGCGCAGCGCCACACGATGTCTTGTGACCGTCAAAAGCAACCGCGCGACCATCAATACGGACGTTTTCGTCGCCTTCCACGATTTCGCAATGGTCGTGACCTGACATGGGGCAAGTGCAACGGTCCCCGACACATGCGACGGAGCGCCCCATCACCGTTGAATTCTCGCGGCCAGTTTGAACACGCCCACCATGCGAAGTCGAGTCACCGATACGTATTACACCGCGCATACGCGCCTCCCAAACTGGTTAATGCGGCATCCGATATCGGAAGGGATTCTGGCCACGATGCTCCGAATTCTTGGCCTTGGTTGCCTCGTCCGGGGGACTGACCATCACTATGCTCGCTCGACCATCGTCCATCAGATTGACCGTCGCACTACTTCCGCCGTCCTCATAGTTCGCGATAGTCGCGAGCGACAATTGGACGAGTGCCGAGCTAACGCCAGTATTGCCGATGCGTCGACCGACATCGTAGCCCTCCTTGACGTTACCGAGGTCGATACCTTCCGTGTTCCCGTGCAACGCTTGCGTAAGTGGGATCGTCCACTCGCGATCTTGAGTTGTGTCATAAAACACTCGCGTGGGCTTTGCGCCATCCGGTAGCGTCGCCACTGCCTGCTTCCAGCCCTCCTGCAACTGCTTCACTTGTTCCGCTCGCTTCAACAGCTTCCCGTTGTCATCGGTCAACTTGATGTCGACAGGGCGATGAAGGTAGCCCAACAGAGGCGCCTCATCGAACTCCTCGACTTGCCAGTTGGCCCAGCGAACCGGTAGGTACGGACTAGACTTGAATTCTCCTGGTCCCTTGTTGGTCACCTCTTTCCACAACTCGGGCAATTTCGATATCCACCAGTCGGAGCGCATTGTCGGAGGACCATAAAAGTGCCCTCCGGCTTCGACCTCTACCTTCTGGGAAAAAGCACTATCCTCCTTCCAGTAGAAGTTCCACAGCTTGACGACGTCGTATTGTGTTTTTGTGTTATCGATATCACCGGGCATGTCGACCTGATACGGGCGAACGAGTTTATTAACCCGATCCGTTCTTGCGACAAGCAATGCGCTCATGCTATCGACGACAGGTGGAATAAACGCGCCCTGCGGCTCTTTAGGTGCTCCGGGTGTATTTAGCCCCCAACGATTAACCATACCATCTTGACTCATCACTAGTGCAGCCGGAACATCAGGATGCTCATCGAAAAATTTAAAAAGCTTGTCGATAGCAGGTGCCGCGCTGCTGGCATTGGCGTCATCCAACCAAAGAAATTGAGTAACGCCAAGCCCGGCCTTTTGGCGCACATCGGAAATTTCATATGCCGCTCGATAGTGGCTGTCAGTCCCTTTGGGCGGTCCATAAATAATCACAGGAACTGGCCAGTGATCAACAGCTTCGCCAGCGGCATATTTAAATGAGGCACCAGCAGCCACTTCTGCAAAGATCCTACGTTCATCCGGATTTTCCCCGTAATCCTTCGGGTCGGAGGAAAGAACCGTCTCGTAATTATTCGATTTTGCGACAATTTGCTTCCAGATCGTGTCTTGGTGTCGCCCTGTTACCGTCAACCCAACCGCACGAATCTCCAGTGCGTATTTGGCCCCCGTCCCTGCCAAAATTTTAGCGCTCTCGGAGTTCGTCTGCGGCGTGGCCACTTCAGCGGCCGCCGCAACAGGCTGCACCGTTGCTGCCCGACCTTCGCCATGCGACGCTCGCCAGATCCACTGCCCAGCATATGCAGCGGCAACCAAGCCTACAATTACCAAAAAACCGTTGCGTATCGTACTGCCCATATGCGGATCCTCGATGCCAGTGTTTTCCCAGTAGTGATATGACCGCACCAGCGCAACAGCCGTCCAAGCCAACGCCAGCGCGAAAAGTATCAACACGTACCCGCGCAACCGGGGGCGCGACAAAGGTGACAAGCTTACATTCATTGGCGTTTCTCGCGTTGAGCAAATGTCTCCCCGTCCACCATCTTTGGTGGCGTTTTGGGAACAATGTCTGACGGAAACTCTCCCCGAGAATAATACTTAGAACTTTTTTCAATTATCCCTTGAGACGAACCAAGCAAATTTCCATAACACTTGTTATTCTGAACTTCTTTAAGCCTTGTTGAATCCAATTTCCAGTCAGCAATCGCCACCAACAGCTTCCTCATATCTGGATCATCGAGACTGCGTGCTTGACCAATCGCAATATCCATAGCGGCAACACGTCGCATGTTATTCGAATCTCGATAAATCGCGGAATGATATGAATTATCGTCCCATTTACCACTATCCGTTTCCAATCGCGCTCGCGTCTCGTTGGGCGACTCCTCACGCTCCCAATGTATTCCGTATCCGTCTGCCGCGCGAACGACATTGGTTTGATCCTCGGGATCCGTAATCTTGCTGTTATACCACTTCATGATCGCCGGGCCACCTTGCTTACGTACATCTTCGGGCAAGTCCGTCAATGGAATAAACTTCACCTTAGCTTTTGGATTACCGAGAAGCGTGTCACGCGCCACGTAGTCCGGCTTATCCTTACCCGCCTTGCGCTCCGTGCCGCGAATTGCTTCATCACCATAGAGATTTGGCTGATACGGCGGAAACAACTCATCTGCGTTGATCAAGCGCTTCTCGAACTTGTGGTCATCCCCAAGGTATTGCCCGTCATAGTATTCGGGTTTTTTCCCGACAAAACGAGGCCGACCGTATAAATCGGTAGGAACCTTCGACCAGAGTCGCTGGTAGAACCGATGAGCCTTCAGCACGTCCATTGCTTTTAGCGTCGTTGTAGATTTCATCGGCATCCCCAACACCTTGCGTGTTCCCTGCCACACTTCATCAACAGTGTCAGGCACGCCATGTGTGCCAATACCTTTGACCGTGACGAGATCCACCGTGGTGTCCTCAGTGCAGAAGTACAAGTACACTTTTCCTCGGTTGTCCCGTTCCGTGAACGGATAGGCCTTTCCATCCTTGTCTTTTCGGCTTGCCTGCGCGGGACTCCATCCGCGTCCGGTACGCCCCTGATGATCTGGGTTATCGTCCTTACAGACGAGTTGCGATAGCGGCGGCTCCGCGTGTGGATGTGCGGTGATTGCCTGGACAATGTTGATGAGAGTATTGAGCTTGCCGCGAAGCGTATAAGGAGTCGCACTCGGTTGAGCAATCTGGGCCATCGCAGGCTCGGTCAGGCTATACGGACTGTCGGCCAAGATCACACAGTCAGCACATCGCGAACCGTCCTCGTTACTCTCCGCAAGCATCGCCTGCGCAAGCAGCGTAATAACGGTCCCTTGACTATGAGCCATTACGGTCACCGTTTCGTTCGGGTCAACTCGCCGGATCTCGCGAATCAACATCGCGAGACGTACTGCGGCCAAAACGTAGTAGTGCCGCTTCGGGCTTGATGAACTGTACTGATAGTCGCTCATGAACAGACCAGCGCCCCAGTTAGCAGCGTTGTCCATCCATCCAGCATCGTACATTGCCGGAATATTCGTGGTTGCATTGTTGAACATCCCGCCGCCTTTCGCGAACTTCTTGCCCAAGCGATTTCCGTTTCCGTCTTGATACTGACCACGAAACGTCGACGGATTTTTTTCCCCACCTTTGATCTCGCTGTCCGACGCTCGATATCCCCAATAAAATGGGATAAACATACTATGAGTCTTGCCCTGACCTTCTGTGATTTCGGTTCGCTGATAAAGATAGGTGTCCGGATCGTACTTGATGTCCTTCCACTGATCAAAGTTGGGATTGTCGCTCTTATACTTCACGGCCTTGTTAAAGAGCGCACCATACACACCCGGCTTCAGATCGCTGCGACTGAGGCGTTCGTTCAACCCTTCGCATAACCCCTGTTCGATGTGGTCATAGTTGGCACCCGGATCATTAACGCCATGCAGGAAAATTACAACGCCTGGCCGATCGGCCGGAATCTGGACGTTTCGCGGGCCGGGACGATTGGACATCGTCACAGCCATGCCCTGCGAAACAACGGTCGGTTGCGAGGTATTGGTCATCGTCGTAGCTAGCTCAAGCGAGCGGATTTTTCAGGATATCGATCTTGACGATCCGCATCGCATCGTCCGATACGAGATCTGTCAATCCGTCGGGGCCACTCTTGCCTTCGACGACGCGCCCATCATCGAGCGTCATTCGATATGCGCGGTTCGCGGCAACCGGCGTGTCGCCGTCCTGTCCCGGAAAATGCAAACGGAAACGCTGATCGGTTGGTTGGTTTGCGAAGGAAGTCTTCGAAGTTTGTTGCGTCGATGGTCCACCCCATTGATGCGAAGCTGATAGCAGCTTGATATCGCCGTTCGTGCCGAGCGTCACACCATCGCCGATCTTGATATAGCTGCCATCCTCAGCGACTAGCCGAATCGTTGGTGCGGTCACCAACACCTCGTTTTCGTTGGTCGCGATCTTAACCCCCTTCTGCGCGTTCGCCGTTAGCGAATCAGCCTGAGCCTGCAGCAACATCGGACCTTCGCCTGCGACGGCTTGCACACCCGTGCCACGCGCAAACAACTGCATGCCCTGGCCCGCAGTTGCGTTAAAACGCTGGCCGCTCATCAGTTGGAGATGCTGCTGCGCGACCTGATCGATATTCTCCCCCGCGTAGGTAACATGCGTCTTTGGAGTGACATTGACCGACCCAGCCTGCGCGCCTAACGCCATCAAGGCCTGCGAAGTTGCTGCGGCCCCAGATCCGGCTTCCGACGTACCGCTGCTTGGTGCCCAGCTCTTGAAAGCTTGCGAAACAGCGGCCTGACCTGCCGTATCAGCCGCTTGGCCGCCGTGCTGCCCGGCGTAATCACCGAGCGACTTAAATAGCTCAGTACATTCACCGAGTAGTTGAAGTAATTCGTCGCGGTCGAGTTGCCCGCCGCTCGCCTGCGACCGCGCATAGGTCGTTAGCAGAATGCCTTGCGCCGCCCGTAAGGCGGCCGCTGCATCGGTGCGCAGTTCCGCGCCTTCGCCACGATCCTGCCCCACACCATTGTCACGTGGTTGGGTCAGGTAGCCAAGGTTCAACTGGGTATGCGCATGCTCACTCGCCAACTGGCTGGAAATTTGCCCCGGTGTATCGTCCAGCCTGAGCTGGTTATACCGCTTGCCCTTAATCTCCTTTGTCTTGATCCCGGACACATAACGGTTTCCCGGCAATGAGCCGGTATGGGTAAATGTAGTCGGCCGATTCACGCCGTTCCCCAGCACCGAAATGATCACCAACCGGTCGGGATCGCCTCCGATGCTGCCCAGCAAAACCTCCATTCCGGCACGAGGCAGGAACGAAGCCCCGAACTGTGTTCCCGCTAGGCTCGATGCGACGCGTATCGGAGCACTATCACCAACATTGTCGTTAGTGCCAGCGCCTTGCGCGTGGGTGTGATCCGCCGGATCGAGCCCTTGGATCCGCACGTAAACTCGGCCGAGTTCGTCGCAGACGACTTCCTCTCCATTACGCGTCACGATCACACCAGTCAACAGGTGCACCGGCGGTAAATCGATTTTCGGATCGTAGGCCGGTGTGAGCGGCACACCACGGCGCACGCAGGTGAATGTATTTTCGTAACGCGTGTCCGCCTCTTCCGCCGACGCAGACGGCCGCGGTCGTGATTGGAACGCAAGATTGTGGCTTGCAGCGAACAGTGCCTGCACGCGTCCGGTCAATCCCTTCGGAAGATTGTTCCAGACCTCGTGATCGATCGATGTAAGGACGAACTGTCTCTTGTCGATCGGCTGCATATCCAAGTCTGGATCGCCGGCCAGGGTGATCCATGTGCCAACGGCAAGATCGCGTACGCCGCTTGCTCCATCGTACTGCTCAGCCTCGAATTGATGCGCCAGCATCCGCGCGCGCGTGAGCCGTTCATGATCGTCCCACGAGTCACCCGCATGCGGGACGTCGATCGCCACGTCGGTCAAGAGCTTCGCAAGATCATTGCCGGCCTCGCCCTGATCAACGCTGCCCGCCACAGTCGATTCGTCGATTCGAGCCTTCTTGTAGTCCCACGATGGGCGGCTGATCATGCCCGGCACCAGCCGCGCATGCAGCGCAAACAACGTGACCGTATCGCGCTCCTCCGTGCCGGCATCACGAGGGTGCAGGCGCACCGTACCGGCTGGCGCTTGAGGTAGCGACCCGGGATCATCGCAACACACCAGTGTATGAGTCGGTGTGTCGTCATGGGTAGTGCGCTCGCTCTGAGCCGTCCCGGCTTTGGCGAAAACCGTGATCCCTTCACGACGCAACAGGCGACGTACGAATTTCGCATCTGATTCGTTTACCTGTCGAGTTAATTCGCGAGCCGGATAGCGATCCCGGCTCAGACCGGACAGGTCGAACTCAAACGCACGAGCAAGAGCAGGACTGCGCTGCCGCCATTCGTTGAACAGCGTACCCAGGATGTCAACAACACTCAGCTTGCGAAACACTCGAGAATTGGTGCGCTTGTCCATCAGGGATAGAGCGTCGCAGACTGTGAGCTGGTACACACAGAGTTCGCCGTCGCTCTGGCCAATCTGTACGTCCTGGACAATCGCGTTGATCAAATGAAGCTGACCACGGTCAGTGACAAGCCGCACCGAGACAGGCACGCCAATGAACAGCTTCGGTGAAAGATCATGGCGAGCTGATACGCAGGTGAGGTATCCGTGGATGCCGGCCATTAACCCCTCGCGAACGTTTGCGTGCTGAAGCGCAAGCAAATGCCCTAAGGTACTTTGCAACCGACCAAAGTTCAGCGCTACAGGACGCCTATTCCAGTCAACCGCCCCCGCGGCAAAGCTACTTATGGTTTCGGATAGTGACACAGCCGCCCTCTCGATTTTTTTTCGATTTCGTATTGATTTAGGCGATCAACCCACATACCGGGACGAGCGAATCACCATTTCGTACATTACAGGATACCAAATCTACAGACGAGAGCAGGAGATTGGCGCAGCACCTGCATGTACATAGGCCTCATTTAACCAAAATTGACAGGCTGGCACGCAAATGTACCGAACCTTTCATGGCAGAAAGATTGTCAATTGCTTCGCTAATCGTGCCAATTGAAAGCTATGCGAAGAAGAGCACCCAAAGCGCGTCCCTTCCATAGACATAGCTTCTTGCAAGCCGCTGTCCGTCTCTCGAAGGGTCACGTCGCTCAAAGAAGCAATGCGTATCCAACTGGTGGTTGCTGCCCGTCACATCCAACCGTCCGCATCCGATCTAGATCGATGCTCGGCCCCATCCGTCATCAACATCATCCCCAGGCTGCAGGCTGGCACGGCAACCCAGCAAGTACGAAAACACCGCCCGGCGGTCCCAAATCGTTGCAGCGATGGTCAGCTCTTCGCCTGCCATGTCGCGCCTCTACAAGTTTTCGCTATCCGGGCTGATCGGGAATCCGAGGAAGCCCTGAACCCCTTCCCTGATGAGGTTGATCACTGGGACGGCGTATCCAGCGATCGCCAATCCGCCGCCAGGCTCCCCGAGCCGCCGTTCCACCATCGGCGCGAACGGACGACGCTATGCCCTTCGAGCAAGCGTGATTGCGCGCTCAGGACACGCCGTCACGCAACGCCCGCAGGACCGGCACGCGTCCGCATTCGGCGTATACGCGACTTTCATCCCATGCACGCGCAGCTTCAACCGATGCATCAAACCAAGATCGAGATAATCGGCCTGATCGATGCGATGGATCTCGAACACGTCTTCAGGGCAAACGGTCACGCAATCCCCCTTCCCTTCGCAACGTTTCAGATTGACGACCGGCGCAATCACGCCCGCCTTCTGCTTGCAGTCGACTGTTGATTTCTCGCGCATGTTCACTCCTCGGTAGGCCGCTTGCCGCGCGATCGCCATGCGGCCCGGAATTGCTCGCGTTCTTCGGGCGTCATGGCTTCCCACTTCCGCCAGTGACGCCGGCCGTGCCAGCCGCGGTGTCCGCGGAATCCGCCGAACAGGATGCGGCTCAATACAAGTAGCCCCAGCGCATGGGCGAAATCAATCGTCCGGGCACCGACGAATAACCCCGGCATCACCCAGTTCCACAGCATCATGACGACCCACCCGAGCACGCCGATGGCGACCACCACGAGCAGCGCCTTGCCCGCACATCTGATTCGAAAATTCATCCGTCGACTCCTCTAGATATCCAGTTCGTCATAAATCGGTTGCAGTCGCGCACGCAGATGCAGAACCGCATATCGTTTGCGCGCAAGCAGCGTATTGAGCGTGACGCCGCTTTCCGCGGCCATCTCCTTGAAGGACCGCCCTTCCAGTTCGTGCGCGATAAAAACCTCGCGTTGATTCGCCGGCAATTCGTCGAGAGCATCCTGCAACGCCTTGAGCAACAGCGTGCGAGCGTAGAGCGCTTCAGGGCCGGCATCGTGCGACGGTAGCGCGAGATCCAGGCGATACTCGCTGTCCGCGTCATCATCGGCATCGAGCAGATCGGCCAGCGGCTGCTCCTTCTTCTTGCGAAAGCCATCGATGATGCGATTACGCGCGGTACGGAACAGCCACGCGCTCGCCTGTTCGATTGGCGCCGGAAGCCGATAAGCCTGTACGAATTCGTGAAGCACATCCTGCAGAACGTCCTCGGCATCGTCCGGGTCGCGGATCCGGCGCCGAATGAAATTCCCTAGCCTCGTTCGTTCACGCATCACTGTCGCAGTGATGTCGCGGTCTGGGTCGGTCATCGTTTGCGAAGTGGGTGGCGGTTCCATGCGTCTGAAGACGTTTCAGGCGCGCGAATATTGTGGCGAGTATGAAAAATTTGCGGCTTTACGCATCGGCTTCACTGCGCCGCAGTCGTTTCAAGGAACGGGCCCGATATGGCATCGACCCGTCGTCGCAGGAATCGATTGACTCCCCGTATCAACCCGAAGTACACTTCGCGCCGCGGGGTGGAGCAGTCTGGCAGCTCGTCGGGCTCATAACCCGAAGGTCGTAGGTTCAAATCCTACCCCCGCAACCAAATGCCGAAGCCCGCTTTGCGAAAGCAAGCGGGCTTTTTGCTGTCTGGGGGATATTGCCGCGCATGCGGCGCCGCACACGAAGATGGGTAGTCGACCGTTCACCGCGACGTGCGACACGCGATCGCATCTCGTCCATTCTCCGAGGACATGCAGCGAACATTGCGTAGAATTCCGAACCTTCTTCGGTTCAGCACACGGACTTCTCGAATGATTCGAACGATCGCGGCGCTCGCCGCGCTTTCAGCGATAACCGCCACGGCCAACGCCGCCGACACCGGCACGGCGCCTGCCAAGCAACGCTACGTCAGCCCGGGCATCGCCAACGTCACTGCCTCGGCAGCCCCTCGCCCGGAAAGCACCTCTCCCGACGCGCGGTGCCGGGAACTGGCCGCCGGCATCGATGCGCTCACGCACTCGCCCGACCGCGGCCACCGAGTCGTGCGCGGCATGGGCCCGGACGGCAAGCCGCGCAACGAACTGCACGCGTACGACAAACGGGCCGACCTGGAAGCCGAGCACGTGCGCCTCGGCTGCCAATAACGAACCACGACGAACAACGAGCGCGCCGTTACCCGGCCTACTCACGCCGGGCATCGGTCTTTACGCGTTCGCGCCGCCGTCGATCGTCAACCCGGTCCCATTGATCGACCGCCCTTCCGGCCCGACGACAAACGCCACGAGCGCAGCCACGTCGTCGGCCTTGCCGTACTGCTGAATCGCCATCCGCGAACGTTGCGCATCGGCATGCTCGCCATCGGCGGGGTTCATATCGGTATCGGTGGAACCCGGATGCACGATGTTGACCGTGATGCCGCGCGAGCCGAGATCGCGCGCGAGCCCCTGCGTCCAGCCGATCAGTGCGGCCTTGCTCGCCGCATAGAGGCTCATCCCCGCATCGGGCACGCGTGTCGCGAGGCAACTGCCGGTCGACACGATGCGCCCGCCTTCCGCGAGATGCCGCGCCGCCGCCTGCGACGCGACGATCACCGCGCGCACGTTCACGTTCAGCGTCGCGTCGATATCGTCGAGCGTGAGGTCGTCCAGCGCGCCGGCCCGGAAAATCCCCGCGTTGTTGACGAGAATGTCCAGGCCGCCGAACGCTTCCGCGGCACGATCGACCGCGTTGCGCACGGCCACCGGATCCGCGCTGTCGGCCTGGATCGCGATGGCGCGACGGCCCAACGCCTCGATGCCGGCGACGACGGCCTGCGCCCGCTCGGCCGATTTTTCATACGTGATCGCCACGTCCGCGCCGTCAGCCGCCAGCCGTTTCGCGATCGCCGCGCCGATGCCGCGGCTGCCGCCCGTGATGAGTGCACGCTTGCCCTGGAGTCGATTCATGTCGGTTCCTTTCCTCATTTATGTAACAACCGACACAGAATGTGGGAAGTTGCGCCGCACAGTCAATTGATTTATTTTATCGATCGATACAGATATCGACGAAGGAATGGACGCAATGGCTGAACGAGGCCGACCGAGAAGCTTCGACAAGGAAGCGGCGCTGGATCGCGCGATGGAGGTGTTCTGGCGTCTCGGCTACGAAGGCGCGTCGATGACGGACCTGACGGCCGCGATGGGCATCGCGTCGCCGAGCCTGTATGCGGCCTTCGGCAGCAAGGAAGCGTTGTTCCGGCAAGCGCTCGAGCATTACCGCGCAACCGAGGGGCGAGAAATCTGGGGCGGTGTCGAACGGGCGGCCAGCGCGCGCGACGCCGTGCAGAGTTACCTGATGGATACCGCACGCGTGTTCACGCGGCGCTCGAAGCCGGCCGGCTGCCTGATCGTGCTGTCGGCGCTGCATCCGGCCGAACGTTCCGATATGGTCCGGCAAACGTTGATCGCGATGCGCGAGGGCACGGTCGACGCGCTGCGGGAACGCCTCGTGCAAGGCGTCGCGGCAGGCGAAATATCAACGCACGCGAACCTCGACGCGATCGCGCGCTACTACGTGACGGTTCAGCAGGGCATGTCGATCCAGGCGCGCGACGGCGCGAGCCGCCGCGATCTGGAGGCCGTCGCACAGGCCGCGCTGGCCGCATGGCCGGCGCTCGTCGGCACGAGCAGCGCGGCCGGTGTATAGGTAGCGGCAGGACACCGCCGAAAGGAAAGATTACTGCTTCGCCGCTTGCTGCACGTCTTTCGACGCATGCCACACGCGATAGCGCACGTCGAAACCGTCCGGTACATACACGACGAGCGGCAGACGGCTGTTGTAGCGCAGCAGTTGACCGTCACTGCGCACCTGCACGAACCGTTGCTGCGGCGCCTGGCCCGGGCACGCCATCAGTGTCGACGCCGGCCCCTTCACGTCGGTGAGCCGGTAGTACGTATAGCCCCAGCCCTTCACGTCCTCGGCAGTCAGCTCGCCGCCGAACCACTGCTGGTTGCAGTCGGTCTGCAGCGTCTTGCCGATCATCAGCTCGACGCGCGCGTCGCCCTCGTTCTCGAGCGCGGGCAGCGCGATCACGACGCGCTGCTGGCCGGTCGCCGCCTGCGGAAACATCTTGATCGACTCGGCCGACACGGCGGGCGCGGAAGCCGGCGCGGCCGCGCATGCGGCGGCGGTTGTCACGCAGAAGGCGGCCAGCGCGGCCCGGATCGCGAATTTCATTGATGTGCTCCTGAAAAACAAATGAGCCCCCGATGCTAACACTTTCGTCACACGACCTTACGAGGCTGTAATTTGGCGACACAATTGCAAACAGCCGGCAATCCCCGGGCGCGGTACTTATAGCGGAACCAACGGAGAACATCATGCTGAAGCTCATTGCTGCCGCCGGCGTCGCCACCCTGCTGGCCGGCTGCGTCGTCGCCCCGGACGCCGGATACGGCTACGGGCAGCCTTACTATTCCGATCCCGGCTATGCGTACGCGCCGTCCCCCGTGTACGGCACGGTCAATATCTGGGGCGGTGGCGGCGGACGCGACTGGGATCGCGGCCGCCGCGACTACCATCGCTGGGACGGCGATCGCGGCGATCGCGGCAACCGCGGCAACGGCTGGGGCCGCGGCGGCGGACACCGCGGCGACTGGAACGAAGGCGGCGGTGGCGGCGGTCATCGCCACTGACGCGCAATTGCAACCGTTTGTATCCGCGCACGGCGCGCCGAAGGCCGGCGGCGCATCGCTCCGGCCAACGAACCGGCCGCACAAAAAGACAAAGGCCCTCGCATCGAGCGAGGGCCTTTCGTCGTCCGGCCCGGCGAAGCGAGCATCGACGGGTAACGGCCAACCGGCCCGAAACCCGCGCGCGCTCACCAGCCGGCAGGCCGCGCGTAGCCGCCCTGCACCGGCGCCCCGCACACGTACGCGCGCTGGTAACGGTCGTAGCAATAGTTCGGGCCGTCGTCCTGGTACTGCGCCTGCTGATACGTCGGGTAGGCAGGCTGCTGGTACGCGGGCGCCTGGTAGTACGTCGGCGGCTGATAGGCCGGCGCCTGGTACGCGGGCGCCTGATACGCGACGGGCGGATTCATCGCGGACGTCACGATCGCGCCGAGCACCGCGCCGCCGATCAATGCGCCGATGACGGCGCCGCCATCGCGGCCGTGCGCGGACGCCGGGCCCGCGACCGCGAGCGAACCGGCAAGGACACACACTGCGGCAATCTTTTTCATGATGGACTCCCACGCGAAGTGGTACTGGATGCGATGCATTGTGGCGGGACGCGGCCGTAATAGATGCAGCAAGTGGTAACGCGCGATTACCGGTATCGCTCGCGCCGAAACGCGTCGTCGCCGTGCTACGATTTTCGGCAGACAGGAGACGCCTTCATGCAGCCCGAAACCGCCCGCCGTTTCGATACCGAATTCGCACCGCGCATCGCGCAGGCGATCGCCGCATTCTTCGCCGATCACGTTCAGACCGACGTCGTCCCCTATGGCGGGCACGGGCACCCGACGCGCGTGCAGATCCGCAGCGCGCCGCACGAGCACGTGAGCGGCTTCGTGTATCCGCTGAACCTGGAACTGACCTGGGACACCGACGAAATCGAGCGGCTGATGGAGCCGGACGGCCCGCAGCGCTTCGAGCACTATCTCGCCGCGTTGCCGAAAAAGCTGAGCGCATGGCAAAGCGCACGCGACATCGATCTCGCGTCGCGCACGCAGGCCGACCCGCTCGTGCGGCTCGGCGGCCTCGACTTCGAAGGCTGAATGCGCGCGCCAGCAGGCCCCCGCGCGACCTGGCGTCGCGCGATGCGGCCCGGTGATACACTCGACCGGCCCCGTTCCGGCGCAGCCGCGCCGGCCGGGCCGTTCATCGCCGCCGCCCCTGCACATGGTTGCGCACGCAACCGGCCCGCGGGCGCGCGGACAACCACGCTCTCGCTCCCGTCATGAACGCCGATACCGGCCTGCCGCTTCCGCAACGCTACTGGGCGATCGTCTGCGTCGCCCTGGGCATCACGCTCGCCGTGCTCGACGGCGCCATCGCGAACGTCGCATTGCCGACTATCGCGCGCGACCTGCACGCGTCCGACGCCGCGTCGATCTGGATCGTCAACGCGTACCAGCTCGCGGTCACGATCACGCTGCTGCCGCTCGCGTCGCTCGGCGAACGCATCGGCTATCGCCGCGTCTACATCGCCGGCCTCGCGTTGTTCACCGCGGCATCGCTGGGCTGCGCGCTCGCCGGCTCGCTGCCGATGCTGGCGGTGATGCGCGTGATCCAGGGGTTCGGCGCGGCCGGCATCATGAGCGTCAACGCGGCGCTCGTGCGAATGATCTACCCGTCGTCGATGCTGGGGCGCGGGCTGTCGCTCAACGCGATGGTGGTCGCGCTGTCGTCGGCGATCGGGCCGACGGTCGCGTCCGCGATCCTGTCGTTCGCGTCGTGGCCGTGGCTGTTCGCGGTCAACGTGCCGATCGGCATCGCGGCCGTGCTCGGCAGCGTGCGCGCGCTGCCGGCCAACCCGCTGCACGACGCGCCGTACGACTTCGCGAGCGCGCTGATGAACGCCTGCGTGTTCGGCCTCTTGATCACGGCCGTCGACGGGCTCGGTCACGGCGAAAGTCATGCGTACGTCGCGGCCGAACTGGCCGTCGCATTCGTGGTCGGCTACTTCTTCGTGAAGCGCCAGTTGTCGCAGCTGGCGCCGCTGCTGCCGGTCGACCTGATGCGCATCCCGATGTTCGCGCTGTCGGTCTACACGTCGACGGCGTCGTTCACGTCGCAGATGCTCGCGTTCGTCGCGCTGCCGTTCTGGCTGCAGAATTCACTCGGTTTCTCACAGGTCGAGACGGGCCTCTACATGACGCCGTGGCCGCTCGTGATCGTGTTCGCCGCGCCGCTCGCGGGCGTGCTGTCGGACCGCTATTCGGCCGGCATCCTCGGCGGGATCGGGCTGGCGCTGTTCGCCGCCGGCTTGCTGTCGCTCGCGACGATCGGCGCGCACCCGGGCACGGTCGACATCGTGTGGCGGATGGCGCTGTGCGGCGCGGGCTTCGGGCTGTTCCAGTCGCCGAACAACCGCGCGATGCTGTCGTCGGCGCCGCGCGAGCGCAGCGGCGGCGCCGGCGGCATGCTGAGCACCGCGCGCCTGACCGGTCAGACGCTCGGCGCCGCGCTGGTCGCGCTGATTTTCGGGCTCGCGCCCGACCGCGGACCGACGATCGCACTCTATGTCGCCACGGTGTTCGCGGCGGTGGCCGCGGTCGTCAGCCTGCTGCGCATCGCGTCGCCGCGGCCGGACACGGCGGCCTGACACCGTCGTGCGCCGCACCCGCGTCGGGCGTCATGCGGCGTCGAGCGCGTCCATCACGAAGCGCACGCGCGCCTTCACGCTCACGCGCGGCAACTCGATCAACCGATAGCCGTACGACGTATAGCACTCGACCATCGCGTCATGGGTGCGCACCGCTTCCGCGAAATCCTGCCGACGCTCGGCGTCCTGCGCATAGATGTCGGGCCAAGGCGGCGCGATGAACACGCGCCGGTGATAGCGGAAACGCCGCGCCGCGGCTTCCGCGTGCGCGGGTACCGCCAATCCGGTCAGCTTCAGATAGCCGATCACGTCCGGCACGCCGCGGTCGAAGAACACCGGCCCGCGCGCCTGCCGCGCGAGATGGTAGGACCGCATCTCCCAGCCCAGCATCAACTCGGCGAACGCTGCCGGGTCGCGCCACGGCAGTGCTGGACCGTCGACGGCCATCTGGTCGCGGATCACGCCGCGTCCGGCTTCCTGCGAGCGTGCGAACCCGGCGCGCTCGAGCGCATCGAGCAACGTGCTCTTGCCCGAACCGGGGCCGCCCGTCACGACGAAGAAACGGCCGGCCGTATCGCCTGCCGTTTCTTCGTCGCTGCCGGCGCCCGGCGCGCACTCACGCATGCGCGACCCGCCGGCCCGCGCGCTGCGTGACCGACGCCGCCGCGGCGACACTGCGCAAGTCGGCGACGAACGTGTCGCGCCACACCGACAGGTCGTTCTCGCGCAACCGCGCGAGATTCTCCTCATGACGCGCCTGCCGCTCCGCGAGCGGCATCGATAGCGCACGTTCGAGCGCCTCGGCCATCTGCGACAGGTCGTACGGATTGACGAGCAGCGCGCCGGTCAGCTCGGCTGCCGCGCCCGCGAACTCCGACAGCACGAGCACGCCCGGATCGGCCGGATCCTGCGACGCGACGTATTCCTTCGCGACGAGATTCATCCCGTCGCGCAACGGCGTCACGTAGCCGACCTGCGACATCCGGAAGAACGCCATCAGCAGGTTGCGCTCGTACTTCCGGTTCAGGTACTGGATCGGCGTCCAGTCGAGTTGCGAGAAGCGGCCGTTGATGCGGCCGGCCTCGCCTTCGAGCGTTTCGCGGATGTGCTGGTAGGTCTGCACGTCGGAACGCGTCGGCGGCGCGATCTGCAGCAGCGACACGCGCCCCTGCCAGCCCGGCGCATTCGCGAGCATCCGTTCGAACGACTGGAAGCGCTCGACGAGCCCCTTCGAGTAATCGAGGCGGTCGACGCTCATCACCAGCTTGCGGTCGCCGAGCGCCTCGCGCAGCATCTTCACCGGCTTGCGCGTGCCGTACTGGACGGCCGCCTGCGCGATCGCGTCGGGATGCACGCCGATCGGATAGGCCGCGACCTTCACGACGCGGCCATGCGCGTGCAGCATCCCGTCCTCGCTCGCCGCGCCGATGCCGCGCCGCTCGATGTAGTCGGTGAACGCCTGTTTGTCGGCGTCGGTCTGGAAGCCCGCGACGTCGTACGCGCACATGAACTTCACGAGTTCCTCGTGCGGCGGCACGAGGCGCAGCATGTCGGGCGACGGAAACGGGATGTGCAGGAAGAAGCCGATCGGGTTCTTCACGCCGAGCTCGCGCAGGCAGTGCGCGAACGGCAGCAGGTGGTAGTCGTGCACCCAGATCAAGTCGTCCGGACGCAGCAGCGCGGCGAGCTGCTTCGCGAGCATCGCGTTCACGCGCAGATAACCGGCGTACTCCTGCCGATCGAAGCGCGCGAGATCGCCGCGGTAATGGAACACCGGCCACAGCGTCGCGTTCGAGAAGCCGCGGTAGTACTGGTCGTAGTCGCGCCGGGTCAGCCCGACCGTCGCATACGTCACGTTGCCGTCCCGCTGGATCGCGGGCTCGGCATCCGGCGCCCCGACGATCTCGCCGTTCCAGCCGAACCAGACGCCGCCCGTTTCCTTCAGCGCGTCCATCACGCCGACGGCCAGGCCGCCCGCGCTTGGGCGCGTGTCCTCGCCGGCGGCGACACGATTCGATACCACGATCAATCTGCTCATGCGACTTCCCCTCCTCGATTCGATTGGCTGGCGCGCGACGCACGCCAAAGCAGGCGCGGCGGCCCGAAGGCGGCCGCGCGGCGACTCAGTTCCGAGAATTGCAATGAAATACGGCGATGGAATGCGGCGACGACCGTATCAAGCGTCCTGCTCCTGACCGAGGTCGCGTTGATAGTCGAGCCCTTCCGGGCGAGCACCGCCCTGGTTGTGATCGCCGTCCGACGGTGTCTCGTCCGGCGCGCCCGCAGGCGGTGCCGAAGGCGCGTCGGTCCGCGGACGCGGCGGCACTTCCGGATGGTCGGCCGCCGCGACGGGGGGCCGGGGTGACAACCGTTTCGAACGGCGCATGGTTGGGTGTCTCATATGCGGCGCGGCTCGAGGCCGTCGTAGAAACATTCCATAGCAAAACAGTCTAGGTCGCTTGATCGCATCCGAAGGTAACAATTACCTTCAATTTGTAACGTTTCGACCCCTCGCCGATCATCTATCCGACAATAACGCCGCCCGCGCGCACGCGGCGCGCCGCACGGCGATTTGTCAAAGCTTTGCAGTTTTCCTATGACAATTGCGAAACAATGACGCGGCATCAGGGCGTGCACGCGCCGCCGCTCACCCAGACAGGACTTGCACTCAGGGATGAACATTCGTTTCGAATCGCCGCGCCGGGCCACGCCGGCGCGCGTCGTGCTGGCCGTGATCGCCACGGCCGCACTGCTGTCCGGCTGCAATTCGCTGTACAGCGAAGGCGCGACGGCCGGCGCCGGTATCGCGGGCGCCGCGATCGCCTCCAAGGTCACCAACAATGCCGCCGTCGCGACGGGCATCGGCCTCGGCGCTGTCGCCGGCGCGCGCGCCGGCGTCCAGTACTCGCAACGCGTCGCGCACCGCTACACGCAGGAGCAGATCGCGAAGGCGGCCGGGCCGCTCGACGTCGGCGGTGTCGCGCCGTGGTCGACGCACCATTCGTTCCCGATCGAGGACGACGAGCAGGGCCGCGTGACGGTCAGCCGGTTGATCAGCGTCGGTCCGCTCGACTGCAAGGAAATCGTGTTCGCGGTCGATACGCCGGCGAAGGCCGACAAGGCCGCGCAATCGGCGTTCTACGTCGCCACGATCTGCCGCGACGGGCCCGTGTGGAAATGGGCATCGGCGGAACCGGCGACCGAACGCTGGGGCGCGCTGCAATGAGCGTCGCGATCCGTATCGCGGCGATCGGCGCGCTGTGCGCGGCGACGGTCGCGCTGTCGGGCTGCGGGTCGGTCGGCGCCGCCAGCGGCGCGCTGGCCGGCGCGGCGACCGGCCTCGTCACCGCGAACCCGGCGGTCGGCGTCGGCGTCGGCATTGCCGTGCAGGCCGCGACCGACGAAGCCGTCAACCGCACGATGAAGCAGCTCCATCAGAACCAGCAGGACGCGATCGCAAAGACGGCCGGCAGTCTCGCCGTCGGCGAAGTGAAGCCGTGGAAGGTGAAGAACACGCTGCCGCTCGAAAACGGCGAAGGCGAAGTGCGCGTCACGCGCGCGTACTCGTCGGCGCTCGCGCTGTGCAAGGAATTCGCGTTCTCGGTGAAGGACGGCGACAAGGCCGACTGGTATTTCGCGAATGCGTGCCAGCAAGGCACGCACTGGAAATGGGCGTCGGCGGAGCCGGCCGTTGATCGGTGGGGGAATTTGCAGTAATCGCGCGATGCGCCGCGCGTCATCGTGCGCGGCGCCCGTGGCGCTCTGCGTGCTCGCGACCTGCCGTGGTTACAGACGCGCGCGAAGCTGCGCCACCCTTTCCTTGATCTTCGCGGACAGCGCATCGTCCGGGTTGTAAGTCAGGCATCGCTCGAGATCGGCGATCGACGCATTGATATCGCCCAGCGTCTCGTATGCCCTGGCGCGATTGAAATAGACGAAAGGCTGGTCGGGATTGAGCTTCAGCGCCTTGTCGAAGTAATCGAGCGACTTCTGGTAGGCGCCGCCTTCGAGGTAAATCGTCGCGAGCGTGCAATACGCCGATGGGTCCGTGTACCCCAGCTCGATGGCCCGGTTCAGATCGTTCAGCGCGAGATCCGTCTTCTTGATCATCGCGAAGGTCGTGCCGCGATCGGCATACGTCGCCGCGTCTTCCGGGGCCACTTTCAGGATGTCGCCGTACAGTCCAAGCGCATCCTCGATGCGCCCCTGCGACACGAATCCGCGTGCCCGCATGCGCATCGGTGAAAAATCGGGATTCTTATCGGTCATTCAACTTAACCATAGAAAATTTCGTGCGAACCTGGGTATACCGACCATCCAACATGCTTATCCGCCGGGCGATCAAATCGATGCGCCCGTACGTTGATTAAACGCGGCCCGCATGACGTCTGGGCTGATCATCTCCATGCGGCTCAACTCGGCAAGGACCGCCGCGAGAATGGCATCGACCCCAGGATCCACAGCTCTCATCTGCTTCAACAAAGAAGGCTGGAAGGCCTCATCCTCATTAATGCCCGACTCCCCGGTCTGGCGCCGCGCACGATACAGCACGCCGACCCAATAGCGAATGCGCTCGAGTGGACTCCACCCAGCATAAGTACTTGGAAACTTCGCTTTTTCGATTGCTTGCCGAACGACGGTCTCGACTTCAGCAAGAAACCGCATGAAGAACATCTGCTCCCCAACTGCAAGCTTCGACGACGTAATTGGATCGTATGCCGTATACGTCTCATAGCGAACGTCGGTATGGACCCCAAGTCTATTGCCTACTTTGACTCGGATCCCGTCCCGCAGAACAATCTCCCGCTCCGCAGGAAATCGCGCTTCACGCTCGCTGCGTGACAGAAAACGCCCCAATTTTGACGAATATTCGACCTCATGCTGACTGCCGATTTTCGAGTCGGAATACCAAACGACGATCGTTTGAGACTCTGCATTCTCGAACGCCTTCAAAAAAATTGCCTCGGGAATCAACACTCTCAATGCTGAAGGTAGCGAGGAGTAAGGTAGTCTGTCCCGCTTCAACATCACAATTTCTCCAAAATAACTCGTCCGAATTCATCCACCCCTACCACCTCAAACTTCACACCTGGAGGTATCACCGTTTCTGATGAATAAACCGGCTTCCCGATCAGACCGTGGTAATGTACTCCGAACGCAAGATCCGAAATATCTTTCGCCTTATCTGTATAAATAACAACATTCCGGTCGCCAACATAAGCGTCACCTTCGGATGGTGCAGTCGACCAGAAATTTGACTCAACCGTTTTCCCCTCAGCAAACCTTGCATCGAATTCCGCCACCGCATCAGTATCTCCCAGACGCCATCCTCGATATTGCGTCGGAGACGAATTTGGCATCTTGTCGAGACCCGACTGAATGATAGAACTCAATCCCTCTGCTTCCGGGCTACCACCCGCCAACAGTGTCTCATTCAGGTCCCGATAGAATAGATTCGTCGTGTAACCAAATATCCCGTGCGCTTCGTCTGGCGTCAGACCATGCTTATCGACTGCCTTGCCGATAAGATCCTGATACGTTGCACCTTGATCGTTCATTTGCTTGTAGAACCCTTCGATTTCCGTCGGCGACTTCCCGGTAAATTTCGATACCGCGCTGATTCGGCCCGACCACGATCGCCGACTGCGTACCCTGCATGTGCGGCTTGGGCGTACGCCGCTCGGGCCTGAACGGAATGTCGATCGGCAGGCACGTAAACGTGTTGTGGTACGGCAGTTTCGACGTCTGCTGGGTATAGTCGTTCGCCACCTGGTGACGCACGCGAAGGATCACGAAATCCTTGTTGTTGTAGGCGGACGTGCCGTGATTGACCAGCGTGAAGCGCCCGCTCGTCGTCATCCCGTGCGCATGACCGGCGCCGTTGAAACGATGCGCGAGCGCTTCTTCCGCTTCCATCGCGTAGCACGCGTACCGCTGCCCGTCGTCGCCGTGGTCATACAGCGAATGGAACTGGTAACGCTCGGTCGTCTGGATGTTCGGGTGCTTCAGATTGACGGTCGGCACCTCGACATGCATCAGTTGCGAAGACGGCTGGTTGTAGTTGAAGTCCCGGTACGTGATCTTGCCGACGCGGAAACTGAACGCCTCGTCCCATCGATCGATGCCGTTCTGCTCGCTGGCGGCGCTGCTGGCTTCGTACGGAACGGTCTTCAGGTTCGGAATCGGCTGGAACACCGCGTTGGTGTCGCCGATCATGAGGATGTGCTTGTCCTGTTCGTAGCGGATCGTCCAGATCAGCCCTTCCTGCTCCATCAGGCGCGAGCAGAAACTGTAGTACGACTCATCGTACATGACGATGTATTCGAGTTTCGGACGTTCGCCCTGCATCGTGAACTCGAAATCCGAAAAACCCATCTCGCGGAAAATGTCGCTCAGGATGTCCTGCGGCGTCTGGTTCTGGAAAATCCGGCAATCGGTCGAGCGCGTGAGAAACCAGAACCACGGAACGACCGACATTTCATAGCGGGTCACCGAACCCGATTTTCCGACGCGACCGAACGACGCAACGTAACCGTCGAAATATCGTTTCGTCTCGGTATCCGCCGCCGACGTCACGACGCGCGTCAGACTGAAATTGCGGCTCTGCGGCTCGAGCGTGATCTTGACTCGCTGCCCGACGATTTCCTGCGGTTCGATGTTGTTGCGATGGGAAAGCAGGTCGAGATGGGTTTCAGTCAGCTGACCACCGCGCTCGCGGCACCGCCCAGCAGCCCCGCGCCCGGCATACCGGTCAGCGCGCCCAGTTGGCCCGCCATGCCGGCAAGCGAACCCAGGTTGCTCAAACCGCCGGCCAAGGCCGCACCGCCCCCTCCCATTCCGTCAGGGTTTCCGTTTGCTGCGAAACTCATCATTAACCTCGTTCTTTTTTTGTCGGGCGGACCCGTCGCGATCTGGACGCTATCGCACCACCAAGGCGCTCTCAGCCGCCTTGGTGGCGCCAAATATATCAAACCGTAGGGAAATTCATAAGCGCTTCTCGGCATTTAGTAGTCGGCGCCGAAAAACGGCCGCTGTCGATCGATTGAGCGATCCCCGATATCAGTTGCTGACGGGCGGGCGCGCTCGCGCGCCGATTGAAGCACACCGCACCGATCCGGCATTAAACGCGCGTTGAAGGGGGAGGACGGCGGCGAAAGTGAACGAAGCGTGAGCGCCGAAGCGTGAAACCGGGCGCGACATCCTCGGCGAACGCCATCCGCGGCGCTTCCGGCAGGAGCACGATCCGCCAGGCGGGTGTCCATGGGGACCGGCGCCCATTGCGAACGCCAGGGCGGGCCACGGGCCCTTGGCCCGCAGCGGCCGAATCAACCCGCTTGGGGGCATCCGGGCGACTCCAGCGGGACGTGCAGGAATCGCCCTGTCAACATCAGGACTCGACGTCCTCGAGGCTGAAGATCTCGGTCTGGTCGTTGTACGAGAAGATCTCGCCGTAACGGCCCCAGTCGATCACCGCGTCGAGCGTTTCCTCGGCCGCGCCGTCCGACAGGAAATCCTCGAGCTCCTGCTCGAAGCGCACGCGCGGCGCGCGATGGCCCGGGCGCTCGTTCAGCACCTTCTTGATCCGCGCGGCGAGCGGCACGTGCTTCAGCAGGTGATCCGCGAACATCAGCTTGCGCTCCTGCGTGCCGAATTCCGCGAACACGCGCCCCGGCGGCGTCAGGAACACGTCGCCTTCGCGCACGTCCGCGAAGCCGAGGTACTGCAGCACTTCCGCGATCGGGAACAGGTCGTCGACTTCCAGATGCAGCGTGCGTGCGATTTCCGGCATGTCCGCGCGGCCGTGGTACGGCGCCATCGCGAGCGTCTCGATCAGGCCGGCCATCAGGTTGGTCGACACCTGCGGCAGCCAGCTGCCGAGCTCGAGCCCCTTCTTCGTCGCCTCGCCGGTCTGCCGCGCGGTCATCTTCGCGTAGATGTCGTCGACGAGCTTGCGGAACGCCGGGTCCAGACGATTGCGCGGGTGCTTGAACGGCACCTTGATCTCGGCGATCACGCGGCCGGGGTTCGACGACAGCACGAGGATCCGGTCGCACATGAACACCGCTTCCTCGATGTTGTGCGTGACGATCAGCACCGACTTGATCGGCATGCGGCCCTGCGTCCACAGGTCCAGCAAATCGGTACGCAGCGTCTCGGCCGTCAGCACGTCGAGCGCGGAGAACGGCTCGTCCATCAGCAGAATGGTCGGATCGACGACGAGCGCGCGCGCGAAACCGACGCGCTGGCGCATCCCGCCCGACAGCTCGCGCGGATACGCGTTCTCGAAGCCGTCGAGACCGATCAGGTCGATCGCGGCGAGCGCACGCTCGCGCCGCTCGCGCGCGCCGACGCCGAGCGCTTCCAGCCCGGCCTCCACGTTCTGCAGCACGGTGAGCCACGGGAACAGCGCGAAGGTCTGGAACACCATCGCGACGCCTTCGGCCGGGCCGCGCAGCGGCTTGCCGAGATAGGTCACTTCGCCGCCGGTCGGCTCGATCAGCCCGGCGATGATCCGCAGCAGCGTCGACTTGCCCGAGCCCGAGCGGCCGAGCAGGCCGACAATCTCGCCTTCGCGCAGCGACAGGTTCGCGTCGTCGAGCACGAGCAGCTCGCCCTGCGTCTTGTTGAAGCCGCGGCAGACATGATCGACGCGCAGGATTTCTTCACCGAGGCGCGGCGGCTGGGACGTCTGGACGGGGGCGTTTACAGCATTCGGATTGTGCATCGCGTTTCGCTCTCAATCGGTCTCAGTCGAGCCGCAGCTTCGCTTCGGCGAAGGCATACAGCGGGCGCCACAGCAGGCGGTTGAACAGGGTGACGAACAGGGACATCACGGCGATGCCCAGGATGATCTTCGGGAAATCGCCGGCGGCGGTGGTCCGCGCGATGTAGGCGCCGAGGCCATGCGCCTCGATCCGGGTGCTGCCCCACTGTACGGCTTCCGACACGATGCTCGCGTTCCACGCGCCGCCCGAGGCGGTGATCGCGCCGGTCACGTAGTACGGGAAGATGCCGGGCAGGATCGCCTGACGCCACCACTGCCAGCCGCGGATGCGGAAGTTGGTCGCCGCTTCGCGATAGTCGTTCGGGTAGGACGTCGCGCCGGCGATCACGTTGAACAGGATATACCACTGCGTACCGAGCACGATCAGCGGCGACAGCCAGATGTCCGCATTCAGGTGGAAACGCGCGATCACGATCACGAACACCGGGAACAGCAGGTTCGCGGGGAACGCGGCGAGGAACTGCGCGAGCGGCTGCAGCTTCTCGGCCAGCTTCGGACGCAGCCCGACCCACACGCCGATCGGCACCCAGATCAGCGACGCGATCGAGATCAGCACGACCACGCGCAGCAGCGTGATGAGCCCGAGCACGAGCACGTGGCCGACTTCGGCCATCGTCACGCCGGTCGCGACGAAGCTGACGACGCGCCACACGATATAGGCCGTGCCGAGCAGCACGAGCCCCGCCCACGCGATGTCGACCGTGCGCGACGCCTTCTTCTCGACGCGCGGCAGCGTAAAGCGCATCGCGCCCGACAGCGGCAGGCGCAGCGGGATCCGCGCGGCCTTCGCGAAGAACCAGCCGGCCGGCACGAGCAGCTGATGGATCAGCCGCGTGCGGCGCACGAGGTCGAGCAGCCACGATTGCGGCGCATCGCCCGACGCGGTGTTTTCCATCCGGAACTTGTCGGCCCACGCGATGAGCGGGCGGAACAGGAACTGGTCATACGCGAGGATCACGACCGTCATCGTCAGGATCACCCAGCCGATCGCGCCGAAATTCTTGTCCGCGATCGCCTGCGCGAGATACGCGCCGATGCCCGGCAGCGTGATCGTCTGGTTGCCGACGGTGATCGCCTCCGACGCGACGACGAAGAACCAGCCGCCCGACATCGACATCATCATGTTCCAGATCAGGCCCGGCATCGAGAACGGCACCTCGAGCTTCCAGAAGCGCTGCCAGGACGTCAGGTGGAAGCCGCGCGACACCTCGTCCAGGTCGCGCGGCACCGTGCGCAGCGACTGGTAGAAGCTGAACGTCATGTTCCACGCCTGGCTCGTGAAGATCGCGAAGATCGCGGCCAGCTCGGCGCCGAGCACGCGGCTCGGGAACAGCGCGAGGAAGAACGTGACCGTAAACGAGATGAAGCCGAGCACCGGCACCGACTGCAGGATGTCGAGGATCGGGATCAGCACCATGCCCGCGCGGCGGCTCTTGGCCGCGAGCGTGCCGTAGACGAGCGTAAACGCCAGCGACGCGACCATCGCGGCGAGCATCCGCAGCGTGGTGCGCAGTGCATATTCGGGCAGGTTCGACGGATCGAGCGAGATCTTCTGCGTCTGCAGCACGCCGATCGGCGCCAGCGTTTCGTGAAAGCCGACCACCGCCATCGCGATCAGGCAGATGATCAGCGGAAAGGCGATGAAGTCCCACCGGTTCGGCAACACGCGCCACGCGGATGCGTTGGCGGTCCGGTTCGGATTGAAGAATCCGACGTTCATCAGGCGCCCTCCCCGGTAAGGCCGATCGAAGCCGGCAGTCGATGTTGATTCATGGCAAAGCGCACGGGCGCGGTAATTCGATTGACTGGCGATCTCGCGCACGCGGCGCGCCGTGCGTGCATGCGCTGCCGCGGCCGGTCGAGCCGGGCCGCGACGGCACGACACTACACCAACCTGTATTTCAGGTACAACCGTCCGGGGACGGCGCAGGCAACGCATGGATCGTGCCCGGCGCGTGGACGGATGGCGGGCGCGCGGTACGGAACAGCCTGGCCGCAGTCCGGCGGCCGGCACGCAGGCCCGAATTATGCCGTGATCCGGCCCGGCCGTGAACCCGCCCCCCCGCACGCGGGCACAAACCGTGTCCGGGATCAGCAGCCGGATACGGCGAAGCAGGTATGATCGGGGCTAGCCCCCGGGGTCCGGTTCGGCCGTGTCGCCGCAACACGCACGCGCGCCGTGTCGACCGGCCCCGGGGATCGACCGACGAGCGGGAGGAAGGGAATGGCAGGAAACTTGGTGATCGTCTGTCGCGATCAGGATGCCGACGCGTTCTATGAACTCATGCAGGAGTACGGGTCGTTCCAGACGCGGCTGTCGTCCACGGCGTGGTACCTGAACATGAACGTCGTGCCGGAATCGCTGCAGGAGGAAATCCTGGAGCGCCTCGGCCGGTATACGACCGTCTATATCTTCGAGGCCACCACGGTGACCTACAACACGATCGACAGCAACGCGGCCGAGACGCTCGGCACGCTGTTCGGCGAATGACGCCGCGCGGCGCCCGCCCGGCCGGGCAGGCGCCGCACCCGCTCATGCGGCCTGTGCGTGGGATTCGTCGTCTTTCGGCACGGCGTCGAACGGGAACGTCATCGACACGCGCAGGCCGCCTTCGGGGCGATTGCCGATGTCGCATGCGCCGCCCAGCCTGAGCACGAGCCGCTCGACGATCGCGAGCCCGAGCCCGCTGTGGCCGTTCCCGCCGCGCGCGGGATCGAGCCGCACGAACGGCCGCGTGGCGGCCGCGAGGTCGCGCGGCGCGATGCCGCCGCCGCTGTCGCTGACCGACAGCACGTAGCCGGCCGGCGTGCGCGCCGTCTCGACGAGTACGGGCGGTGCGCCGTACGCATGCGCGTTGTCCAGCAGGTTCGACAGGATCCGGTCGAGCGTCGCCGTCGGCAGCCGGAAGCCGGGATCGGCCTCCAGCCGCGTCTGGACCGCCGGCGCGTTCGGCGCGACCGCGCGATAGCTGCGCGCGATCCGCTCGCACGCGTGATCGACCGGCACCGGCTCGCTGCGGTCGGCCCCGCCATGCGCAAACACCAGGAACTGGTCGACGATGTGCGACATCGAGTCGACGTCGCGCACGACGCCGTCGCGCAGCCGCGCGTCGTCCATCATTTCCGCCCGCAGGCGCATCCGCGCGAGCGGCGTGCGCAGGTCGTGCGCGACGCCGGCCAGCATCACCGCGCGATCACTGTCGGCCTGCGACACCTGCTCGACCATCTGGTTGAAGCCGTGCGTGAGCTGGCGCAGTTCGCGCGGCCCGCGTTCGCGCAGCGGCGGCACCGGCTGCCCGCGGCCGAAACGCGCGACCGCGCGAGCGAGCGAGCGCAGCGGCTGCTGTAACTGCCAGGCCGCGAACAGCGCGGCGATCACGCCGGCCGAGAAGATCGTGCCGAGCCACAGCAGCATCCGGTCGAGCGAGCGCGGCGGCCGCAGCGGCTGCACGGGCACCACGATCCAGTTGCGGTCGGCCGGCTCCTTCACCCACAGCACGGGCGGATGGCCCGGTGTGCCGATCTCGACCTGCGTGCCAGGCGGCATCCGGTCGCTCACATCGTCGCGGAATCGCTTCAGCGGCGGCGGCAGCCCCGCATCGCCGCCCTTCGGCACGTCGGCGCTGTCCGGCGACACGAGCCGCACGCGCGACGGCAGCGGCTGGTCGGGCGTGCGCGCGACGTGCTGGCGCACCGCGTCGACGAGGAACGCGGCCTCCTCGACCGCATAGCGCGTCTGCATCTGGTTGCGCTCGAGCCGCATCGCGAAGAACCACGCGAAGTGCGACAGGAGCAGGACGCCAACGACGAGCAGCGCCAGCCGCCCGAACAGCGAATCAATGGGTTTGCGCATGGGCCTCGCCGTCGGGCACGAACACGTAGCCGCGCCCGCGCACCGTCTGGATGAAGCGCGGCGTCGACGGATCCGTTTCGAGGATGCGGCGCAGGCGCCACACCTGGACGTCGATGCCGCGGTCGGTGCCGTCGTACTCGGGCCCGTGCAGCAGCTCGAGCAGCCGCTCGCGCGTGAGCGTGCGCAGCGCGTGGTTCACGAAGATCTTCAGCAGCGCGAACTCGCTGCTCGACAGCGTGGCCGGCTTGCCGTCGACCGACAGCGTGCGCGCCTGGAAGTCGAGCAGGAAGCGGCCGAACGCGAACGGCTCGCGCTGTTCGGGCGCGGCCGCCGACGGCGTCGCGCGGCGGCGGCGCAGCACGGCCTGCACGCGCGCGAGCAGCTCGCGCGGGTTGAACGGCTTGCCGAGGTAGTCGTCCGCGCCGAGCTCGAGCCCGACGATGCGGTCGACGTCGTCCGCGCGCGCGGTCAGCATGATCACGGGGATGTCGTCGCCGGCCGCGCGCAGCTGGCGCAGCGCGGTCAGGCCGTCCACGCCCGGCATCATCAGGTCCAGCACGATCAGGTCGGGCCGCTCGCGCTCGAGGCGCTTCTCGAGCGTCGCCGCGTCGTGCAGCACGGACACTTCCATCCCCTGGCGCACGAGATAGTCGCGCAGCAGGTCTCGGAGTTCTTGGTCGTCGTCGACGATGAGGATCTGGGTAGTCATGGCTCGAAGTTTACCGCGCGAGGACGGAGTCGAAGAACGAAACAAAGGGGCGAAAGGGTTACTGCGGGTTACCGCGCAAGGGAACTGTAATGCGCGGTAACCGGGTCGCCGCCCCGCGTAACACCCGTCGGAGCCTGCATCGCTAACCTGCGTCTTACCGGATGCGGTACCCGACTTTCCCGGCACCGCATCGCCGGACCCTTTGGATACAAGGAGTTTCTGAAATGTATAAGAAGACTTCCCGCGTGGCCATCGCGGCCGCCACCGTGCTCGCTCTCGCATTCGGCACCGCGCATGCCGCGCCGCCCGACGACATGCCGCCGCCGGGCGGCCCCGGCATGCACCGGATGCACGACGGGCACGAAGGCGGCCCGTTCGGCGCGATCATGAAACTGCACGACCAGCTAAAGCTCAATGCGTCGCAGGAGCAGCAATGGCAAGCCGCCGTCAATACGATGAAGCAGAACCGTGACGCGATGCGCAAGAGCCACGAGCAGATGCGCGAGCAGTTCAAGGCGCAGCAGAACCAGCCGATCCTCGACCTGAGCGCGATGCATTCGGCGCGCCAGCAGGCGGAAGCGCAGAACGCGCAGCTGCGCGAGCAGACGTCCGCCGCGTGGCTCACGTTCTACAACGGGCTGAACGACCAGCAGAAGACGATGGTCAGCACCGTGCTCAAGCAGCAGTTCGCGAAGATGGAACAGCGCCACGAGAAGATGAAGGCGCGCTGGGAGCAGCATCGCGCGGCCGCCAAGGGCGCGTCGGCGCCGGCGCAGTAAGCCGGCGGGCCGCTCGCACGGCGGCACCGAACGGGGACGCAGGCATCGGCCTGCGTCCCCTTTTTCGTTTCAGGCGACGTCGAACAGCAGCACCTCGGCGCTCCGGCCGCGCGCGAACGCCACCGCGTCCACGCCGCCGATCCGCGCGCCGTCGCCGGCGGCCAGCGCGCGGCCGTTGACCTCGACCTCGCCGCGCGCCACGTGCACGTAGACGCTGCGCCCGGCCGGCACGTCGAACGCCGTCGTCTCGTCGCCGTCGATCAGCCCCGCGAAGATGCGGGCATCCGCCCGCATCGACAGCGCGCCGTCGCCGCCGTCGGGCGCCGCGACGAGCCTCAGGCGCCCGCGCTTCTCGTCGTCGGCGAAACGCCGCTCCTCGTAGCCGGGCCGCCCGCCCCGCTCGGCCGGCTGCAGCCAGATCTGCAGCAGATGCAGCGGGCGGTCGCGCGACGCGTTGGTTTCGCCGTGCATGAGCCCCGTGCCGGCGCTCATCCGCTGGATGCCGCCGGTCCGGACGATCGCGCCGCAGCCGAGGCTGTCGCGGTGCGCGAGCACGCCATCCAGCACGTAGGTGACGATCTCCACGTCGCGGCGCGGCTGCATCCCGAAACCGCGCGTCGGCGCAATCAGATCCTCGCTCAGCACGCACAGCGCGCCGACGGGCGGACGCACCGGCGCATGCGCGGTGCGGCAGGCAGACGAAAAACTGTGACTCGATTCGAGCCAGCCGTGGCGCGTATGCCAGCGGTCTTCGGCGCGCAGGATCTGGAACATTGGGGTGGACGCTCGGGGGCGCAGATGTTCTGTTCGGGTTTACCTCCACTGTAGGGGGACGTCGAACGCGCCACAATCCGCCGCCCGCGCACCGCATCGTTGCAGCCGCGGAACCAATTGCCGAAATATTCGTTGCGAATACCGCGATTACCGCAACAGCCGATTCGAGGAATCGGTCGACCGTGCCGGATTGCCGTTTTCCGGGTATCGCGTTCGGGTAAAATACCGCCCTTTTGGCGTTCGCCGTTCCGGCGGCCGCCAACGTCAGAGCGCCGATCGGCGATTTTTGGCCGTCTAGAATACGCCGCGGCGCCCGGTTCGACCGGCCGCGAGCGCCCCCGGAAAGTCAGCAACAGAAGGATGGAAATGAAGAAGGCCGCCCTGTGCGCCGCCCTCGCCCTCGTGGCGGGCAGCGCCTTCGCGAAGGAGTGGAAGACCGTGCGGATCGGCGTCGATGCCAGCTACCCGCCGTTCGAGTCGACCGCGCCGAGCGGCGAGATCGTCGGTTTCGACGTGGATCTCACCAAGGAAATCTGCAAGCGGATCAACGTGAGATGCGTGTGGGTGGCGCAGGATCTCGACGGAATCATCCCGGCGCTGAAGGCGAAGAAGTACGACGTCATCGTGTCGTCGCTGACCGTCACGGACAAGCGTCGCGAACAGATCGACTTCTCCGACAAGGTGTACGACGCACCCGCACGGATGATCGCGAAGACCGGCTCGCCGCTGCTGCCGACGGTCGCGTCGCTGAAGGGCAAGCGCGTCGGCGTCGAGCAGGGCTCGACGCAGGAAACCTACGCGAAGGCGTACTGGGAACCGCAGGGCGTGACGATCGTTCCTTACCAGAACCAGGACCAGGTCTATACCGATCTCGGCACGGGCCGCCTCGACGCGACGCTGCAGGACGAGCTGCAGGCCGACTACGGCTTCCTGCGCACGCCGCGCGGCAAGGGCTTCGCGTTCGCCGGGCCGGAAGTGAAGGATCCGAAGACGATCGGCGACGGCACCGCGATCGGCCTGCGCAAGGAAGATACCGACCTGAAGCTCAAGATCAACCGGGCGCTGGCCGACATGCACAAGGACGGCACCTACGACCGGCTGTCGCACAAGTACTTCTCGTTCAGCGTCTATTCGGCGCCGGCCCGCTGAACGCGGCCCAAGCAGCAGCAGCGGATGCGGGGGCGGCCCCGCGTCCGGGCAGTACAGGCAGTCAACCACGCGCCGCCCGCCCCTTGCCCGTCGCTCGCGCGACGGGCGGGCCCGGCACCGTTGCCGGGGCGGACGGTCATGATACGCACGGGGCGTTCCGCGCAGCTTGGCGGACGCGTGTTTCGCGGCGCACCGCGTGCGCCGTCAGGGACCACACCAGGGACCCCATATGTTTCTACAAGGCTACGGCCCGCTGATCCTCGCCGGCACCTGGCAAACCGTCAAACTGGCGGTGCTTTCGCTTGCGCTGTCGTTCCTGCTGGGGCTGCTCGGCGCCGGCGCGAAACTGTCGCGCAACCGCGTGACGAACGGCGTCGGCACCGTCTACACGACGCTGATCCGCGGCGTGCCCGATCTCGTGCTGATGCTGCTGCTGTTCTACAGCCTGCAGATCTGGCTGAACATGGCGACCGACGCGCTCGGCTGGGACCAGATCGACATCGACCCGTTCCTCGCCGGCGTGCTCGTGCTCGGCTTCATCTACGGCGCGTACTTCACCGAGACGTTCCGCGGCGCGTTCCTGTCGGTGCCGCGCGGCCAGCTCGAGGCCGGCAGCGCCTACGGGATGACGAACTGGCAAGTATTCACGCGGATCATGTTCCCGCAGATGATGCGCTTCGCGCTGCCGGGCATCGGCAACAACTGGCAGGTGCTCGTGAAGTCGACCGCGCTCGTGTCGATCATCGGCCTGGCCGACGTCGTGAAGGCGTCGCAGGACGCCGGCAAGGGCACGCTGCGATTCTTCTTCTTCACGCTGATCGCGGGAGCGGTCTACCTCGCCATCACGACGATCTCGAACTTCGTGCTGATGTGGCTCGAAAAGCGCTACTCGACCGGTGTCCGCAAGGCTGACCTATGATCGAACTCATCCAAGAATACTGGCGCAACTATCTGTACACCGACGGCTATCGCATCACCGGTGTCGCGATCACGCTGTGGCTGCTGGTCGTGTCGATCGGCCTCGGCTTCTGCCTGTCGGTGCCGCTCGCCGTCGCGCGCGTGTCGAAGCGGAAGTGGCTGGCGGGCGCCGTGTGGCTGTATACGTACGTGTTCCGCGGCACCCCGCTCTACGTGCAGCTGCTGCTCTGCTACACGGGCCTGTACAGCCTGCAGGCGGTGCGCGGCACGCCGATGCTCGATGCGTTCTTCCGCGACGGGATGCACTGCACGCTGCTCGCGTTCACGCTGAACACCTGCGCGTACACCACCGAAATCTTCGCGGGCGCGATCAAGGCGACGTCGTACGGCGAGATCGAAGCCGCGCGCGCGTACGGGATGTCGCCGTTCACGATGTATCGCCGCGTGATCCTGCCATCGGCGCTGCGCCGCGCGCTGCCGCTGTACAGCAACGAAGTGATCCTGATGCTGCACGCGACGACGGTGGCCTTCACCGCGACCGTGCCGGACATCCTGAAGATCGCGCGCGACGTGAACTCGGCGACCTACATGTCGTTCCACGCGTTCGGCATCGCCGCGCTGCTCTACCTCGTGATCTCGTTCACGCTCGTGTGGCTGTTCCGCCAGGCCGAGCGCCGCTGGCTCGCGTATCTGCGCCCGCAAGGCAAGTAAGTTTCCGCAGGACTATCGAATGAACTCCCAGACCCAGAAGCTTTTCGTCGACGATCTCCACAAGCGGTACGGCGACAACGAGGTGCTCAAAGGCGTGTCGCTGAGGGCGAACTCGGGCGACGTGATCAGCGTGATCGGCTCGTCCGGCTCCGGCAAGAGCACGATGCTGCGCTGTATCAACTTCCTCGAGCAGCCGAACGCGGGTCGCATCTTCGTCGACGGCGAGGAAGTGCGCACCGCGCTCGACAAGACGGGCGCACTGCGCGCGGCCGATTCGAAACAGCTGCAGCGCGTGCGCACCAAGCTGTCGATGGTGTTCCAGCACTTCAACCTCTGGTCGCACATGAACGTGATCGAGAACGTGATGGAAGCGCCGGTGAACGTGCTCGGCATCCCGAAGAAGGAAGCCGAGGAGCGTGCGCGCGAGTATCTCGAGAAGGTCGGCCTCGCGCCGCGCGTCGAGAAGCAGTATCCGTCGCATTTGTCCGGCGGCCAGCAGCAGCGCGTGGCGATCGCGCGGGCGCTCGCGATGCATCCGGACGTGATGCTGTTCGACGAGCCGACCTCCGCGCTCGACCCGGAACTGGTGGGCGAAGTGCTGAAGGTGATGCAGAAGCTGGCCGAGGAAGGCCGCACGATGATCGTCGTCACGCACGAGATGGGCTTCGCGCGCAACGTGTCGAACCACGTGATGTTCCTGCACCAGGGCCGCGTCGAGGAACAAGGCGTGCCGGCCGAGGTGTTCGCGAACCCGAAGAGCGACCGCCTGCGCGGCTTCCTGTCGGGCAGCCTCAAGTAACGCCCGTCACGCGCCACGCCCGAGCGGGCGCCCGCGGTTCGCCGCGCGGCGCCCGTTTTGCGTTTACGCGGCGCTCACCGGCGTGCCGTCGGCGAACGCGCGCAGTTCGTCGCCCGCCAGCCGGTAACGCACCCATTCGCTCTGCGGCGCCGCGCCGACGCTTTCGTAGAAGCGAATCGCCGGCTCGTTCCAGTCGAGCACGCTCCATTCGAAACGCCCGCAGCCCGAGTCGACCGCGATCCGCGCGAGCGCCTTCAGCAGCCGCAGCCCCGCGCCGGCGCCGCGAAAACGCGGCGATACGTAGAGATCCTCCAGATACAGCCCCTGCCGCGCGAGCCACGTCGAATACGAGAAGAAATACACGGCGAAGCCGGCCGGCTCGCCGTCGATCTCGCACATCAGCGCCCGCGCCGGCGAGCCTTCGCCGAACAGGCTGCGTTCGAGCGATTCGGGCGTCGCGACGACTTCGTGCTCCGCTTTCTCGTAGACGGCCAGTTCGGTGATGAAGCGCAGGATCTGCGGCACGTCGGCGACGGTGGCGGAACGGATATCGATTTGCACGGGTTGAGCCCTCCTCCGGCCCGGGATGTGAAACGGAAAACGGCGCCGCGCAGCCCGCAGCCGCGCTGGCGCCGTTCAAACCGTCATGCTACGTTCATGCGATGCCTGCAGGAAGTGCAGGTTCTTCATCCAGACCTGAACATGATGCATCCCGATCTGCGCCGCCTCGACCTGAACCTGCTGCTCGTGTTCGACGCGCTGTACCGCCACCGGTCGGTCGCAGCGGCCGCGCACGAGCTCGCGTTGAGCCCGTCGGCGTTGAGCCATGCGCTCGCCCGCCTGCGCGACGCGATCGGCGATGCGCTGTTCGTGCGGCTCGGCAACGAGATGCAGCCGACCGTGCGCGCCGACGACATCGCCACGTGGGCCGGCGACGCGCTCGACGCGATGTCGAAGGGGCTCGCCCGCGCGCGCCGCTTCGATCCGGCGCAAAGCGACCGCACGTTCGTGTTCGCCGCGACCGACTACACGGCATTCGCGGTGCTGCCGGCGTTCGTCGCCCGCATCCAGCACGTGGCGCCGCACCTGCGCATCCGCGTCGTCCATTCGGACCGCAAGATTTCCGTCGACGAGCTCGCGGCCGGCCGCATCGACTTCGCGCTCGGCTACCACGAGGAATCGGCGGCCGACGCACCGGGCATCGAGGATTTCGACTGGTTCTCCGACGATTACGTCGTGATCGCGAGCGCCACGCATCCGGACATCCGCCGGCGGCTGACGCTCGACCAGTACCTGGCGGCGCGCCACGTGGTCGTCACGCCGTGGAACGAGTCGCGTGGCGTCGTCGACTACGTGCTCGACCGGCTCGGCCTCGCGCGGCACGTCGCCGTGCAGTTGCCGACCGTGCTGGCCGCGCCGTTCGTGATCGCGGAGTCGGCACTCCTGATGACCGTGCCGAACCGCGCCGCGCAGGCGCTGCGGCACGCGGCGCCGATCCGCATCTTCCCCGCGCCGTTCGAAATCCCGCGCTACACGGTGAAGGTCTACTCGCATGCGAAGCATGCACGCACCGACGCGCATCGCTGGATCCGCGCGCAGTTGCTCGACGCACGGCCGAGCGCGGACTAGCCACAGCGCGTTTCGGCCGGGCGTTTCCGGCGTCGATCCGCGATGGCGACAATCGCCCGAATCATTACGAAATACTTACCCATTTCGCGACTTTCGCGCTTACGCCGGCGCCTTTGCAACGTCAATAGTGGCAATCCTTGAGCCCTATCCGCCGAATCCATGTCTCCCTTGTGGGACAAGGGTTTTCCGGTAATCGAGAACCCTTGGGAGCCCTGTTGCGCACCGTGTTGCATGGCAATTTGGCGACAGCGGTTAGTCAAACAACGATTTCCGTCGCCACAAAATTGTATTTTTGCTAAATTAGTAACCAAAGTAGCAAAACGAAGTTCGTGAAATGTAGTTTAGCTTCACGACACAACAAGGAGACCCCGCAGGCCGACCCGGCTGCGCGGGACCGCTCAACGGTTTTCCGTCTGCTTGCCCGCGTGCCGCGCTTACCGGCCCTGCACGAGGTCTCCCTGGTTATCCCGCTTTTGCCCGGCGCTCGCGCTCCGGGCATCTCGTGCAGTCTGGGTTGACTTTTTGACAGGGTATGGAGGAGATGATGAAGAAAGCTTTGGTCGCGGCGGCGCTGATGGCTGCTGGGGTGGTGACGGCGCACGCGCAGAGCAGCGTCACGCTGTATGGCCGCCTGGATGCAGGTATCGAGTACATGAACGGCCTGCAAAACGGCCACCAAGTGCGCGCGGAAAGCGGCGACTGGGGCACGAGCCTGTGGGGCTTGAAGGGTAGCGAGGACATCGGTGGCGGCAACAAGGTCCTGTTCCACATCGAAGGCGCGTTCAACACGATGACGGGCGGCTTCAGCGGCTCGATCTGGGATCGTTTCGCGACCGTCGGTATCTCGAACGACCGCTACGGTACGCTGCTGCTGGGTCGCGAGCTCGCGATCGCCAACGGCGTGTGGGATTTCGACCCGTTCGGCCAGTCGGCCTGGTCGACGGCCTCGCTGGTGCGCGGCCGCAACTGGAACAAGACCAGCAACAACGTGTCGTACCAGTCGCCGTCGCTCTACGGCCTCGACTTCTACGGCCAGTTCTCGTTCTCGAATTCGACCAGCTTCAACGGCAACACGACGGCCGGCCAACCGGGTCGTGCAATGGGCGGTCAGGTCACCTACACGAACTCGCTGTTCCAGTTGCGCGGCATCTACGACGAAACGCGCGACAGCAACGGCCGCTTCTCGGACGTGTTCAACTACTCGCGCGAATACTTCGCGGGCGTGAACGTGTTCCTCGGCCAGTTCAAGGTTCAGGCGGCCTACCAGGCATCGCGCGCGGACGGCAGCGGCGGCCCGGCAGTGAACGCCGGCGTGACGGGTACGCAACAGGTGTGGGGCGGCGTGACGTGGCAGGCGACGCCGGCAGCGGCGCTGATCGCGGCCGTGTATCACGTGAACGCGAACCACGGCGGCGGCAACGCGAACATCTACACGATCGGCGGTTCGTACAACATCTCGAAGCGCACGCTGTTCGACCTGCAGGCCGCGACGGTGCGCAACAGCTCGTCGGCCAACTTCGGCCTGAACGCGAACGGTGCGGGCACCGCCGTGTCGACCGGCAACCCGCATCCGGGCGGCAGCCAGACCGGCGTCTACGCCGGCATCCAGCACCTGTTCTGATCAGGCGCCGTCAAAGAACGATTCGACAACACTTTCCACGCTGCTGCGAGAGGCGCGTATCGGTGCGGTACCCAACCGGGTATCCGCACCGTTTTTTCTTGGGCGGCGGATTCTTGCGACCCGTGGCCCGCTCGGTCGAAGCGGCCGGGATTGATCGAGCGGCGCGGACGCGGCGCTCAGACGGCCGCTTCGTTCTCTTCGCCGGTGCGGATGCGGATCACGCGCTCGACGTCCGACACGAAGATCTTGCCGTCGCCGATCTTGCCGGTGCGCGCCGCACCGATCACCGCGTCGATCACCTGATCGACCTGCGCTTCCGCGACGACCACCTCGATCTTCATCTTCGGCAGGAAGTCGACCACGTATTCGGCGCCGCGATACAGCTCGGTGTGGCCCTTCTGACGGCCAAAGCCCTTCACTTCCGTCACGGTCAGGCCCGTGAGACCGACTTCGGCGAGCGCTTCGCGGACTTCGTCCAGCTTGAACGGCTTGATGATGGCGGTGATGCGTTTCATGATGGTTGTCCCTCAATGCTCGTTTGGATGAAAAATCGCGTTCCCGATTGTAAGCCGGCGGGCCGCCTCCGGCCCAGCACCGGTCAATCGAGCCGTTCGGTAAAACGTGATGTGATCGGGTAGCGCCAGTCGCGCCCGAATGCGCGATGCGTGACCCGGATGCCGATCGGCGCCTGGCGGCGCTTGTATTCGTTGATCTTGATGAGCCGCGTCACGCGCTCGACGTCGGCCTGCGCGTAGCCGGCCGCAACGATCGCGGCGAGCGGCCGGTCTTCTTCCATGTACATCCGCATGATCGCGTCGAGCACGTCGTACGGCGGCAGGCTGTCCTGGTCGGTCTGGTTCTCGCGCAGCTCCGCCGACGGCGCGCGCGTCAGGATCCGCTCGGGAATCACGTCGCGCAGCGCGTAATCGGTCGTTTCGTTGCGATAGCGGCAGAGTTGGTACACGAGCGTCTTCGCGATGTCCTTGATCACCGCGAAACCGCCGGCCATGTCGCCGTACAGCGTGCAGTAGCCGACCGCCATCTCGCTCTTGTTGCCGGTCGTCAGCACGATCGAGCCGAACTTGTTCGACAGCGCCATCAGCAGCGTGCCGCGGATGCGCGCCTGGATGTTCTCCTCCGTCGCGTCTTCCGCGCGGCCCGCGAATTCGTCCGCGAGCGCGGTGCGGAATGCATCGAACATCGGCGCGATCGCGATCTCGTCGTAGCGCACGCCGACGCGCCGCGCCATTTCCGCCGCATCGGTGGTCGAGATGTCGGCCGTGAAGCGCGACGGCATCATCACCGCGCGCACGCGCTCCGGCCCGAGCGCATCGCATGCGATGGCCAGCACCAGCGCCGAATCGACGCCGCCCGACAGCCCGATCAGCACGCCGGGAAAACCGTTCTTGCCGATGTAGTCGCGCACGCCGGTCACCAGCGCGCGGTACACCTGCGCGTGCGTCGACAACCCGGGCGCGATCGCGCCAGGCAGCGGCCGCGCGCCATCGAATTCGACGATCGCATGCCCTTCGTCGAACTGCGGCATCTTCGCGACGACCGCGCCGTCGCCGTCGAGCACGAACGACCCGCCGTCGAACACGAGTTCGTCCTGGCCGCCGACGAGGTTCACGTAGACCATCGGCAGCCCGGTCTCGCGAATCCGCGCGCGCAGGATGTCGATGCGCACCGCCTCCTTGTTCATGTGATACGGCGAGCCGTTCGGGATCAGCAGCACCTGCGCGCCGGCCGCCTTCGCGATCTGCGCGGCCGACGCATGCCACGCGTCCTCGCAAATGATCACGCCGTATTTCACGCCGTTCAGCTCGAACACGAGCGGCTCGGTATCGGTCGCGAAGTAGCGTTTCTCGTCGAACACCTCGGCGTTCGGCAGATCCTGCTTGCGGTAGGTGCCGACAATCTCGCCGCCGACGATCAGCGACGCCGCGTTGAAGGTATCGGTGGGCGGCACGCCGCGCTCGATCGGGCGGTTTGCATTACCATCGACGGCTGACGCGCTGCCCGCCCCCGCACCGCGCAACGGATGGCCGACCAGTACCGCGAGCCCGTCGAACGCCTTCAGTGCGTCGGCGAGCGCATCGAGCGCGGCGGCCGCCGCCGCGTAGAACGCGGGTCGCAGCAGCAGGTCTTCGGGTGGATAGCCGGACAACGCGAGTTCGGGGGCGACCATCAGTTGCGCACCATCGTTGTGCGCGGCGCGCGCGGCCGCGACGATGCGCGCGACGTTGCCGGCGAAATCGCCGACGGTGACGTTGATCTGGGCGAGAGCGAGTCGGGTCTTCATGGCGGGGGCGGCGCAACCCGGCGGCGCGCCTTGAACGGCTGACGAAATCGATCCGGGCGCGGGCCACGGCGGCCCGCATCCGGCAACATCCAACGGTACGGATTCACGCTTGAAACACGAACGCATCGATTATCGCACGGGCATCCTGTCGTCCCCCGCCGAGGTGCCGGCCGACGAATGGAACGCGCTGCTCGCGGGCGACGCGCAGCCCACGCCGTTCCTGCGCCACGAATTCCTCGACGCGCTGCACGTCGCGCGCTGCGCGGTGGACGACACCGGCTGGTCGCCGCACTTCGTCACGCTGACCGACACGCGCACCGGCCGCCTCGCGGCCGCCGCGCCCGTCTACGCGAAACAGCATTCGTACGGCGAATACGTGTTCGACTGGGCGTGGGCCGACGCGTACCAGCGCAACGACCTGCCCTACTACCCGAAGCTGCTGTGCGCGGTGCCGTTCACGCCGGTGCAGGGCACGCGGCTGCTCGCGGCCGACGACGACGCGCGCCGCCGGCTCGCGGCCACGCTGCTCGCGTTCGCCGAGCAGAGCGACGTGTCGTCGCTGCACGTGCTGTTTCCGACCGGCGACGAAGCGCGCCTGCTCGAATCGATGGGGATGATGCTGCGCGAAGGCGTGCAGTTTCACTGGCTCAACGACGGCTACCGCCACTTCGACGATTTCCTCGCCACACTCGAGCAGAAGAAGCGCAAGAACATCCGCGCGGAGCGGCGCAAGGTGCACGACGCGGGCGTGACCTTCCGGCGGCTGACCGGCGATCAGATCACCGACGCCGACTGGCGCTTCTTCTCGCGCTGCTATCGGCAAACGTACCGCGAGCACTATTCGAGCCCGTACCTGAACCTCGACTTCTTCCGCACGATCGGCGCGACGATGCCCGAGAACCTGCTGCTCGTGATCGCGGAAGCCGACGGGAAACCGATCGCGAGCGCGCTCGCCGTGTACCGGCGCGGCGAGCACGGCGGCGGCACGCTGTACGGCCGCTACTGGGGCGCGATCGAACACGTGCCCTGCCTGCATTTCGAAACCGCCTACTATCAGTTGCTCGAATTCTGCATCGAGGCCGGACTCGACACGTTCGAAGGCGGCGCGCAGGGCGAGCACAAGCTCGCGCGTGGTTTCCTGCCGACCGTCACGCACTCCGCGCACTGGCTCGCGCATCCGGCGTTTTCCGATGCGGTCGCGCGTTTTCTCGAGCGCGAGACCGAGCATATCCACGCGTACGTCGACGAACTGCGCGAACACGATCCGTTCCGGCGCAACACCGGCTAGCGCCGTCCGGCGCGCCGCGCACGCGGCGAAGCCACGCAAGGGCCTCGCCGCCTGCCGTCCGGCTACCGCGCGTTCAGTGCGCGGCGAGCGTCACCGTCTGCGACAGCGCCTGCGGATCGCGCGACGACGCGGCCGCCGACAGCGCGTAGCTGCCCGCGCCGATCCGCCATGCGTGCGCGCTCGCATCCCACACGGCGAAGCGCTGCGCCGGCACCGCGACGTTGACCGTGCGCGCCTCGCCCGGCTGCAGCGCGACCTTGGTCCAGCCGACGAGCCGCTTCGGCGGCTCGCCAAGCGACGCGGGCAGCGCCGCGTAGATCTGCACCGTCTGCGTACCGGCGCGCGCACCGGTGTTCGTCACCGTCACGCCGACCGTCACGTTGCCCGCGGCGTCCGCCTGCGCGGACATCGCCGACAACGCATACGTCGTGTACGACAGCCCGTAGCCGAACGGGAACAGCGGCTCGATCGCCTTCGCGTCGAACCAGCGATAGCCGTACGCGAGCCCTTCCGCATAGACGTTTTGCAGGTTCGACGGATCGATCGTCGGCTGCGGCAGGTCGGCCTCCTGCTTCGGGAACGTGAGCGGCAGCCGGCCCGACGGGTTCGCGTCGCCGAACAGCAGGTCGGCGATCGCCTGGCCGCCCTGCGCGCCCGGATACCACGCGTCCAGCACGCCATGCACGTTCGCGAGCCACGGCATCAGCACCGGGCTGCCGTTCTCGAGCACGACGATCACACGCTTCGCCTTCGCGGCGACCGCGGCGATCAGCGCGTTCTGGTCGTATTGCTGGTTGTACGGGTCCGCCTTCGCATCGGGCAACGACAGGCTCGCGAGGTCGAGCCCTTCCGTCTGCCACTGCGTGGCGAACACGATCGCGACATCGGCCTGTGCGGCCGCGCTCGCCGCGGCATTCGCGTCGGTCCCGTCGAGATAGCTGACCGACGCGTTCGGCGCCTTCGCGCGGATCGCCGCGAGCGGCGCGGACTTGTACCAGGTCGCGCACCCGCCGAACAGCATGCCCGCCGGTTGCTGGCAGGACGTCACCGCGTTGCCGTCGATCGCCGGCACCGCGCCCGAGCCGCCGCCCGACAGCACGCCCGCGTCCGCATGCCCGCCGATCACGACGACCGACTTGAGCGTGCCCGCGGCGAGCGGCAGCACCGGCTGCGTGTCGCCCGGCGCGGCCGCGTTCTTCAGCAGCACCGCCGCTTGCCGTGCGATCGCGAGCGCGTCGGCATTGCCGGCGGCCTCGTCGATCGCGCCGCCCGGCTTCGGCGGCGCATCCATCACGCCGATGCGGATCAGCGTGCGCAGCTTGCGCTGCACCATGTCGTTCAGCCGCGCGACCGACACGCTGCCGGCCTGCAGCGCCGCGCGCAGCTTCGCATTGAAGTACGAGCCGAGCGGCGCGTTGCCGTCGTCGGCCGCGCCCGGCTGTTCCTCGTCGAGCCCCGCCTGCACGGCCGCGACCGTCGAATGCGTCGCGCCCCAGTCCGACTGCACGACGCCCTTGAAACCCCACTCGTTCTTCAGCACCGTCGTCAGCAAATACGGGTTCTCGCACGCATACACGCCGTTCAGCTTGTTGTACGCGCACATCACGTTGCCCGGCTGGCCGTCCTTCACGCCGATCTCGAACGCGAGCAGCTCGGCCTCGCGCATGGTCCGCTCGTCGACGACCGAATCGACCGTCATGCGGTTGGTTTCCTGGTCGTTGAACGCGAAATGCTTGATCGTCGCGATCACCTTCCGCGCCTGCGTGGCCTGCGTGCGCGCGGCGCTCAGCGTGCCCGCGAGCACCGGGTCCTCGCCCATGTATTCGAAGGTGCGGCCGTTGCGCGGCTCGCGCGCGAGGTTCACGCCGCCGCCGAGCCCTTCGGCGAAACCGAGCGCGCGCAGTTCGAGCGCGATGCGCGTGCCGTAGGTGCCCGCGAGCGCCGGGTCCCACGTCGCCGCGAGCGCGACCGGCGCCGGCAGCGCGGTCACGCGCGCATTCTTCACGTTCACGCCGCCCGCCGAATCGGCGCTGCTGACGGCCGGAATGCCGAGCCGCGGCACGCCCGGGATGTAGCTCGCGCCGTTCAGCGCGTCGGCCGGAAACGGGCCGCCGAGGCTGAGCGCCGGCATGCCGGTGCCGTGCACGAGCTGCAGTTTCTCGTCGGTCGTCAGTTGCGCGACGAGCGCGGCCGCGCGCTGGTCGGCTGCCGCGTCGGGGTCGGTCGGGGCGTGAATGTCGTCGCCGCCGCACGACGCGAGCAGCACCGTGAGCGCGCACGCGGACGCAATCGTCGAACACCGGAACAGCGAAGTTTTCATTGATCCTCCAGAATCGTTCTGTTGTACTTGTGGCCACTCCAAGTCTAAAAATCGACCGGTCACCACGCTTGACCGGCAGGAGCATGCGTTGACCTCTCGCAGCGGGGACAAACCCGAACGGCATGACGACAGGGAGACAGACATGGAGTTGCAGCAGAAATCGGTATCCGTCCGGATCTACCGCTGGCTGTGCGAAGACGCGCGTGCGAACGGCATCGATCCCGCACCGCTTTACGAAACACTCGGCATCGGGCCGGCCGAGCTCGCCGACGACACGCGCCGCATCGCGGGCGATCGGCACGTGGCCGCGCTGCAATTGATGGACGACTGGCCGCTGTCGTGGCACCGCCCGCCGCCGCAGGTCGTGCCGTGGCTCGTGCCGTTTCCCGAACTCGCGGGCATCACGTGCAACGCGGCGACGCTGCGCGACGCGCTGCACGGCTACCTGCACTATCGCGAGCTGATCGGCAACGTCGACTGGGTGTTCGCGCACGAGAACGGCGACGCGATCGCGCTCGAGTACGTGAACGAAGGCGACGGCCGGCACGCGGGCAGCGCGTTCGCGAACCTCGCGATCCTCGCGGCGCTCGCGCGCCTGTACGACCCGCACGTGCGCGTCGACGACGCCGCATTCGCCGGCCGCGCGTTCGCGCCCGTTGCCGCGCTGCGCGACATGCTCGGCGCGCCGGTGTCGTTCGATGCCTCACACAATCGCATCGTGCTGCGCTCCGCACACTTCGACACGCCGTTCGAGCGCTACAACGCGCCGCTCGCCGGCATCCAGCGGCATGCGGCCGACGCCGCGCGCGAACGCGTGCGCGCTCGCTCGACGTTCGGCTCGTCGGTCGAGCAATGCGTGCGCGACTGGCTGCGCACGTCCGACGACGCCGACGTGCCGACCGATACGCTGATGCAGCACGTCTGCACGCGCTTCGCGATGTCGCGCTGGACGTTGCGCCGGCGCCTGCATCGCGAAGCGGTCGGTTTCCATGCGCTCGTCGCGCAGGCGCGGCTCGGCGAGGCGCGCGACCTGCTGCTCAACACGCAGTTGCCGATCGGCGAGATCGGCGTGCGCGTCGGCTTCCGTTCGACGAGCGCGTTCACGCGCTTCTTCACGCGCGAACTCGGCGCGGCGCCCAGCCGCTTTCGCGACGGGCACGGCGACCGACGGCGTTGATGCACGGTTTTTCTGAGACACTGGCGGCTTCGCATCCCGCCGCCCTGCCATGTCCTGGTTTCTGTATCTGATCGAATGCGCCGACGACAGCGTCTACACGGGCATCACGACCGATGTCGCCGCGCGCTTCGACGAACACGCGTCCGGCAAGGGCGCGCGCTACACGCGCTCGCGCAAGCCGCGCGCGGTGCTCGCGGCGTTTGCGCTGCCCGACCGGTCGAGCGCGTCGCGCGCCGAATACTGGGTGAAGCGGCTCGCGCCCGCGAAAAAACGCGAGCTCGCGGCCGGGTTGCGGACGCTTGAATCGGTGCTGCCGGCGGTGGTCACGCTCGACGAGAGCGGCGACACGGCCGGGACGAAGGCGACGGCGCGCGGGCGGAAGAAGGTGAAGGCGGAAAATGTCGACGCTGCGGCGGAGACGGCTGCAACGGAACAGGTTGCCGGGAAAAAGGTGAAGGCCGGGAAAGTGGTCGGGGCAGTAACGGCCGCGAAGACGGCGAAGCCTGCGAAGGGCAAACAAGCATCGAAGTCGACGAAGGCGAGTCAAGCCGCACCGGACGCGAAACGTGCAAAACCCGTCGGCGATGCAGCCGCAAAAAAGACCTCGTCGCGTCGCACACCGGTAAAGAAAACCGACCTGCCCGCATCCGCGTTGTCAAAGAGGAAGGCACCGGCCGCCGCCGGCAAACCCGCCGCGAACGCACGCGAAGACGCCGCTTCCGCACCGGCCCGCCGTCGTTCGGCCACGAAAGCCGCCGAAGCGACCGCGCCGTCCGTTGCCGCGCCCCGCGCGAAACGCGCGAAGAACGCACCGGCTACCTCGCTGCCGCCCGTCTCCGCGTCCGCCCGCCGGAAAACCGCGCGCGCAAAACAAAACCGCGCGGCCTCCTGACGAGACACGCGCGGTTCGCGTTCCGTACGAGCCGGCCGTCGGCCGGCACGCCGCTTACTTCTTGTAGTTCGCGGCGCCGTCGGTGATTTCCTTGTGCGCGGCTTCGATGCCGGCCCAGCCTTCGACCTTCACCCACTTGCCCTTCTCGAGGGCCTTGTATTGCTCGAAGAAGTGCTTGATCTGGTCCTTCAGGTACTCGGGCACGTCGTCGATCGTCTTCAGGTTCGCCGTCATCGGGCAGATCTTGTCGTGCGGCACCGCGACCAGCTTCGCGTCGACGCCCGACTCGTCGGTCATCTGCAGCATGCCGAGCACGCGCGAGCGCACGATCGAGCCGGCCAGCAGCGGGAACGGCGTGATCACCAGCACGTCGACCGGATCGCCGTCGCCCGACAGCGTCTGCGGGATGTAGCCGTAGTTCACCGGGTAGCGCATGCCGGTACCGATGAAGCGGTCGACGACGAGGAGGCCCAGTTCCTTGTCCGCCTCGTACTTCACCGGATCGCTTTGCGCGGGAATCTCGATGATCACGTTGAAATCTTGCGGCAGGTCCTTGCCGGCCGGAACATGATTGAAGCTCATGAGCACTCTCTGTAGGTCGATGGGAATTCGGGACAGGGCGCCGCGGCCGATGCACGGCCGCGGGCGTCCCCCAAAAAGGAATGCGCCATTATAGCCAATCGACCGGTGGCGTCCGGATGACGATCGGCGCGATAATCGTTCCGGATGTCCGACCGCCGAACCGGCGGCGGCGTGGCACGTCGATCACAATGCATGGGCCCGAGGCGGTGCCAAGGCGCCGACCCGGGTCGACCGCGGTGCGTGGGGGCCGGGCAAGCGCTGAAGCGCTTGCTTGAATCGACCGCTATGCATGGGACCCAAGTAAGCGCTAAAGCGCTAACTTGGGTCGACAGGAGGACGCATGGAAGAGGCGAAGCACTTCATCGCGGGCGAATGGACGTTGCCCGCGCAACTGGAAACCATCGCGGTGGTCGATCCGTCCGACGGCCAGCCGTTCGCGACGATCGCACGCGGCACCGCGCCCGACATCGAGCGCGCGGTCGCCGCCGCCCGCGACGCGTTCGCGGGCCCGTGGGGCGCCGCGAGCGCCGCCGAACGCGGCCGCGCGCTGATGCGGCTGTCGGCGCGCGTGGCCGATTCGATCGAGGAACTCGCCGCGATCGAGGCGCGCGACACCGGCAAGCCGCTGAAACAGGCGCGCGCCGATGCCGCCGCGCTCGTGCGCTACTTCGAGTTCTACGCGGGCGCCGCCGACAAGCTGCACGGCGAAACCCTCCCCTACCAGGCCGGCTATACGGTGCTGACGGTGCGCGAGCCGCACGGCGTCACGGGCCATATCGTGCCGTGGAACTACCCGATGCAGATCTTCGGGCGCAGCGTCGGCGCGGCGCTCGCGGCCGGCAACGCATGCGTGGTCAAGCCGGCCGAGGACGCGTGCCTGTCCGTGCTGCGCGTCGCCGAGCTGGCCGCCGAGGCCGGGCTGCCGGCCGGCGCGCTCAACGTCGTCACCGGCTACGGCCATGAAGCGGGCGCCGCGCTCGCCCGCCATCCGGGCATCGATCACATCTCGTTTACGGGTTCGCCGGCCACCGGCAAGCTGGTCACGCAGATGGCGGCCGAGAACCACGTGCCGGTCACGCTCGAACTCGGCGGCAAGTCGCCGCAAATCGTGTTCGCCGATGCCGATCTCGACGCGGCGCTGCCCGTGCTCGTGTCCGCGATCGTGCAGAACGGCGGGCAGACGTGCTCGGCCGGCAGCCGCGTGCTGATCGAGCGCGCGGTGTACGAGCCGCTCGTCGAGCGCCTCGCCACCGCATTCAACGGACTGCGCGTCGGCCCGAGCCGCGCCGATCTCGACTGCGGCCCGCTGATCAACGCGAAGCAGCAGCAGCGCGTGTGGGATTTCCTGTCCGACGCGCAGCACGACGGCATTCCGATGGCCGGACACGGGCAGGTCGTCGCCGACGCGCCCGAAAGCGGCTTCTATCAGGCGCCCGCGCTGTTGCGCGACGTGCCGCCGTCGCACCGGCTCGCGCAGGAGGAAGTGTTCGGCCCCGTGCTCGCGGCGATGCGTTTCGTCGACGAGGACGAAGCCGTCGCACTCGCGAACGGCACGCCGTACGGCCTCGTCGCGGGCATCTGGACACGCGACGGCGCCCGCCAGATGCGGCTCGCGCGGCGCCTGCGCGCCGGCCAGGTGTTCATCAACAACTATGGCGCGGGCGGCGGCGTCGAACTGCCGTTCGGCGGCGTCGGCCATTCGGGCCACGGCCGCGAGAAAGGCTTCGAGGCCCTGTACGGTTTCACCGCGCTGAAGACGATCGCGATCCGGCACGGCTGAGTGCACGGCACGCCACAGGCAGCCGGCAGCAGCCGGCCGCCCGTCGGCACACGACGACTCTCATTACCAGCACAGGAGACACACCATGCGGTTGAGCGGCAAGACGGCCATCGTCACGGGCGGCGGCTCGGGGTTCGGCGAAGGCATCGCGAAGACGTATGCGCGCGAAGGCGCGAACGTCGTCGTCAACGACCTGAACGGCGCGGCGGCCGAGCGCGTCGCGAGCGAAATCGCGCTCGCGGGCGGCAAGGCGATCGCGGTGGCCGGCGACGTGTCGAAAGAGGACGACTGGCGCGCGCTGCTGCAGGCCGCGCTCGACGATTTCCATGCGGTGCAGATCGTCGTGAACAACGCGGGCACCACGCACCGCAACAAGCCCGTGCTCGACGTGACGGAGGCCGAGTTCGACCGCGTGTACGCGGTCAACATGAAGAGCCTGTTCTGGTGCGTGCAGACCTTCGTGCCGTACTTTCGCGCACAGGGCGGCGGCGTGTTCGTGAACGTCGCGTCGACGGCCGGCGTGCGGCCGCGCCCGGGCCTCGTCTGGTACAACAGCACGAAGGGCGCGATGATCACCGCGAGCAAGTCGCTCGCGGCCGAGCTCGGCGCCGATCGCATCCGCGTGAACTGCATCAACCCGGTGCTCGGCGAAACCGCGTTGATGACCGAGTTCATGGGCTGCGAGGACACACCGGACAATCGCCGCCGCTTCCTTGCGACGATCCCGCTCGGCCGCTTCTCGACGCCGCAGGACATCGCGAACGCCGCGCTGTATCTTGCGTCCGACGAAGCCGAATTCATCACCGGCGTGTGCCTCGAAGTCGACGGCGGACGCTGCATCTAGTCGTACCGGGACGCTCGATCGCCCCGTCTTGCTTCGCACGAAACCGGATTGGACGCCGCGGCGTCTGCGCCGGCCAACTACAACGACAGCGGTACACGGGATCCAGGTAACCGCCAAAGCGCCAACTTGGATCGACCGCAAAGCATGGGATCCAAGTAAGCGCTAAAGCGCCAACTTGGATCGACAGGAGACAACATGGCAACATCGACGCAATCGCTGCCGGGCTCGTCCGGCGCATTCGAGGAAGCAACCTATCGCAAGGTGTCGTGGCGGCTCCTGCCGCTGCTGCTGCTGTGCTACGTGGTCGCGTATCTGGACCGCGTGAACGTCGGGTTCGCGAAGCTGCAGATGGCGAGCGACCTGAACCTGAGCGATACCGTGTACGGGCTCGGCGCGGGGATCTTCTTCTTCGGCTATTTCCTGTTCGAGGTGCCGAGCAACATCATCCTGCACAAGGTGGGCGCCCGCGTGTGGATCGCCCGCATCATGGCGACGTGGGGCGTGATCTCGATCCTGACGATGTTCGTCACGACGCCCGCGATGTTCTACGTGATGCGCTTCCTGCTCGGCGTCGCGGAAGCAGGCTTCTTCCCCGGCGTGATCCTCTACCTCACCTACTGGTATCCCGCGCACCGGCGCGGCCGGATGACGACGTTCTTCATGACGGCCGTCGCGCTGTCCGGCGTGATCGGCGGGCCGATCTCGGGCTTCATCCTGAAGGCGTTCGACGGTGTAAGCGGCTGGCACGGCTGGCAATGGCTGTTCCTGCTCGAAGGCATTCCGTCGGTGCTCGCCGGCGTACTCGTGTTCTTCGCGCTCGACGAGCGGATCGCGAAGGCGACGTGGCTCACCGACGAAGAAAAGGCGCTGCTCGCCCGCAACGTCGACGCCGAGGAAGCCACCAAGGAAGACCCGCCGCTCGGCGCCGTGATGTCGAGCCCGCGCGTCTGGCTGATGGCGCTGATCTATTTCTCGTTCGTGATGGGGCTCTACGGCGTCGGCTTCTGGCTGCCGACGATCATCAAGGCGACGGGCGTGACCGACACGGTCATGATCGGCCTGCTGTCGGCGATTCCGTATGCGGCCGCGGTGGTCGCGATGATCCTGATCGCGCGCAGCGCGGACAAGCGCCGCGAACGCCGCTGGCACCTCGCGATTCCGGCCGCGATCGGCGCGCTCGGCCTCGTGCTGTCGGTGATCTGGGCCCACCAGACCGCGCTCGCGATGCTCGGCCTCACGCTCGCGACGATCGGCATCCTGACGACGCTGCCGCTGTTCTGGAGCCTACCGACCGCCTTCCTCGGCGGCACGGCCGCCGCGGCCGGCATCGCGATGATCAACTCGATCGGCAACCTCGCGGGCTTCCTGAGCCCGTACCTGATGGGCTGGCTCAAGCAGATAACGGGCAGCAACGATGCGGGCATGTACATGCTGGCCGGGTTCCTCGTGCTCGGCGGGCTGCTGGCGCTGTCGGTGCCGAAGCGGCTCGTCGACAAGTGATGCGCGGCGCGTAAAGGCGCGGCCGGATCGATCGAACACGCCGGCCGATTGCCGGCCCGTTTCTCCCCGATACGCCCCGACGTCCGGCATGGCCGGCCGCCGGGGCGTTTTCGATTCCGGACGGGCACAACCCGGATCGGCCGAGTGTCTCGCCCATCCGACGGCAGCCCCTTTATCACTCAAATTATTCCCTTATGCTCCTTTATATATGGAACAATAAAGACAATTAAGGAATTATCGATATCTCATGTTCCACACCGTCGAAGACACCGCCGCCCGCCTGCGCGTCCATCCGAAGACCGTCCTGCGGTTCATTCGCGACGGCAAGCTGCGCGCGACGCGGGTCGGCCGTGCCTACCGCATCCTCGACGCCGACCTCGCCGCGTTCGCCCGGACGGAGCCGGCCTCGCCCGCGCCGCGTGCGGTGCGCGTCACCAGCATCGTCGACGTTCCCGATGCGTCGCAGTCGCTGCACCAGTACCTGTCGCGGTCGCTGCACGCGATGGCGTCCGGCCGCACATCGTACGTCGACCCCGTGCGAATCGACGTCACGTTCGATCCCGCCTCGAGCATGGTCAAGATCATCGTGACCGCGACACCGGCCGACACGGCCGCGCTGATGTCGTCGCTCGACATGCTGCTCCAGCAAAGCGGGACATGAGCGCAATCTTCAAGTCACCCCGCCATGCCCGCGCGATTCGCGCCGCGTACGCGGCCGCGCTGTCGCACTGGCCGGCCGGGCATCGGCGCGTCACCGTGCAAACGCGTCATGGCGCGACGCACGTCATCGCCTGCGGCCCCGAACACGCGCCGCCGGTCGTACTGATCCACGGCGCCCAGACGACGGCGGCAAGCTGGCAGCATCACGCGACCGACTGGGCGACGCACTTCCGGCTCTACGCGATCGACGTGATCGGCGAAGCGGGACCGAGCGCGCCGTCGCGCCCGCCGCTCGCGGGCGACGCCTATGCGCAGTGGCTCGACGACGTGCTCGACGGCCTGCAGGTGTCGCGCGCCGCGTTCGTCGGCATCTCGCTCGGCGCGCGAACGGCGCTCGACTTCGCGTTGCGGCGGCCGCCGCGCGTCACCCGGCTCGCGCTGCTCTGCCCGTCCGGCATCGGCAGGCAGAAGCCGTTTCTGTGGTGGGCGCTGCCGCTGTTGCTGCTTGGCGATGCCGGGCGCGCATGCGTGCGGCGGCGCGTGCTGGGTCGCCTGCCACCCGCATCGACGCCGGCCGAACGGGACGCGCTCGCACTGATGCGCGCCGTCGATCGCGGCGTTCGGCCGCGCATCGAGCCGATTCCGGTATTCGACGACACCATGCTCCGCACGTTATCGATGCCCGTGCTGGCGATCGTCGGAGGCCGCGACGTGATGCTCGATTCCCGCGACACGCAGGATCGCCTGACGCGCCTCGTGCCGCACGCGCAGGTGCGGTTTCTTCCCGAGCAGCCTCACTTCATCCGCGGACAGCGCGACACCGTGCGCACTTTTCTCTCATCGACGGACACGCTCGACATGCCCCATCGAATCGTTCAGGCCGCCGGCAGCCGCGTGCTGGTCCGCGATCCTTCCGCCGGCCTCGTGCAACGGGAAAGCGACGCGCTCGATCTCGTCGCGCTCGCGCACGAGCATGAAGCCGACTGGATCGCGGTCGCGGCGGACACGCTGCATGACGACTTCTACCGGCTCGACAGCAGGCTGGCCGGCGTCGTGCTGCAAAAGCTGGCCAACTACGGCGTCCGGCTCGGCGTGGTCGGCGACATCGACCGCCGGCTCGCGCGCAGCGAAGCGCTGCGCGCGCTCGTTCGCGAGTGCAATCGCGGAAAATCGGTCTGGTTCGTCGCGAGCGAGGACGACCTGCTGCGCAGGCTCGGCGCGTAACGCGCCGCAGGCCGCTCCTGCCTCGCCACAGGCGAAAAAAAGCCCCGAAGGCCGATCGGCGTTCGGGGCTTTTTACGCGGCGCAGCGCAGCGCCGCGTCACACGACGGTGATCGCGAGCGCGCTTTCGCGGTAGTGCTTCGCGGCCTTGTCGGTTTCGCCGAGCTGCTCGAACAGGCGGGCGAGCGCGCGATGCGCGCGCACCTTCAGCGCCTCGTTGTCGGCCAGCTTCAGCGCCGATTCGAGGAACGACTGCGCCTTGCCCCACAGCTGCTGCTGCTGGCAGAGGCGGCCGAGTGCGAACAGCAGGTCGGCATCTTCCGGATGATCCTTCTTCCAGCCTTCGGCCTTCTGGATCAACGGCAGCGCATCGGCGCCGGCCGTATCCGGGTAACGGCGCAGCAGGCGCGCATCCCAGTTGTGCGCGAGCGCGTCCTCGACGATACGGCGCGCTTCGTTGCGGCGCTCGAGCGGCACGAGCAGCTCGGCCGCGAGATCGGCCAGGCGCGGCGACTGGCGCTCGACCGGCGACAGCGACTGCCACACTTCGAGCAGCGCTTCGGGGTCGTGCCGGCGTTCGCGCAGCAGGTTTTCCGCCGCCTGCTGGCGCAGCCGCACGGCCGCGGCCGGATGCAGCGCCTCGCGCTTTTCGAGCGCCTTCGCGAGCTTCAGCACCTCGGCCCAGTTCTTCAGTTGCTGCTGCGCACGCAGCGCGACCTGCTGCGCATGGATGCGCTTGCCGCCGGCCTGCATGTCGGCCAGCGCGGCAAGCGCGCCGTCCGCGTCGCGGGCGTCCGCGCGCATGTCGGCCGCGGCGAGCAGCCGTGCATCCTGCCATTCGGGCGCGTCGACCTTCGACAGCCAGTCGTCGCGGCGCGTGTACTCGTGCATCCGGTGCGCGGCCGTGGCGCCGACGAGACTCGCGGCGCCCAGGTTCGCATCGACCGACAACGCTTCACGCGCGGCCTTCTCCGCACGCGAGAAGCGGCCCGCGTACAGGTTCGCGATCGCATCGCGCAGCGACGCCTGCGCCTTCTCGTTGCGCGAACGCGCGCGATACGCGGCGACCCGCTGCGGCATGCGCCAGATGTTGCGCACGATGCGCAGCAGCGCGTACACGACGATGAACAGCACGACGATGGCGATCACGAACAGGTTCAGCGACACGTCGATCCGGTACGGCGGATAGACGAGCAGCACCTGCCCCGCGTCGAAACGGCCGACGGTGGCGAGCGCCGCGGCGATCGCGAACAGGACCGCGAGCCAGACGATTCCTCGAAGCGTCATCGTTACCCCCGGCTCTTGAACTGCTGAACGGCGTTCAGGCTCGTGTTCAGGTTCGGCACCGCGACCGTCAGCGATGCGCCGTCAACCTGCCTGAGCAGATCCTCGACGGTCTGCGTGTCCTTCGACGCCTGATCGAAATACTTGCCGAGCGACGCCTGCGCGGCGTGCAGGTCGGCCTTCATCGCGCTGTCGTTGCGCGCCAGCAGCGACAGCCGTGCGGTGAGCAGGCGCAGCTTCACGTTCTCGCGCACGAAGTAGCCCTGGTCGGGCGACGCGAGCATCGCGTCCGCGTTGTCGATCCGGCGCACCTGCACGAGGCCTTTCAATTGCTGGCCGAGGCCGGCCGAGAACGCGTGCCACCACACCTTCCAGCGCGGCTCGCCGGCGGCGACCGACGACGCGGCGTCGGCCGGCGCGGCCTTCGGCGCCGCGTGCGGCACGATCGCCTCGCCGGACAGCGGCAGCGCGTCGATCTTGGCGATCGCGTCGTCGAGCTTGATCGCGAGGCCGGTGAGATCGGCTGCCGGCGCGGCCTTCAGCTTCTCGATGTCCTGCGCGAGCGCCTTGCGCACCGTGACGGCCTGCGCGCTCTGCGACGTCGCGAGACGCGCGTCGGCGTTCTGCAGCGCGATCAGCGCGAGCTGCGTGTTGCCGGTCAGTTGAAGCTGCTGGCTCGCGCTGGACAGCATCTGGTCGACTTCCTCGAGCATCCACGCATCGCGGTTGCGCGACAGGTCCTGGTATTGCTGCTGCAGCGCCTGCTGCGCGCTCTGCGCATCGGCGAGCTTGCCGTCGAGCTGCGCGAGCTGCGTGTCGACCTGGTGCGTGCCGGCGAGCGCCTGCTCGGTCTTCGTCCGCGTTTCGGCCGCTTGCGCGTCGAGCGCCTTCTGGCGCGCGACGAACGTGCCGTCGAGCCGGTCGATCTTGCGGTTCAGCGCGTAGCCGCCGACACCCGCCGCGCAGCCGAGCACGACGACGACGAACCACAGCACCGCGCTGCCGCCGCGGCGCGCACGCGGTTCGGGCGCGCGATAAGGAGGGCTGGACGGCGGCGCGGAGGCAGCGGCCGGCTGGGAAGCGACGCTTTTGGAATCGTTGGTATCTGTCATGCGTTTAGTCACCGGTGCGGCTGTCGCCGGTTGGACGGCCTCGTCGGCCATCGTTCGAAACGCGCGGACGATGCGCTCATCGCCCGCGCCAGTCAGCGTAATCCTATCAAAACCCAATGCGCGCGCGGTCTGCTCGATCCGCGGGTGCGGCGTGACGAGCGGCGCATGCTTCAGCGCGTCGATCTCGGCATCGTTCAGGTGGGCCCGCGCGAGCGCGTGCAGGTTGCGCACGCCTTCCGAGCTCGTGACGAGCCACGCGTGCGGCTGGCCGTCGAGCAGCGCGTGCACGCGCTCCCACGCGCCGACGCGCGGCTCGGGCACGACGCGCCGGTACGCGGCGACGAGCGTGACGTCCGCACCGGCCTCGCGCAGGCGCTCGGCGAGCCATTCGCGCCCGCCGTCGCCGCGCACGATCAGCACGCGCTCGCCCGCCAGCGCCTGCGCGCCGCCGAACGCGGCGTCGATGCTCGCGAACAGGCTTTCCGAATCGTAATGGGGCACGCCGCCGTCGGCCGGCGCCTGCGGCGCGATCACGCGATGCGCGGGCGCCGCGATGCCGTGGCGCTCGAGCGCCGCGACGCTGCCGGGCCCGACCACGCCGACCGGCAGCGCGTTCGGCCAGATCGCGCCGTAGCGCGCGAGCGCGCGGTCGATCGCGTTCGGCGACACGAAGATCACCAGCGCGTAGTCGGCCAGCGCCGCGAACGCGGCGTCGAGCGGCGCCGGATCGTCGACCGGCGCGATATCGATCAGCGGGAATTCGAGCACGTCGCAGCCGGCGTCGGCCAGTTGCGACGCAAGCGCGTCGGACTGGCCGTCCGGACGCGTCAGGACAGCGGTGAACGCGCGCGCGCCGCCCGCCATCAGGCGTCGCCCTTGCCCGCGGCCTGCGAGCTCGCGAGCAGCGCCTGGACGATGTCGAGCGCGCCTTGCGCCTCGAGTTCGTCGGACACCGCGCGGCCGAGTGCGAGCGCATCGGCGACGGTCACGACCGCGCCGCACGCGTCGGCCGTCAGCACGCGCTTGCCGTCGGTGGTCGACACGCGGCCCGTCAGGTACAGCTCGCCCGCGCGCCACACCGCGTGCGCGGCGAGCGGCACCTCGCAGCTGCCGCCGAGCGCGCGCGACACCATCCGCTCGGCCTCGACCGCGAGCGCGGTCCGCGGGTCGTGCAGCGGCGCGAGCCACGCGGCGACGTCGTCGCGGTGCGCGGCGATCTCGATGCCGAGCGCGCCCTGGCCGGCCGCAGGCGGGCTGGCCTCGACATCGAGCAGCGCGCGGATCCGCGTTTCGAGGCCGAGGCGCTTCAGGCCGGCGGCCGCGAGGATGATCGCCGCGTAGTCTCCGCGGTCGAGCTTCGCGAGGCGCGTGTCGAGGTTGCCGCGCAGCGGCAGGACCTCGAGATGCGGATAGCGCGAACGCAGCATCGCCTCGCGGCGCAGGCTCGACGTGCCGACGACCGCGCCGGCCGGCAGCGCGTCGAGCGACGCGTAGTCGTTCGACACGAACGCATCGCGCGGGTCTTCGCGTTCCATGATCGCGGCGAGCGAGAAGCCGTCGGGCAGCGCCATCGGCACGTCCTTCAGCGAATGCACGGCGAGATCGGCGCGGCCGTCGGCCAGCGCGGCCTCCAGTTCCTTCACGAACAGGCCCTTGCCGCCGACCTTCGACAGCGTGCGATCGAGAATCTGATCGCCGCGCGTCGTCATCCCGAGGATTTTCACGTCACAAGCTGGATATAATTTGCGCAGCGCATCACGCACATGTTCGGCTTGCCACATCGCCAGGCGGCTCTCGCGCGAAGCAATCGTCAACGTCGCGGGCGGCTGTGCCTGCTGCGGCCCGGCCGCGGGGGTCTCGGAATTCATTGCTGGAACATCGAAGGACGGGATTGAAGATCGAACAATGGTAGCACGCACGCCCCGGCCCGCCCGGGCCCGAAGCCTGCGCCCGGCCTGCTTCCGCGCGGGTCGCGGCGCCGTTGTGCGGATGTGTCGCACGTAGCTGGTTGCTTGACCGCAGTTCCCGCAGTTTCCGCAGTTCCTTTTGACTCGAGCTTTCCCAAGGAAACCCATCGTGAAGTCTTCCGGATCGGCGCGTACGGCGCGCCGCAATGCTGCCTTGCCCTCCCCCGACGCCCCGACGGCCACGCTCGCGACCGCCGCGAACGGCCGTGCGAAAACGGCAACGAAACCCACGGCAACGAAACCGAAAGACCCGATACGTCAGACAAAACGCGCGACGAAAGCCTCCAGCCCCGCCGCCCGCCAGGCGGTCGCGCCGAAGGCCGGCACCCGCACGCGCGACGACAAGGACCGCCCGCTGTTCGAGGACATCCGCTTCCTCGGCCGCCTGCTCGGCGACGTCGTGCGCGAACAGGAAGGCGATACGGTGTTCGACGTCGTCGAGACGATCCGCCAGACCGCGGTCAAGTTCCGCCGCGAGGACGACAGCGAAGCCGCGCAGACCCTCGAGAAGAAGCTGCGCAAGCTGACGCCCGAGCAGACGGTGAGCGTCGTGCGCGCGTTCAGCTATTTCTCGCACCTCGCGAACATCGCGGAAGACCGTCACCACAACCGCCGCCGCCGCATCCACGCGCTGGCCGGCTCCGCGCCGCAGCCCGGCACGGTCGCGTATGCGCTCGACCAGCTGAAAACCACCGGCAACGCGTCGAAGCGCCTGCTGCAGCGCTTCTTCGACGATGCGCTGATCGTGCCGGTGCTGACCGCGCACCCGACCGAAGTGCAGCGCAAGAGCATCCTCGATGCGCAGCACGACATCGCGCGCCTGCTCGCCGAGCGCGACCAGGAGCTGACCGCTCGCGAGCGCCAGTACAACGAAGCGATGCTGCGCGCACGCGTGACCGCGCTGTGGCAGACGCGCATGCTGCGCGACTCGCGCCTGACGGTTGGCGACGAGATCGAGAACGCGCTGTCGTACTACCGCGCGACGTTCCTCGACGAACTGCCCGCGCTGTACGGCGACATCGAGGCCGCGCTCGCGGAGCACGGCCTGTCGGCCCGCGTGCCCGCGTTCTTCCAGATGGGCAGCTGGATCGGCGGCGATCGCGACGGCAACCCGAACGTGACGGCCGCGACGCTCGACGAGGCGATCAACCGCCAGGCCGCGGTGATCCTCGAGCACTATCTGGAACAGGTGCACAAGCTCGGCGCCGAGCTATCGGTGTCGAACCTGCTGGTCGGCGCGAACGACGCAGTGAAGGCCCTCGCGGCAGCATCGCCCGACCAGTCGCCGCATCGCGTCGACGAACCGTATCGCCGCGCGCTGATCGGGATCTACACGCGGCTCGCCGCGAGCGCGCGCGTGCGTGTCGGCGAAGGCACGGTGCCCGTGCGCAGCGCGGGCCGCGGCGCGCCGCCGGTGCGCGCGATTCCGTACGAGGATTCCGAAGCATTCGTCGCCGATCTGAAGGTGCTGACCGCGTCGCTCGACGAGCACCACGGCGCGTCGCTCGCCGCGCCGCGCCTCGCGCCGCTCGTGCGCGCGGCCGAAGTGTTCGGCTTCCATCTGGCAAGCATCGACCTGCGCCAGAGTTCCGACATCCACGAGGCGGTGGTCGCCGAGCTGTTCGCGCGCGCGGGCGTCGAGGCCGACTATGCGGCGCTCGCCGAGGAAGACAAGCTGCGCGTGCTGCTCGCCGCGCTCGCCGATCCGCGCCCGCTGCGCTCGCCGTACCTCGACTACTCGGCGCTCGCGCAGAGCGAGCTCGGCGTGTTCGAGAAGGCGCGCGAGGTCCGCGCGCAATTCGGTGCGCGTGCGGTGCGCAACTACATCATTTCGCACACGGAAACCGTCAGCGACCTCGTCGAGGTATTGCTGCTGCAGAAGGAGACGGGCCTGCTCGAAGGCACGCTCGGCGTGCCGGGCAGCGACGCGCGCAACAGCCTGATGGTGATCCCGCTGTTCGAGACGATTCCCGACTTGCGCGACGCGTCGCGCATCATGCGCGAATACTTCGCGCTGCCGGGCATCGACGCGCTGATCGCGCACCAGGGCGCCGAGCAGGAAGTGATGCTCGGCTATTCGGACAGCAACAAGGACGGCGGCTTCCTCACGTCGAACTGGGAGCTGTATCGTGCGGAACTCGCGCTCGTCGAGCTGTTCCGCGAACGCAAGATCACGCTGCGGCTGTTCCACGGCCGCGGCGGCACGGTCGGCCGCGGAGGCGGCCCGACCTACCAGGCGATCCTGTCGCAGCCGCCGGGCACGGTGAACGGCCAGATCCGCCTGACCGAACAGGGCGAGGTGATCGCGAGCAAGTTCGCGAACCCGTCGATCGGCCGGCGCAACCTCGAGACGGTCGTCGCCGCGACGCTCGAGGCGTCGCTGCTGCCGCAGTCGAACGCGCCGGCACAGTTGCCCGCGTTCGAGGCCGCGATGCAGACGCTGTCCGATTCGGCGATGGCCGCGTACCGCGCGCTCGTCTACGAAACCCCGGGCTTCACCGACTACTTCTTCTCGTCGACGCCGATCACCGAGATCGCCGAGCTGAACATCGGCAGCCGCCCGGCGTCGCGCAAGCTGCAGGATCCGAAGCAGCGCAAGATCGAGGATCTGCGCGCGATTCCGTGGGGCTTCTCGTGGGGCCAGTGCCGGCTGCTGCTGACCGGCTGGTACGGCTTCGGCAGCGCGGTGAGCGCGTATCTCGACGGCGCGCAGGACGACGCCGAACGTGCGAAACGCGTGACGCTGCTGAAGAAGATGAACAAGACCTGGCCGTTCTTCGCGAACCTGCTGTCAAACATGGACATGGTGCTCGCGAAGACCGATCTCGCGGTCGCGTCGCGCTATGCGCAGCTCGTGTCCGACCGCAAGCTGCGCAAGCACGTGTTCGGGCGGATCGTCGCGGAATGGGAGCGCACGTCGCAGGCGCTCGCGGAAATCACCGGGCAGGAAGGCCGCCTCGCGACCAACCCGCTGCTCGCGCGCTCGATCAAGAACCGCTTCCCGTATCTCGATCCGCTGAACCACCTGCAGGTCGAACTGATCAAGCGTCACCGCGCGGGCGACACGAACGCGCGGCTGCGCCGCGGGATTCACCTGACGATCAATGGGATCGCGGCCGGCCTGCGCAACACCGGCTGATCCGCGGGCCGCGCGGCGCCGGACGTGTTCGGCGCCGGCCGGGATAACGAAAGCCGCGATACGCGTCGATGCGTATCGCGGCTTTTTTCATGCGGCGACGAAATGGCGCAACGGCGCAGCGCGCGCCGCACGCTCAGTGCGCGTCGATCAGCAACGCATCGTGCTCGAACGAACCGTCGGGCCGCACCGCGTAATAGCCGCGCACCTCGTCCGGCGCATGCGCCCACAGCGCGCGAATGCCTGCGACGCTGTCGGCCGGCGTGCGGATGCGCGCGACCCACGTGTCGAAATCGATCGGCAGCCGCCAGCGGCTGTGCACCTGCGCGTCGAAACCGGCGGTGCGGAACATCGCGAGCCATTCGTCCGCACGGTAGTCGCGCACGTGCGACGCGTCACGCAGCACTTCCGCGGCCTGCAGGTACGTATCGAGCAACGGATGGTCGTTGCCCGCGATGTCGATCATCAGCACGCGGCCGCCCGGCTTCAGCACGCGGCGCACCTCGGCGAGCGCCGCGCGAACGTCGTGCCAGTGATGCGCGCTCATCCGGCTCACGACCCAGTCGAACGTCGCGGTGTCGAACGGCAGCCGCTCGGCCGGACCCTGCTGCGTGCGGATGTTCGCGAGCCCGCGCTCGCGCGCGGCCGCGTCGACGGTCGCGAGCATCGGCGCGGCGAGGTCGTACGCGACCACGTCGCGCACGTGCGGCGCGACCGCGAAGCTCGCGTGGCCGGCGCCGCAACCGAGGTCGAGCACCGCCGCATCGGGCGTCGCACGCACCGCGTCGGCGAGCGTCTGCAGGTCGGCGCCCGTCGCATGAACCGTGCTGGTCAGATAGGCGGCGGCCGTCGTGCCGAATGCGTCGGCGACCTGGTCGTGGTGTTTCATCGTTCGCTCCTGTCCTGGATGCAGTCGGCCGACCGACGCTTCGGCGCGCGATCCGGCCCCGTGCAACGTATTGTGGGGGACGCCCGCTGCCCTGCCAGCGCGCGAGCCGCTACAATAGGCCGGCGTGTGTACCAGTACAAGTTAAGCAGTTATTCTGGTATTCGATCCACCTGTCTGATCGTTCGATCGTTGCCGCGTTTTCGCTTCCACTTTGCCGTTTCCGCATGAGCCAACTCTCCTCCGCCCCCGTCCCGCCGCTCGACGCCACGCCTGCCCGCGCGCTCGGCGAATTCATCCGCGCCCACCGCGAGCGGCTGTCGCCGCAGGCCGTCGGCCTGCCGCCCGGCCCGCGCCGACGCACGCCGGGGCTGCGGCGCGAGGAAGTCGCGCAACTGTGCGGCGTCAGCCCGACCTGGTACACGTGGATCGAACAGGGTCGGCCCGTGTCGGCCTCGGCCGACGCGCTGGCCCGGATCGCGGTCGCGTTGCAGCTGTCGAAGGCCGAGCGCGCGTATCTGTTCGAGCTCGCCGCGCAGCGCGACCCGGCCGAGCCCGACGTCGCGGGCGGCGACCTGCCGCCGACGCTCGCCGCGACCGTCGCGGCGATCGCGACGCCCGCCTACGTGCTCGACCGACAATGGAACGCGCTCGCGTGGAATGCGCCGGCTGCCGCGCTCTTTTCCGGCTGGCTCGACGGCGAACACGACCGCAACCTGCTGCGTTTCACGTTCATGTCGCCGGCCGCCCGCACGCTGATCGTCGACTGGGAAACCCGCGCCCGGCGGCTCGCCGCCGAATTCCGCGCCGATGCGATCCGCCACCTGACCGATGCGCCGACGCGCGCGCTGATCGACGCGCTGACGGCCGGCAGCGACGCGTTCGCGCAGTACTGGGCGTCGCAGGACGTGTTCGAGCGCGAAGGCGGGCTGCGCGAATTCGACCATTCGGCCGACGGCCGCGTCGTGTATCAGCAGATCACGCTGAAGCCCGCGCACCGCGAGGACCTGAAGCTCGTCGTGCTGGTGCGCGACTGAGCGCGGCTCAGAAGCTGATCGTCGCGGTAATCGTGTCGCTGTAGTTGCCGGGCGCCGGCGTCGCTTGCGCGGGCACGCGGCCGTACACGGTGATCGCCTGCGCGAACCCGCTGCCGGTGCCGGTCGCCATCGACGTGCCGGCGGTGCCGTCGCCCCATGGCTGCGTGAAGCCGCTGTCCTGATAGAGCTGGTAGCTGACCGACCCGCCGCCCGCGCGCTGCATCGTGCGTGCGGCGACGTTGCCGCTGCCGCCGCCGTTCAACGCGATCCGGAATGCGTCGCCGTTCGTGCAGCGCGCGCTGATCGAGCCGCTCGCGGTCAGCGCCGACGCCAGCACGCCTGCCGGCGGAAACGCGACGCCGGTCGCGCTGATGATGCAGTTGTTGACGACGGTGGCGGTCGTCGTAACCGTCATCGTGCCGGCCGTCGACTGCGACACGCACGGTGTCGGCAGCACGCCGAGCAACGAAAAACTGTAGCTGTATGCGGCCTGGTTGCCGCTGAAACTCTGCGTATAGACGGTGCTGTCGTTGTTCACGGTCGGCACGGTCGGCTGGTTCGGCGCGATGCGGCCGTAGATGGTCACGTTCGCACTCGCGGACGTGCCGAGCGCCGGTTTCGTCAACGTCAGCGAGATCGGCGTCGTGCCGCTGCTCACGGCGCCCCAGGGCTGCGAATAGCCCGCATCCTGATACAGGTCGTACTGCATCTGGTTCGTCCCGTTGCTCAGGTAGCGCGGACTCGTGCCGCCGAGGTTCACGCACACCAGCACGCCGGTGTTCAGGCTCAGCACGTCCCACGTGCAGTTCACGGTCATCGTGGCCGTCGTCGTGTACGCCTGTTGCGTGATCGGGCTGACCGAGCCGAAGCTCGGCGCCGGCGGCGTCACCGTGCACGTATCCGCACGCGCGGGCATCCACGGCATGCCGAGCAGCGCGGCCAGCAGCAGGTACGCGAGCGCGCGCATCCAGCGGCGCGCCACGTCGAAGCCGTCATCCGCCATGCATCTCCCCGAAAAAAACCGTCCGCCCGATCGGGTTCGCGGACCGGGTCGCGCCGTCATCGTATCGGTCCGCGCATCGATCGTTCGCACTGTTACTTGATCCATATCAATAGGCCGATGGAATCCGTCCGCCCCCCCCGGACAATGCCCGCCAGGTCGGCGTTTTCTCCATTGCGCGCGACCGAAGCGGTGGAGTAGTCTTCCTCCAACGACAGAGCGGTAACGGCGACCGGCAACAGACCACGCGGCAGGCACTCCGCGGCCGGGCGACCCCTTGAACGGCAGGAGACAATCATAATGATAGATTCCCGACGTCGTGTTTTTTCAGTCATGCTCGCAGCCACGTTCGCGTTCGCGCCGGTGCTGCAGCCCGTCACCGTTGCCGCAGTCTATTCGAACGGCACGGCCACCGCACAATTCAACGTCACGCTCACGATTCAGGCGAACTGCACGATCGCCGCGAACCCGCTTGCATTCGGCACGACCGGCGTGCTCGCGTCGACGCTCAACCAGCAGACGACGGTCTCCGTCACCTGCACGAACTCGACGCCCTACAACGTCGGGCTCGACGCCGGCACGGTGAGCGGCTCGACCGTCGCCAGCCGGCTGATGGGCGGCACCACGACCGGCAATACCGGCACGACGGTCGGCTACCAGCTCTATCAGGACTCGGGCCACTCGACGATCTGGGGCAATACGCAAGGCACCGACACGGTGGGCGGCACCGGCACCGGTTCCGCGCAGGTGCTGAACGTGTACGGCCAGGTGCCCGCGCAGGCGACGCCGAAGCCCGACACCTACCAGGCCTCGGTCACCGCCACCGTCTATTTCTAACGGGCCGTGCGATTGTTCCCGCGCGCGTTGGCCGCGCTGTACGTCGGATGGGCGGCGGCGGTCTCGCATGCCGCCACGCTGCAGATCACGCCCGTGACGATCGAGCTGCCGCCATCGGCGGCCGCCGCGAGCATGACGCTCAGCAACCCGGGCGGACGGCCGATCTACGGCCAGGTCCGCACCTATCGCTGGACGCAGGAAAACGGCACCGACGTGATGACGCCGACCGACGCGCTCGCCGCGTCGCCGCCGCTGCTGCAGATCGACGCGAACGCCGAGCAGTTGATCCGGCTCGTACGCACGAGCCGCGGCACGCCGGCCGCCGAGGAGAGCTATCGCGTGCTGATCGACGAACTGCCCGCACCGGGCACGCCGGTCGACAACGGCGTGACGATCCGGCTGCGCTATTCCGTGCCCGTATTCGTCGAGCCCGATGCCGCGCCAGCGTCCCCGCGCCTCGACTGGCGCGTCGAACCCGACGGGACCGGCATGCGGCTCACGGTCGACAATCGCGGCGGACGGCGGGCGCAGATTTCCGCGGTCCGGCTGGTCGATGCGCGAGGCGGTGTCCACGAGGTCACGCGCGGGCTGCTCGGTTATGCGCTCGCGGGCAGTACGCGACGCTGGCCGCTCAAGCTCGACGCCGGCACGCCGTTCGTCAAGATCCAGGCGACCGTCAACGCGCAGCCGGTCGAAGCCCGGCTGACGGCGCCCTGAGCCACCCGAGCAGGATCGCACGACGGTGCCCGTGCCGACGCCGAGCAAGACCCTCCGGCCCGACTGCCCCGTACGACACGCCGGGCCCGGCCGGCCCACCGCCGCGCCGCTCGCGCTGGCGCTGATACTGGCGCTGCGCGCGCTCGCCGTATGCGCGCAGCCGGCGCCGGTGCCGCCCGCCGCCGCGTCCGAAGCCGCGGCGCAAGCCGACGGGCTGTATCTCGACGTGTCGCTCAATGGCGAACCGACGCACCGGATTGCCCGGTTCCGGCAGATCGACGGGCGGCTGTATGCGGCGTCCACCGACCTGAACGACCTGGGCATCGCGACCGGTGGCCCCGCGAACGCGCCGTCGAACACGCTCGTCGCGCTCGATACGCTCGCGGGGCTGCACTACGACTACGACGCCGGCCGGCAGACGCTCGACCTGCGCGTGCCCGATGCACTGCGGATTCCGCACACGTTCGATACGCGCGCGCTCGCCGCCGCGCCGCCGGCCACGTCCGGCCGCGGCTTCGTGCTGAACTACGATGCGTACGCGCAAACCGTCGCGCGCGCACCGCTCGCGGTCTGGAGCGAGGCGCGCTATTTCGATCCGGCCGGCGTACTCAGCAGCACCGGCATCGCGTACCTGTACGACGATCGCCGGCGCTACGTACGCTACGACACGTCCTGGACCCGCTCGAATCCCGGCACGCTCACGACGACCCAGGTCGGCGACACGATTTCGTCGTCGCTGTCCTGGACGCGCTCGCTGCGCCTGGGCGGCGTGCAGTGGCGCAGCAATTTCGGCCTGCGCCCCGACCTCGTCACGTTTCCGGTGCCTGCACTGTCCGGCAGCGCGGTCGTGCCGACGTCGGTCGACCTGTACGTGAACAACGTGCGCCAGTTCAGCGGCAACGTGCCGAGCGGGCCGTTCGTGATCAACAGCGTGCCGGGCATCACCGGCGCGGGCAACGCGACGGTCGTCACGCGCGACGCGCTCGGCCGCGCGATCGCGACGTCGATTCCGCTGTACGTCGATACGCGCCTGCTCGCGCCCGGCCTCGCCAGCTATTCGGTCGAAGCCGGTTTCCTGCGCCGCGCGTACGGCACCGATTCGTTCGACTACGCGCGCACGCCGGCGGCGAGCGCCTCGCTGCGCTACGGGATCAGCGAGCGGCTGACCGTCGAAGCGCACGGGGAAGCGACGGCCGGCGTCTACAACGCCGGCGCCGGCGTGCTCGCGCGCCTCGGCGAGCGGGGCGTGGCGAACGCGTCCCTGGCGCTCAGCGCGCCGGGCAGGACCGGCGTGCAGGCCGGCATCGGCTACCAGTACGTGACGTCGCGCTTCTCGATCGACGCACAGACGCTGCGCGCATTCGGCGACTACGTCGACCTGGGCAGCCGCGAAGGCGTGCCGGTCTCGCGCGCCACCGATCGCGTGACGGTGTCGTTCCCGTTCCTGCGCGCGCAAACGCTGTCGTTCAGCTATCTGGCCCTCAAGTATCCGGGCGTCGCCGCGTCGCGGATCGGCTCGCTCGCTTACCTCGTCAACCTCGGCGGCCTGACCTCGATCACGTTCAGCGGCTTCCAGGACTTCCGGCAACGCGACGCGCGCGGCTTCTTCGTGAGCCTGAGCATCGGGCTCGGCGGCAACACGTCCGTCTCCGCGAACGCCGGGCGGCAGAACGGCGAATCGACCTACACGCTCAACGCATCGCGGCCGCCCGACTACGGCGGCGGCTTCGGCTGGAACGTGCAGGCCGGCGCCAACGCGGGCACGCGCTACGGGCAGGGCCAGCTGCAGTATCTCGGCCGCGCCGGCCAGCTCACGCTGCTCGCGCAATCGTTCGACGGGCGCGGCAACGCGGCGGCCGACATCACGGGCGCGTTCGTGCTGATGGACGGCCGGGTGATGACGGCGCGCCGCGTCGACGACGGCTTCGCGCTCGTCTCGACCGACACGGGGCGCGTGCCCGTGCTGCACCAGAACCGGCCGATCGGCGCGACGGACCGGGCCGGCTACCTGCTGGTGCCCGACCTGAATGCGTACCAGAACAATCGCGTCGCGATCGACGGCAGCGCGCTGCCGGCCGACGCGCGGATCGCCGACACGACGCTCGACGTCGTGCCGCAGGCCCGCTCCGGCGTGCTCGCGCACTTCGCCATCACGCGCTACAGCGCCGCGTCGATCGCGCTGCACGCGCCGGACGGCACGCCGCTTCCGCCGGGACTCGCGGTCCGCCACGTCGAAAGCGGCCAGCGCACGATCGTCGGCTACGACGGCCTGACCTTCGTCGACGGCCTCGTCGAGACCAACCACCTGGAGATCTCCGGCAGCGGCCGCGACTGCACCGTCGAATTCGCGTACCGGCGGCCGGACGACGGCACGCTGCCGCGCATCGGCCCGCTGACCTGCGGCCCGCGGTAGCGCGCGCCGGCCGCCCGCTTCGCGAATGTTAGAATCGCGGGATTCCCTCGGCGGCCCACGGCCGCCCAACTCCCCTTCGAAGAATCGCCATGACGTCCCAACTGCACAAAAAGGGCGAGGCCTGGTCGGCCCGCTTCTCGGAACCGATGTCGGAGCTGGTCAAGCGCTACACGTCGTCGGTGTTTTTCGACAAGCGCCTCGCGCTCGTCGACATCGCCGGCTCGCTCGCGCACGCGAACATGCTCGCCGCGCAGAAGATCATCAGCGCCGACGACCTGGCCGCGATCGAACGCGGGATGGCGCAGATCAAAGGCGAGATCGAGCGTGGCGAATTCGAATGGCAGCTCGACCTGGAAGACGTCCACCTGAACATCGAGGCGCGCCTGACCGCGCTGATCGGCGATGCCGGCAAGCGCCTGCACACGGGCCGCTCGCGCAACGACCAGGTCGCGACCGACATCCGCCTGTGGCTGCGCGGCGAGATCGACCGCATCGGCGGCCTGCTGAACGACCTGCGCGGCGCGCTGATCGACCTCGCGGAACAGAACGCCGACACGATCATGCCGGGCTTCACGCACCTGCAGGTCGCGCAGCCGGTCACGTTCGGCCACCACCTGCTCGCGTACGTCGAGATGTTCTCGCGCGACGCGGAACGCATGCGCGACTGCCGCACCCGCGTGAACCGCCTGCCGCTCGGCGCGGCCGCGCTCGCGGGCACCAGCTACCCGATCGACCGTCATGCAGTGGCGAAAACGCTCGGCTTCGACGGCATCTGCGCGAACTCGCTCGACGCGGTGTCCGATCGCGACTTCGCGATCGAATTCACCGCGGCGTCGGCGCTCGTGATGACGCACGTGTCGCGCTTCTCCGAAGAACTCGTGCTGTGGATGAGCCCGCGCGTCGGCTTCATCGACATCGCCGACCGCTTCTGCACCGGCAGCTCGATCATGCCGCAGAAGAAGAACCCGGACGTGCCCGAACTCGCGCGCGGCAAGACCGGCCGCGTGAACGGCCATCTGATGGCGCTGCTCACGCTGATGAAGGGCCAGCCGCTCGCGTACAACAAGGACAACCAGGAAGACAAGGAACCGCTGTTCGACACGGTCGACACCGTCGCCGACACGCTGCGGATCTTCGCCGAGATGGTCGCCGGCATCACCGTGAAGCCGGACGCGATGCGCGCGGCCGCGCTGCAGGGCTTCTCGACGGCCACCGACCTCGCCGACTACCTGGTCAAGCGCGGCCTGCCGTTCCGCGACGCGCACGAAGCCGTCGCGCACGCGGTGAAGATCTGCGACGACCGCGGGATCGACCTCGCCGACCTGACGCTCGACGAAATGAAGCAGGAGCTGCCGAACGTTGCGCACCTGATCGGCGACGACGTGTTCGGCTACCTGACGCTCGAAGGGTCGGTCGCGAGCCGCAACCATCCGGGCGGCACCGCGCCCGACCAGGTGCGCGCGGCCGTCAAGGCTGCCCGCGCCGCGATCGGCAAGTAACGACCCGCCGTCCCGGACGGACGCCTTCGGCGTCCGTTTTTCATTCGGGCGGCCGTTGCGCCGCCCGTCGCTTCCCCGCTTCACCGCTTCACGGACGCCCACGATGACCTTCTCCGCCGCGCTCTTCGACATGGACGGCCTGCTCGTCGATTCCGAGCGGACCATCATGAACACGTGGATCGACGTGTCGAACGCGCACGGCGTCGTGCTGACCGAGATCGATTACCTGCAGATCGTCGGCCGCTCGTTCGCCGAAGGCCAGGTGATCCTCGCGCGGCTGATCGGCGACGCCGACACGTTCGACGCGGTGCGCATCCGCGTGCGCGAGCAACTCGCCGCACCCGAACCCCATCCGAAGTTTCCGCTGAAGTCGGGCGCGCTCGCGCTGCTCGAAACGCTCGCGCAGGCCGGCATTCCGTGCGCGGTCGCGTCGTCGTCCGCGCGCGACGTGATCCGTGCGCGGCTCGACGCGGTCGGCGTGCTGCCGTTCTTCCGCGCGATCGCGGGCGGCGACGAAGTCACGCGCGGCAAGCCCGACCCGGCCGTCTACCGGCTCGCGGCCGAGCGTCTCGGCGTGCCGGCGCACGCGTGCGTCGCGTTCGAGGACAGCGACTTCGGCGCGCAGTCGGCCGCCGGCGCCGGCGCCGCGGTCGTCACCGTGCCCGACCTGAAAGCGCCGACGCCCGACATCGTCGCGCTGAGCCTGCACGTGCTCGCGTCGCTCGACGACGCGGTCGCGCTCGTGCCGTCGTGGTTCGGGCTGCAGGGCATGTCGCAGCCCGCGTAGGCGATACACCGCTCCAACGCAAAACGGGCACCCGAGGGTGCCCGTTTCATCATGTCGCCGCAGTCAAAAGCGGCGCGCCTTTACCGATTGCCGGCCGTCTCCGACAGCCGCTTCATCGTCGCGATGCGCGCGCCGATCAGGTCGACGCGTCCGTCCTCGCCGACGAGCGGCGCCGTCGCATCGCGGAACGCCACCCACGCGCGCTGCGCGCGCACGAGCGTCGCGGCCGAATGCGCGGGCATCTTGCGGTGCAGCTTCTGGTAATAGCGGTTCAAGTCGAATAACGCGTGTTCGCATGCGGCGTCCTGCGCGCACGGCCGCACGCGGCGGATCGCCGGATCGCGCGGCGCATTCGCCGGCTTGGCGCCGGCCGGCGCGACCCCACCGGCACCGCCCTGCGCACCGCTCGTCGCCGCGACCGGCACGGCGGCGGGCGGCGGCGCATAGCGATCGGCCGCGCCGCGCAGCGCCAGCGCGCGATCGCGCACCGGCTGCAACTGCAGGTCGGCGCTCGACATCGCATACGCGGTGCCGCGCGTCGTGTCGTACACGGCCTTCAGCAGCAGCACTTCGTCCTTGCGCCACGTGAGCCAGCGGCGCTGGCTGTCCTGCCAGCCGCGCTTCGCGTCGGCCGGCGCATCCTTCAACAGGCGCTGGTACGCGCCGTCCATCACGGCCTGCCACTGCTGCTGCGCTTCGCCCATGCACTGGATCTGCCCGGCCGGCGACGACCGATCGCGCCGCGCGAGGCATTGCCGCATCGCGACGTCGATCGGGTCGGCCGCCGCGACTTCCGCATGGGCGACACTCGCGCCCGCGAGCGCCGCCAATCCTGCCGCCCAGACGACGAGCGCGGCCAGCGCCGCGCGCATCGTCCGGATTCGTCCGTGCGCCGCCATCAGTCGCGCACGCAGTCGACGAAGTACTCGACGCGGCCGTTCACCTCTTCCGCGACGAGGCCGTGGATGTCGGTGTGGAAGCCCGGGAAGCGCTCGTTGAAGTCGCGCGCGAACCGCAGGTAGTTCACGATCGTCTTGTTGAAGCGCTCGCCCGGGATCAGCAGCGGAATGCCCGGCGGGTACGGCGTGAGCAGGATGCTCGTCACGCGGCCCTCGAGCTCGTCGAGCGGCACGCGGTCGATCTTGCGGTGCGCGAGCTTCGCGAACGCGTCCGACGGCTTCATCGCCGGTTCCATGTCCGACAGGTACATCTCCGTCGTCAGGCGGGCGATGTCGTTCGCGCGGTACACGTCGTGGATCTGCGTGCACAGGTCGCGCAGGCCGACGCGCTCGTAGCGCGGATGCTGCGCGACGAATTCCGGCAGCACGCGCCACAGCGGCTGGTTGTTGTCGTAGTCGTCCTTGAACTGCTGCAGCTCGGTCACCATCGAGTTCCAGCGACCCTTCGTGATGCCGATCGTGAACATGATGAAGAACGAGTACAGGCCGGTCTTCTCGACGATGATCCCGTGCTCGGCCAGGTACTTCGTGACGATCGCGGCCGGAATGCCGGTCTCGCCGAACTCGCCGTCGACGTCGAGCCCCGGCGTGATGATCGTCGCCTTGATCGGGTCGAGCATGTTGAAGCCTTCCGCGAGCGGGCCGAAGCCGTGCCAGTGGTCGTTCGGCTTCAGCATCCAGTCTTCGCGCGACCCGATACCTTCCTCGGACAGGTTGTCCGGCCCCCACACGCTGAAGAACCAGTCGTCGCCGTATTCGGCGTCGACCTTGCGCATCGCGCGGCGGAAGTCGATCGCCTCGGCGATCGATTCCTCGACGAGCGCGGTGCCGCCCGGCGGCTCCATCATCGCGGCCGCGACGTCGCACGACGCGATGATCGCGTACTGCGGGCTCGTCGACGTGTGCATCAGGTACGCCTCGTTGAAGCGGTGCTTGTCGAAGGTGCGGTTCTCCGAATCCTGCACGACGATCTGCGACGCCTGCGAAATGCCCGCGAGCAGCTTGTGCGTCGAGTGCGTCGCGAACACGAGCGCGCCGGTGCGCGGACGGCCGTCGCCGATCGCGTGCATGTCGCGGTAGAAATCGTGGAACGTCGCGTGCGGCAGCCACGCTTCGTCGAAGTGCAGCGTGTCGAGCAGGTCGCCGAGCAGGTCCTTGATCATCTCGACGTTGTAGACGACGCCGTCGTACGTGCTCTGCGTGATCGTCAGGATCCGCGGCTTCATGTCCGGGTTCTGGCGCAGCGCCTCGCGCGCGAACGGGTTCGCCTCGATCTTCCGGCGGATGTTCTCCGGCTTGAATTCGTCGCGCGGGATCGGCCCGATGATGCCGAAATGGTTGCGCGTCGGCGTGAGGAACACGGGGATCGCGCCCGTCATCGTGATCGCGTGCAGGATCGACTTGTGGCAGTTGCGGTCGACCAGCACGATGTCGCCCGGTGCGACCGTCGCGTGCCAGACGATCTTGTTCGACGTCGACGTGCCGTTGGTCACGAAGAACAGGTGATCGGCGCTGAAGATGCGCGCCGCGTTGCGCTCGGACGCCGCGACCGGGCCGGTGTGGTCGAGCAGCTGACCGAGTTCGTCCACCGCGTTGCAGACGTCCGCGCGCAGCATGTTCTCGCCGAAGAACTGGTGGAACATCTGGCCGAGCGGGTTCTTCAGGAACGCGACGCCGCCCGAGTGCCCGGGGCAGTGCCACGAGTACGAGCCTTCGTCCGCGTACTTCACCAGTTCCTTGAAGAACGGCGGCGCGAGCGAATCGAGATAGACCTTCGCCTCGCGGATGATGTGGCGCGCGACGAACTCCGGCGTGTCCTCGAACATGTGGATGAAGCCGTGCAGTTCGCGCAGGATGTCGTTCGGCAGATGGCGCGACGTGCGCGTCTCGCCGTACAGGAAGATCGGGATGTCCGCGTTGCGGCGGCGCACTTCGGTGACGAACGCGCGCAGCTCGATGATCGCGGTCGCGAGCTCCGGCAGCTCGCCGTCCGGGCCGGTTTCGCCGAGCATGAGTTCGTCGTCGTCGATCGACAGGATGAAGCACGACGCGCGGCTCGATTGCTGCGCGAACGACGTCAGATCGCCGTAGCTCGTGAGGCCGAGGACTTCGACGCCCTCCTTCTCGATCGCTTCGGCCAACGCCCGGATGCCGGAGCCCGAGATGTTCTCGGAGCGGAAATCTTCGTCGATGATGACGACGGGGAAACGAAACTTCATGGGCGATTCTCCAAAAAGAACGACCGCGGCGCGTCACGCGCAGCGGTCACCCGGAAACTGGTGAGACGTTATGCAACCAGATCAGGTTTTCGGCAGCGTGACACCGCGCTGCCCCTGATACTTGCCGCCGCGATCGGCGTACGACACGTCGCACACCTCGTCGCTTTCGAAGAAGAGCACCTGCGCGACGCCTTCGTTCGCGTAGATCTTCGCGGGCAACGGCGTGGTATTCGAGAATTCCAGCGTGACGTAGCCTTCCCATTCGGGTTCGAACGGCGTCACGTTGACGATGATCCCGCAGCGCGCATAGGTCGACTTGCCGAGGCAGACGGTCAGCACGGTGCGCGGGATGCGGAAATATTCGACGGTGCGGGCCAGCGCGAACGAATTCGGCGGGATGATGCACACATCGCCCTTGAAATCGACAAACGAACCCTCGTCGAAGTTCTTCGGATCGACGATCGTCGAGTTGATGTTCGTGAAGATCTTGAATTCGTCCGCGCAGCGGATGTCGTAGCCGTAGCTCGACGTGCCGTAGCTGACGATCCGGCGGCCGTCCTCGGACGCGCGGACCTGATCGGGCACGAACGGCTCGATCATCTTGTGCTCTTCGGCCATGCGCCGAATCCATTTGTCGGACTTGATGCTCATATCTGGGCGCCTGGAAACGCTGCGTGACAATCAGGGAGGGCCGCTCGCGCGAGGCGGCGGCCGGGAAAGGCGGACATTTTACGCGATCATCGGCCCACGCACGCGGCGGCCGTCAACGGATCACGCCGCAAGCCAGCGCAGGCCCCGCGCCATGCTGCGAAAACGCGGGGTCGCTCGCGTCGCGGTGCACCAGCGCCGCGCGGTTCATCGCCGAGCGCACGCCATCGAGGGCCAGATCGGGCGCGACGATGAAGCCGGCCGCGACGCCGTTCGCATCCGCGTGGATGTTGCCGAGATCGCCGGCGACGCGCGCGCCCGCGCGCAACCGGTCGGCGGCCGGCGCGAACACCTGGCCGGCGCTCGAGCCGTCGCCCGCGTTGCAGTCGCCGCGTTCGTGCACCTGCAGCGCGTGATCGCTGTTCGGCGGCAGGCCGACCAGGTTGTAGGTGACCTGCACGCCGTCCGGGCGCTCGACGAACGTCACCGCGCCACGCGCCTGCGAGCCGACCGTCGGCTGCAGTTGCGCGTCGGCCCGTTTTTCGTGCGACGAGGAAAAGGAGGTACAGCCGGCCAGCAGGCCCAGCGCGGCGGCGGCCAGCAGCGCGCGCCGCGCGCGGCCGGCGCGCACGCCGTGATGTCGTTGTTTCATTCGATCCTCATGCCGGCTGGCGACCGTTCGAGACGACGGCCGCGCCGGGCGGGTAAAGGGACCCGGGAAAAGTCGCCATGATACCGCGCCTCGCGGCGCAGCAAACAGCGTGAGGCCCCGCCCCGCAAGGGTTTTACGTATTTTGAACAACGATCGACGGGAACTTCGACGTCATGTCGCGCGATCGCTCGGCAATCGCCAGCGCGACCCCACGCGCGATGTCGCGGTAACGACGCGCGAGCGCGCCTTCGGGATCGGCCGCGACCGTCGGCGTGCCGCTGTCGGCGCGCTCGCGGATCGCGATGTCGAGCGGCAGGCTGCCGAGCACGGTCACGTCGTAATCCTTCGCCATCCGCTCCGCCCCGCCGGCGCCGAAGATGTGCTCCTCGTGGCCGCAGTTCGAGCAGACGTGGATGCTCATGTTCTCGACGATGCCGAGGATCGGGATCCCGACCTTCTCGAACATCTTCAGCCCCTTCTTCGCGTCCAGCAGCGCGATGTCCTGCGGCGTCGTGACGATCACCGCGCCGGTGACGGGCACGCGCTGCGCGAGCGTGAGCTGGATGTCGCCCGTGCCCGGCGGCATGTCGACGATCAGGTAGTCGAGCTCGCGCCAGTTGGTCTGGCGCAGCAGCTGCTCGAGCGCGGACGTGGCCATCGGGCCGCGCCACACCATCGGGTTGTCTTCCTCGATCAGGAAGCCGATCGAGTTCGCCTGCAGCCCGTGGCCGACCAGCGGGTTCATCGACTGGTTGTCCGGCGACTCGGGGCGCTGGCCGTGGATGCCGAGCATCGTCGGCAGCGACGGGCCGTAGATGTCGGCGTCGAGAATGCCGACCGACGCGCCTTCCGCGGCGAGCGCGAGCGCGAGATTGACGGCCGTCGTGCTCTTCCCGACCCCGCCCTTGCCCGACGCGACCGCGACGATGTTCTTCACATTCGGCAACAGCTTCACGCCGCGCTGTACCGTATGCGCGACGATCTCCTGCGACACGGCGACGCGCGCGTCGCGCACGCCCGGCACGGCCTGGAGCGCTGCGGCGACGCGCGCGCGCACGTCGTCGTGCTGGCTGCGCGCCGGATAACCGAGCACCACGTCGAGCGCCACGACATCGCCGTCGATCGCGACGTTGCGCACGCCCTTGTTCGCCGCGTACGGGCGGCCGGTATTGGGGTCGACGACTGCCGCCAGCGCGGCGTCGACTTGGGCCCGGTCAATGCTCATCGAAACTCCGTGAAAACGTTTTTCTCGCGCGCAAAACGTCAAAAAATATCAAATTCCGCGGCGAAATTCGGGAAAAGTGAAAGAATCTGTTGCACGCCATTGCGCGAACGCGCGACCCGGCGCACTCTTCGCGTGCGGCATGCTATAGGGCCAAATCGGCCACTCACCGCCTATATTGTAGAGGCTGACGCGTCGCACTGCCCGAACAGCCACGCTGACGGACAGGGCATGCGAGCGCCTCGGCGGCTGCCGCGAGCGCCGGCCGGCCTTCCTTTTTCGGACGGCCCGCGCAGGGAGCCATCACTGTTGTTTGTCGTCGTTGTCGACTCGTTCAACCAAGAGAGGAATCCAAGATGAACATGAAAATCGCGACTCGCCTGTCCGTCTTCGCACTCGCCGGCGCGCTGCTGGCAGGCTGCGCCACGCAGCAAGGTAACAACACGGCCGTCGGTACCGGCACGGGTGCGGCGCTGGGCGCGGGCATCGGTGCACTGGCCGGTGGCGGCAAGGGCGCGGCGATCGGCGCGGGCGTCGGCGCACTGGTCGGCGGCGTGACGGGTTACAACTGGCAAGCGATCAAGAACAAGCTCGCGCCTTCGGCAGCGCAGACGGGCACGCAGGTCACCGAGCAGCCGGACGGCTCGCTGAAGCTGAACGTGCCGAGCTCGGTCACGTTCGCGACGAACCAGTACGCGATCACGCCGGCGTTCACGCCGCTGCTGAACGACCTGGCGACCACGCTGAACCAGAACCCGCAAGTGACGGCGTCGATCGTCGGCTACACGGACAGCACGGGCTCGGCGCAGCTGAACCAGACGCTGTCGCAGAATCGCGCGCAAAGCGTCGTGAACGCGCTCGTGCAGCGCGGCGTGAACGGCGGCCGTCTGTCCGCGCAAGGCATGGGCCCGTCGAACCCGATCGCGGACAACGCGACCGAAGCCGGCCGCGCGCAGAACCGCCGCGTCGAGATCTACCTGCGCGCGCCGCAACAGCATCAATAAGCGCGACCACGAGAGGAAATGTGCGGGCGCCGCGCCCGCACTGCCCCGCCTGACAAGGCGTTGGGCGGGGCCGGTAACAAATCGAAAAAATTTTCGAACTTCTGTCGCAGGCCGTGGTCAGTATTTACGGTACGCGGCTGGTGTTGCCGGCGCGTCACCATTCTCCTCTTGTCGTTGTTGCTCCGGGGCCGTATCCGCCCCGGTTTTTTTTGCCCGCAGAATTCGTGTTGCGCTGCAGCACAACACCCCCCGGCACGCCGCGCGGGCGCCCCTGCCCGTTCCGGCGCCCGGTCCGCGGCGCCCGCCCGCCGCGCTGGCCCGCGCCCCTGCTAGAATCGCGGTTTCCCGTCGTTTTTCCCGCTGTTCTTCTCCAGACACTATGTCCGCATCCGACCTCACCTCCGTGCAGGCTGCGGCGCCGCAAGGCAGCCGCCAGATCCTCGTTACGTCCGCACTGCCCTATGCCAACGGGCAGATCCACATCGGCCACCTGGTCGAGTACATCCAGACCGACATCTGGGTGCGGACGCTGCGAATGCATGGCCATGAGGTCTACTACATCGGCGCCGACGATACGCACGGCACGCCGGTCATGCTGCGCGCGGAGAAGGAAGGCGTGACGCCGAAGCAGCTGATCGACCGCGTGTGGACCGAGCACAAGCGCGACTTCGACAGCTTCGGCGTGTCGTTCGACAACTTCTACTCGACCGATTCGGACGAGAACCGCGTGCTGAGCGAGAAGATCTATCTCGCGCTGCAGGAAGCCGGCCTGATCGCCGAACGCGAAATCGAGCAGGCCTACGATCCGGTCAAGGAAATGTTCCTGCCGGACCGCTTCATCAAGGGCGAGTGCCCGAAGTGCCACGCGAAGGACCAGTACGGCGACAGCTGCGAAGTGTGCGGCTCGACGTACCTGCCGACCGAACTGCTGAACCCGTATTCGGTCGTGTCGGGCGCGACGCCGGTGCGCAAGACCTCGAAGCACTACTTCTTCCGCCTGTCCGACCCGCGTTGCGAATCGTTCCTGCGCGAATGGGTGAGCGGCCTCGCGCAGCCCGAAGCGACCAACAAGATGCGCGAATGGCTCGGCGACGCCGGCGAAGCCAAGCTCGCCGACTGGGACATCTCGCGCGACGCGCCGTACTTCGGCTTCGAGATCCCGGGCGCGCCCGGCAAGTATTTCTACGTGTGGCTCGACGCGCCGGTCGGCTACTACGCGAGCTTCAAGAACCTGTGCGACCGTAACGGCATCGATTTCGACGCGTGGATCCGCCCGGGCTCGACGGCCGAGCAGTATCACTTCATCGGCAAGGACATCCTGTACTTCCACACGCTGTTCTGGCCCGCGATGCTCGAGTTCTCGGGCCATCGCACGCCGACCAACGTGTTCGCGCACGGCTTCCTGACCGTCGACGGCGCGAAGATGTCGAAGTCGCGCGGTACGTTCATCACCGCGCAGAGCTACATCGACACGGGCCTGAACCCCGAGTGGCTGCGCTACTACTTCGCGGCGAAGCTGAACGCGACGATGGAAGACATCGACCTGAACCTCGACGACTTCCAGGCGCGCGTGAACAGCGATCTCGTCGGCAAGTACGTGAACATCGCGAGCCGCGCAGCCGGCTTCCTGATCAAGCGCTTCGACGGCCGCGTGCAGGACAGCGCGATGAATCATCCGCTCGTCGCGAAGCTGCGCGATGCGATTCCGCAAATCGCCGCGAGCTACGAAGCACGCGAATACGGCCGCGCGCTGCGCCACACGATGGAGCTCGCTGACGAAGTGAACGCGTACGTCGACGGCGCGAAACCGTGGGATCTCGCGAAGGATCCGGCCAACGCGGTCGCGCTGCACGAAACCTGCAGCGTGAGCCTCGAGGCGTTCCGCCTGCTGTCGCTCGCGCTGAAGCCGGTGCTGCCGCGCGTCGCCGAAGCGGTCGAGGCGTTCTTCGGGATCGCGCCGCTCGCGTGGGCCGATGCCGCAAAGCCGCTGTCGTCGGCGCAGCCGATCAAGGCGTACCAGCACCTGATGACGCGTGTCGACGCGAAGCAGCTCGAAGCGCTGCTCGCCGCGAACCGCGATTCGCTGCAGGCCGAGGCAACGGGTGCGGCCGCCGCGAGCGCGAACGCCGCGAAGGATGCGAAAAACAACGCGAAGGCGAACGCGAAGCCGGCCGCCGCGAACGGCGCCGACGATGCACCGATCTCGATCGACGATTTCGCGAAGATCGACCTGCGCATCGCGAAGATCGTCGCGTGCCAGGCCGTCGAGGGCTCGGACAAGCTGCTGCAGCTCACGCTCGACGTCGGCGAGGAAAAGACCCGCAACGTGTTCTCAGGCATCAAGTCCGCGTACCAGCCCGAGCAGCTCGTCGGCAAGCTGACGGTGATGGTCGCGAACCTCGCGCCGCGCAAGATGAAGTTCGGCCTGTCCGAAGGGATGGTGCTCGCCGCGTCGGCCACCGACGAGAAGGCGGAACCGGGCCTCTACATCCTCGAGCCGCATAGCGGCGCGAAGCCGGGCATGCGCGTGAAGTAAGCGAAACGCGCTGCTGCTGGCGCAAAAAAGCCCCGCACGGTTTGAATCGTGCGGGGCTTTTTTATCGCTGTCCGGTACGCCGGCCCTCCGTCACCGCTGCCCGAACCACCGGTCGAAGCGCCGCGTGTAGTTCAAGTCGACGCCCTGGAACGTGCCGCCGTACGCGGACACCGACCAGAAGCGCGTCAGGTTGATCGTCGCCTTGAACGCGTTGCTCGCCGATTGCAGCCCCTGCTCGAAGCCGAGCACGAACCGCTCGTTGATCGCCTTCGACACCAGCACGACCTGCGGATCGGTCAGTCCGACTTCGCTGCGGCCGACCGACACCTCGTCGAGACCGAAGGTCTGCGCGACCCGCTTGCCGGTCACGCTGCCGAGCAGCCCGAGCGCCGCCGTCATCGCCCCCTGCTGACCGACGTTGTTGCCCTGGTCGGTGCCGTGCCCGAACAGCAGCCACGACAGCTTTTCGTTGTCCGTCACGTTCGGCTCCGACACGAGCTTGACCGTCGGCGACTGGATCGTCCCCGTCACCTGCACGCCGGCCTCGACCTCCTGGTTGCGCCGCATCGCGAGGATGTTGACGCCGGGGTTCGCCACCGGGCCGTTGAACGTGAAGAAGCCGTTCTCGACCGCGAGCTTGCGGCCGAACGTCGTGTACGTCGAGCCCTCGGTCACGCGCACGTTGCCGATCGCGCGCAGCGGCACGCCCGGCGCGCTCATCACGGTGATCGTGCCGCGCAGCCCGAGATCCGCACCGTGGCCCTTGAAGCGGAAGTTGTTGCCGAGCCCGACGTCGATGTTCGCGCGCGGCGCCAGCGACGGCGCCGGCTTGTTCTCGACCGGCTTCGGCTTCGCGGCCGCGGTGCCGGTGGGCGTCTCGCCGCGCACCGTGCCGTCCGGCTGCACGATCACGACGTCGTCCGACAGATGCGGCGCCGATTGCTCGGGCAGGTCGAACAGCGCGCGATCGACGACGAACTTGCCGTCGATCGCCAGCGCGCCGCGCGGCCCGTCGTTCGCGACGGTAGCCTTGCCCGACAGCGACAGCTTGCGATCCGGCGCCGCGAACAGTTCGAGCTTGTCCGCGACGATGCTCGCGGTCAGGTCCGGCGCCTCGCCGTCGAGGCGCACGCGGCCGAGCGCGCGCAGCGTGCCGTCGCCGCCGTGAAACTCGACCTGCTGGAATTCGACGAGGTTGTCCGACAGCTTCACGCGCACGATGCCGTCCTTCAACTGCACGCCCTGGTCGATCAACGTCGCGGACAGCTCGTCGCCCGTCAGCGTCCCCGACAAGTTCGGTTTCACCGGCGTGCCGGACACCGTCAGCTTCAGCGCCGCGCGTCCGCCGAGCAGGTAGCTCGGGCCGAACAGGTTGCCGGTGGTCTTCAGCGCCGGGATGTCGGCATCGATGCGGCCCGACAGCGGACCGTCGTCGACGATGCCGAACACGCCGTCGCGCAGCGCGAACGGCACCGTGACGTTCGCGTCCAGCGTGCCGATCCGGCTCGCCTTCGCGAGCCCGGTCACGTTGAGCCGGTTGCCGGGCGCGAAGCTCGCGCGGGCGGACAGGTCGGTCAGGCCGAGCGACGCGATGCCGCGCCCGGTCTCGATCGTCACGTCGCCGCCACGACGCTTCACCTGCACGTAGCCCGTCGCGTTCGCGCCGAGCGAGAAATCCCAGTCGGCATCGAGCACGACGTCGGTGCGCATCGGCGGCCGCTGGCCGGTCAGCACCTGGCGAACCTCGAGGAAACGCGCGACCGATGCGCCGGTCACCGAACCGGCCGAGCGCATCTGGCCGCGATCGAATACGAACGATTTCAGGTCGATCGCCGCGCCTTCGAGCGTGAGCCGCGTCGCGCCGAGCGTCACGCGGCCGGCGCCGGCCGATATCGTCAGCGGCGCCTGCAGCGCAAGCGCCGGCGTGCCGCGATTCGCGAGCCGCGTGACGGTGCCGTCCCAGCGCATGCCGTCGCGGTTCTCGACCACGCCGCCGTTCGCCGCCAGCGTCAGGTCGATCACGCGGCCGCCGGCCATTCCGAGCGCCGACGCGTCGAGCGTGTGCTTCGCGCGCGTGCCGTCGAGGTTCGCGCGCAACGACTTCAGCTTGAACGAGCCGAGCGCGATGTCGGCCGCGTCGGCCGTGAACACGAGCGCGCCGTGCGCGCCGTCGCGGATGTCGGCGCGGCCCTGGGCGGTGCCGATCCGGTTCGAACCGACGACGACGTGCTCGGCCTTGTAGGCGGCTGTCACGTTCGGATGCGCGAAGCTGCCGGTCAGGTCGCCCTGCGCCTGCACGAGCCCTTCGACGCCGAAGCCGAGCCGGTCGAGCTGCGGCGCGTCGACGACGAAGCGCAGCCGGTCGCCGGGTGCGCCGAAGCTGCCGCGCAGGTCGACGTGGTTGCCGGCGATCGACAGGTTCGCGTTGCTCGGCAGAATTCGTGAGCCGGCGAGCTGCACGACGCCGGCGCCGGTCAGCGGCACGCCGTCGTACAGGCTGTCGGCGAGCTTGAAGGTCGCCTTCGTCGATACCTGCGGCGCGAACGCGCCCGACGCGGTCAGCGTGCCGGACACGCGCGTCTCGCCGCGCTTGGCCGGCGCCTTGGCCGCTTTCGCAGGCGCCTTGCCGCCCGCCTTCGGCGCGCTCATCGCGGCGAGCAGCAGCGGATCGAACGCGGTCAGTGTCGCCTTCGCGTCATAGGTCGAATGCGCGTCGTGGCGGAACACGCCCGTCAGGTCGATGCGGCCCTTGCCCGCAGTCACGCGCGTATCGGTCAGCACGGTCTGCTGCTGCGTCAGCGCGACCTTGGCCCGCGCGCCGAGCGCGAGCTTCGGGTCGTTCAGGTTGAAATCGACGGTCGTCACGTCGCCCGCGAGCGTGACGCCGAGCGGGCCGCCGAGGCGCATCGGTCGCAGCTCGGCGACGAACGCGTTCAGGTCGAGGTTCGCGACCTTCAGGTCGAAGCGGCCCTTGCCGCCCGCGAGCATGCCGCCGCCGGTCACGCTGCCGTCGCGGATCAGTTTCAGCGCGAGACCGTCGATGCGCTGCGCGTGCGCGTCGAGATGCACGCTCGCGTGCGCGTCGATCACCGGCAGCAGATGGTCGCCGAGCGTGCCGGGTTTCGCGTTGACGATCGACACCGGGCCCGTCACCGCGAAGCCCTTCGCGGGCGCCGCGCCGGCCGGCGCGCTCACCGGCGCGAGTTCCGCGCGCACCGCGAGATCGGCCGCAGGCGCGCCGGGCGACAGCGCCTGCGGGTTCACGTGGTCGAACGCGAGCGACGCACGCGTGAGCGGCACCGTGCCGAACGGCGCGGCCTCGACGTGCGCGCGCCCGTTCAGCTTCATCCCGCTCGCGGAGACGTCGGCGACGAGCGCTTCGAGCGACCCCGACACGTTCGCGCTCGCGTTGACCGGTTCATCGGCGAGTTTGCCCACGTAGGTGGCGTCGCCCGTCAGCGCGAACGGCTTCACGCCGTCGAGCTTCGCGCGCGCGGTCAGCGCGCCGTACGGCGTATCGACGCCGTCGAGCACGAGTTCATGGTGGCGGCCGTCGCTGCGGCCGTTCAGCGCGAGATGGTCGAGCTGCGTCGTCGACGTGCCTTCGTGAATGGCGAGGCGAGCGACGCGCAGGTCGTCGATCCGCACCTGCAGCGGCAGGCTCAGATTCTGCGGCGTCGTACTCGGCGTCGACGGCCCCGGCACGATCCGCACGTCGATCGTGCCGGCGCGCAGATAGGCGACGGACAGCCGCCACGGCGCGCGCGTCAGTGCCCAGCGGCCGTCGAGCCGGTCGATGCGGACCTCGGTGCCGGTGCCGTCGGGGCTGGTCCATGCGAACCCGCGCAAGCGCACGCCGGTCGCGAGCGAGCCGCCTTCGAGCGTGCCCGCGAGCCGCGTGCCCAGCACCTTGCCGGCTACCTGCCACGCGAGCCGCGTGCCGCGCTCGGTCGTCACCGCGCCCAGCACGAGCCCCGCCGCCAGCACGACGAGCAGCACGACCGTCGCGAGCGTCCACGCGACGACCCGCCACGCGCGGCCGCGGCGCGGCACGCGCGGCGGCGTGCCGGGCGCGCCGTCGGGCGAATCCGGATCGTGAGGCGGCGGCGTGTCGTTCGGGTCCTTCGTCATGCGGTTCGTCGTGCGGTCGTCGTCAATAGGGCGGCAGGTTCAGAAAGCGATGCCGAGCGTCAGGTACGGGCGCACGCTGTGGTTGCGCAACCCGTACGCGACGTCGACGTTGATCGGGCCGACCGGGCTGCGCCAGCGCGCACCGACGCCCACGCCCGGGTAGAACACGCGCTCGCCCCACGCATCGGTCGCGGTGCCGATGTCGAAGAACGTCGCGGCGCCCCAGTCGCGGTTGAACCAGTGCTGGTATTCGGCCGTCCCCGTCATCAGGTACTTGGTCGGCAAGACGGAGCCGTCGACGCTGTTGCCGATGCTCTGGTAGCCGTAACCGCGCACCGAATTCGAGCCGCCGGCGCGGAACAGCAGCGACGCCGGCACGCCGGTCGAACTGCCGCTCGTGAACACGCCGCCGAGCTCCGCGCGGAACACGAACAGGTCGCGCTTGCCGATCGGCAAATACTGCTGCCCGCGCGCGTAGCCGCGGATGAAGGTTTCGTCGGCCAGCACGTGCTTGACCGCGAAGCCGGCCTCCGCGTGAATCAGGTTGCCCGAGCGCGGAAACAGCGGATCGTCGACGTTGCGGCGGGTCCACGCCCACTGCGGCACCAGCGCGCGGCTCGTGGTCGGCCCCGCGCCGTTCTGGTCGAGCCGGTCCTGGTAGTACATCAGCGAATACGCATAATCGATGAACTGGCCGGTGCGCGTGCGCTGCACGCCGACCCGCGCGCTGTAGATGCGCGTGTCCGACACGTTGGTGTTCGTGTACGACGCGAGCACGCTGTTGGTCCAGCCCTTCTCGCCCGGCGGCATCGACAGCTGGACCTGCCCGTACTGCTGGATCTGGTCGACCCGGCCCGACACGGTCAGCGGCCACGCGGCGCCGAACGTGTCGAGATACGTATAGGAACCCTGCACGTGCGGCCCGGTGTCGGTCGCGAAGCCGACGCCGCCGCGGATGTTGTTGTACGGAAACTCGCTGACCTTCACGTGCACGGGCGTGCGATCGGGTTTCGACGTATCGTCGCCGACGTCGATCGCGACGCTCGCGTAGTACGGCGTGTTCTGCAGCTGCCGCTGCAGTTCGGTGATCCGCCGCACGTCGTAGATCTCGCCTTCCGACAGCGGATTGACGTTCGTGACGATCCTTTCCGGATAACGGCGCACGCCGTCGACGTCGACCTTGCCGATCGTGAACGTCGGACCGCTGTCGAACGCGACCGCGAGCGTCGCGCGCTGCGTGCGCGGATCGATGCGCGCCTCGGACGACGCGATCTTCGCGCCGAGATAGCGGCGCGACTGCAGTTGCCGGAGCGCCGCACCCTTCGCGTCGTCCCAGTCGGACTGCGTGAACGGGTCGCCCGGCTTCATCGAGAACGCGAACCGCGTCGCGGTCTCCTGCTTCGGATCCTCGGTTTCCACCGGCCCCTTGAACGTCAGGTCGACCGTCGACACGACGGTCTGCTTGCCCGGATCGACCGCGATGCGCACGTCGCGCTTGCCGTCGCGGGTGCGCACGTCGGTGCGCACGACCGGCGAGAAATAGCCGGCCGTCGCGGCCAGGTCGCGCACCTGCTGCGGCGTGGCGGTCACGAGGAAGTCGAACTGGTCGTCGCTGATGTCGTCGCGCTTCGCGAAGCGGGCGATGTCGAGATGCGTCTTCAGGAGCTTGCGGATCGAGCGCGGCGCGTCGATGTCGACGTCGTACTTCGCGTGGGCCGGCAGCGCGAAGCACGCGGCCAGGCAACCCGCGAGGGCCGCCCGCGCGACGCGGGCCGCGGCGTCGGCGCGATCGCGTGCCGCGCGCCGGCCCGCGTGATGCGCCGTGTGTGCTTGCTGGTTCGACTGCCCCGCCAAATATGACCTCGCCGTCCTGGTGTGTTACGGTTTCGTGGAAAACCCTGTATTTGACCACAGGGCGCCGACGTCACGGCCAAACGATTGTGAAAGAGTGCCAAGGCCGCGGCAGGGCCACCGCACGACGCCCGCCAGCGCCGGCCCGCGGATTCGACGCTCGATTGGCGCCGGCTGTTCCCCGCGATGCGGTAAAATCCCGCCATCGAGAATCCGGCGCATCGTGCGCCGCCCGAAACGGAAGATCCAGCCATGCCGTACCAGTCCGACGTCACGCAGTTCCTGAACCAGCTCAAGCAGCAGAAGCCGACGCTCGAGGAAGAGCAACGCAAGGGCCGTTCCCTGCTGTGGGACAAGCAGCCGATCGATCTCGAAGAGCGCGCCGAGCAGCAGGAATCGCGCGTGAAGCAAACGTCGTACGTCTACTACCAGAACTTCTGACGACGTGAGCGCCGCCGACGAGGCCAGCGCCGCCCGGCAGGACGACGCGATCGCCGCGCCCGCGGGCGCCGATTCGACGCCCGACACGGTCGACGGTGTCGCGGCGTTCGCTCGCCTGTACGGCGAGCCGCTGTTCAAGCTGCCGCAGGATCTGTACATCCCGCCCGACGCGCTCGAGGTGTTCCTCGAGACGTTCGAAGGCCCGCTCGACCTGCTGCTGTACCTGATCCGCAAGCAGAACTTCAACGTGCTCGACATCCCGATGGCGCAGGTCACCGCGCAATATCTGGGCTACGTCGACCAGATCCGCACGTCGAACCTCGAGCTCGCGGCCGAGTACCTGCTGATGGCCGCGATGCTGATCGAGATCAAGTCGCGGATGCTGCTGCCGGTCAAGAAGGCCGACACCGGCGAGGAAGCCGAGGATCCGCGCGCCGAACTCGTGCGCCGGCTGCTCGAGTACGAGCAGATGAAGCTCGCCGCGCAGCGGCTCGACCAGTTGCCGCAGCTTGGCCGCGATTTCCTGCGCGCCGAGGTCTACATCGAGCAGAGCGTCACGCCGCGCTTTCCCGACGTGAATTCGGACGACCTGCGCGCCGCGTGGGCCGACGTGCTCAAGCGCGCGAAGCTCGTCCAGCACCACAAGATCTCCCGCGAGGAGCTGTCGGTGCGCGAACACATGAGCCTGATCCTGCGCCGGCTGCAGAACGCGCGCTTCATGGAATTCGCCGAGCTGTTCGACACGTCGCGCGGCGTGCCGGTCGTCGTCGTGAACTTCATCGCGATGCTCGAACTCGCGCGCGAATCGCTGCTCGAGATCACGCAGGCCGAACCGTTCGCGCCGATCTACGTGCGTCTCGCTTACCTGCCCGCGTAAGGGCCGCCCCGCCGCTCCCCGTTCCCCGGTGTATCCCGACGCTCGACGCTTCGCCGCCGCGAATGGCCGTCCGGCGGGTATCCGGCACGTCCCACTATAAAGTGAACGATCGTTCTTTTATCGATGCGTCGCGCGGCCAAATCCTCTACAATCCGCCGACACCCGATGCGCCGCCCGCGCGCCGGCGTTCTCCGCTTCGACCCCGATGCCGCTGCCGCGGCGTCAACGCGCGCCTGCGCGAGGAACCCGCTACCCGATCATGAAAGTCATCAGCTCGATCCAGGAACTGCGCGACCAGCTGCGCGGACAGAACCGCACGGCGTTCGTGCCGACGATGGGCAACCTGCACGAAGGGCACCTGTCGCTGATGCGCCTCGCGCGCCAGCACGGCGACCCGGTCGTGGCGAGCATCTTCGTCAACCGGCTGCAATTCGGCCCGAACGAGGATTTCGACAAGTACCCGCGCACGCTCCAGGACGATATCGAGAAGCTGCAGCAGGAAAACGTGTACGTGCTGTTCGCGCCGACCGAGCGCGACATGTACCCTGAGCCGCAGGAATACCGCGTGCTGCCGCCGGACGATCTCGGCGGGATCCTCGAGGGCGAGTTCCGGCCCGGCTTCTTCGCCGGCGTGTGCACGGTCGTCACGAAGCTGATGTCCTGCGTGCAGCCGCGCGTCGCCGTGTTCGGCAAGAAGGACTACCAGCAGTTGATGATCGTGCGCCGGATGTGCCAGCAGCTCGCGCTGCCGGTCGACATCATCGCCGCCGAAACCGTGCGCGACGACGACGGCCTCGCGCTGTCGTCGCGCAACCGCTACCTGACGACCGACGAGCGCAACGAAGCGCCCGAACTGGCGAAAACGCTGCAGCGCGTGCGCGACAGCGTGCTCGGCGGCGAACGCGATCTCGGCAAGCTCGAGCAGCATGCGCACGCGCACCTGGCCGAACGCGGCTGGGTGCCCGACTACATCGCGATCCGCCGCCGCGCGAACCTGATCGCCCCGAGCGCAGCCGAACTCGAAGCCGGCGAACCGCTCGTCGTGCTCGCGGCCGCGAAGCTCGGCGCGACGCGCCTCATCGACAACCTGGAAATCTGACGCGCGGCCCGCCGCGCCTCTCACGACGCATCACGGAGACACCATGCAGCGCCACATGCTCAAATCGAAGATCCACCGTGCGGCGGTCACGCACTGCGAACTGCACTATGAAGGTTCGTGCGCGATCGACGAAGACCTGCTCGAAGCGGCGGGCCTCATCGAAAACGAACGGATCGACATCTGGAACATCAACAACGGCGAGCGCTTCTCGACCTACGCGATCAAGGGCGAGCGCGGCAGCGGGATGATCTCGCTGAACGGCTCGGCCGCACGCCGCGCGCAGCTCGGCGACCTCGTGATCATCGCGGCATTCGCGATGGTTGACGAAGCGGAACTGCAGGCCGGCTGGAAGCCGAAGCTCGTGTTCATCGACGAAGGCAACAAGATCAAGGGCCACCGCGATCACGTGCCGACGCAGAACTGGACGTGACCTGAGCGGGGCACGCCCGCATGCCGCGGCATGCGGTGCAGCGATGCCGCGTGCGACCGAAGGGCCGGACACCGTACGCGACGGGATCCGGCCCTTCTCATTGGATGTCGCGCCGGCCGGACGGCCGGGCGTTCAGGACGCGGCCTTGACGGCCTTCTCGGCCTTCGGCGCGCGGCGCTCGGCCCATTCGACGATCGGCCGCCACTGTTCGAGATCCTTCTCGACGCGGCTTTTCGCGACATCCCACAGCGTCAGGCCGTGCGCGGCGATCTGCACGTAGTTCTGCGTGTCGCGCACGTAGCCGAGCACCGGCAGGCCGAGCCCTTCGACGAACCGGTGCAGCTGGTCGGACGAGCGCGTGCGCGCGTCGACCCGCATCCCGACGATCCCGACCTCGACGCTGCCCTTGCGCACGGCCTTCTCGCCGGCAAGGCGTTCCAGAAACTGCTGGGTCGCGAGAATATCGAACATCGACGGCTGCAGCGGCACGATCACCTTGTCGGCCAGTTGCAGCGCGACGTTGAGCCGCGTGCCGTGCAGGCCGGCCGGCGTATCGATCACCGCGTATTCGAGGCCGCGCGGCGGCTTCGACGGCGCCTCCGGATCGAGCGCCCACGCCTCGATCGCCGGCAAGCCGGCCGGCCGCAGGTCGAGCCACGCATGCGCGGACTGCTGCCGGTCCAGGTCGGCCAGCGCGACCCATGCGCCCTGCGCCGCGAAATAGCCGGCTAGATTGGTGGACAGCGTGCTCTTGCCCACGCCGCCCTTCGGATTCGCCACCACGATGACCGTCATGAATTCCCCCGAAAAAGCCGCGCGGCGCCGGCCGCATGGCAGGCGCCGCTCGATTGCGGATACAGGGAGCGATGATATCGGCAAACGGGGGGTCACCGGAACCGGTCGCACCGAACCTGTGCCCCTTTCGTCTGCTTTCCTTCACGTCACGCGCGCTGGACCGCGGCCTCCCGCGCGCCGAGCGCGAACGCGCCGCCGCCCAGCAGGGCCTGCACGGCCAGCGTGACGGCCCAGAACGCCGGATATTCCCAGCCGCCGTGCGGCGACGAGAAGCCCCAGCCGTTCGGCAGATGCGCGGCGACCGCGCCGAGCATGAACGGCAGCAGCACCAGCGCGGCGATGCGCACGCGGAACCCCGCGAGCAGCGCGAGGCCGCCCGCCAGTTCGACGAACGTGGTCAGGTACGCGAGCCAGCCCGGCAGGCCGATCGACGTGAAAAACTGCGCGGTGCCCGGCAGCGTGAAGACGAATATTTTCTGTGCGACGTGCGCGAGGTACAGCACGCCGAGGGCGACGCGCAGCAGCGTCGCGGCGAAATCGTTCAGGCGGTTGGCGTTCATGACGGATTCCTTGGTGAGTGGATGGAATGGATCGCACTCTATTCGAATCCATTCGGCCGATAAACGCACCAGCCCGCTTAAATTACATCCATTCAGGAATGAATCGACGCAAAAAAAAGGGCATGACCGATCATGCCCTGCGTCCTTCCTGCTCAGTAACCGCTCTTGCCTTGCGTGGCGTCACCGCCGGACTGGCCGCCGCCCGGCGCATACGAATCGCAGGCATGCGCGGCCGCGGACGCGCCCAGCAGCGCCGCGAGCAGGACGCTCCACCACCATCGAGCCCTCATCGTCGCCCTCCTTCGGGCGGACCTCCGCCCTCCTCTGTTGTACGCGATCGCGCGGAAAAAGCGAGAGTCGACCGGCGCGGTTTCAACGAAACTCGGCGTACAGCGCGTCGAGGTCGAGGTGCTCGGCGAACGTGTCGGCCAGCCGCTCGAGCGACGCCTCGCGCAGCGCCGGGTAGTCGATGCGGGCCGCGCCGTCGAGCCCCGCCCACGCGAGCAGCGCCGCGCAGGCGTCGGGCGCGTCGAACAGCCCGTGCACGTAGGTCGCGAGGATCTGGCCGTCGGCCGATCTCGCGCCGTCGGGACGCATGCCGTCCTGCGCGGCATCGGCGGCCAGCGTCAGCGCGGGCGTCGCGAGCGCCGGCCCGCGCGTGTCGCCCATGTGAATCTCGTAGCCGCGCACGGCCGCCGCGCCCGGCAGCGCGAGTCGACCGGTCACGTTCTTCAGCGTCTTGTCGGGCTGCAGCGTCGTGTCGAACTCGAGCAGCCCGAGCCCTGGCACGCTGCCGGGCGCGCCTTCGAGGCCGAGCGGATCGTCGAGCGTGCCGCCGAGCATCTGCATGCCGCCGCAGATGCCGATCACCTTGCCGCCGTAGCGGAGATGGCGCCGGATCAGCGCGTCCCAGCCCGCATCGCGCAGCCACGCGAGATCGCGCTGCACGCTCTTCGAACCGGGCAGGATCAGCAGGTCGGCGTCGGGCACGGGGCCGCTCTTCCAGTACGTGAATTCGACCTGCGGATGCGCGCGCAGCGGATCGAAATCGGTGTGGTTGCTGATGCGCGGCAGCGCGGGCACGACGACGCGCAACACGCCGGCATCGCCGCGGGCGGCGGCACTGCGCGCCTGCGCGGGCAGCATGTCCTCGGCGTCGAGCAGCAGCCCGTGCAGATACGGCAGCACGCCGAACACCGGCTTGCCCGTCTGCGCGCGCAGCCAGTCGAGCCCCGGTTCGAGCAGCTTGAGGTCGCCGCGGAAACGGTTGATCACGAAGCCGCGCACGCGCGCGCGCTCGCTGTCCGACAGGCAGGCGAGCGTGCCGACCAGATGCGCGAACACGCCGCCGCGATCGATGTCGGCGACGAGCACGACCGGGCAGTCGACGCGCTCGGCAAAGCCCATGTTCGCGATGTCGCCGTCGCGCAGGTTGATCTCGGCCGGGCTGCCGGCGCCTTCGACGATCACCGTGTCGTAACCGGCGCGCAGGCGCGCATACGACTCGAGCACCGCATCGAACGCGACCGGCTTGTAGTCGTGATACGCCCGCGCGTCGAGGTTCATGCGCGCCTTGCCGTGAATGATCACCTGCGCGCCGCGGTCGCTCGTCGGCTTCAGCAGCACCGGATTGAAATCCGTATGCGGCGCGACGCCGGCGGCCAGCGCCTGCAACGCTTGCGCGCGGCCGATCTCGCCGCCGTCGACCGTCACCGCGCTGTTGAGCGCCATGTTCTGCGGCTTGAACGGCGCGACGCGCACGCCGCCGCGTCGCGCGAGGCGGCACAGGCCCGCGACGAGCGTGCTCTTGCCCGCGTCGGACGTCGTGCCCTGGATCATCAGCGTGCCGCGCGGCCGCGGCTCGGGTGCATTCATCGTGTGAAAGGTGTCGCGAAGCAAAGGCGGCATTATCGCCCGCGCCGGGTCGCCCGCGCCGTTACAATCACGCGATGATTCCGCACGACCTCACCTTCGTCCTCGGCGGCGCGCGCTCGGGCAAGAGCGCGCATGCCGAGCGGCTCGCCGCCGATAGCGGCCGCCCCGTCACCTACATCGCGACCGCGACCGCCGCCGATCCCGAATTCGCGCAGCGCATCGCGCATCACCGCGCGCGCCGGCCGGCCGACTGGGGGTTCGCCGACGCGAGCGTCGATCTCGCCGGCACGCTCGCGCGGCTCGACGATCCGCACGCGTGCCTGCTCGTCGACTGCCTGACGCTGTGGCTCACGAACCTGCTGTGCCCCGCCGACGGCGCACCGCTCGACGACGCGCAGTACGCGGCCCAGGTCGAGCGGCTCGAGCACGCGCTGCGCGGCGCGCACGCGAAGGTGATCGTCGTCAGCAACGAGATCGGGCTCGGCGTCGTGCCGCTCGGGTCGGTCACGCGCCGCTACGTCGACGAGCTCGGCCGCCTGAACCAGCGCGTCGCCGCGCTCGCGACGCGCGTCACGCTGCTGGTTGCCGGGCTGCCGCTCGACCTCAAGGCGGGCGCGCCGTCATGCTGATGCTGTCGCTGCCCGTCGTCGCGATGCTGGCGGTCGCGGCCGCGATCGTCGACCGCGCCATCGGCGAGCCGGCCGGCTGGCATCCGCTCGTCGCGTTCGGCCGCGTCGCCGCGCGCATCGAAGCCGCGCTGAACACGGGCCGGCGCGGCCGCGTAGTCGGCGTCGCCGCGTGGCTCGCGGCGGTCGTGCCGCCGGTGGCCGTCGCGGCATGGCTCGTCGCCGTGCTGCCCTGGCCGTTCGCGGCGGCGCTGCACGTCGCGCTGCTGTGGTTCGCGCTCGGCGCGAAGAGCCTCGCCGACCACGTCGCGCCGATCGCCGCCGCGCTGCTGCGGCACGACCTCGACGCGGCGCGCACGCTGACCGCGCGCATCGTGTCGCGGGACACGAGCAACGCGGACGAAGGTGCGCTGTCGCGCGCGGCCGTCGAATCGGCGCTCGAAAACGGCAACGACGCGATCTTCGGCGCGCTCTTCTGGTTCGTCGTCGCGGGCGGCCCCGGCGCGTTGCTGTTCCGGCTCGCGAACACGCTCGACGCGATGTGGGGCTACCGCACGCCGCGCTTCCTGACCTTCGGCTGGGCCGCCGCGCGCCTCGACGATGCGCTGAACTGGATTCCCGCGCGCCTCACCGCCGCGAGCTACGCGCTGCTCGGCGACACGGCCGCCGCGTGGCGCTGCTGGCGCACGCAGGCGCGCCACTGGGACAGCCCGAACGCGGGCCCCGTGATGGCCGCGGGCGCCGGCAGCCTGAACGTGCAGCTCGGCGGCCCGGCCGTCTATCACGGCGAGATCGAGGATCGGCCGGCGCTCGGCACCGGCGCCACGGCCACCGCCCTTCACATCGTCGCCGCGCTGTCGCTCGTCACGCGCACGCTCGCGCTGTGGCTCGCGCTGCTGGTCGCGAGCGGCGCACTCGTCATGGCCTCCCATCATGTCTGATTCATCCATCGCGCACGGCGGCAACCTGCACGAAGCCGCCCGCCGCCACGGCATTCCGTACGACGCGTGGCTCGACCTGTCGACCGGCATCAATCCGGTCGGCTACCCGGTTCCGCCCGTGCCGGCCGACGCGTGGCGCCGGCTGCCCGACGACGGCGACGGCCTCGCGGCCTGCGCCGCGCGGTACTACCACGCGCCCGACGCCGCGCACGTGCTACCGGTTGCCGGCAGCCAGGCCGCGATCCGCGCGTTGCCGGCGTTGCTGTCGGCCGGCGACGCAGGCGTCGCGGCGCTCGCGTACGGCGAATACGCGCCCGCGTTCGCGCGCCACGGCCATCGCGTCGTCGCGCTCGACATCCGCGCGGATACGCTGCCCGCGACGCTGCGCCACGTCATCGTCGGGAATCCGAATAATCCGACCGCCGAATTCATGCCGACCGCGCGCTTGCTCGGCTGGCACGCGCAACTGGCGGCACGCGGCGGCGCGTTGATCGTCGACGAAGCGTTCGCCGATACGGGCGCGACGCCATCGCTCGCGCCGCAGGTCGATCGTCCAGGGCTCGTCGTGCTGCGCTCGGTCGGCAAGTTCTTCGGGCTGGCCGGGATCCGCGCGGGCTTCGTGCTCGCGGATCCCTTGCTGATCGCCGCGCTGCGCGACGTGCTCGGCGCGTGGACCGTCAGCGGCCCCGCACGCCATGCGGTCGCCGCGGCATTCGCCGACCGCGCATGGCAGGCCGCCTCGCGCGAGCGGCTCGGGGCCGACGGCGAACGACTGGCCGCGTTGCTGCGCGCGCACGGCTTCGCGGTGCGCGCGACGCCGCTGTTCAGCTGGACCGACGATCCGCGCGCCGCGGCGCTGCATGCGGCGCTCGCGGCGCGCGGGATCTGGACGCGGTACTTCCCGACGCCGTCGAGCGTGCGCATCGGCCTGCCGGGCAGCGAAGCCGAATGGCGGCGCCTCTGCGATGCGCTCGCACATTGCGCACCGCTGCTGCAGCGGGCCTCCGCATGAGTTCACGCGTGTTCCGTCGGCTGACGCCAGCCGCGCTGCTGGTCGCGCTCGCTCACGCGCCGCTCGTCCACGCCAACGTCACGACCCGCGACGACGCCGGCAATACGGTCACGCTGCCCGCGCCCGCGCAGCGCGTGATCAGCCTCGCGCCGCACGCGACCGAGCTCGTCTACGCGGCCGGCGGCGGTGCGAAGCTCGTCGGCACCGTCACGTACAGCGACTATCCGGCCGCCGCGCAAGCGGTGCCGCGCGTCGGCGACAACAAGGCGCTCGATCTCGAACGCATCGCCGCGCTGAAGCCCGACCTGATCGTCGTCTGGCGGCACGGCAACGCCGAGCGGCAGACCGACGCGCTGCGCGCGCTGCACATCCCGCTGTTCTTCAGCGAACCGAAGCATCTCGACGACGTGTCGTCGTCGTTGCGCCGGCTCGGCACGCTGCTCGGCACGCAACCGGCCGCCGATGCCGCCGCGGCCGCCTTTACGCGGGACATCGCGACACTGCGCGCACGCTACGCGGCACGCCCGCCCGTCGCGATGTTCTTCCAGGTGTGGGACCGCCCGCTGACGACGCTCAACGGCACGCACCTGATCAACGAAGTATTCGAACTTTGCGGCGGCCGCAACGTGTTCGCGTCGCTCAAGCCGCTTGCGCCGACCGTGACCGACGAGGCGGTGCTCGCGGCGAATCCGGAAGCGATCGTGACGACGAGTGCCGGCGCGACCCGTTCGAACGAACCGCTGCCGAGCCTCGCGCGCTGGCGCGCGTGGCCCGCGCTGACGGCCGTGGCGCGCAACAACCTGTTCGCAATCGACGGCGATCTGCTGACGCGGCCGGCGCCGCGGATCGCGCAGGGTGCGGCCGCGCTGTGCGAGGATCTGGAGGCCGCGCGTGCGCGGCGGCCGGCGCGCTGATTTCCGGCGGGTTGCGGTGCATCGTGCACCGGTGCCGGATGCGTGCGGTGCTCGAAACAGATCGCTCCGTGCGCAGCGCAGTTCACATGCAGACGCAAGTGCGCCTATGCATCCCAGTGCACGACTTCCCACGTTCGCGCGGCGCCCTCCCTGCGCAGCCACACCGCCCCGCCCGTCGGCACCGGCCGCGACAGCAACGTGTCGAGCGGCACGCGCAACACATGCGACGCGAATGCGCGGATCACGCCCGCATGCGTGACGACCCATTGCGGTCCGTCGAACGCCGCAAGCGCATCGGCCTGCCGCGCCACCCGCGCGACGAATCGCGCGACGCTTTCTCCGCCGTGCGCGCACGCATGCATCAGGTCGGCCGCCCACGCATCGAGCGCTGCGCGATCGATATCGTCCCAGCGCTGCATTTCCCACGCGCCGAAATCCATTTCCTGCCAGTCGTCATCGCCCAGCAGCGGTACGTCGAATGCCCGCGCGAGCCGTTCGGCAACCGACGCGCAGCGCGTCAGCGGGCTCGTCCGCACCTGTTCGGGCGACGGCGCACTTAGTTCCGCCAGATGCATGCGCACGGCCTGCGCGCCGCCATCGGCCGATTCGGCGAGCGGCACGTCGCTGCGCCCATAGCAGACGCCCGGCTCGATGCCGACGGCCGGATGACGGATCAGGACGACGTCCATCCGAGCACCACCAGATAGATCGCCAGTTCGCCCAGTTGCTGCGCGAAGCCGAGACAGTCGCCCGTATAACCGCCGATCCGCTTCACGAAATAGCGGGCCGCCCACGCGCGCACGAGCACGAGCGCCACGCAGGCGGCAACGCCCATGCGCCAGTCCGGCCAGAACAGCCACGGCAGTCCGAACACCGCCGCGACGCACGCCGCACGTGCGTCCATTCGTTGCGCGACCGGCTTCGCCTTGCCTTCGGGCCGCACGTAGTCGAGCGTCATCAGCAGGCTCACGGCCATCGCGCGGCTCGCCGCGTGCGCGGCGATCATCGTCCATGCGGCGCGCAGCGGCAGCATCGACGCCAGCGCCTGCCATTTCAGGCCGAGCGCGATCACGAGCGCAACGGCGCCGAACGTGCCGATCCGCGAATCGTGCATGATGCGCAGCACGTCGTCGCGCGTGTAACCGCCGCCAAACGCATCGCAACTGTCGGCGAGGCCGTCTTCGTGGAACGCGCCGGTCGCGAGCAGCGTCGCGGCCATCGACAGCCCGACCGCGATCGATGGCGGCAGCACGCGCAGCGCGACGAGATAGACGAGCGCGCCCCACGCGCCGACGCACGCGCCGACGAGCGGGAAATAGCGCGCGGCCTGGTCGAGATCGCCGGCCGCGTAGCCGATCGAGCGCGGCACGGGTACGCGCGTGAAATAGCCGAGCGCGACGAAGAAGTAGCGCAGCTCGGCGCGCATGCCGCGCACGCGCTCAGGCGTCACGATCGTCGACGCCGGCGGATTCGAAGCTCGCCATCTCGCTGAGGAACGCGGCCGCCGCGCGCACCAGCGGCAGCGCGAGCGCGGCGCCCGTGCCTTCGCCGAGCCGCAGGTCGAGCGCGAGCAGCGGCTTCGCGCCGAAATGCTCGAGCATGCGCCGGTGGCCGGCCTCGTGCGACGTATGCGAGAACACGCAGTAGTCGCGCACGCCGGGCGCGATGCGCTCGGCGACGAGCAGCGCGGCGGTCGCGATGAAGCCGTCGACGAGGATCGTCATCCGCTCGCTCGCGGCCGCGAGGTACGCGCCGGTCATCATCGCGATCTCGAAGCCGCCGAACGTCGCGAGCACGTCGAGCGGCGCGATCGCATGCGAGTGCTTGACGAGCGCGCGACCGAGCACCGCACGCTTGTGCGCGAGGCCCTGATCGTCGAGGCCCGTGCCGCGGCCGACGCAGGCGTCGATCGGCACGTCGAGCAGGCGGCTCATCAGGCACGCGGCCGACGACGTATTCGCGATCCCCATCTCGCCGAAGCCGATCACGTTCGTGCCGAGCGACGCGTGCAGGCGCACGCGCGCCGCGCCCGCGGCCAGCGCCGTCATCGCTTCTTCACGCGTCATCGCGGGTTCCGCCGCGAAGTTGCGCGTGCCGCGCGCGACCGGAACCGACACCAGCCGGTCCGACAGCGGCAGCGGCGACGCGACGCCCGCATCGACGATCTCGAGCGTGCTCTGCGCGACGCCCGAGAACGCGTTGATCGCCGCGCCGCCGGCGAGGAAGTTCGCGACCATCTGCGCGGTCACCGCCTGCGGATAAGGGCTGACGCCCTCGGCCGCGATCCCGTGGTCGCCCGCGAACACGATCGTCACCGGACGCTGCACGACCGGCCGCTCGGTGCGCTGGATCAGGCCGATCTGCAGCGCGAGCGCCTCGAGCTGGCCGAGGCTGCCGGGCGGCTTGGTCTTGTGGTCGATCACATGCTGCAGGCGCGTGCGCAGCGCGTCGTCTAGCGGCGCGATCGCGGGCGGGAATTGGGTCGAAGTGGTCATCGAGGGGCCGTATGGTGGGCGCGGCATGCGCCGCGCATCGGAAAATTCGGAACGGGAAAGATCATTGTCGCGCGGGCCACGCCGGCAACAGCGCATCGCGGCCGTTCTCGCGGATCAGCACGAGCGGATAGCCGAACGCGTCGCTCGCGCGCTCCGGTGTCAGCACATCATGCACGCGGCCGGCCCACGCATGCCCGCGGCCGTCGAGCAACAGCGCATGCGTCGCGAAACGCCGCGCGAGATTCAGGTCGTGACACGAAAACATCACCGTGCGCGGGCCCGCCGCGAGCCAGGCGGCCAGCGCGGTCAGGCAGTCGATCTGGTGATGCAGGTCGAGATGCGCGAGCGGTTCGTCCAGCAACATCAGCGGCGCATCCTGGCACAGCGTCGCGGCCAGCGCGACCCGCTGCCGCTCGCCGCCCGACAGCGACATCACGTCGCGCGACGCGAGCGGGTTCAGGTCGAATGTCGCGAGCGCCTCGCGCGCGGCCGCGCGGTCGCCGTCGCGCTCCCAACCCCAGCCGCCGAGATATGGAAAGCGGTTGAGCAGCACCGTGTCGAACACGGTCGCGCTGAACGCATCGTGCAGTTGCTGCGGCATCAGCGCGCGGCGCTGCGCGAGTTGCTCGGGACGCCATGCGGCAAGCGGCCGACCGTCGATCTCGACGTGTCCGCCGGCGGGCGGCTGCAGTCCCGCGAGCGTGGCGAGCAGCGTCGTCTTGCCCGCGCCGTTCGGCCCGGCGACGCACCAGATCTCGCCGGGGCGGAACGCGTGCGTGAAGCGGTCGAGCAGCGTGCGCGCGCCGGCCTTCAGCGTCAGGTCGACGGCCATGTAGCGCATGTCGCCGGCAGCGGCGTGCGGTGCTGCGGTGCCTGTCATCGCATCGGCCTCCTCAGCAACATCCACAGGAACACGGGCACGCCGATCAACGCGGTCATCACGCCCACCGGCAATTGTGCGGGCGCGATCGCGGTGCGCGCGAGCAGGTCGGCCGCCATCACGCCGCCACCGCCCGCGAGCATCGCGGCCGGCAGCAGCATCCGCTGGTCGTTGCCGAACGCGAGCCGCAACGCGTGCGGCACGACGAGGCCGACGAAGCCGATCGTACCGGCCGTCGTGACCGCGGCCGCGGCGGCCAGCGACGCGACGAGATAGATCCGCACGCGCAGCCGCGCGACCGGCACGCCGAGCGCCTGCGCGGTCGCGTCGCCGCGCAGCAGCACGTTCAGTTGCGGCGCGGCCGGCAGCGCGGCGCATGCGCTCAGCAACAGCGCGCCCCACGCGAACCACGGCGCCGTCGCGCCGTTCAGGTCGCCGGTCAGCCAGAAGATGATGCCGCGCAGCCGTGCATCGGGCGCGAGCGACAGCAACAGCGTGACGAGCGCGCCCCACCCCGCCGCGATCACGACGCCCGTGAGCAGCAGCCGCGGCGATGCGTCGCGCGATTCGCCGCGCCACAGCTCGCGCCTCGCGAGACCGAGCACGAGCGCGACCGAGACGAGCGAACCGGCGAACGCCGATGCGTCGACGAGCCACCATGCGCCGCCCGCGATCATCGCGACGAGCGCGAAGCCGGCCGCGCCGCCGGACACGCCCAGCACGTACGGCTCCGCGAGCGGATTGCGCAGCAGCACCTGCAACAACGCGCCGGCCAGCGCGAGCAGCGCGCCGCACGCGAAACCCGCGAGCGCGCGCGGCAGGCGCAGCGTCCGGACGATATCGGCAAACAAGGTATCGCCGCCGTGCGGCACGAGCGACGCGAGCGCCTGCCACGGCGACATCGGCACGCTGCCGATCGACAGCGACGCGACGAACAGCAGCGCGACCACGGCGGCCAGCGCGGCCCAGATGACGGTGGCGCGCGCGGCGCTCATGCGGCGCACGGCCGCGCGCCCGACGCGCGGTGCATCCGCTTGCGGTGGCCGGCCGGGCGCGACAGGGGCGCGTGGCGAACGATTGGGGTCGGCATCGAAGAACGTTCCGTGAAGCATTGCGCGCCCCGCTTCCCCGCAGGCCGCGCGTCATGGAGCCCTTGCGGGCTCCCCGTCTCGGCCGGTATCCGGGCTGGCGGCGGTCCGGCTCGCCTTCCCGCGCGATGACGCGCAGTGGCCCGCGCCTGCGTGCGACCTGCACGCGAAACGCGCCAGAGCCGGCCTGCGTCACGCGACGCGGCCGCTTACCGTTGCGGGGGCAGCGCAGGTTGGCGCGCTCGCGGAGCCCGCACCCTGCTTCCCGTTTAACCGCGCATCCTGCGCGCGAGCACCGAGGCGGCGCCAGTTTAGGAGCCGGTCGCGCGAGCGTCAAGGAAGCGTCCGGACCGGCGTCGGACATGCCTATTCGCGGCAAGAAGCAGGGGTGTTACGACTGGAAACGTTACAGATGTCGGATTGCGCGGTATTCCGCGCTAAAATGCTGGGTCTTTAGAGGACGCAGCAAATGCTCAACGAACTCGAAACCCTGTCTCAAAATATTGGCCGTCTGATTTCGCTGAACAAGCGCTATCACTCGGAACGGCTCGCGCTCGAGGAGCAGGTCGCGCAATTGCGCGCGGAAGCGGATACGGTCCGCGCGGAACTCGCGCAGCTGCGCGACGAACGCAATGCGCTCGCGGCCGAGCGCGACACGCTGTCGGCGAAGATCGACGACGCCCAGGTGAAACTGAACGCGATTCTCGAAAAGCTGCCGCGCTCGAAGAGCGCGGAGCAAGCCGACAACCAGCTCGACCTGCTGGATGCGCAGGCGCGCACGGATGGCGATGACGCGGCCAGCCACGGAGAACATGCATGAGCACCAAGCAGATCGAAGTCTCGATTCTCGGTCAGCCCTATCGGCTCGCCTGTTCGGCCGAGACCGAAGCGGCGCTGCTCGAAGCGGTCGCGCGCGTCGATGCCGAAATGTCGAAAATCCGCTCGAACAGCTCGGTGCGCGGCACCGATCGCATCGCGGTGATGGCGGCGCTGTCGCTTGCGTCGGAATTGCTGCGGCTGCAAACGAGCGTGCGGCACGGTGAAGCATTTCCGGCGGAAGAAATCCGTCGTACAATGCACCAGATGAACGAACAGCTCGGCGCGGTGCTCGCACAGCACGAGACGCAGTAACGTTTGAAACGATGCGTCGATTCCGCTTGATCTCGACGGTCAACGGTGGTCAAATTGGCGCATCGAAACACAGTTCAGTCAGCTTCCCTGCCTGGTTCGCCAAGGTCATATATTCCTTGAACCAATGCCATGTGCACGGTTGCGGAAATTTGTAGCACGGGCGCGCGCGTCACTCTGTCTGATGTACCCGAAGTGCTGCTAACTGCGACCAATTCTGAACCTCAGGTTCAGGATGCCGGCCTAGCGGCCAAGGCGGGGGCCTATCCAACGGCATCGGGAACTCCCGATGCCGTTTCCTTTTTGAGGGGCTGTTTGCATGCGGAACGCGCATGCGAATGCCCGAAATCGCTCGCAGGGCAAGAAGTGAGGAGCGCCGTTTGGCCGAGCCAAACAAGTGACGAGCGACGCCGCCATGCGGGCGATTTCGGGCATTCCCGTGAATTGTATTTTTCGTTTGGGGTGCGCGTTCCGCATGCAAACAGACCCTCATGCCCCTTCTGCGTCGATTACGATCCATGCAATATTGGCTGATGAAGTCCGAACCGGACGAAGCAAGCATCGACGATCTCGCCAACGCACCGCAGCGCTCGCTGCCGTGGACCGGCGTGCGCAATTATCAAGCGCGTAATTTCATGCGCGACACGATGAAGATCGGCGACGGCGTGCTGTTCTATCACTCGAGCTGCCCCGAGCCGGGCATCGCGGGCCTCGCCGAAGTATCGTCCACGCCCTACCCCGATCCCACACAGTTCGATCCGAAAAGCCCCTATTACGACCCGAAATCGACGCAGGAAGCGCCACGCTGGCTGCTCGTCGACGTGCGCTTCGTGAAGAAGTCGCCGCTCGTGCCGCTCGCCGCGCTGCGCGAGCACGACGAGCTCGCCGACATGCGCGTGCTCGCCCGCGGCAACCGGCTGTCGATCACGCCCGTCACGCGCGCGGAATGGCGGTTCATCACCGAAAAGTTGATGAAGTAGGCACCGGCCAAAAGGTCAAATCTGTTCAGTACGCACTGCCGCAACGGAACTCGCGGCGCTTTCGCGCAGCCTAAGCAACCGCTGTCGGCCGATCGGCCGGCCGTCGTTTTTTTCGTCGCGCGGTACGCCCGCGTCGCGCACGCGTGATCCGCGTGCGCGCCCTCGCACAAGGAGTCCAACAATGACCAAGAAATCCGCACTCGCGCTGTCGCTCGCTCTCGCCGCCGCCGTTCCCGTCGCGCTGACGCTCGCGTCGCCCGCCGCGCACGCCCAGACGGCGAACCCGCACTTTCCCGAGCCGGCCGGCGTGCTGTCGCTTTCGTCGCAGGCCAGCGCCGACGTGCCGCAGGACATCATCCACATCACGCTGTTCTACGAGCAGCAGGCCAAGGACCCGGGCAGCCTCACCGCGCAGCTGAACCAGCGCGCGGATGCGGCGCTGTCGCAGGCGAAGGGCGTGTCGGGCGTCACCGCGCACACGGGCGCGTTCTCCGTGTATCCGAGCACCGATCGCGACGGCAAGATCTCCGCATGGCGCGGCCGCACCGAGGTCGCGCTCGAATCGCGCGATTTCGCCGCGGCGTCGAAGCTGGCAGGCCAGTTGTCGAACCTGATGCAGGTTGCGAACGTCGAGTTCTCGCTGTCGCCGGAAGCGCAGCGCACGGCCGAGCAGAAGCTCACGACCGAAGCGATCAAGTCGTTCCGCGCCCGCGCGGACGAAGCCGCGAAGGCGTTCGGCTACAACAGCTACACGATCCGCGACGTGAACGTCGGCAGCGGCCGCAACGTGCAGCCGTACCCGCGCATGATGGCGATGGCCGCGGCGCCGATGGACAGCGCGAAGATGAGTGCGCCGATCGCGGTCGAAGGCGGCAAGGCCACCGTGTCGGTCACCGTCAACGGCTCCGTGCAGATGAAGTAACGCAGTAACGCGCATCGCGCCGTTGTCGGAAACGAAAACGCCGGCCCGAGGGCCGGCGTTTTTCATGTGCATCCGGGTAACCGATGCGCACGCCGATCGCGCGTACATCGATACCGCGTCATGCAGCGACCTCACGCAGCCACTTCAAGCAGCCGCATTCGCGTTCGCCGCGCGACGGCGATACGCCCAGACCATCATCGCGATACCCGCGAGGATCATCGGCAGCGACAGCCACTGCCCCATCGACAGGCCGAGCGCGAGCAGGCCGAGGAAGTCGTCGGGCTCGCGCGCGAACTCGACCGTGAAACGTGCGAGGCCATAACCGATCAGGAACAGCGCGGATATCGCGCCCATCGGCCGCGGCTTGCGCGCGAACAGGAACAGCACGAAGAACAGCGCGATGCCCTCGAGCGCGATTTCATAGAGCTGCGAAGGATGGCGCGGCAGCATCTGGTATTGCATGAACACGTCGGCGAGATGCCACTTCTCGACGAGTGCCGGATGTTTCGGCAGCCATGCCGCGTCGTCGCGCATCGCCCCCGGGAACAGCATCGCCCACGGCGCCGTCGGATCGGTCACGCGGCCCCACAGCTCGCCGTTGATGAAATTGCCGAGCCGCCCCGCTGCCAGCCCCAACGGCACCATCGGCGCGACGAAATCGGTGACCTGCAGCCAGTGCCGCTTGCGCTGCCACGCGAACAGCATCATCGCGAGCGTCACGCCGAGGAAGCCGCCGTGAAACGACATGCCGCCTTCCCACACCTTGAACACGTCGAGCGGATGCGAGAAGTAGAAATCGGCCTTGTAGAACAGCACGTAGCCGAGCCGGCCGCCGAGCACGGTGCCGAGCACGCCGTAGAACATCATGTCGTCGATGTCCTTCGCGGTCCAGCCCTGCGCGGCGACATACGGCAGCTTCAGGCGGATCCGGCCGACGACGATCGCCGCGATGAAGCCGACGAGATACATGAGGCCGTACCAGCGCACGGCCAGCGGCCCGAGATGGATCGCAACGGGGTCGAAATTCGGGTGAATGATCATGGGTTAGCGAAGAAGTTTTCGAATACGGTACGGCCGTCGCACACGTGCAGGACCGCGCGTTGGACGGCGCCCGCGCGCCATCGTTCACGTCACGCGGCCGGACCCTGCGCGCGCACGACGTCGATGAAGCCGGCGAGCACGGGGCTCACGTCGCCGGTGCGCCACACGAGGCCCGTCTCGACGACCGGCGCGTGACCGGCGAGCGGCCGGTAGACCACGCCGGTGCGCCGCAGGTTACGCAGCGATTGCGGCACCAGTGCGACGCCCATGCCGGCCGACACGAGGCTGACGATCGTCTGCATCTGGATCGCCTCCTGGCCGATGCGCGGAGTTTCCCCCGCCGCGCCGTAGCAGCCCGTAATGATGTCATAAAAGCCGGGCGCCAAACGGCGCGGAAAGATCACGAGCGGAAACGCGGCGACGTCGGCGAGCTGCACGGGCTCGTCCTCGGGCGCGTCGGACGCCCCGGCCGGCATCGCGACCACCAGCGGCTCGCGCACGACGGGCAGGTACGACAGCCCGGCCGCGTGGCGCGGCGGCACGGGCGGAATGATAAGCCCGGCGTCGATGCGCCCGGCGACGAGTTCGTCGATCTGCACGTCGCTCGTCGCTTCCGTGAGCTGCAGCCGCACCTGCGGATAGCGCGCGCCGAACGCGCGCAGCAACGACGGCAGCAGCCCGTAATCGGCGGTCGACACGAACGCGAGCGACAGCGAGCCGGCCTCGCCGCGCGCGAGCCGCCGCGCCATCGGCGGCAGCGCATCGGCCGACGCGAGCAGCCGGCGCACCTCCGGCAGCAGCGCCGCGCCGACCGCCGTCAGCGCGACCGAGCGCTTGGTGCGCACGAACAGCGCGACGCCGAGCGCGTCCTCGAGCGCGCGGATCGCCTGCGACAACGGCGGCTGCGTCATCGACAGCCGCTCGGCCGCGCGGCCGAAATGGCGCTCGTCGGCGACGGTCGCGAAATAGCGCCACTGGCGCAGGTCGGGGATCGGATCGGCCATGCTCGACTCATTCGTAAAACGACTTAATAGGTGACAAATAATATATTGGACATCCCAGAACGGAAACTCCATGCTTGATCGACCCACCCGGCGCACTGTTCGCGCCGGCGTCGCCAAAACAACGATGGAGCTCCCCATGTCGTACAACCGCCGCTCTAAAAACATCACGCAAGGCGTGGCCCGTTCGCCGAACCGCTCGATGTACTACGCGCTCGGCTACCAGAAGGACGATTTCGACAAGCCGATGATCGGCATCGCGAACGGCCATTCGACGATCACGCCGTGCAATTCCGGCCTGCAGCGGCTGTCGGACGCGGCGGTCGACGCCGTGAAGGCGGCCGGCGCGAACCCGCAGATCTTCGGCACGCCGACGATTTCGGACGGCATGTCGATGGGCACCGAAGGGATGAAGTACTCGCTCGTGTCGCGCGAAGTGATCGCCGACTGCATCGAAACCTGCGTGCAGGGCCAGTGGATGGACGGCGTGGTGGTCGTCGGCGGCTGCGACAAGAACATGCCGGGCGGCATGATCGCGCTCGCGCGCCTGAACGTGCCGGGCATCTACGTGTACGGCGGCACGATCCGCCCGGGCAACTGGAAAGGTCGCGACCTGACGATCGTGTCGTCGTTCGAGGCTGTCGGCGAATTCACCGCGGGCCGGATGTCGCAGGAGGATTTCGAAGGCGTCGAGAAGAACGCGTGCCCGACGTCGGGTTCGTGCGGCGGGATGTACACCGCGAACACGATGAGCTCGTCGTTCGAGGCGCTCGGGATGTCGCTGCTGTATTCGTCGACGATGGCGAATCCCGACCAGGAGAAAGTCGATTCGGCCGCCGAATCGGCGCGCGTGCTGGTCGAGGCCGTGAAACGCGACCTGAAGCCGCGCGACATCATCACGAAGAAATCGATCGAGAACGCGGTGTCGGTGATCATGGCCACCGGCGGCTCGACCAATGCGGTGCTGCACTATCTCGCGATCGCGCACGCGGCCGAGGTCGACTGGACGATCGACGACTTCGAACGCATCCGCAAGCGGGTACCGGTGATCTGCGACCTGAAGCCGTCGGGACAGTACGTCGCGACCGACCTGCACCGGGCCGGCGGGATTCCGCAGGTGCTGAAGATCCTGCTCGATGCGGGGCTGCTGCACGGCGACTGCATGACGATCACCGGCCGCACGATCGCCGACGAGCTGAAGGACGTGCCGGCCGCGCCGCGCGCGGATCAGGACGTGATCTTTCCGATCGACCGCGCGCTGTACAAGGAAGGCCATCTGGCGATCCTGAAGGGCAATCTCGCGGAAGACGGCGCGGTCGCGAAAATCACCGGCCTGAAAAACCCGGTGATCACGGGCCCGGCGCGCGTGTTCGACGACGAGCAGAGCGCGATGGATGCGATCCTCGGCGACCGGATCCGGGCGGGCGACATCCTCGTGCTGCGCTACCTCGGCCCGCAGGGCGGCCCCGGCATGCCGGAAATGCTCGCACCGACGTCCGCGATCATCGGCAAGGGGCTTGGCGAATCGGTCGGCTTCATCACGGACGGCCGCTTCTCGGGCGGCACCTGGGGCATGGTGGTCGGCCACGTCGCGCCGGAGGCGTTCGTCGGCGGCACGATCGCACTCGTGCAGGAAGGCGATTCGATCACGATCGACGCGCACCGGCTGCTGCTGCAACTGAACGTCGACGATGCGGAACTCGCACGCCGCCGCGCCGCGTGGCGGCAGCCCGCGCCGCGCTATACGCGCGGCGTGCTCGCGAAATTCGCGGCGCTTGCCCGGCCGGCGAACCAAGGGGCGGTCACGGGTTGAGGCAGGGCACCATCTCATGCGACCCCGATAAACGGGCCACCGGGGGAACGCGCAAAACGTGCTTCCCCTTTGCTTCTATAATGCGCGGACCATGAAGCCGGCCATCCCCGCCGGCGGAGAACCGCATGAAACAGACGATATTGCGCGTGCTGCTCGCGACGCTGCTGACCGGCGGCGCGGCGGCGGCGCGCGCCGACCAGGCCGACGGGCTCGCGCTCGCGCAGCGCAAGAACTGCATGGCCTGCCATGCGATCGGCAAGCCGCTGATGGGTCCGTCGTTCCACGACATCGCCGGCAAGTACGCGACGCGCAACGACGCCGCCGATTATCTTGCGCAATCGATAGTGAAAGGCAGCGTCGGCGTATGGGGCAGCGTGCCGATGCCCGCCAACACGCAACTGACGGGCACCGAAGCCCGCACGCTCGCCCAGTGGGTGCTGTCGGTTCGCTGAATCGGATATCCGCGCGACGCACCGACGCGGTGTGCAGGGCGTGGCAGGCAGGCAACCGCGTACCGCCCGACCGGCGGCACATCACCGCCGGCTTCGCAGGCCCTTACTGGACCGCCCCCTTTTCACCGCCGCGAGCGATTGCCGTTCAGCCGGAGTGACCGGCGCGGCGGCGGGCGATCTCTTCATCGACCGCATCGCGTACCCAGTCCATCACCTCGGTTTCCAGCGCGAGGGCGACTTCGCGCGTGACCTGGCCGACCAGCCAGGCCGAATGCTCGTGCAGCGCATCGCGACAACGCGCTTCGATGGCCTCGCGCCCCGGCCCGGTCAGATAGTTCGTCAGGCGATTGCGAAGCCGTTCGGCGATGTGCTGCGCATCTTCCGGCGTCAGCGCGGCGGCGTCCGATGCTTCCGGTTGCAGCGCTGCGCTCGGCAGGACCGCCTCCGGCATTGCCGCGTCCGGCGCGTGCCCGGCCGCTTCGTGCGCAATCGGGGCGAACGTGTGCTGCGGCAGACCGTCATCGACCAGCGACGAGCGCAGCGGCGCCGTCATCACCGCCACCTCTTCGGCAACCACGTGCTCCGATGCGCCGGGTCCGGCCGGCGCATCGGTGTCGCCCGCAGCGGCGGCCATCGCCACGTCGCCCGGCAACTCGACGGTCGGCACGTGCGGTGTCGGCACGGGTTCGACCACGACGGAATCGGGGTCGGCTTCGGTTTGACGGGATTCGGCCGGCGCGGCCGCGGCGGCGCCCGGTGCGATCACGTCGGTGAGCACCGGAATCGCCGCGCTTCCGTGCGGCCCGGGTGCGGCAGACGCGGGCGAGCGCGCCGGCGCCGGCTTGCCGGGCACCAGCACGTCGGTCAGCGTCGGGATCGAGGATGAATCGTCTTCTGTCACGGGAACACTCCGTCGACGGTTGCGGCTAGCCGCCCTGCTTGTAGTTGTTCAGCGCGTAGCCGCGGTCGCGGTAGAACCGGTAGCGGTCGCGGCCCGCGGCCAGCTCGTCCGGCGCGTTGCCGACCACTTCGAGCAGGCGCTCGAAGCGGGCGAACTGCGCGGGCACGGTCGCGCCGAGGTTCAGCAGCACGTGATGATGCGGCGCGCGGTCGAGATCGGCGGCCAGCACGATCGGCGTACCGGCTGCGTGCTCGCTGTCGACGCCGCAATGCGGGATGAAATCGAGCGGCGAGAACGTCCAGAGCCGCTCGTCGAGCACGCGCAGGCGCGCGGGCTCGGCGAGCACGACGACTGGCTGCCCGGCCAGATAGGCCTTGCGCAGCAGCCGGCACGCGTACGCGAGCGAATCGCCGACGTTCGAGTGGAAATCGATCCGCGTCATTGCCCGCGCACCCGCGGCGTCGTCCGCCCCGCCATCACTGGCCGGCGCGGTCGATCAGGAACTGCGCGAGCAGCGGCACCGGACGCCCCGTCGCGCCCTTCGCGGCACCGCCCTTCCATGCGGTGCCCGCGATGTCGAGGTGAGCCCACGGATAGCTGTCGGTGAAGCGCGACAGGAAGCATGCGGCCGTCACGGCGCCGGCCGGACGCCCGCCGATGTTCGCGAGATCCGCGAAATTCGACTTCAGCTGATCCTGGTATTCGTCGTCGAGCGGCATGCGCCATGCCGGGTCGTTCGCCTCGCGCGATGCGTCGAGCAGTTCGCCCGCGAGCGCGTCGTTGGTCGAGAACAGCCCGCTGTTGTGGCCGCCCAGCGCGATCACGCACGCGCCCGTCAGCGTCGCGACGTCGATCACGGCGGCCGGCTTGAAGCGCTCGGCATACGTGAGTGCGTCGCACAGGATCAGGCGGCCTTCGGCGTCGGTGTTCAGGACCTCGATCGTCAGCCCCTTCATGCTGGTGACGATGTCGCCCGGCTTCGTCGCGTTGCCGCCCGGCATGTTCTCGCAGGTCGGCACGATCGCGACGACGTTGATCTTCAGGCCCATCTCGGCGACCGCGCGGATCGTGCCGAGCACCGAGCCCGCGCCGCACATGTCGTACTTCATCTCGTCCATGCCTTCGCCCGGCTTCAGCGAGATGCCGCCCGTATCGAACGTGATGCCCTTGCCGACCAGCACGACCGGCGCGGCCTTCGCGGCGCCGCCCTGGTAGTGCAGCACGATGAACTGCGGCGGCTCGACCGATGCGCGCGCGACCGACAGGAACGACCCCATCTTCAGCGCCTGGATCTGCTTGAGCCCGAGCACTTCGGCCTTCAGGCCCCAATCCTTCGCGATCTGCTTCGCGGTGTTGCCCAGGTAGGTCGGCGTGCAGACGTTGCCCGGCAGGTTGCCAAGGTCGCGGGTCAGATCCATCCCGTTCGCGAGCGCGACGGCCTGCTTGATCGCGACCTTCGCGGCCTTTTCGTCGGCCGGATCGACGCTGAACACGACGCGCTTGAGCGTGTGCGACGCCGGTTCCGGCTTGCTCTTCATCTGCGTGAAGCGGTACGTCTCGTTGCGCAGCGCGAGGATCGCGGCGCGCACGCCCCAGTCGGAGCTGCGCTCGTCGACCGGCAGTTGCGCGAGCGAGAACGTGACCTGGACGACCTTGGTCGCCAGCAGCGCGCGCCACGCGGCCGTCACCGCATCGTTGTAGGCTTTCTGATTGAAAGCATCCTGCTTGCCGAGCCCGACGAGCAGCACGCGCGACGCGCCGATGCCCGATACTTCGTGCAGGAACAGCGTCTTGCCGCGCTTGCCGTCCATGTCGCCGGCCTTCACCACGCGCGAGATCAGCCCCTTGGTGGCCGTGTCGATGTCGAGCGCCGCGCCCGACAGCGTCTGCGCCTCGAAGATGCCGAGCACGATGCAGTCGGACTTCCCGGTCAGGAACCCCTTGGCTTCGCCTTTGCTCCAATCACAGCCTTTTATGCTAAAGTCCATCGCGCTTGTCCTCGGATAAAATCTGGGCTAAGGATGAAAGCCGCAATTATCCGCTATTTTTCCCGTGGCGGCGCGAGCGCCCCACCACGCGTGCGCAGCCTCCCGCCCTCTTCTCATCAAGAATGATCTTCGAACGCTCCCTCCAGCGCGAGCTTGCGTATACGGCTGGCGCCGTGTTCATGGTGCTGCTCACGATCATGCTCACGACGATGATGATTCGCATCGTCGGCTACGCCGCGTCCGGCGAAATCGATCCGCGGGACGTGCTCGTGCTGATCGGCCTGACCGTGATCGGCTATCTCGCCGTGATGCTGGTCGTCACGCTGTTCGTGTCGATCCTGTTCGTGCTGACCCGGTGGTACCGGGACTCCGAAATGGTCGTGTGGCTCGCGTCTGGCGTGAGCCTCACCCGCCTCATCAAGCCAATCGGCGTGTTCGCCGCGCCGATCATCCTGCTGATCACGTTCTTCGCGTTCGTCGGCTGGCCGTGGTCGAACCAGCAGAGCAAGCTGATCAAGGCGCGCTTCCAGCAGCGCGACGAAATCTCGCTGCTCGCGCCCGGTCAGTTCCGCGAATCGGCCGCGAACCATCGGGTGTTCTTCATCGAGAAGATGTCGCCCGACCAGAGCAAGGTGCAGAACGTCTTCGTCACGTCGACGGAAAACGGCAAGCTCAACGTGGTCGTGTCGCAAACCGGCCATACGGAAACCTCGAAGGACGGCGATCGCTTCGTCGTCCTCGAGGACGGCCGCCGCTACGACGGTACGCCCGGCCAGCCGAACTTCAAGATCATGGAGTTCGAGCGCTACGGCGTGAAGATCACGAGCAAGCCGGTCGTCAACGTGCAGACCACCAACAGCACGCCCACGCCCGACCTGCTGCGCAACCCGACGCGCGACAACCTCGCGGAATTCGCATGGCGCGCGGGGCTGCCGCTGATCGCGATCAACCTGATGGTGCTCGGCATCCCACTCTCGTACCAGAACCCGCGCCGCAGCCGCACGATCAACCTCGTGATGGCCGTGCTGATCTACCTCACGTACTCGAACCTGCTGAACGTCGTGCAGGCGCAGATCGAGCAGGGCAAGATGTCGTTCGGCGTCGGTCTGGTCGGCCTGCACGTGCTCGTCGCGGCGATCGTCGCATTCATTTTCTGGTTGCGCGTGCGCAATCGTCCGCTGTTGACACGCGCGCTGTTCGGCCGCTCGGGAGCATGATCGATGCGGCTCTATGAAAAGTACTTCGCGCGGCAAATTTACGTCACGTTCGTCTTCATCCTGTTCGCGTTCTCTGGTCTGTTCTTCTTCTTCGACCTGATCAGCGAACTGAATTCGGTCGGGCACGGCAACTACAAGTTCGGCTACGCGGTGCTGCGCGTCGCGCTGCAGACGCCGTCGCGCTTCTACGAGATCATCCCGGTCGCCGCGCTGATCAGCGCGATCTACGTGTTCGCGCAGATGGCCGCGAACTCGGAATTCACGATCTTCCGCGTGTCGGGCCTCGCGACCAACCAGGCGCTGCGCTCGCTGCTGAAGATCGGCGTGCCGCTCGTGATCGTCACCTACCTGATCGGCGAATTCGTCGGCCCGTACGCCGACCAGTTGTCCGAACGCGTGCGGCTGCAGGCGCTCGGCGCATCGGTGTCGTCGAACTTCCAGTCGGGCGTGTGGGTGAAGGACACGCTCGCGGCCCGCGAGAACGGCGAGCAGGTCACGCGCTTCGTCAACGTCGGCAGCCTGTCGCCCGACTCGACGATCAGCAACGTGCGCATCTACGAATTCGACTCGAAATTCCAGCTGCAGAACGTGCGGATCGCGCAGACCGGCCGCTACGAGCCGCCCGGCCACTGGCTGCTGACGGGCGTCACCGAAACCGAGCTGACGCCGATCAAGCCGATCAGCGGCCAGCCGGCCGATGCGCTGAACCCCGTGTACCGGTCGCAGCAGGTGTCGCTGCCCGAATACCGGCTGCGGTCCGACCTGACGCCGCAGATCCTGTCGGTGCTGCTCGTGTCGCCGGAGCGCATGTCGATCATCAACCTGTTCCGCTACATCCAGCACTTGCGCGAAAACCAGCAGGACACGCAGCGCTACGACATCGCGCTGTGGCGCAAGCTGCTGTATCCGTTCGCGGTGTTCGTGATGCTCGTGCTGTCGCTGCCGTTCGCGTATCTGCACACGCGGGCCGGCGTGGTCGGCGTGAAGGTGTTCGGCGGCATCATGCTCGGCATGAGCTTCCAGCTGCTCAACACGCTGTTCTCGCACATCGGCACGCTGAACACGTGGCCCGCGCCGCTCACCGCCGCGACGCCGGGCCTCATCTATCTCGCGCTCGGCCTGTTCGCGCTCAAATGGGTCGACCGGCACTGAGCGCCGCGTCGCGACGGAGGCTTCGACATGCATTCGCACGGTATCGTCCTGTTCGGCCACGGCGCCCGCGACCCGCGCTGGGCCGAGCCGTTCGAGCGGCTCGCCGCGCGGCTGCGCGGCGCCTCCCCGGCCGCGCAGGTGTCGCTCGCGTTCCTCGAACTGATGACGCCGTCGCTCGGTGAGGCCGTGGCCGCGCAAGTCGCGGCCGGCTGCGCGCGCATCACCGTGGTGCCCGTATTCTTCGGCCAGGGCGGCCATGTCCGCCGCGACCTGCCGCAGCTCGTCGACGCATGCCGCGCCGCGCATCCGGGCGTCGAGATCCGTTGCGCGACGGCGGTCGGCGAAGACGACGGCGTGCTCGACGCGGTCGCGCGCTATTGCATCGAGCAGGTCGGCGACGACACGTAGCAGCCGGCGCATTCGTCGTACCCAACGAAAAAGCGCCGGCATCTGCCAGCGCTTTTTTCGTTTGGGACTGCGTTCGAGCCGCGCTCAGGCGGCATTGCGGATTGGATCGCCCGCCTGCGCGAGCCGTGCGCGTTCGGCGAACGCATCGCCGATCATCAGCAGGCTCGGCTCCGCCGGATCGAGCCACGCCTGCGCGTCGCCGGCCGCCATCTGCGCGAGCGTGAGCGTCAGCGTGCGTTCGCGCGCGGTGCTGCAGGCCTCGACGATCGCCACCGGCGTCGCCGGCGCACGGCCGGCGTCGATCAGCTCCTGCGCGATGCCGGGCGCGCTGTCGCGGCCCATGTAGTAGACGATCGAATCGGCGCGTGCGGCTTCGCGGATCTCGTCGCTGCCCGGTGCGCGGCTGTGCGTCGCGAACGCGACGCTGCGCGACACGCCGCGCAACGTCAGCGAACGCTTCAGCGTCGCCGCGCCGGCCAGCGCTGCGGTGATGCCCGGCACGACCTCGTAGTCGATGCCGGCCGCTTCGAGCGCCCGCATTTCCTCTTCGGCTCGGCCGAACAGCATCGGATCACCACCCTTCAGCCGCACGACGCATGCATGCTCGCGCGCCGCATCGACGATCTGCTTGTTGATGAAATGCTGCGCGGTCGAACGCTGCCCGCAGCGCTTGCCGACCGCGATCTTGCGCGCGCTCGGCGCATAGTCGAGCATCGCGGGCTCGACGAGCGCGTCGTGCAGCACGACGTCGGCCTGCTCGAGCAGCCGCACGCCGCGTACCGTGATGAGATCCGCGGCGCCCGGCCCTGCTCCGATCAGATATACCTTGCCCATGTTTGTCGCTTCGCTAGGGTCCTGCCGCGGCGGCCGGTTCGCCGCCGCGCAGATTGACGATTACGCCGAGAACGCGCGGATCATGCCCGCGGCGACCGTGTGATGCGTCGCCTCGTCGATCAGCACGAACGCGCCCGTACCGGGGTGCGCATCGTAGGTGTCGCAGACGATCGGCTTCTGCAGCGTCAGCGCCACGCGGCCGATGTCGTTCATCTTCAGTTCCTGACGGTCGGTCGCGTGCGACAGCGTATGCACGTCGAGCACCTGCTTGACCGCGCCGATCTTCGCGAAGACCGTGCTGGTGGTCTGCTTCAGCAGGTACTTGCGCTGCTGCGACAGCGGCGCGTCGTCGAACCAGCACAGGTCGGCTTCCAGCTTCTTGGCCGGCTCGACCGGCTCGGCCGTCGTGACGAACATGTCGCCGCGCGACACGTCGACGTCCTCTTCGAGACGGATCGTCACCGTCTGGCCCGCGAACGCATGCGCGACCGACGCGGTGCCGCCCGGCACCGGTGCGACGATCTCGGCAACGGTCGCGGTGCGGTTCGACGGCAGCACGACGATCGCGTCGCCGACCTTCACTTCGCCCGACTCGATCCGGCCCATGTAGCCGCGGAAATCGTCGGCCGAGCTGCCGTCCTGGCGCGCGACCCACTGCACCGGGAAGCGCAGCGCGTCATGCGCCTGCGTCTCGACCGGCAGCGACTCGAGCACGTCGAGCAGCGGCTCGCCCGCGTACCACGGCATGCGCTCGCTCGCGCCGACGATGTTGTCGCCCTTCAGCGCCGACACCGGCACGAAGCGCACGTCGGTCAGGCCGAGCTGCTTCGCGAGCGCGACGTACGCGTCGCGGATCTCGTTGAAGCGCGCCTCGCTGTAGTCGACGAGGTCCATCTTGTTGATCGCGACGATCACGTGCTGCAGCCCGAGCAGCTTGACGATCGCGCTGTGGCGCTTGGTCTGCGGCAGCAGTTGCACGACGCCGTTCTCGACCGTGATGCGCGTCGCGTCGATCAGCACGATCGCCGCGTGCGCGGTCGATGCGCCCGTCACCATGTTGCGCGTGTACTGCTCGTGGCCCGGCGTGTCGGCGATGATGAACTTGCGCTTCGCGGTCGCGAAGTAGCGGTACGCGACGTCGATCGTGATGCCCTGCTCGCGCTCGGCTTCGAGGCCGTCCGTCAGCAGCGCGAGATCGAGCTCGTCGCCGACCGTGCGCTTGTTCTTCGCGCGCGACAGCGCGGACAGCTGGTCGGACAGCACGGCCTTGCTGTCGTACAGCAGGCGGCCGATCAGCGTGCTCTTGCCGTCGTCGACGCTGCCCGCGGTGATGAAGCGCAACACGCCGAGGTCTTCGTTGTTCTCGATGATGCTCATGATGTGAATGTCCTCGTGTGCTTCAGAAATAACCTTGCTTCTTGCGCTGTTCCATCGCGGCTTCGGATGCCTGGTCGTCCATCCGGGTCGCGCCGCGCTCAGTGATCTCGGTCACCGCCGTCTCGGCGATGATCTTCTCGACGTCGTCCGCGTCGCTCTCGACCGGGCACGTGCAGCTGATGTCGCCGACCGTGCGGAAGCGCACTTGCGCGAGCTCGCTCGTCTCGCCGTCACGCATCGGCGTGAGCGGCGTGACCGGCACGAGCAGCCCGTTGCGGCGCACGATCTCGCGCTGGTGCGCGTAGTAGATCGACGGCAGTTCGAGATTCTCGCGTGCGATGTACTGCCACACGTCGAGCTCGGTCCAGTTCGAGATCGGGAACACGCGCAGATGCTCGCCCTTGTGCAGGCGGGCGTTGTACAGGCTCCACAGTTCCGGGCGCTGCGCCTTCGGGTCCCACTGGCCGAATTCATCGCGGAACGAGAAGATGCGTTCCTTCGCACGTGCCTTCTCTTCGTCGCGGCGCGCGCCGCCGATCAGCGCCGTGTAACCGTGCTGCTCGATCGTTTCCAGCAGCGTGACGGCCTGCGCGGCATTGCGCGAATCGGTTTCGCGGCGCAGCACGACCGTGCCGCGCTTGATCGAATCCTCGACGTGGCCGACCACCAGCTCGGCGCCGAGCTCTTGCGCACGGCGATCGCGGAAGTCGATCACTTCCTCGTAGTTGTGGCCCGTGTCGATGTGCACGAGCGGGAACGGCAGCGACGTCTTGCGGCTCGCGCCGAGGCCGAAGGCCTTCAGCGCCAGATGCAGCACGACGACCGAATCCTTGCCTCCCGAGAACAGCAGCGCCGGCTTGCTGCATTCGGCAACGAGTTCGCGCAGGATGTGGATCGACTCGGCTTCGAGCCAGTCGAGGTGGCCCATGCGGCTGCTGTCGCCGGTGGGCGGGGCAAAGGCGGATTGCTCGAGCGTCGTGCTCATGATTTCAGTCCTTCTCTTCTGGGTTCGTGCCGCCCGCTGTCGCAGGCGGCGCAATATTCAGTTTCTTGTCGGTCTTCAGTGCGCGGCGCCGGCTTCGGCGTTCGCGGGAATCGGCGTGATCGTCGTGATGTGCAGCCCGCATTCCTTCGTGTCGCGCGACTCCCACCACCAGCGGCCCGCGCGGCTGTCTTCGCCCGGACGGATCGCGCGCGTGCACGGCTCGCAGCCGATGCTCGGGTAGCCGCGCGCATGCAGCGGGTTGACCGGCACGTCGAACGCCTTAAGGTACGTCCACACGTCGGCTTCCGTCCAGTCGGCGAGCGGGTTGTACTTCGCGATCCCGCGCGCTTCGTCCTGTTCTTCCTCGTGCAGCTCCGCGCGCGTGACCGACTGCTCGCGGCGCTGGCCCGTGACCCACGCGCCGACGTCGGCCAGCGCGCGGTTCAGCGGCTCGACCTTGCGGATGTGGCAGCACGACTTGCGCAGCTCGACGCTCTCGTAGAACGCATTCAGACCGTGCTCGGCCACGTACTGGTCGACCGCGTCCTGCCGCGGATGGAACTGCTCGATCTCGTAGCCGTAGCGCTCGCGCACGCGGTCGATCATGCCGAGCGTTTCCGCGTGCAGGCGGCCCGTGTTCAGCGAGAAGATGCCGATCGACACGCCCTTCGACAGGATCGCGTGCGTGAGCAGCATGTCTTCCGCGGCGAGGCTGCTCGCGAATTTCACCTTGTCGTGACGCTCGCCGATCTGCGCGAGCAGCGCGTCGAGGCGCTCGACCTTCGCGGCAAGCTCCGGCGTCAGCGCGGTGACGGTGCTCATGCGCTCACCTTCGTGTCGACCGCCGCCTCGCGGCGGCGGAACAGCGGCGCCGGCTCGTCGAACGCGCCCTGGTAACGCTGCGTGAATTCCGTGAACGCATTCAGCGCGTCGTGGATGTCCTTGTCGGCACGCACCGCGAATGCGTCGAAGCCGCAACGCGACATGTACAGCAGCTGGTCGCGCAGCACGTCGCCGATCGCGCGCAACTCGCCGGTCCAGCCATGGCGCTCGCGCAACAGGCGCGCGATGCTGTAGCCGCGGCCGTCCGCGAAGCGCGGGAAATCCACGGCGATCAGCGAAATCGCGCCGAAGTCGGCCACGAGATCGGCCGGTTCGCTGTCCGGCGCGAGCCACACGCCGAGCTCGTCCTTCGTCTTCGCGGCGACGAGCGCCGCGCGCTCGGCCTGCCACCACGCGAACGGCACGAGCACCTTGCCGGCCGGCAATGCGTCGACCGCGGGCAGCGCACCGTCTTCCGCCGCGCGCACGACCTGCCATGCGTCGTCGATCACTGCGCGGTTCTTGATAATCGAAGCCATCTGCAAATTCCCTCTACCCGGTTGGTTACGCGTTCACTGCCTGGCGCGCCGCATACACGCGCTCCTTGAACGGTGCGATGCCGATGCGGTCGTACGTGTCGACGAAGCGCTCGCCGTCGATGCGTGCCTCGACGAACGTATCGATCAGCTTCGCGATCACGTCGGGCACTTCTTCCGCCGAGAACGACGGCCCGATCACGCGGCCGAGGCGCGCGCCGTTGCGGCCCGTGCCCTGCTCGCCGCCGAGCGACACCTGGTACCACTCGGCGCCGTCCTTGTCGACGCCGAGGATGCCGATGTTGCCGACGTGGTGGTGACCGCACGAGTTCATGCAACCGGAAATGTTCAGCGATAGTTCGCCGAGGTCGTACACGTAGTCGAGATCGTCGAAACGCTGCTGGATCGCCAGCGCGATCGGGATCGACTTCGCGTTCGCGAGCGAGCAGAAGTCGCCGCCCGGGCACGCGATGATGTCGGTCAACAGGCCCACGTTCGGCGTCGCGAAACCGGCCGCCTTCGCCTTTTCCCACAGCGCGAACAGGTCGCGCTTCTTCACGTTCGCGAGGATCAGGTTCTGCTCGTGCGACACGCGCAGCTCGCCCAGCGAGTACGCGTCGGCCCAGTCGGCCACCAAGTCCATCTGCGCGTCGGTCGCGTCGCCCGGGGCCACGCGGTGATCCTTCAGCGACAGCGTGACGGCCGCATAGCCCGGCACCTTGTGCGGCGCGACGTTACGCTCGACCCAGCGCGCAAACGCCTTGTTCTCGAGCAGATGCTGTTCGAACGATGCGTCGGTGTCGGGCAGCTTTTCGTAGACGGGCGGCTTGAAGTATTGCGACACGCGATCGAGTTCGGCCTGCGTGAGCGTCGACGGGCCGTCCTTCAGGTGCTGCCACTCTTCCTCGACCTGCTGCGCGAACTTCGCCGGCGACAGCGCCTTCACGAGGATCTTGATCCGCGCCTTGTACAGGTTGTCGCGGCGGCCGTAGCGGTTGTACACGCGCAGCACGGCTTCGCAGTACGTGAGCAGGTGCTGCCACGGCAGGTCTTCCTTGATCACCGCGCCGATGATCGGCGTGCGGCCGAGGCCGCCGCCCGCGAGGATGCTCGCGACCACCTCGCCCTGCGCGTTCTTCTTCAGGTACACGCCGAGGTCGTGGATCTGCACGGCCGCGCGGTCGTGCTTCGAGCCCGACACCGCGATCTTGAACTTGCGCGGCAGCCACGCGAATTCGGGATGGAACGTCGACCACTGGCGCAGGACCTCGGCCCACGGGCGCGGATCGATCTCTTCGTCCTGGGCGACGCCGGCGAACTGGTCGGCCGTGATGTTGCGGATGCAGTTGCCCGACGTCTGGATCCCGTGCATCTGCACCGACGCGAGCTTCGCGAGGATCTCGGGCGTGTCTTCGAGCTCGATCCAGTTGAACTGGATGTTCGAGCGCGTCGAGAAGTGACCGTAGCCGCGGTCGTGTTCGCGGGCGATGCGGGCCAGCATCCGGAGCTGGTCGCTGCGCAGGTTGCCGTACGGAATCGCGATGCGGTGCATGTACGCATGGCGCTGCATGTACAGGCCGTTCTGCAGACGCAGCGGACGGAATTCGTCTTCGCTCAACTCGCCCGACAGCCGGCGGCGCACCTGGTCGCGGTACTGCGCGACTCGCTCGTCGACGATCGTCTGGTCGTATTGGTCGTACTGATACATTCGGGGACCCCAGGGTTTTCGTGGTGACCGCGCGACGTCCTAGCCACGTCGCGCCCGAATCTCCGTTCCATCGTCATCGCCGCCAACCGAGGCCGGCTGGATTGCTAATGACGAAAACAGATATCCATATTTGAAAAACTCCGGTGAATCGTAATAAACTCGCCTTATATTTCAAACGACTAAAAAATTCTGTTGATATGCGGAAGGGTTATAAATGAACCTGCACCAATTTCGCTTCGTGCGCGAGGCCGTCCGGCAGAATTTCAACCTCACCGAGGCCGCCAAGGCGCTCTACACGTCGCAACCAGGGGTGTCGAAGGCGATCATCGAGCTCGAGGACGAGCTGGGCGTGGAGATCTTCACGCGGCACGGCAAGCGCGTGCGCTCCCTCACCGAGCCGGGCCGGATCATCCTCGCGTCGGTCGAGCGGATTCTCCAGGAAGTGGAAAGCCTGAAAAGGGTCGGAAAAGATTATGCGGCGCAGGACCAGGGCAACCTGACCATCGCGGCGACCCACACGCAGGCCCGCTACTCGCTGCCGGCCGCGATCGCCGAGTTCAAGAAGCGCTTCCCGAAGGTGCACCTGTCGATCCTGCAAGGCAGCCCGACGCAAGTAGCCGAGATGGTGATCCACGACCAGGCCGATCTCGCGATCGCGACCGAGGCGATCTCCGACTACAAGGAGCTCGTGTCGCTGCCGTGCTTCCAGTGGCATCACGCGGCCGTCGTGCCGGCCGACCATCCGCTGCTCGAACGCAAGCCGGTCACGCTGGACGATCTCGCCCAATACCCGCTGATCACGTACGACGACGCGTTCGCGGGCCGCAAGAAGATCAATCATGCGTTCGCGCTGCGCGGGCTGTCGCCGGACATCGTGCTCGAGGCGATCGACGCCGACGTGATCAAGACCTATGTCGAACTCGGCCTCGGCGTCGGCATCATGGCCGACATCGCGTTCAATCCCGAGCGCGATCGCGGCCTGCGGCTGATCCCGGTCGGCCACCTGTTCGGCAGCAACGTGACGCGCGTCGCGCTCAAGCAGGGCGCCTACCTGCGCAGCTATGTGTATACGCTCGTCGAACTGCTGTCGCCGACGCTGAACCGCAAGCTGATCGAACAGGCGCTCAAGGGCGAAGCCGAATCGTATGAGCTTTGACGGACAGGTATGAACACAGGGGCGCCTGTCGCGCCCCGTTTTGTTGCCCGACGGAGATTCCCGCATGACGCTTCCCGCCCTGCCACGGCTGCCCGCCTCGTTGCGCCGCGCCGCCGGCGCCGCCCTCGTACTGGCCTGCGCGGCCGCGCATGCCGACCTGAAGGTCGGCGTCGACCTGTCGTCGACCGGCCCGGCCGCCGCGATCGGCATCACGAGCAAGAACGCGATCCTGATGTGGCCGAAGACGATCGCCGGGCAGCCCGTGCAGGTCACGGTGCTCGACGACGCGTCCGATCCGGGCGCCGCGGTGCGCAACATCCGCAAGCTGGTCGACGAGGATCACGTCGACGTCGTGGTCGGCCCGAACATCACGCCGGCCGCGCTCGCGGCGCTCGACGCGGTGGCCGCCGCGCAGACGCCGATGATCACGCTGGTCGGCTCGGGCTCGATCGTCGAGCCGCAGGAAGGCGCGCGAACCTGGGCGTTCAAGATGGCGCAGAGCGACCGCGCGATGGCCGACGTGATGACGCGCTACATGGCCAACCACGGCGTGAAAACGGTCGGCTTCATCGGCTTCGCGGACAGCTATGGCGACAGCTGGCTCAACGAATTCACGCGCTTCGCGGACCTGCGCAAGATCCGCGTGATCGCGACCGAGCGCTTCAACCGCACCGACGCGAGCGTCACGGGTCAGGCGCTGAAGCTGATCGCGGCGAAACCCGACGCGATCCTGATCGCCGGCGCGGGCACGCCGACCGTGCTGCCGCAGCGCACGCTGATCGAGCGCGGCTACAAGGGCGCGATCTACCAGACGCACGGGATCGCGACGCCGGAATTCATCAAGCTCGGCGGCAAGGATGTGGACGGGACGCTGTTCCCGACCCAGCCGGTCGTCGTCGCGCGCACGTTGCCGGCCGACCATCCGGCCCGCCAGGCCGCGCTCGCGTTCGTCGATGCGTACGAGACGAAGTACGGCGCCGGCACGGTCACGCAGTTCGCGGGCGATGCGGCGGGCGTGTATCCGCGCCTCGCCGATGCGGTCGGCCGTGCGCTGAAGGCCGCGCAGCCCGGCACGCCGGCCTTCCGCACGGCGCTGCGGCGCGAACTCGAACGCGCGCACGAGCTCGTCGTGCCGAACGGCGTCGTCAATACGAGCGACAAGGATCACGTGGGGCTCGACCAGCGCGCGAGCGTGATGGGGATCGTGAAACAGGGCCGGTTCGTCTATCTGAGCCAGTGACTTGCATGCCGGGCACCGGGCTGCTTGCCCGGTGCCCCGTTTTCCGCCATAATCCGCGTTTCGCCGCGCACCACCGTATGCGCGGCCAGGATCAAGCCCAGGTGGTGAAATTGGTAGACGCAGGGGACTCAAAATCCCCCGCCGCAAGGCGTGCCGGTTCGATTCCGGCCCTGGGCACCATGACGTAGTTCCGGGAAATTCCCGGAAGTCCCAAAACCCGCGACAGCACAAGGCTTCGCGGGTTTTTTCATTCCGGCAAAGTGCCGTGTGGTGCGTAGACAGCCGGGGGCAAGCGGGGGCAACATTGGGGGCAACCCATCTGAAATTGCCTTACCTGTCAGGAGTTGCCCCCGTGCCATTAACCGATACAGCCATCCGGAACGCCAAGCCTGCCGACAAGCCCGTGCGCCTGTTCGACGGAGGCGGCCTCTATCTGGAAATCGCCCCGAGCGGGGGCAAGTGGTGGCGCCTCAAATACCGATTTGGGGGCAAGGAAAAGCGCTACTCGCTCGGCGTCTACCCGGAAGTTACATTGGCGACCGCACGGAAGAAGCGCGACGAAGCCCGTGAAAAGCTCGCTGCCGGCATCGATCCGGGTGAAGCGAAGAAGGCGGAAAAAAGAGCCAGCCTGCTCGCAGCCGCCCATTCGTTTGAGGTTGTCGCTCGCGGCTGGATGGACGAGCGCAAGACGACCGTGGAGCCAGCGCAGCATGCCAAGACGCTCGCCCGCATGGAGAACGATGTATTCCCATGGCTCGGCAAGCGCCCTATCGCTGAAATCGACGCCCCGGAGATACTGGTCGTGCTGAAGCGCGTAGACGGGCGTGGAGCCAGATTTACCGCCCATCGCATCCGCAGCGAGATTAGCCGGGTATTCCGCTATGGCATCAAAGAGGGGCACTGCAAGGCCGATCCGGCCCGCGATCTGGTAGATGCAATCCCGCCCGCCCAGACAACACACTTTGCCTCAATCACTGAGCCGGAGAAAGTGGGCGAGATGCTTCGCGCGTTCGACGGCTTCACGGGCACGTTCCCGGTTCTCTGCGCGCTCAAGCTAGCCCCCATGCTGTTCGTTAGGCCGGGCGAGTTGCGGAAAGCAGAATGGGCGCAATTCGACCTCGACAAAGGAGAATGGCGCTATTTCGTCAACAAAACGAAAACGGATCACCTTGTTCCGCTGGCCGCGCAGGCTGTCACGATTTTGCGCGAGCTTCACGCCCTGACTGGCGAAGGCGTCTACGTGTTCCCCGGTGCTCGCGACCGAAATCGGCCGATGAGCGAGGCCGCTATCAATGCAGCCCTTCGTCGGCTCGGCTACGACACTCGCACCGAGATTACCGGTCACGGCTTCCGGGCAATGGCACGGACGATCCTGCATGAAGAGCTGGAGGAAAAGCCGGAAGTGATCGAGCACCAACTAGCGCATACGGTCCCTGACAGCCTTGGGCGGGCGTACAACCGAACAAAGTTCATCAAGGCACGACGCTCGATGATGCAACAGTGGGCGGACTACCTCGACAAGCTCAAAGCCGGGGCGGAAATCATTCCGATCGCGGCGGCAAGATAGACCCGTGCCCCACGCGTATGACCCCCTTGCCGCGCACCCCCCACCGATTTTTCAGAGTTGGCACCGCACTGTCGGTCCCCCTGCATGTCGGTATGAATATGACCCCCCTTAGGCGCGCCGGGAGTAGGAAAAACACGCGGGTGTGAGCCCCCGCGTCTTTGCCCTAGACGCAGGGTCCCCCGCATTCCGGCCGTCCTGACACTTGCGGCCGGCGCAACAATGCCCGACCGAGGCGCGTCGCGGACACCCCCTCGAAAACACGTCATCGACGCCCGTCAAATCCGGGAGAGCCGCGCCCTGCCTGGCTTCGCGGTCGACGCGGTCGGTCGACACGTGTCCGCTCAGTGCAAAACGAGTTGGAGATTTGGAGATAAACGCTTGAATCGGCCGCAAAGCCTTATGGGGTAAGGCTTCGCATGTCTCCAAACGATTTGGAGAACGCTGGAGATACTGGAGATAAACCGGGCTGGATTGTTACGGCTGAGGCAAGATTCGCGGCAGCCGCCCGTCCAGTTCCGTCTGGAGCGTATCGCTCAAAGTAACTTTGACGCACGGGCCAAAAATGCCGCGCAAAGGAATGCCCGCCACCGCCCTCCCGGACGGCGGCGGCGTCTTTCACAGTTCGAGCGTGAAGATGGACGGCAGCACGCGATAGACCATGAACTTGCCGTGACCGGGGATGTACTCCTGCCGGTATGGATAGCCGTCGCTACGTGGCATCAGCACGCCCCGCTTCATCAGTGCCTTGGCGACGATCTTGTGATCGAAGCCGGCGCACACGTCCTTGCGAAACACGGCTGCTTCGATCAGGTATTCCGTCTCGACGCTTTCCGCGTCGTCGGCGCTCATCTTGCCGCCGAACTCGGCGTAATACTCGCGATCGGAGGCGATGGGCGTGCGCCGCTCGTCGCGCTTCACGTGCTGCTTGAAGCCCGCTCGATGCGGCACGTTCGGCCGATGGTCGTCCTGCGCCCGGTTCATCCACACGAAACGGTTGTCGCCGTGCGCGGCGAGGCTCGACTTGCCCGATTTCATCGAGAATCAGCAGCGCGTCGCTATGCTGCGTGGCGACTGCTTCGAGCTCCATCGCATCGCTGATCCGCGTACCGATGCGGTTGCGATCGGGGCGGTTCACCTCGGCCACGAAGTGCGAGGCGAGCGGTTGCACGGCGTTCTTGTTCGTCTTTGCCATGGCCGCGCCCTCAATGCGTCGTGCGCGGTTCGCGCGTGACGAGGCCGAGCGCCGCGAACAGGTGCTGCTGTACGCGCCCCATCAGGCCGGCCGCGAACGCTTGGCGGCTGATCGTCACGCGGTGCGCGTCGACAACGCCTGCGTCCTGCATAGAGGCTTCCATGCCGCGCGCGAACGCGGCGGCTTGATGTGCCGCGTAGTCGTGCAGTCGCACGTCGCCTTTCAGGTCGAGCCATGCGTCGGCGCAGATCGCGCCCAGGTCGACGGCGAATTGCAGCTCGATCGGAGCGCCGGTATCGAGCGGCGGTGCGTTGTCGAAGCCATTGATAACCGCGGTTCGGATGCGCTGATCAGTCATGGCACGCCTCCGGTTGCGCGGTACGGCGCATTTCGGCCGAATACCGGCTCGCAACGCCTTGCCCCATGTCGACGAGCGCTCGCTCGTAGGTGCCCTCCGCAAGATGCGACCGGACAGCATCGAACAGGGCTTCGAGCTGGGCGAACTGATGGGCCGCACACATCGCGATCATCGTGACTTCGTTCGGCAGGCGGTATTTAGACATGGCGCACCTCCAGAATCGAAGCGAGGAGTTGCCGGACGTCGATCGCGCAATCCAGCTCCGCTTCGCCGCGAATCGGCGTGAGGTTCCAGTCAAAGACGGCCGCGTGCGCGAAATCGCCGGACCGGCGACCGCAAACGCTACGCCCCGAGACAGGGCCGCCCAAGATCCGCACGCGCCAATCGTGGTCGGGCGTCGGCTGAGCCGATGCAACCTCAACCAGCATGCCGATACGCGAACGTGCATCGCACTTCGTGACGATCGCCAGATCGCCAATCTTGCAGCGCAGCTCAGCCATGGCGCACCTCCGCACGCACGAGCGCGGCGATCGCTGCCAGTGCCGCGCCGGTTGCGTCGAGCGCGTCTTGATACGTGCTGGCGGTTGCCGCGTCGCGCAGTGCTGCGCGGACGATGGATTGAATGAGGTGGGATTGCTGCCCGGTATGGGCGTGCGAGGGCTGGCGCATTGAATGCGACCTCCTTGGACGGGTTGACGAACCCGGCCCCATCGCCAAATGGGGTGGCCGGGCACAAGGCAGGGTTGGCGAACCGGCGTCCAAGGGAACCGGCGTGCGCGAACGCACCCCCACCAAGGCCCGACCATAGAAGGCGCAAGGTGTACGGACGTAAAAAAACCGCGCGAAGGCGGTTGTCCGCCTTGGAGCATCTCCGGTCGCCAAACCGGGTCACTGTTGTCTCAGCGACGCGCACAGAATACCGCGCGATGCTGGACGACGCAAATCGCGACGCCCCTCGCCGTGTATTGCCTAGTGCAAAGCGACTTTGGGGGAGCATCAGGCGGCCTCCCCCTTGAGCACAGCGGTCGCCAGCTTGAGCTGTTCGATATCCAGTCGCGAGCTGCCCTGCGCCAGTGATTGGCCGAGCGCGACGCCTCGCAGCAGGGCGCTAACTTGCAAACGGCGCGTCCCGTCCGTGCACTGCGCATCGATGTCGTTGTAAAGCGCGCGATAGGCTTTCCGCAGCTGTCGATACTGTCGACGACGATAGTTCGCCGAATCCTGTTCAGCAGCGGCGATCGCCTGGACGAACTTCTCGCAGGCGGTGCCAAGTTGCTTTGTCGTCAGACGCGGGGCTTCGAGCGCGAGCGTCGAGGCGAGCGTGACGGCGATCGCTACGAGCTTCCCGGCGTCGTCGCCACGGTTCCAGAAGCAGCCCTCGATGTCATCGAGGATTCCTGCGAGCTTGCGGAGGCGGGCGTCGCGGCAACGCACGAACGCGGCGTCGCGGGCCGTGACGGCCGTGCCCATCGCGCGACCATACGGGCCGCCGCGACTGATCAGCGGGGCATGCGTGCTCATGCCTGCCCCCGTGTGGACTGACGGGATTCAACCCATTGCTGGACGTCTGTGGCGCGCCAACCGACGCTCCTGGCCCCTAACTGGACCGGTGCTGGAAACTTGCCTTCGCGAATCCAGCGATACAGCGTTGTTTTCTTGACGCCGACGCAATCCAGCACACCAATAAGTCGAAGAATCTTAAGTGCCATTTTCTGTTCAGAAATGGCCTGTTCCGCAAGAAGGAGGAAAACGGCGGCAATAAACCGCGCCGTACTATCAAAGTACGGGCGCAATGAAGTTCGCGGGAGAGGCACAAAGTAACTTTGCACGGCGCGCCGCGCGCGGTATCATTCGTCCTAACAAGAGCTATGCGTTTCCTAGGCGCGGTGGCTCTTGTGGTTCCTCCAATTATGGAACAGGCAGCCAAGCCAAAAAATCGCCGGTGGGTGTGTTGGTAGCACGCCCCCGGCACCCTCTCGTCAGCGCGACGAAAATATGCTCAACGACTGAGCATTCCCCGCCTTTTTTCCTTGCATCGCCCACAGATTCCTAGAGCCGTGTTCGATTAGGTGCCAACAAGTACCGCAATTATATCGAAAGGTCTGCCCCCAAAAAAGACTTGTCTCGGATTATCTAAGACCGCAATACATGGCTTCACTGTTCGGCCAAGAGCGGAAAAGATAAGATGTGAGCGACTGCTATAGACCGGTGTGCAACGCTCGATGGAAAACTATGAACGCCAGCGACCTCATAAGGCGGGCTTTCACTTCCGCAAAGTGGTGTCACCAAACGCTTACGGTAATCTCGCGTTAAAGATCAGAGAGGCGACATGCTGAAGAGCATCGAGAAGATCAAGGGGCTCGGCGTTTATCAAAACTACAGTAAGCCTGCAGGCACGCAAGACTTCGGGATCAAGAATCTCATCTACGGCTGGAACTACTCCGGGAAGACCACCCTCTCCCGCCTGTTCGCTCAGCTTGAGACCAAATCGGCCAATCCCGACTTGTCCGGCTGTGAATTCACGCTTGAGACTGCCGATGATTCGATCACCGAGGAGAACTTCAGCCGGTGCAGTCTGTCGGTTCGGGTCTTCAATTCGGATTTCGTCCGCGCTAATTTGCACTTCGAAGGCGGGAGCTTCAACCCCATCCTGCTGCTAGGCAAGGATTCCGAGGAGGCGCAACGGAAGATCGATCAGCTCAGCAAGCGAATCCAGCGCTCAGACGAGGTTCAACGCAAACTGAACGGTAAGGTCGAAGAACTGAAGACGCGGATAGCGCAGGCCAAGACCGACACTGCCAAGTTCATCCGCCAACGCCTTAAGGTTGATCCCTATACGGCCACACATCTCGGCCAGGACCTCGTCGCAGTCGGCGTCCTTGAATCCCAACAACTCTTAACGGAGAAGGAACTCGCCGATGCAATTGAGCTTGCGTTGACGCCTGACTCCAAGAAGCCCAGCACGGTCGAGGAACTGAGCGCTTCTCCGTCTATCGAGGGTCTCCACAAGGAGGCTGTAACGGTTCTCGCCGCCACGCCAAGTTTCTCCAATACCATCAAGCACCTTGAGGAGAACCCTGCCATTGAACGCTGGGTCCAAGGTGGCCTGGCCCTGCATCCTGGTGCTGGGACGTGTGAATTCTGCGGGAACAGTTTATCCCAGGATCGCCTCGAAGCCTTTCGAGCGCATTTCTCGAAAGATCTCGCTGAACACAAGGAGCGGGTCGATGGTCTTCTTGAACGTGTGAAGGCGGCCGTTTTCAGTCTGAATTGGCCCAAGGCGGCTGAAATTAACGCTCAGTTTCGCGAAAGCTATACCGCCGCCCTCAAAGCGCTGCCCTCGACCATCGACGCGTTCAATCTGGCGATAGGGAAACTGGCTGACGAAGTGCAACGTAAGGCAGACGACTCCCGCAAAGCTATGGCGCCCACGCCTTTGGCGGCTGGTCTGGAAAAAGGGATCAAGGACGCAGTTGCCGCAGTCAACCTCGTCATCAAGCAAAACAACGAGTTGGCCTCAAATTTCACTAAGGCAAGAGCCGATGCATCGAGGCGGGTTCGATACCACTACGTCCAGCAATTTAAGGACGACCAGGATGCTACAGGCTTGGAGCAACAGAAAACACTGCTCGCCAAGCGGTCCGACCGTCTCAAGACCTATGCCGCAAGGCTGAGGCCGGAGATCAGCCGTCTTCAGGCTCAGATCAGTCAAGCGCAACAAGGTCGGGAAAAGATCAACGAACGTCTAGCATCCATGTTGGGCAGTGAAGCTGTCCAGATCGAGGTCGTCAAGGATGCAGCAGGCCAGGAGCGCTTTCAATTGGTCCGGAAGACGGGAGCCGTTGCCAAGAATATGAGTGACGGAGAACGCACGGCAGTTGCCTTCTCGTACTTTCTGACAAAGCTCCAGGAGATCAAACCCGCGGAATTCAAGGAGACCATCGTCTACATCGACGATCCCATCTCGAGCCTCGACGCCAGTCACATCTTTCAGGTGACCGCCGCGATCCGGGCACTGTTCTTCACTCAGCAGGAGAAGAACGCTCCTTGGCAGACCACCTGCAAGCAACTGTTCATCTCCACGCACAACTTCGAATTCTTCAACCTGCTCAGAGAAATCAAGCCCGTGGCAAGCAACAAGGGAGCGCGGCTATACCTGATTAGACGGATCGCCGAAAAATCCTCGACGTTAGAGGACATGCCGGCCTCGCTAGCACGCTATCAGTCTGAATATCACTTCCTGTTTGATGTCATCCATCGTTTCCACAAGGCGCCCGACAAGACCGTTCACGAAGTGCTGATGCTGCTGCCAAACGCCATGAGGCGCTTCATCGAACTCTACACGTACTCTAGGCTTCCTGGGCCAAAGGACACGGAACAGGTCGACGAGCGAACTGAAATTCTGTTCGGGGTCGAGCGTGCAAAGCGGATCCTTAAGATCTTCCACTACTTCAGCCACGGCAACACACTGGACCGGCTCGCTGGAAACAACGAGTTGATCTTCGACCTAGAGCATGCGGTCAAGGACCTGATAGATGCCATCACTGAGACTGACAAGCCACACATGGATGCCCTGATCGCGGCCTCCCAAGGGTGACGGCATGTACGACTTTCGCACCCTGTCGCCGATCGACTTCGAACTGCTCGTGCGTGACCTGCTGCAAGCGGAGTTTGGCATCACAATGGAAAGCTTTGGTCCCGGCAAGGATGGCGGAATCGACTTCCGCTTTTCCATGGCGGACCAGGATGTCGTAGTGCAAGCTAAGCATCACGTTGAAGGCGGGGCACGGAGCCTTCTTCGAGCGGCGATAAGAGAGAATTGCAAAGTTCTGAAACTGGCTCCGAGCCGGTACATTCTGGTCACATCTTTGTCGCTTACCCCGGCGCTGAAGAGCAAAATCATTCAAGCGATGCCGTCCACGCCGGTCAGCGCTGGAGACGTACTGGGCCGCGAGGATCTTAATAACCTTTTGGGCCTCCATCCACACGTGCTGCGTCAGCATTTCAAGCTTTGGTTGACCAGCACGGAAGTCCTTGAGCGAATCTTGCACAGTGCGGTCTACAACCGGACCGATGCCGAGTTGACCCGCATCAGGCAACTTGTCCCCAAGTTCGTGCATAACGCCAGTTTGGCCGAGGCAGAGAAGATATTGGACGATCGTGGCGCACTGATCATCGCTGGTGAGCCAGGGGTCGGAAAGACCACCCTTGGCCGAATGCTGCTCTGGCTCCACATGGAGCAGAATTGGAAGGTCTTCGTCGTGGACGATCTGCAGGAGGCGATGGCGGTCAGTACCGCCGGCGAGAAGCGACTCATCTTTCTCGACGATTTCCTGGGCCAGATCAGCCTGACGAATGAACTGCTAGGAACGGTGGATCAGCGTCTGCCGGTATTCCTGGATCGACTTCGAAACAACAAAGATCTTCGCTTTATCCTGACGACCAGGCTTTACCTGTTAAACCAGGCACAGATTCAATCAGACAAGCTTTCGTCTCCACGAGTGGCTGCAAGCGAGATGACCCTGAATGTCGGGGTCTATACACGCACCATCAAGGCCAAGGTGGTCTTCAACCACATCTACTTTTCGGATCTGGTCGACGAGGAAAAGGCCAAACTCCTGGACGATGACTTCTTTCTGAAGATGATCGACCACCGCAACTTCAGCCCCCGTTTGATCGAGCTGCTGACTTCCGCAGACTACTATTCAGTGGGTGATGAATCTATTCAGGCTACGGTTCTGCGTGTGTTAAACAACCCGGCGGAGTTGTGGGAGCGGCCGTATCGAGCGCACCTAAGCGCTGACGCAAGATGCCTGATGTGGGCCATCTTCTTTGCCGGTCTCTACGTCGGAATGGATCGCTGCTTGCAGTTGTTCAAGCGAATCACCGCTAATGCGGGGCACCAAATCGCTTCATCGGAGGCAGTTTCGCGGTTCCGTACTGGGTTGAAAGAACTGAGCGGGTCGTTTGTTACGGTCGGAGACCAAGAAATTTCCTTCGCAAATCCCGGCATTCGCGATTTTCTGAGCAAGGTCTTCATCGACGACCACCTGCTTCCCATTGTTGTGCGATCCGTTTCGACGATTTACGAGCTGCGAAGCGCATGGAATTTCTTCAGGACGAACATCACGATGTGTTGCGATCAGTTCGGGGACCATGATCTATGGTTAGCCGCCATTGACCGCATCCAAGGTGATAAAAGTACAACCGCGATCGCATCGCTTCGGCTCATCCTTGAGATGTGCGAACACTTGCCGGGTCTTCATATCAAGGCTGTCCTCGACAGGGCGGTTGACGATTTGATGTCGCAGGGAATAGAGGCCAGAGATCACTACGAGTGCTTGTTCTCCCTGCGGCAGTTGAAGCGGCTTCAGGATCGGACAGACGACCTTCTTGATCCAGCCTGCAAAACCCTGACCAATGCTGCGGCAAACATGCTTGCCAATGCTGGCGATGACTTGACGATTGATGAAATCACAAACATTGCTGGCGCACTTGGGCCGCTGACGGAACAACGCGTAGTCCGCAGTGCGGCAAGCGAGGCGCTACAGGGTTTCATTTTTGGCATCGAACACAAACTTTCCGACATCTCCTCTAGTCAAGAACTCGACACATTTCGCGACGATCTTGTTCACGCAGCACAGAAGTATGGCGTCCGCATTGACGCGGCGCTAACGCAAGACATTCAAAATCGCCGCGAGACTCTTGAGAGGCGGGAGGACGAAGAGGACTCCGATCCTTATCAGCAAGCCGGTCCGCAGGACGCAGTTGGCGAAATTTCGGACGCCGAGATCAAGTCGATGTTCTCGCTAATGGCAACCGGCCCCGCCAGTGGATAGCGGGGCTTCTCGAACCGGCCGTTCGTCGAACCAGGTCCAAGCTGGTCAGTGACTGGTAGACGGTCGGAAGCGTGAGTTCGGCCGTAGCCGCCCAACGACTATAACCGCTTGCGGATTCAACCGGTCGATGCAACACACTAGAATCTGCGCAAGCAGTGGAGGTGTTGCAAATGAAGCAGAGGCCGAGGATCTACTATTCTGAGAGTCAGAAAGCACTCATGTGGGACCGCTGGCGCAAAGGTGAAACGATTCATCAAATTGCCAAACTGTTCGATCGGGGCCACTCTTCGATACAGCGGATCCTGTCAGAGGCCGGCGGCATCGAGCCACCGCAAAGACATCGCGCACCGCAGACATTGACGCTCGCGGAACGCGAGGAAATCTCTCGCTGCCTGGTAAGCGGATTATCGATTCGGTCTATCGCGGCCAAGCTGGGACGTGCTCCTTCCACGATCAGCCGCGAGCTGCAGCGCAACGGAGGCAGCCAAGGTTATCGAGCGAGCCGGGCGGATGAGCTCGCCTGGGATCGGGCACGTCGCCCGAAGATTTGCAAATTAGTGAGCAATCAGACGCTGGCGCGAGTTGTCGCTGCAAAGCTGAAGCTGCAGTGGTCCCCTGAGCAGATTTCTGGTTGGCTCAAGCATATGTATGCCGTCAACAAGGACCATCTGGTGTCACACGAGACGATCTATCGGAGCCTCTATATTCAAGCTCGCGGTGCCCTGAAAAAGGAATTGCTTGAACACTTGCGACGCTCTCGAGCGATGCGCCGGTCTCGCCATCACACATTGAAAACCGAAGACCGCACGAACATTCGCGACGCTGTATCGATCAGTGAACGCCCCGCGACGGCGGAGGATCGCGCGATACCCGGGCACTGGGAAGGTGACTTGCTGTTTGGCAACGCGACCAGCCAGATTGCGACTCTTGTCGAACGTCAGAGTCGATACGTGATGCTGGTAAAAGTAGCCGGTAAGGATTCCGAGGCTGTGGTCAACGCGCTGATACGACACGCCAGCAAGTTACCTCGAGAACTATATAAATCGCTGACCTGGGACAGGGGCACGGAAATGGCTGATCACAAACGCTTTACCGTGGCGACCAAGATCCAGGTCTATTTCTGCGATCCGCAGAATCCGTGGCAACGCGGCTCGAATGAAAACATGAACGGACTGCTGAGGCAGTACTTCCCGAAAGGCACCGACGTCTCTGCCTATTCCCAAGCCCAACTCGACGCTGTAGCGAGGCGTCTCAACGAGCGTCCGCGTAAGACGCTAAACTTTGACACACCCGCCCAGCGGTTCCATCAATCTGTTGCATCGACCGGTTGAATCCGCACTGCAAAGCAGACATTGACTAGCAATACTCGAACGACAGCAATGGGGCGGTTGTTCTCGTTCGAATAGTGGCACCTTCCTGTCTGCCCCGCGACCGACCAGAAAGTAATCTGGCCTCCGATCAAATGCGTCTGTCCAAAACCGATCCCTTGCGGACAGGGGCATTTTGCCCTGTCCGTAAATAAGGGCTGAAACGTTTTGGACATTTCCTTATATTCGGACGTCCATTTCGTACAGATTGAGTGCCCGATATGTCCCGAACCTTTGCCTATGCCCGCGTCAGTACGTCCGACCAGACCACCGCGAACCAGTTACGAGAGATCGAGGCGGCCGGCTTCTCGGTCGACAAGCGCCGCGTTGTGTCGGAAAGCATTTCGGGGAGCGTAAGCGCCGATCAGCGGCCGGGGTTTGCGCAGTTGCTCGTCAAGATGGAAGAAGGCGACGTGTTGATCGTGACGAAGCTCGACCGACTCGGCCGCAATGCGATGGACGTGCGGGCCACGGTCGAAGGATTGGCCGAACGCGGTATCCGCGTTCATTGTCTCGCCCTCGGCGGCGTAGATCTGACGAGCGCGGCAGGCCGGATGACGATGCAGGTATTGAACGCGGTGGCCGAATTCGAGCGGGATCTGTTGATTGAGCGCACGCACGCTGGTATCGCTCGCGCGAAGGCGGAAGGCAAGGCGATGGGGCGGCCGTCCGCCCTGTCGGACAAGCAGCGGGCGGACGTGCTGCGCGAGTTGGACGCGGGGGCAAGCGTGGCCGCGCTTGCTCGGCGATTTGGCACGAGCCGCCAGACGATCATGCGGGTACGCGACGCAGTCTAAGCGCGCGCGCCGTTCAACTCACGCCCTGCTAGAGCCCGGCTCGCTGGGTGGTGGAGCGAGCAGCTTAAAGGCGCGAGGCGGCGCATGCGCGGTTCCGGATGGATATCGGTCCGCATTGCCCAAGTGGCAGCACTCCAAAAGTGCGTCCAGTCTCTCATCTGTATAGGACTGGACCAGACCAAGCAGACAGTGTCAGGTTGTCTGACTCAGTTCGGCCATGTCCGGACATTGGCATGTCGTTCCTCGTTGGCCGCCTTGCCGACAGCTTCGGACGTTGAGCGTCGACGATCTTCGCCGGCATCGCAGCGTGAGAAAACGCGTGGCAAGTAGTGAGGCGTTTTGCAGTTGAGCCAGAAGTTCGCGAGGAACTTATAACGCGCCCTTCCTCTTGTCTTCGGACAGCTTCAAGACAGGCGGCGATCTGAGCAGATTTTCAGGCTGAACCCGTTCCCAGAGGCCTCCGTTGCCCAGTGCTCGTCCCAACTGATCTTCGCGCCTGAGCCATTGTTCGACCGTCCTGATTCGCCCGGGATGAATTTCGTCGAGCAATGCGTAGTCTCTCTTGACGATCCCGTACTTCCACAGATTCCAGAAGCCAGTGAAGTTTTCGCGGAAGCTCATCGTACTTTTGTCGCGGAGATCGGCGTTATATCCGGACGGCAAATCGGCTGCGGCCTTGAGCGGTCCGCTCCAGTATGCTTCGAGGTCGGTATCAATATATTGCGCGGGATGTCCGGTCACGGCTTCGAACGCCTCGGCAAGCTTCGCATACTCGACATGCTCGATCGCGACCTCGAGATTCATGCCATTCGCACGCTCCGGATTGTCGAAAAGCCAACGTGCGTAGTACCCGCAGTCCTCAAGCGCTACATGCGGAACGGCGCCGTCACCGAGTGGCACCCGCCACGTAACGACGCCGCTTTCCACGGACGGCGTCATTGGTGTCATTGCCGAGACGGCCATCTCCATATACGGACCGGTCGTAAGCAGCGCGGCGCCCATCCGGTCCCGGTTTGTCAGGTTCTGGAACAGAATCCATTCCCCTACGCGGCCCTTGCCATCATAGTGGCCTGTCCGAAACCGGGAATCGTATCCGGACCTTTTGAGCGCGTAATCGAGGTTTCCGTATACGAAGAACTTGACTCCTTCTTCGATGGCTATTTCATAGCATCGGATGGCCCAATAAATCTCAGTCTTCTCCCCGGTGTTGAATCCATCGAGATTGATATACGCTGCGCTGCAATTACGAAAACCGTCACGCAGGACCGCTTCATCGGCAAACGTGCCCTTCACGATCGAGACGTTCCCAAGAGTGGAGAGCTCGATGGCCCGTCGCGATTCAGGATCTCGGCTCAAGGCGCGCACGGCATATTTGCCGTCGGCGACGAGCGCCCGGATGACGGGCAATCCCTGTGCGCCCGTTCCACCGATGACGAATATGGTCGAGGGGACCCGTGAAGACATGTTTGTTTACGCTGGTATGAGTTGGATAGATTTGCCGACCGCTGCGCGCCGATGGCACGGATGTCAGCTTCATATGGCATCGGGCACCGGTACGCCGACCACTCGCCCGTGAACTTCTGTCGAGATGCCGAATTGCGGTCTGCGCGATATTTCATCGAAGCATTCATTCATACGACACTGCGGCCCTAACCGGCCGCCTTCGCCGGACCGCGCGCCGCGACTGCGCGTGGTTGCCGGCTACGTTGCAGCAGAAACACACCACCGAGGATTGCGCCCATCGCGAACAGTTCGACTGCGCCGATCGGTTCCTGCGCAAGCCACGAACCCATCAGCAACGCAACGACCGGTGGAATGTACGTCACGCTGGACGCGGCCACTGCTCCGAGCCGTCCGACGATGAAGTAATAAAGGATGTAAGCGATCCCGGTGCCCGTCAGACCGAGTCCCAGGACGAGGCCGAGCAGCGCTCGCGCATCGCCCGTCACACGCACGATGCCGTGGAAATCCGTGACGCAGCCGATCAGGACCAGTGCGAAGCCGATCTGCCACGTCGACAGCGCGAGCGGTGAGAGGTCCAGGCCGGAAAGAAAGCGGCGCGCGTACACGAACGAGCAGCCCACGCTGAGCGAGCCGGCGATCATATAGCCGACTCCGAGCAGGTTGACGCCAGCCGCGTGCGCATTCCACGGACGCGCGATCAGCAGTACGCCGACGAATCCGCAGACGATGCCCGCGATCATTCGCGCGTTCGGGCGTTCCTCGCGCAGCAGTGCCCATGCGCACAGGAAGGAAAAAAGCGGGATGGCGCCGCTTAGCATCCCGGCAATGCTCGAGAACAGCAGCCCGGCCCCTTTCGCGAACGCATAGTAGTAAATCACGGTCGCAAGCAGCGACATCACCACGAAGTGGTGAGCGTGCCGAAGATGGCGCCATTTGAGCGCCTTAGTGAATAGCGCGACCGTGAGCAGCGGGATGAAGCCGAAAAGCACGCGCAGGAAGACGATCTGACTGGCAGCCAGATCGACGCTCGCCCACTTCATGAACAGGAAGTTGGTGCCCCAGATGAACCCGAGGGCGGCGAAGGCGAAATAGGCGGGATTCATGTCAGCGCACCAGGAAAGCGGATGAAGTCCCGATTGTGTTCCGCACCGGTGTGCTCTACAAATGATTTAATGTCGACTATGGAATAGAAAAACTGAGCTATGCGATCGACTCCTCCGCTGAAAGCCCTGCCTGCCTTCGAAGCTGCCATGCGGCACGGCAGTTTTACTCTTGCATCCCGAGAACTGAACGTGACGCCTGGTGCGATAGGGCAGCAGATTCAGAAGCTTGAGGAATGGCTCGGCGTTGCCCTGTTCGTGCGCCAGATACGGCAGGTAACGCCCACAGAGGATGGTCGCGCCTACTTCGCGCAGATTCAACCCGCCCTGGCAGAGCTTATTCATGCGAGCCATCGCATTCGTGAGCGTCGCGGTAGCGGCGTGCGGTTGTCGATGCCGCCGAGCTTCGCTGCCAAGTGGTTCGCCCCACGCATGGCCGACTTCCTGCAGGCAAACCCCGGGATTGCGCTGAGCCTGAGCACATCGACAACGATGGTCGACTTCGAACTGGATGGCGTCGATCTCGCGGTTAGGCATTTCGACGGGATGGATGCACGACTATCCGTTCAACTGCTGTGCCATGACGAGGCACGCGCGTATTGCCATCCGGCATACGCGAAGCAGCGCCGATTGAAGCGCCCCGACGATTTGCGCACGGCGACACTGCTCCATAACACGCTACACCCGCACTGGGCCACGTGGCTTGCTCGATTCAGCGGTCTCGACGGTTCGCAGATTGACACCATTACCGGTATCAGGTTCGACCAGTCGTTGATGGCGATCGACGCCGCAGTGCGCGCGCAAGGCGTTGTGCTTACCGGCCCCCTGCTGGTAGAAGCGGAACTGGCTCGTGGAGAACTGATCGAGCCATTCGATAATGCGCTGGCCTTGGACGCCGGATACTACCTCGTCCATCCCGCCAGTGCCGGAACCAAACAGGCGGTTCAATTGCTCAAGGCGTGGTTTGTCGGCAGCATCGCTGTGGGATGTGCGCGACGTGGGGGCATTTAGTCGTCGAATTATTGTCTCAATGACTGCTGTCGGCTCTAATTCCGACGCCGGATAATGCGATTCCGACCGGTAACAATGGGTCGACTTCCGCCGTCGGCGACCACGGCCACCAACGATGCTGCAAAACTACATCGTCGGTCCGGGTTCAGCCATGAAGCGTCATTGGTTTGCGTCAACGGCGAGACGTTGAGGCGTCCCGTCTGGCTCAGGGAGCGGACACCCAAGTCAGGCTATGCGAATTTTCCGATTGGTTGCCCGGCAGGAAGTTCGTGCGTGCCGCGCCAGGCATCGCTAACCATTGACGCAATAACGTCTGGACAAGGTTCATCGCGGATTGCGCGAAGAGAGCGCCGCGATGGATGACCAAGCTGCGCGGCATGGCGTCGGTAACCGCCGGCCGCATTCGTCGGTTTGCGGCCACTTGCAGTGGTTAAGCCACGTCGGGATGGGTTGCCTAAGCAGCCGAAAATTTACACCGGTGAGTTTACTTTTCGCCAAGAAAACTACACTATGCGGTGTACTTCACCGAAGTCATCCCTGCGGGTCCACCCGGACCGTCCAACACCAGACCCATTTCTCAGCTGCACGTGCGTTGTCGGCTGAAGCTGAACGCCTGCCGGCTATCCGCGTCAGAGCCCCGCTTTATCGAATGAACTCATAGGAGAAACGCGAATGTACAAACCTCTTGATCAGCGGGGGCGCCGTATTGTAATTACCGGAGCCAATAGCGGCACCGGCAAGGAGGCGACTAGGCGATTGGTGGCGGCTGGTGCCGACGTCATCATGGCTGTACGCAACGAGTCGAAAGGCGATGCCGCCCGCCGGGATATACGCAAGGAGTTTCCAGGGGCATCGATTGAGGTCCGCACGCTGGATCTCTCAAGCCTCTCGAGTGTGAGGAATTTTGGTCGCCAGTTGCTCGAGGAGGGACGCCCTCTCGACGTGCTCGTAAACAACGCAGGGATCATGATGCCGCCGACCCGTGTACTGAGCTCCGACGGATTCGAGCTACAGTTTGCGACCAATTTCCTAGGCCACTTCGCACTGACCAATCTGCTGTTGCCGCTTCTGCTTGGAGCGAAGTCTCCTCGCGTCGCCACGATGACAAGCAGCGCCGCAATTGGTGCCAAAATCAATTTCGACGACCTTCAAGGCGAAAGGTCGTACAAGCCCATGACGGCGTATGCGCAGTCCAAGTTAGCCTGCCTGCTGTTGGCAAATCGATTGGCAGAAATTGCGCGCGAGCGTGGCTGGCCCCTGCTCAGTACGAGTGCCCATCCAGGCCATACACGCACCAACCTTCAGACGAGCGGTCCGAATATGGGTACTGATTCAACCCGCAAGAGGCTATCGTTCCGACTTGTACCGTCCATGGATGTGAAATGGGCCACGGACTCGCTCTTGCAGGCGGCAGTCGACCCCACAGCGACTCAGGGCGCATTCTACGGCCCCCGCTTTCTGCTCGTCGGGAACTCGCACGTTGCCAAACAGCCCCGATCCGCCACGAGCGCGGATTCGGTTCGCCTGTGGCAAGTAGCAGAAGCATTGACGGCGACGAGTCCACCGCAGGTGTGAAGTGCACCCGCTGCGCGGCCAGCCAGCCCCCGAATCAATCTTGTCGCGATTATGCCGCGCGTCCTCGTGCCGATCACTGACGTGATGCGACGGTTGCAAAGTAACTTTCTAGCGTAACGCCGGCTCGGGGGTGTGGGCGCGCGGGGCGTTCTTTGCGCGCAGCGTTCCAGAAGGCAGGGCAACTCTCAACGTCGTCGTGCGGACGCCATAGCTCAGCAGTCTGTCTCCAACTTTATCTCCAAGAAAATGTGTACTTTGGAGATAGACTTGGAGATAACCACAGCCTTGCCAGACAAGGCTTACAGGCCGATACAACCGTCTATCTCCAAATCTCCAGATATTTTTGCTTCCGGCGGCACAGCAACGTTCCGCACGGCACCGGCCTTCGACTGATCGAGCCTACGCTGATACGCTTGTTGATATCTTCTGAACGACCTCGCCCGAACGGCACACGCAGCAGAGCGATATGAATTCTGCGGCTGCCAGAAGCGCGGGGGGCAACTCTGGGGGCAACTCAGCAACACCACACAAGCAACACCCTTATACTACGGGCCTCACATAGAATTATTTCATTCCGGCCCTGGCACCAGTCTTTCGCAGCGTCATGCGCTGCCTTTGTCGAAACCCGCGCAAGCTCGCCGCTTCGCGGGTTTTTTGTTTATGGCGCGCGTTCCGCACCGCACCCAGTGATCGACGGCGGCCTGCCGCCCGGTACGCTCAGGCCATCAACTCGCGGACGAAATCCAGAAACACCCTCACCTTCGCCGAAACGAGATTCGACGCGTGGTGATACGCATAAAGCGGGAACGTCTCGTCCGCCCACTCGGGCAACAACTGCACCAACCGCCCGTCGGCCAGCACGTCCCGCGCATAGAGCTCGAGCAATTGCGCAATGCCGACACCGCCCAGGCACGCGCCGAGCAGCCCGCCCGTATCGTTGACCGTCAGCCTGCCGGAGGCGTCGACCGGCACGACTTCCTTGCCGCGATGAAACTCCCATTCGTACGGCCGCCCCGTCACCGGATCGCGGATCAGCACGCACCGGTGAGCGTCCGCGAGATCCCGAGGGTGCCGCGGTTCGCCATGACGCGCGACGTAGGCCGCCGACGCGCAGGTCAGCACGCGCGTCTCGAGCAGCAGCCGCGCGCGATATGACGACGGCTCCGGGATGCCGAAGCGCACCGCCACGTCGAAGCCGTCGGCGACGAGGTCGCCCATCCGGTCCCGCACGCTGATTTCGACCGACAGGTCGGGAAAGCGGTCGAGAAATTCCGCCATCCGCGGCGCCAGCACGTAGTGGCCGAACGTGCCGTCCACGTTGACCCGCAGCCGCCCCCTCACGCGCGCCTTCGACTGGCCGGCGTCGAGCGCCGCCTCCTCGATGCCGGCCAGCAGCGGCGCGACCGCCTCGTAAAAGCGTCGCCCTTCGTCGGTCAACGTGATCGCGCGCGCCGTCCGGTTGAAGATCCGGATGCCGACCCGCTCTTCCAACCGGGCGACGGCGCGACTCACCGCCGGTTGAGTCAGCCCCATCGCCTCGCCCGCCCGCGCGAAGGTGCCGGCCTCGATCACCGCCGAGAGCACGCCGATACCGCTGAGCAATCTGCTGTCGAATCCCATGAGACATACTTTCAGTCATTCATTGAATGATGATTATTCATTATTTTTATTGATCGAGGAAGCCTACAGTCAGTCCTGTCGCCGGATCGAACGGCATTCAACCTTCATCAGGAGCAGGACATGAGCACATCGGAACAAGTCGCCCTCGTCACGGGTTCGTCGCGCGGCATCGGCGCGGAAATCGCACGCCAGCTCGCCCGGGACGGCTTCCGGGTCGTCGTCAACTATGCCGGCAGCGCCGGCCCGGCCCGCGAAGTGGTCGACGCGATCGTCGCCGATGGCGGCCATGCGGTCGCGGTGCAGGCGAACGTCGCCGATCCAGCGGCCGTGGCCGCGCTGTTCGACGCCACCCGCGACGCATTCGGCGGTCTGGATGTGGTGGTCAATTCCGCAGGCGTGATGAAGCTGTCGGCCATCGCCGACTGCGACGACGCGCTGTTCGACGAAACGTTCGCGATCAACGTGAAAGGCACGTTCAACGTCTGTCGCGAAGCGGCCAGGCGGGTGCGCGACGGCGGGCGCATCATCAACCTGTCGACCAGCGTGATCGGCATGCGCATGCCGACGTACGGCGTGTACGTCGCCAGCAAGGCCGCGGTCGAAAGCCTCACGCAGGTGCTCGCGCAGGAAATGCGCGGGCGCGGCGTCCGCGTGAACGCCGTCGCGCCGGGACCGGTCGCGACCGAGCTGTTCCTGCAGGGCAAGAGCCCCGAACTCATCGATCGGCTGGCGAAGCTGAACCCGCTCGAGCGGCTCGGCCAGCCCGACGACATCGCGCGCGTCGTCGCGTTCCTCGCCGGCCCGGACGGCGCGTGGATCAACGGCCAGATCCTGCGCGCCAACGGCGGCATGTGCTGACGGACCGCTCACCGCCGCCTCATCTTTCCGCCAGGAGAATGCTCATGAACCAAGTCGTCCTCGTCACCGGCGCGTCCAGCGGCTTCGGCTTGCTGACGGCCCAGGCGCTCGCCCGCGCCGGTCACACGGTCTACGCATCGATGCGCGAGAGCGCCGGGCGCAATGCGCCGCGCGTCGCCGCCATCGCCGCCTATGCGCAACAACACGGCGTCGACTTGCGCAGCGTCGAACTCGACGTCGGCGACGACGCCTCCGTCGACGCCGCCATCGATCGCGTGATCGCCGACAATGGGCGTCTGGACGTCGTCGTCCACAACGCCGGCCATATGGTGTTCGGGCCGGCCGAAGCGTTCACGCCCGAGCAGCTTGCGCAGCTCTACGACGTCAACGTCGTGTCGACCCAGCGCGTGAACCGCGCGGCGCTGCCGCATCTGCGCCGCCAGGGCCGCGGCCTGCTCGTGTGGGTGTCGTCCTCGTCGGCGCGCGGCGGCACGCCGCCGTTCCTCGCGCCCTACTTCGCCTCGAAAGCCGCGATGGACTCGCTCGCCGTGTCCTACGCGGCCGAGCTCGCGCGCTGGGGCATCGAAACGTCGATCGTCGTGCCGGGCGCGTTCACGCGGGGCACGAATCACTTCCTCCATGCGGGCAAGCCGGCCGATACCGCCGTGCAAGCCGCCTACGACGGCGGGCCGTACGCGGGCGTCGCCGATCAGGCGTTGAAGGGCCTCGCCGCGCTTGAACCGGCGGACGCCGACGCGGGCGCCGTCGCCACGGCGATTGCCGAACTCGTCGCGGCGCCGGCCGGCAAGCGCCCGTACCGCGTGTTCGTCGACCCGTCGCAGGACGGCGCCGAGGAAGTGTTCCGCGTCGGCGACCGCATCCGCCGCGAGATGTTCAGGAACATCGGCCTGGGCGACCTGCTCGCGCCGCGCATCGACGGCTGATCGTTCGCGCGCCGGGCCGGCCGGCGCGCGTCAATCCCGCTCGCAGAACCGGAGAATCGCGTCCGCGACCGCCGCCGCGGATTCGCGCTGCGGGAAGTGCCCGATTCCGTCGAGCACCTGCCGCTCGTAGCGCCCGGCGAAGAACCGCTCCCGCCCCGCCGAGCTGTCGGGATGGTTGCAAGTGTCCGCGCCGCCATGCAGCACGAGCGTCGGCACCGCCAGCACGGGCGCCGGGTTCAGCCGCGCGTCGTCGTCGGCATAGGCCGGCGCGCCCGGCGCGAAGCCCCAGCGCTGCCGGTACGAATGCAGTACGACGTCGATCCAGTCGGGTCCGTCGAACGCGACGGCTGCCGCGTCGAAATCGCTGTCGCGATACCAGCCCGGCGGCGACCACGTATCCCACATCAGGCGCGCGAACGCGCGGCGGTCGTGGCGCAGCGCCTGTTCGCCGCGCGGCGTCGCCATGAACCAGTGATACCAGTAGTTGCGCGCCTGCTGCAGCGACAGCGGCTGGGCGGGATCGTTGGTGCCGTACCCGACCGACAGCATCACCAGCTGCGATGCGGCACCGTCGCGCAGCCCGCACGCGTTCGCGGCCGCGCGGGCGCCCCAGTCGTGCCCGACCAGCACGGGCCGCTCGATGCCGAGCACGTCGACGAATTCGAGCAGGTCGCGCCCGAGCGCCGCGAGCTGGCCGCTGCGCGGCACGGATGCGTCGCGAAAGCGCGTCGGCGCGAAGCCGCGCAACGCGGGCGCGAGCACGCGGTAGCCGCGTGCGGCCAGCCCCGCGGCCACCGCCTCCCAGCCGACCGGGCTGTCCGGCCAGCCGTGCAGCAGCACGGCCACGCGCTCGCCGCGCGGGTTCCATTCGAGATAGGCAACGTCCAGCGACGCGGTCGTCGCATGCGTATAGGTCGTCATCGTGTACTCCGTCAGGTCAGCATGAGCTTCCGATGGTAGGTCGGCCTTTCATCACGATTCGCGGAGTATCATGATTCACTCTTCGAATATCGCGTTGAATCGATCCATGGAACCGCCGACCGATCCCGCGTCGACCGCGCTCGACATCGCGCTGCTGCGCACCTTTCTCGAAGTCGTCGACAGCCGCGGGTTCGCGCCGGCCGCGGAACGGCTCGCACTGACGCCGTCCGCCGTCAGCGGCCACATCAAGCGGCTCGAACAGGCGGCCGGCACCGTGCTGCTGGCGCGCACGACCCGCCGGATCGCGCTGACGCCGGCCGGCGACACGCTGTACGCGTACGCGCGCAACATCGTCGACATGGAGCGCGAGGTGCGCGCGCGGCTGCGCGGCGCACCGGCGCACGGGCCGCTGCGAGTCGGCGCGTCGGAGGATTTCGCGGGCACATGGCTGCCGCAGGTGCTGCGCACGTTCCGCGACGGCCATCCGCGCACATCGATCGAACTGAAAGTCGGCATCACCGCGTCGCTGCTACGGGAGCAATCGCTGGGCCGGCTCGACGTCGTGTTCGGCAAGCAGTGCCGACAGGTCGACACGCCCGGCGAACTGCTGTGGGAGGAGCCGCTCGTGTGGGCATTCGCGGCCGATACGGCGCTCGACGCCGAGGAACGCGTGCCGCTCGCGCTGTTTCCGGAACCGTGCGTGTATCGGGAAGCCGCGGTGTCCGCGCTCGCGGCGGCGCTGCGGCCGTTTCGCGTGCTGTTCGAAAGCGCGAGCATGGCCGGCTGCATGTCGGCCGCGCTCGCCGGCTTCGCGGTCACGGCGCTCGCGCGCAGCCAGTTGCGCGACGGCCTGCGCGCGTGCGGGCCGCACGACGGCCTGCCGGCGCTGCCGGCCGCCCGCTTTTACGCATTTGCGTCGAAACCCGCCGGCGTCGGCGCCGCGCTGATCGACGCGGTGCGGGCCACCGGGCGCACGCGGCAGTTCGCCGACTGAGCACGCGCGGCGCGCTCGCCGCACGGGCCGCCGTCTCGCGCCGGCGCCGATCGAGCGGCGTCACGAGTCGGTGATCGGCGGACGGCCGCGGATACCGGCACGATGCCGCTTTCAGTCGCCGCTGTCGCTCGCGCCCTCGTCGTTCAATGCCTCCACCATCAACGCGCCGAACCACTCGATGAACGCGTTGAGCCGCCTCGAGCGATGCCGGCGGTGCGGATACACGGCCGACACGTCCATCGGCTCGGCGCGGTGGCCGGGCATCACGTCGACGAGTGCGCCGCTTGCCAGCAGATGCTCGACGTCGAAGCGCGGAATCTGGATCAGCCCCATTCCCGCGACGCAGCTGGCGATGTAGGTTTCGGCGTTGTTGACGATCACGCGGCTCGGCAGCGTCAGCATGTGCCGCTGCCCGTCCGCGCAATATTCCCAGCCGAGTTCGCGCCCCGTCGTCGGCGACGCATAGCCGATCGCCCGGTGCCCGTGCGCGAGCGCATCCGGATGCTCGGGCACGCCGCATTCGCGCAGGTAGTCGGGGCTCGCGCAGTTGATCAGCGCGAACTGCCCAAGCGGCCGAACGACGAGGCTGCTGTCCGCGAGCCGCCCGACGCGGATCGCGCAATCGACGCCCTCCTGCACGAGGTCGATCGCGCGGTCGGTGGACCCGAGCGACAGTTGCAGCTTCGGGTGGCGGCGAAACAGCGACGGCAGCGCGGGCGCCACGACGCGGCGGGCGATCCGGCTCGGCACGTCGACGTTCAGCCGCCCGACCACGTCGCGGTCGCGGCGCCGGAACAGGCGGTCGAGTTCGTCGGCCTCCGCGAGCAGGCGCCGGCCGCGTTCGAGCAGCAGCGCGCCGTCGGCGGTCAGTTGCACCTGGCGCGTCGTGCGGTGCAGCAGCCGCGTGCCGAGCGCCGTCTCGAGTTGCTGGACGGCCGCCGACACGGTCGCGCGCGGCACGTCGAGCGCATGCGCGGCCTTGATGAAGCTGCCCATCTCGGCAACCTGCAGGAAGATCCTGACCTGATCCAGTTTGTCCATCGACGGGAAACCCGAGTTCGAACGACGGTCGGCGCCGGCCGCCACGCAGCGCGGCTGGCTTCGGCGACAAGAGAAAACGGGCGCGCGGCCTCGCGGCTGCGCGCCCGTCCATTGTCCACGCAAACGCGCCATTGCGGCGCGCCGCGCGGCCGCAAGCGGCCCGGTTACTTGGTCGTATAGCCGCCGTTGATCAGGATCGTCTGGCCCGTGATCCACCAGCCGTCGGTCACGAGATGGCGGATGAACGGCACGACGTCCTCGATGTCGGTCAGCCCGGTCTTGCTGAACGGCGACAGCGCGGCGGCCGTCTTGTGATACGCGACCGCATCGGCGCCTTCGGCCGGATAGAAGAACGGCGTGTCCATCGGGCCCGGCCCGACGGCCGTCACCGAGATCCCGCGTGCGCCGTACTCCTTCGACGCCGCGCGCGTGAAATGCTCGACCGGCGCCTTCGATCCTTCGTACGCCGCGTAGAACGGCGTGAACGCGCCGAGCAGCGACGTCACGAGCGTGACGAGCTTGCCGTGATCCTCGAGATGCCGCCCGGCTTCCTTGATGAAGAAGAACGCCGACTTGCTGTTGACCGCGAACATCTCGTCGTACTCGGCCTCGCTGATCTCGGTGAACGGCTTCTTCAGCACCTTGCCGACCGTGTTGATCGCGATGTCGATCTTGCCGAAGCGCTGCTTCGCGTCGTCGAACAGCTTCTCGACCGCGGCGGCCGTCGTCAGGTCCGCCTGGAACGTCGCGGCTTGCGCGCCAGCCGCGCGCACCGCCGCGGCCGTCTCCTCGGCCTGCGCCTGCGATGCCGCGCTGTTGTAGTGAATCGCCACCGCCTTCGCGCCGTGGCCCGCCAGGTCCCGCGCGATCAGGCCGCCGAGATTCTTTGCGCCGCCTGCGATCAGGACGACCTTGTCTGCGAGCGTATGAGTTGCCACGGTTGACTCCTTTTTTCGTTGAACGAAGCTAGGAGTGTAGGCATACGCGACGCGCCGATCAGCCGGTCGACGCTGGATGGATTATCCATAAAACCGATCCAATCGAAGCCGCGCAAGGTGATCTGCCGCACCGACGGCGGCGCCGGATTCCGCGACCGATTGCGGCGCCGCCGCCGGCCGGCTCAGCGCGCGTACCGCGCCGCGTCGATCTTGCCGAGCAGCCACTGCATGCCGGCCAGGTGCTGCTGGTCGTGGCTGCACAGGTAATGGACCAGCCCGCGCACGGTCAGCGAACCGTAGCCGTCGAATTCGCCGGTACGCTCGAACTGTTCGGGCGTTAGGCGCGACAGCAGCGCCAGCGTCTCGCGCCGTGCGTCGCGAATCGCCGCGAGCACGTCGGACGCATACGCGTCGCCGTAGCGCCGTTCGATCGCGAGCGCGTCGCCATCGATCGACACGAGTAGCGGGTGGTCTTCGTCGAGCATGCGACGCAGCCGCACGTGATAGCCGTCGATCTCGATGTCGCGCACGTGGCAGAGCTGCCCGAGCGGCGAGAAATGCTCGCTCGGCATGCCGGCCCAGTCGTCGGGGGTCCAGCGCGCATAGCCGTCGGGCACGGCCGCGAAATGCGCTTCGAGCTGACGGGGAAAATCGGCGAGTGCGTCGAGCGTCGTCGGATTCATGCGGGAGCCTCCCTGTCGGATGAAGGCGAGCGGCAACCCTGGCACGGGCCTGCCGCCGCCGTTGCGTCACTTCACGCTGAAGCCGTACGCGCCCTGCGTGCGATGCCCGTCGGTCGCGACGGCCACCCACTTCACCGCGTACGCGCCCGTGCCGAGCGCCGCGAGCGGCACCGTCATCCGCTTGCGGTTCGACGCGTCGATGCGCGCGCGGTCGTTCGACACCGTCTTGCCGTCGCCGTCGACGACGACGACGACGATCGAGCTGAATGCCGGCTCCAGCGGCTCGGTGAAGTCGATCGTGACGGCGGCCGGTGCGGTGGCCAGCGTCGCACCCGCCGCCGGGTCACTCGTTGCGAGATGCGCGTGCGCGAACGCGGCCGACGAAACGGTCGCGGCCACGATGACGGTGGCAACGTGTCGGCCGAACGGGAATGAATCGAAACGCATGGACTGTCCGTGAAGAATGAACGGGCGCCGCGCGCGGCGCAGTTCCGGCAGCTTACCAGCGCAGACGCGTTCATGCCGGTCGGGCGCCCGCGCTTGATAGAATGCGCGCGCTATGGATCTCGAAAGCATTCTCTACACCCAGGGCTTCGGCTCGCGCCGCCAGTGCCGCGGCCTGATCGAAGCAGGCCGCGTCGCCGTCGCGGGCGCCGTCGCGCCCGACCCGGACGCCACCTTCGATACCGACGGCCTCGTGTTCACGGTCGACGATACGGCCTGGCCGTTCCACGCACGCGCGTATCTCGCGCTCAACAAGCCGGCCGGCTACGAATGCTCGCGCGATCCGCAGCACCATGCGAGCGTGTTCAGCCTGTTGCCCGCGCCGCTCGTCGCGCGCGGCGTGCAGTGCGTCGGCCGGCTCGACCAGGACACGACCGGCCTGTTGCTGTTGTCCGACGACGGCCAGTTCGTGCACGCGTACACGTCGCCGAAGCGCAAGGTGCCGAAGACCTACGTCGCGACCGTGCGCCACCCGCTCGACGATGCGCAATTGCACGCGCTGCGCACCGGCGTGCAACTACATGGCGAGCCGAAGCCGATCGCGGCCGTCGCCGCCGACGCCCGCGCCCCGCACACGCTCGCGCTGACCGTGCTCGAAGGCAAATACCACCAGGTCAAGCGGATGGTCGCGGCGGCGAGCAACCGCGTCGAATTGCTGCACCGCGAAAGCATCGGCGGGTTCACGCTGCCGGCCGATCTCGCGCCGGGCGCATGGCGGTGGCTCGACGAAGCCGACCTTTCCATGCTGCGCAATCCCGTCCAAACCCTGTAAGGGAAAATCCGCACGACCGTTCGGTGCCTGGCGGCCTCTCGGCTGCAGGTTCCCCCGCTATACTGAAATCACAAGCTGCAAGAGCAGTGATGCAGGGGGAGACACCATGAACATCAACCATTCTTTCGAACTGTCGTCCGTGATGATCGCGTTCGCGGTCATCGGCGTCATCGTGATCGGCGGCCTGCTGGCCGCGATGCATCTGAAGCACAAATATCATCCGAACCTGATCGGCGCGCTGATCGGTGCGCTGCTGTGCTTCCTGCTGATCGAGGCGTTACCGGCGCTCACCTGACGCACCGCCCGGCGCGAGCGTTTGAAGGAAATCGTCTACGGTCGGATAGCGCAACGTCACGCACAATTCGGCCTTGAGCCGTGCGTTGGACAGGCGCCGCGACTCGCGCATGAACGACAGCAGCGTCGGCTCGAGCACGCGCTCCGCGTCCGCGCGGCTGACACGCGGCGGCTTCGGCAGGCCGAGCACCTGCGCGACCCGGTCGAAATACTCTCCCATCCGCAGTTCGGTATCGTCCGACGCGTGCACGGCGCGCGCCGGCTTGCCGCGCTCGGCCGCACGACGCAGGATCGCCGCAAGATCGTCCGCGTGGATGTGATTCGTGTACACGTCGTCGGCCGGCTCGAGCGCCGGCGTACCGCGCTCGAGCCGCGCGACCGGCAGACGGTTCGCCGCATAGATGCCGGGAATGCGCACGATGCGCGCGGACAGCACGCCGCGCACCGTCGCCGCACGCAGTTGCCGCTCGGCCGACACGCGCCGGAATGCGCGCGGGTTCGCGGGGCGCAGCGGGTGCGTTTCGTCGATGCGCGCGCCGCCGCAGTCGCCGTAGACGCCCGTCGTGCTGGCGTAGACCAGCCTCGGCGCGCGAAGACCCTCGGGTACAATACGCGCTGCCCGCACGGACGCGCCGGCCTGTCGCGCCGCGCCGCGCAGCGTTCGGAGCCGGCCGACTGCCGATGCCGGCGGTACCGCCGGCCGACGCGCGGGCATGGCCGTTGCGGCGATCAGTGCACGCGTGCGCCGGTCGTCGCGGCCGCCGGATGGCGGCGGCGCGAGATGCAGGATCGTGCGGGCAAGGCCCGCGAGGCGGCCGAGCGTCGCCCGGCGATCGAGGTCGCCGACGATCGGCGTCGCGCCCGCGGCGCGCAGTTCGTCGCGGCGAGCCGGGTGGCTCGTCAGCGCGAGGATGCGCAGGTCGGGGCGCGCGTCACGCCATTGCGCGACGCAGCGCATGCCGACGTCGCCGCAGCCGACGATCAGTACGCGCGGACGGCGCAGGATTCGTGTCGCGATCATGTTGGTTGCGAGATCAGTAGCCGCCGTTGCGCGACGCGCAACGGTTTTGCATTGTAGCTGCCGTGCGCGACATGCACGGTCCCCCCATTTTGTTCTAGTTTGGTTCTATGGCATTCAACGTCACTCTCAAGCAAAGCGGCCGGCAATTCCAGGTCGAGTCGGATGAAACCGTGCTGGCGGCCGCGCTGCGCCAGAACGTCCATCTGCCGTACGGCTGCAAGAACGGCGCGTGCGGCTCCTGCAAGGGCCAGATCGTGTCGGGCCAGATCGAACAGGGCCCGCACGCCGCGTCGGCGCTGTCCAACGACGAACGCACGCGCGGCCTCGCGCTGCTGTGCTGCTCGAAGGCGCAATGCGATCTCGAGATCGACGTGCGCGAAATCGCCGGCGTCGACGGCGTGCAGGTGAAGAAGCTGCCGTGCCGGATCGCCGCGCTCGAACGCAAGGCGGACGACGTGATGGTCGTGAAGCTGCAGTTGCCGGCCAACGAACGCCTGCAGTACCTCGCGGGCCAGTACGTCGAATTCATCCTGAAGGACGGCTCGCGCCGCAGCTACTCGATGGCGAACGCGCCGCACGAGGAAGGCCCGATCGAGCTGCACATCCGCCACATGCCGGGCGGCAAGTTCACCGACCACGTATTCGGCGCGATGAAGGAGCGCGACATCCTGCGCTTCGAAGGCCCGCTCGGCACGTTCTTCCTGCGCGAGGATTCCGACAAGCCGATCGTGCTGCTCGCGTCGGGCACCGGCTTCGCGCCGATCAAGGCGATCATCGAGCACGTGAAGCACTCGGGCATCACGCGTCCGATGACGCTCTACTGGGGCGCGCGCCGCAAGAAGGACATCTATCTCGCCGAACTCGCCGAGCAGTGGGCGCGCGAGATCCCGAACTTCAAGTACGTGCCGGTGCTCTCCGAGCCGGACGACGCCGACCGGTGGACGGGCCGCACGGGCTTCGTCCACCGGGCGGTGATCGAGGACCTGCCCGATCTGTCCGGCCACCAGGTCTATGCGTGCGGCGCGCCGGTGATGGTCGAATCCGCGCAGCGCGACTTCACGCAGCACCACGCGCTGCCGGCCGACGAGTTCTACGCGGACTCGTTCACGAGCGCCGCCGACCTCGCGCATCCGGTCTGAGCGGCGGGCGCGCCCGCGCCCCGCTGCGCCCCGCCGTGTCACATCCGTGGCATCGCGGCGGTTTACAGTGGGGCGCGGGATGCCTTATGCTTGCGCACATGAACCGCTTCCTGTCCGCTCTCCGACGTCGCCGCTCGCCGCTCCGCCCGGATGCCGCCGGCTCGTCACGGACTCGCGCGTAACCCTCCTCCGCTTCACCGGTTACGCACAAGCTGTTCGACCCACCAGCCACGGCCTTCCGTGGCTTTTTTATTGCCCGTTTCCCTTTCAACGCCCGCTGGAGTCTGCTGCCATGCCCCTGAACGATTATCCGATCGACTCGCTGATGTACATCACGAACCGCCCCGACATCGTGTTTACGCACGGCAAGGGTTCGTGGCTCTACGATCACACGGGCAAGCGCTATCTGGACTTCATCCAGGGCTGGGCCGTCAACAGCCTCGGCCACTGCAACGACGGCATCGTCGAAGCGCTGAAGACGCAGGCCGACAAGCTGCTGAATCCGTCGCCGGCGTTCTACAACGAGCCGATGGCGAAGCTCGCGGGCCTGCTCACGCAGCACAGCGTGTTCGACAAGGTGTTCTTCACGAACAGCGGCGCCGAGGCTAATGAAGGCGCGATCAAGCTCGCGCGCAAGTGGGGCCGCAAGTTCAGGAACGGCGCGTACGAGATCATCACGTTCGACCACAGCTTCCACGGCCGCACGCTCGCGACGATGTCGGCCAGCGGCAAGCCGGGCTGGGACACGATCTACGCGCCGCAGGTGCCGGGCTTCCCGAAGGCCGAGCTGAACAACATCGAGTCGGTCGAGAAGCTGATCACCGACAAGACCGTCGCCGTGATGCTCGAGCCGATCCAGGGCGAAGGCGGCGTGATCCCGGCCACGCGTGAATTCATGCAGGCGCTGCGCGCGCTGACGAAGCAGCACAACCTGCTGCTGATCGTCGACGAAGTGCAGAGCGGCTGCGGCCGCGCGGGCACGCTGTTCGCGTACGAGCTGTCCGGCATCGAGCCGGACGTGATGACGCTCGCGAAGGGCATCGGCGGCGGCGTACCGCTCGGCGCGCTGCTGTCGAAGGCCGATGTCGCGGTGTTCGAGGCCGGCGACCAGGGCGGCACGTACAACGGCAACCCGCTGATGACGGCGGTCGGCTATTCGGTGATCTCGCAGCTCGTCGCGCCCGGCTTCCTCGAAGGGGTGCGCGCGCGCAGCGAGTATCTGAAGCGCAAGCTGCTCGAGCTGTCGGAGGAACGCGGCTTCGAGGGCGAGCGCGGCGAAGGCCTGCTGCGCGCGCTGCTGCTCGGCAAGGACATCGGCCCGCAGATCGTCGAGAAGGCGCGCGACATGCAACCGGACGGCCTGCTGCTGAACGCCGCACGGCCGAACCTGCTGCGCTTCATGCCCGCGCTGAACGTGACGACCGAGGAAATCGACCAGATGATGGCGATGCTGCGGTCGATCCTCGACACGCTGTAAAGAGACCGCCGCGATGAATGCCGCCGCCGATGCTGTCGCGATCCGCCCGTTCGAACGCGCCGACACCGATGCCGTGCTTGCGGTATGGCGCGACGCGTTCCCGCAGTACGACGAGACCGGTGCGCCCCCGCACCGCGATCCGCTGCGATCGATCGAGCTGAAGCTCGCGACGCAGCCGGAACTGTTCTTCGTCGCGATCAGCGGCGCGCGCGTCGTCGGCACGCTGATGGCCGGTTTCGACGGACATCGCGGCTGGCTCTACTCGTTCGGCGTCGCGAACGACGCGCGCCGGCTCGGCGTCGGCCGCGCGCTGATCGCGCATGCGGAACGCGCGCTCGCCGCGCGCGGCTGCATGAAGATCAACCTGCAGGTGCTGCCCGGCAACGACGATGCATGCCGCTTCTACGCAGCGCTCGGCTATCGCGTCGAGGAACGCATCTCGTTCGGCAAGACGCTGCCGGTCGCGTAAAACCGCCGCCGGCCGCCGCGCGGCTCAGCGCGTGATCGGCCCCGCACCCGGCAGCGGATTGCCGAGCGCGTCGGTCGGCACGGCCTGCTGTTCGAACGCCGCGAAATACGCGGCCCACTGCGTGTCGCTCACGCGCACGAGCAGCGCGCCGTCCTGCCACACGTCGTTGTGATCGTTGTGGTCGTCGCCCGCGCGATGCAGGTAGTTCGGACCCGTCGAGCCCTGGTTCATGTGCGTGTCGTGGATGCCGTTGCCTTGCGCATAGGTGCGGCCGAACACGACGACGTCGAGCCCCTGCGACTGCGCGGCGTTCACGAGCCGCAGCAGCGACGGGATCGGCTCCGGATGCTCGGTGCCGTCCATCACCGCACTCGCGCGCCACGCGCCCGTGTCGCCCAGGATGTCGCTGCGCAGATAGTCGAGCGCGGGCAACGCCGTTTGCCCGGTCAGGTCCGTGTAGCCTTCGGCCGCGGCCGCGAGCGTCTGCGTGACCGGATGATGGAAATCGTAGACGAGCTTGTAGTTCAGCAGGTCGTCCGCGTCGTTGGTACCGACGTTGATCGCGACGTCCCAGTCACCTGCCGGCAGCGCCAGCGTCAGGTGAACGTGATACTGGATCTCGCTGCCGTGCGGCGAACCCTTCAGCTTCGCGATCGACTTCACCTTCGCCTTCACGAAACCGTAGTCCAGACTCATGCGCGTTCTCCGTGTGCCGATGGGTAATCGATGCTACGCGGCCCGTGTGTCGGTTTGCGGGCTGCGGGCGGCCGGCGCGCCAGCCGCATGCACGATCCAATAGTCGAATGGAGTCGCCTTCGTGCGCACAGTTCGACGCGAATCGCCCCATACGAAAAAAAGCCGTCACGGTTTCCCGTAACGGCTTTCGACAGCCCGGGTGCGACGCGCGCAACCGGACTCGTTCGTTCGATCGCTTACTCGCCCAGATACGCGGCGCGCACCTTCGGATCGTCGAGCATCTGCTTCGCGTCGCCTTCCATCGTGACCGTGCCCGAGTCCATCACGTAGCCGCGATCGGCTGCCTGCAGCGCGAGGCGTGCGTTCTGCTCGACCAGCAGCACCGTGATGCCTTCCTTCGAGATCTCGCGCACCACTTCGAAGATCTTCTCGACCATGATCGGCGACAACCCCATCGACGGCTCGTCGAGCAGCAGCAGCTTCGGCTTGCTCAGAATCGCGCGCGACATCGCCAGCATCTGCTGCTCGCCGCCCGACAGCGTGCCCGCGAGCTGCGTCGCCCGTTCCTTCAGGCGCGGGAAGAAGCCGAACATCCGGTCGACGTCCTTCTTGATCTGGTCGTTGTCGTTGCGCAGGTACGCGCCCATCTGCATGTTCTCGATGATCGACATCCGCGCGAAGATCCCGCGGCCTTCCGGCACCATCGCGAGGCCGCGCTTGAGCAGCTCGTGCGACGGCACGCCCTTGATCGACTTGCCGTCGTACTCGATGTCGCCCGCCGAGTACGGCTTCAGGCCGGTGATCGCCTTCATCGTCGTGGTCTTGCCGGCGCCGTTCGCGCCGATCAGCGTCACGAGCTCGCCCTGGCGGACTTCCATGTCAACGCCCTTGACGGCCTGGATGCCGCCGTAGTTGACCTGCAAGCCCTTGATTTTCAACATTGCCGCTGCCATCAGTGCACCCCTGCGCCGAGATATGCCTCAATCACCTTCGGATTCTTCTGCACGTCCTGCGGCAGACCCTCGGCGATCACCTTGCCGTAATCGAGCACCGTCATCCGGTTGCACAGCCCCATCACGAGCTTCACGTCGTGCTCGATCAGCAGGATCGTGCGGCCGTCCGAACGGATCTTGTCGAGCAGGCGCGTGAGTTCGACCTTCTCGGTCGCGTTCATCCCGGCTGCCGGCTCGTCGAGCGCGAGCAGCTTCGGGTCGGTCGCCAATGCACGGGCGATTTCCAGCCGGCGCTGGTGACCGTACGACAGGTTGCGCGACGTGTAGTCCGCGTACTGCAGCACGCCGACGTAGTCGAGCAGCTCGATCGCGCGTTCCTTGATCTCGCGCTCTTCCTGACGTTCGGCCGGCGTCTGGAACACCGCGCCGAGCAGCCCGTGCTTGGTGCGCACGTGGCGGCCCACCATCACGTTCTCGAGCGCCGTCATCCCGCCGAACAGGCGGATGTTCTGGAACGTGCGCGCGATGCCGGCCTTGGCCACCTGGTGCACGGCCGTCGGCGTGTAGTTCGTGCCGTCCAGCTTGAAGTCGCCGGAGTCCGGCGTGTAAAGGCCCGTGATCACGTTGAAGAACGTGGTCTTGCCGGCGCCGTTCGGGCCGATCAGCCCGTAGATCTCGCCTTCCTTGATCTGCAGGCCGACGTCGGACAGCGCCTGCAGCCCGCCGAAGCGCTTGTTCACGCCCGAGACGGACAGTCGGATTTGCTTGTCGCTCATGTGTTTATCCCCTTGTCCGTAGGTTACGCGCGCACCGGCTTCTTGCTGTTGCGCTTCGCCAGTTTCGCGATCTTGTCCTCATGCTTCGGCGCGGGCCACAGGCCTTCCGAGCGATACAGCATGATGATCACCATCGCGAGGCCGTACAGCGCCTGACGGATCACTTCCGTATCGACGATGTCATGACCGAACAGCGCATGCTGCAGCGGGCTCATCGTCGAACGCAGGAATTCCGGGAAGATCGCGAGCAGCACCGCACCCAGGATCACGCCCGGGATGTGGCCCATGCCGCCGAGCACCACGCACGCGAGCACGACGATCGATTCCCAGAACGTGAACGACTCGGGCGACACGAAGCCCTGGAACGCGCCGAACATCGAGCCCGACAGGCCGCCGAACGACGCGCCCATCGCGAACGCGAGCAGCTTCACGTTACGGGTGTTGATGCCCATTGCCTTCGCGGCGATCTCGTCTTCGCGGATCGCGGCCCACGCGCGGCCGATACGCGAGTGCTGCAGACGCGTACACACCCAGATCACCAGCAGCGAGCAGAGCACGAACAGGTAGTAGTACATGTACACCGACGGCAGCTGGAAGCCGAACAGCGTATGCGTCTGCGACAGGTTGAAGCCGCCGACGTGCACCGGATCGATGCCCGTGATCCCCTTCGGGCCGTTGGTGATGTTCACCGGACGGTCGAGGTTGTTCATGAAGATCCGGACGATTTCACCGAAGCCGAGCGTGACGATCGCCAGGTAGTCGCCGCGCAGGCGCAGCGTTGGCGCGCCGAGCAGGATCCCGAAGGTCGCCGCGAGCGCCATCGCGATCGGCACGATCAGCAGGAACGGCACGTGCAGGCCGTTCGGCGCGAGCGCCGCGATCCACTCGAACTGCGAGGTCAGGTGCGGCGAGCTCAGGAGCGCCGCCGTGTACGCGCCCACCGCGTAGAACGCGATGTAGCCGAGGTCGAGCAGGCCGGCGAAGCCGACCACCACGTTCAGGCCCAGCGCGAGCATCACGTACAGCATCGCGAAGTCGAGCACGCGGACCCAGTAGTTGCCGCCGGCCGAGCCGATCACGATCGGCGCGGCGATCACGAGGACCGCAGTGAGGAGGCCGATGACGACGGTCTTGGCGGTGTTGCGCTCTTCGACGAGCGACGTCGACGATTCGATCGGTTGAATGGATGTCATGTTGTTTGCTCCCCTTCCGTTACGCGCGGTCCGCGACCCGTTCGCCCAGCAGGCCGGACGGACGGAACACCAGCACGATGATCAGCACGACGAAGGCGAACACGTCCTGGTAGTTACTGCCGAATACGCCGCCCGTGAGGTTGCCGATGTAGCCGGCCCCGAGCTGCTCGATCAGGCCGAGCAGCACGCCGCCGACCATCGCGCCGCCGAGGTTGCCGATCCCGCCGAGCACCGCGGCCGTGAACGCCTTCATGCCGGGGATGAAGCCCATGTAGAAGTGCACGTTGCCGTATTCGGACGCGATCATCACGCCGGCCAGCGCGGCGAGCGCGGAGCCGATCATGAACGTCGCGGAGATCACGAAGTTCGGGTTCACGCCCATCAGGCTCGCCGTATTCGGGCTTTCGGCGATCGCGCGCATCGCGCGGCCGAGCTTGGTCTTGTGCACGAGCAGCAGCAGGCCGCCCATCACGAGGAACGCGACCGCGATGATCACGATTTCGGTGACCGAGATCACGGCGCCGGGCGTCGTGTCGGTGGCCTTGATCACGTTGATCGGGTCGGTCGGCAGCAATTGCGGGAACGGCAGCGGGTTGCGCGACCAGATGATCATCGCAGCCGTCTGCAGCAGGATCGACACGCCGATCGCGGTGATCAGCGGCGCGAGGCGCGGCGCGCGGCGCAGCGGCCGGTACGCGACGCGCTCGATCGTGAAGCCGACGAACGCACAGACGACCGCGGCGATGCCCAGGCCGATCGTCAGCGTCGCGACGTTGCCGAGTCCGGGAAAGTGATTCTGCAGCACGGTGATGGCCGACAGCGCGACCATCGCGCCGATCATCAGCACGTCGCCGTGCGCGAAGTTGATGATGCCGAGAATGCCGTACACCATCGTGTATCCCAACGCGATGATGGCGTACACACTGCCGAGCACCAGCCCGTTGAGAACCTGCTGGACGAAAATATCCATTTAAAGCTCCTTGGCCCGTGCTGCCGGAGGACGTTGCGCCCCGCGGGTAAGCGAGGAATCGCGCCTTCTCGGCGACACTGCGGGTACTAGTCGATACCGGTAAGGGTGGATCGTCCCGGCGCGCGCCGCCCGGCCTGTACGGCCGGACCTGCCGCCGGAGCGGATACAAAAACGGCACCGCACTGATCCGGTGCCGTCATGAGTCCCGTCGCTAAATCGTCACGACATCGAGGACGGTGTTCGTGGCCTCCTTGAAGTCGTGGGGCAGCATGCCGAGACGGCCGTCGTCCGGTTTCCCGGCATCCGTGCCTTGGTCCGTCCGGTGCCATGCAAGCATCGCGCCAGGACGGATCGGATTCCGCGCCACGTCGCCCGACAAGGCGTTGCGACGGCCGCGCCCGACGTTCGTCAGGACTGCATCGGAATCCATCGTACGAACCAGACGGCGCGCCACGACACGGTCGGTCGCGGCGGCGCGCTGTTTCGTCGAATCGAATTGAAGGGGGAACAGAGGCGTCTGCACGCTGCCGGCAACGCCGCGATCGTCCGGCTTCCGTCGACCGGCGGCTTGCCGCGATGCAGCCGGCATGCCCGCTGCCGGACCGGTCGCCGGTCCAAGCGCGTTGATTTCCTCGATCGTCAAACGTGCCCCGTTTTCCTTGTCCCTGCCCTGTTGCACGAGACGGCGCGCCGATGGCGCCGCCCGTCCGGTTCCGGCGGCGCGCACGCCGCTGGCCGATGGTGCCGCGAACCCCGCAGCCTTCCTGCCCGCCCCGTCGTCGCTCTTTTTGCTGCAACCGGCAAGCATTGCAACCGGTGCGGCGACGGACACGGCGTAAGCCAACTTCACATGCATTGAATGGTCTCCCGCGCCTTGCCAAAACCCGTTTCAAAGCCATTCCGGCTTGAAAACGGCCGCATTGTAACTCCATTTATAGGCCGCCAATATTCCTGATTCGATGGGGTTTTCCTGCATTGCAACCAATTTTGAGACACGATTGCGCGAGCCGAGAGCAACCGGGTTGCACCATCGCTGGGAATAATGGTTGCGATATGAATTTCGAGGCACAAAAAAAGCGCGCCGGGAAGGCGCGCTTCGGTGTTCCGCGGGGTGCGATGCGGCAATCAGGCGGCGGGCGGCAGGTTCAACCCGCGCGGCAGCGGAAACGACACGTTTTCCTCGATGCCGTCGAGTGCGCGGACGTTGCGCACGCCGAGTTCGCGCAGCCGCGCGATCACGGCCTGGGCGAGCACCTCGGGCGCCGACGCGCCGGCCGTCACGCCGATGCGGCGCTTGCCGGCGACCCACGCCGGATCGATCTGGTCCGGTGCATCGACCATGTACGCGGCCACGCCGCGCTTTTCGGCCACTTCGCGCAGCCGGCTCGAGTTCGAGCTGTTCGGGCTGCCGACCACGATCACGACATCGCATTGCGGCGCCATGAACTTCACCGCGTCCTGGCGGTTCTGCGTCGCGTAGCAGATGTCCTGCTTCTTCGGCTCGCGGATCTTCGGATACTTCGCCTTCAGCGCGCCGATGATCTCGGCCGCGTCGTCGACGGACAGCGTCGTCTGCGTGACGAGCGCGATGCGTTCGGGATCGGCGAGCTCGAGCTTCTGTACGTCCTCGACGCTTTCGACGAGGTGCATGCCGCGCTCGACCTGGCCCATCGTGCCTTCGACTTCCGGATGGCCCTTGTGCCCGATCATGACGATGTCGACGCCATCCTGGCGCATCTTCGCCACTTCGACGTGCACCTTCGTGACGAGCGGGCAGGTTGCGTCGTAAATGCGCAGGCCGCGCACGTCGGCCTCGTCGCGCACGGCTTTCGACACACCGTGCGCACTGAAGATCACGGTATTGCCGGCCGGCACTTCCTCGAGCTCCTCGACGAAGATCGCGCCCTTCTTCCTCAGATCCTCGACCACGTACTTGTTGTGGACGATTTCGTGACGCACGTAGATCGGCGCGCCGTGCATCGCGATGGCGCGCTCGACGATCTCGATCGCGCGGTCGACGCCCGCGCAGAAACCGCGCGGCTGGGCCAGCAGGATTTCGGCGTCGGCGGCGACGGTCTGCCCGGACAGCGTATCGGTGGTACTCATGATTACAGGATTCCGATGATTTTCACTTCGAACGTGAGCGCCTGGCCCGCGAGCGGATGGTTGAAGTCGAACAGCGCCGAGGTCTCGCTGACTTCCTTCAGCACCCCCGCGTAGCGACCGCCATCCGGTGCGTTGAACTCGATGAGTTCGCCCGGCGTGAAGTCGTCGCCGACCATCCCGTTCTCGCGCAGCGTCGACAGCGTCACGCGCTGGAGCATGTCGGGATTGCGGGGACCGAACCCCTGCTCGGGCGCTAGCTGAAAAGTCGAGTGGTCGCCGACCCGGAGCCCGAGCAGAATCTGTTCCAGCGACGGCGCCAGTTGCCCCGCTCCCAGCAACAGCGTGGCCGGCTTGTCCGAGAAGGTGTTGACGATGTCGGCGCCGTCGGCCAGTGCGAGCCGGTAATGCAACGTGACGTGGGAACCGGGCTTCACTTCGGATAGATCGATGAGGCTCATGAATTACTCGTTCGGTCGGCGCCCGCTACGGCCGAATGGCCCGGCGCAAAGCCAATATTGTAAGTCACCTGAGCGTGCAAGGCGGAAAGTGCGACGACGTCGCGCATGCCGCCCGCCGCCAATGGAGTTCAGACCATGCCATCACCCTGCCTCATCCTGCCGTCGGCCGAATGCCGCGACACCGCCGACGCGCCGGCCGATTCGCCGGCCCGCGTCATCCCGATCAACCGGCGCAAGCGCCGCCCGGCCGACTGGCGGCCCGAGCGGCCGCGCGAACGACTGCTGGAGCGCGGGCCGGCCGCGCTGACCGACGACGAGCTGATCGCGCTGCTGCTCGGCACCGGCAAGCCCGGTCACGACGTCTTCGTCATCGCCCGCGAACTGATCGATCAATACAAGTCGCTGCGCGGATTGCTCGAAGCGGGCGCCGACGATTTCGAGGCGCACCCCGGCATCGGCCCCGCGCGCTCCGCGCGGCTGGTCGCGGTCACCGAGATCGCCCGGCGCATGCTGGAGGAAAAGGCCCGGGACGGCATGCAGATCGATTCGCCCGGCGCCGTCGAGGATTGCCTGCGCATGAAGATCGGCACGCTCCCGCACGAAGTGTTCGTCGCGGTCTACCTGGACGCCCGCAACCGCATGATCGACATCGAGGAAATCGCGCGCGGCTCGCTCACGCGCATGGCCGTCTACCCGCGCGAGATCGTGCGGCAGGCGATGAAACAGAACGCCGCCGCGCTGATCGTCGCGCACAACCATCCGTCGGGCGCGGTGCAGCCGAGCGCGGAAGACCGCCGCCTGACCCGCGTGCTGAAGGACGCGCTCGAGCTCGTCGACGTGCGGCTGCTCGATCACGTCGTCGTCGGCGTCAGCGATACTTTTTCGTTCGCACGGGCCGGTTGGCTGTAGACTGTGGCGCGGCGGCCCTTCCCCAGGGCGCCGCAACGGCGAAGCGAAATTAGGTTTGATTTTTCTGAACTTTTTCTGCTAGAATCGCCGTCTGTCTTTTTTCCAACCAGTTCTAGCCATCGAAGGGCCTTGTCTGTAAGGGCTACGGCGTTCTGAGTGCAGCCATGGATCACGTGGCGGTGCGATGGAACCTTCACCGGCGATCGAACCCCGAATTTAGCGTATTAGGAGTGCTCTCATGGCACGCGTATGCCAAGTAACTGGGAAAGCGCCGATGAGCGGCAACAACGTTTCCCACGCCAACAACAAGACGAAGCGCCGCTTCCTCCCGAACCTGCAAAACCGCCGGTTCTGGGTTGAGAGCGAAAACCGCTGGGTGCGTCTGCGCGTCTCGAACGCCGGTCTGCGCCTGATCGACAAGAACGGCATCGATTCCGTGCTCGCTGACCTGCGCGCACGCGGCGAAGCCTAAGCCCAAGGAGCAGAATCATGGCAAAAGGCGCCCGCGACAAGATCAAGCTTGAGTCGACCGCTGGTACGGGTCACTTCTACACGACCACGAAGAACAAGCGCAACATGCCGGAAAAGATGGCGATCAAGAAGTTCGATCCCGTCGTCCGCAAGCATGTGGAATACAAAGAAACCAAGATCAAGTAATCTCCGGTTTCTGCCAGCCTGACGGCGACCGAAAAGCCCCGCTCCCGCGGGGCTTTTTGTTTTGGCGCGCGCGCTCGCGCCCGACGCGGTATGCTCTCCCCTTTCCGCGGCGACGACCGACGGAACTCAAGATCAAAAAGCGTAACGATGGAGATGCAGCATGAAATTCGACGTGGCGATCGTCGGCAGCGGCCTGGCAGGGCTGTCGGTCGCACTCAACCTGGCCAGCACGCGACGTGTCGCGCTGATCGCGAAACGTTCGATGATGGAGGGGGCAAGCGATCACGCGCAGGGCGGCATCGCGGCGGTCCTCGACTCGGCGGACAGCATCGAGAACCACGTCGACGACACGCTGGTCGCCGGTGGCGGGCTGTGCGACGAAGGCGCGACGCGCTACATCGTCGAGCACGGCCGCGAAGCGATCGAATGGCTGATCTCGCAAGGCGTGCCGTTCACGAAGGACGACGCGGCCGAACTCGGCTTTCACCTGACGCGCGAAGGCGGCCACAGTCACCGCCGGATCATCCATGCGGCCGATGCGACCGGCCATGCGGTGCTCGCGACGCTGTCGGCGCGCGCGCGCCAGCATCCGAACATCACGTTCTTCGAAAACCACCACGCGATCGACCTGATCACGTCGGACCGGCTCGGCCTGCCCGGCCGCCGCTGTCATGGCCTGTATGCGCTCGACGTCGACCACGACCGCACGATCACGATCGAGGCGCCGCATACGGTGCTCGCCACCGGCGGCGCGGGCAAGGTCTACCTGTATACGACGAACCCCGACACCGCGACCGGCGACGGCATCGCGATGGCATGGCGGGCAGGCTGCCGCGTGTCGAACATGGAATTCATCCAGTTCCACCCGACCTGCCTGTTCCATCCGTACGCGAAGTCGTTCCTGATTTCGGAAGCCGTGCGCGGCGAAGGCGGCCTGCTGAAGCTGCCCGACGGCACGCGCTTCATGCCCGCACACGATCCGCGCGCCGAGCTCGCGCCGCGCGACATCGTCGCACGCGCGATCGACTTCGAGATCAAGAAGCGCGGGATCGACTGCGTGTATCTCGACATCAGCCATCAGCCGGAAGCGTTCCTGCGCGAACATTTCCCGACGATTCATGCGCGCTGCCTCGAATTCGGCATCGACATCGCGAAACAACCGATCCCCGTCGTGCCGGCCGCGCACTATACGTGCGGCGGCGTCGTCACCGATCTCGCGGGGCGCACCGATCTCGCCGGCCTGTATGCGGTCGGCGAAACGTCGTATACGGGGCTGCACGGCGCGAACCGGCTCGCGAGCAACTCGCTGCTCGAATGCCTCGTGATCGGCCGCGCGGCGGCCGAGGCGATCGAAGCGGCCGGCTTCGACGCCCAAACGCCCACCGCACTGCCCGCATGGGACGAAAGCCGCGTGTCGGATGCGGACGAGGAAGTCGTCGTGGCCCACAACTGGGACGAACTGCGCCGCCTGATGTGGAACTACGTCGGCATCGTGCGCACCGACAAGCGCCTCGAGCGCGCGAAGCACCGGCTGTCGCTGCTGCGCGACGAGATCCACGAGTACTACGCGAATTTCCGCGTGACGCGCGATCTGCTCGAACTGCGCAACCTCGTCGACGTGGCCACGCTGATCGTGAAAAGCGCGTACTCGCGCCGCGAAAGCCGCGGGCTGCACTACAGCCGCGACTGGCCGCATACGCTGCCGAAGGCGCTGCCGAGCGTGCTCACGCCGCGCTCGCGCCGCTGAGCGGCGCACTGCCCTTCCCGGCGGCGACCGCAGCCCAAGAAAAAAGCCGTTGGCGTGTGCGCGCCAACGGCTTTTTGTCTGACGAACGCGTTTCGGTCAGTCGACGATCCGCATCGAATAGTCGGTCGCCCGCACGTCCTTCGTCAGCGCGCCGATCGAGATACGATCGACGCCCGTCTCCGCGAACGCACGCACCGTATCGAAATTGACGCCGCCCGACACTTCGAGCACGGCCCTGGCCGCCGTCACGCGCACCGCTTCGCGCATCATGTCGAGCGTGAAGTTGTCGAGCAGCACCGACTGCGCGCGATGCGCGAGCGCCGTGTCGAGCTGCGCGAGCGTCTCGACTTCGACCTGCACCGGCACGCCCGACTCCAGCGCGAACGCCGCGTCGAGCGCCTCGCCGACACCGCCTGCCGCCGCGATGTGGTTCTCCTTGATCAGGATGCCGTCGTACAGCGCGAGACGCTGGTTCTCACCGCCGCCCACGCGCACCGCGTACTTCTGCGCGAGCCGCAGCCCCGGCAGCGTCTTGCGCGTGTCGAGGATCTTCGCGCGCGTGCCTTCGACGCGATCGACGTAACGGCGCGTCGCGGTCGCGACACCCGACAGCAACTGCAGGAAGTTCAGCCCGTTGCGCTCGGCCGTCAGCAGCGCGCGCGCCGGCCCTTCGAGTTCGCACACGGTCGAATCCGGCGTCATCCGGTCGCCTTCGCGATAGCGCCATTGCACGACGATCGACGGATCGATCCGTGCGATCACGCCCTCGAACCACGGCACGCCGCACAGCACGGCTTCCTCGCGCACGATGATCCGCGCACGGCGGCGCTCGCCGGCCGGCACGAGGCGCCCGGTCTGGTCGCCGGGGCCGACGTCTTCGGCGATCGCATCGGCCACGTTGCGCGCGATCGCTTCGTCGAATGCCGCGCCGTATTGGGCGCGGACGGCGTCGAACAGCGGGGAGACGGCGTTGCTCATGCGGGCCCCACGTTCGCGAACAGTTGCTGGTCGCGCTGCAGGTCGCCGCTCGCCTGCACGCGCTTCTTGTGTGCAGCCGCGAATTCGAGCATCCGGTCGATCGGCAAACGCGCGCGCTCGCCGATCGCCGGATCGACGAAGATCTCGTTGTGACCGCGTTCGAGCACGTCGGCGAGGTTCGCGAGTCCGTTCATCGCCATCCACGGGCAGTGCGCGCAGCTCTTGCAGGTCGCGCTGTTGCCGGCCGTCGGCGCGGCGATGAAGGTCTTGCCGGGCGCGGCAAGCTGCATCTTGTGCAGGATGCCGAGATCGGTCGCGACGATGAAGCGTTTCGCGTCGAACTTGACGGCCGCGTCGATCAGTTGCGTGGTCGAACCGACGACATCGGCCTGCGCCACGACGTTTTCCGGCGACTCGGGATGTACGAGCACCTTCGCGTCCGGATATTCGGCGCGCAGCAGGTCGAGCTCGATGCCCTTGAACTCGTCGTGGACGAGGCACGAGCCCTGCCACAGCAGCATGTCGGCACCGGTTTTCTTCTGGATATAGCTGCCCAGATGGCGGTCCGGCGCCCAGATGATCTTTTCGCCGCGCGCATGCAGGTTGGCAACGATCTCGAGACCGATCGACGACGTGACCATCCAGTCCGCGCGCGCCTTCACGGCCGCGCTGGTGTTCGCGTAGACGACGACGGTACGGTCCGGATGCGCATCGCAGAACGCCGAGAATTCGTCGACCGGGCAGCCGAGGTCGAGCGAACAGGTCGCGTCGAGGTCGGGCATCAGAATCCGCTTGTTCGGGCTCAGGATCTTCGCGGTTTCGCCCATGAAGCGCACGCCGGCGACGACCAGCGTCTGCGCGTCGTGATCGCGGCCGAAGCGGGCCATTTCGAGCGAATCCGCGACGCAGCCGCCCGTTTCGTCGGCCAGCTCCTGCAGTTCGGCATCCACGTAGTAGTGGGCGACCAGCACGGCCTTTTCACGGGCGAGCAACGCCTTGATGCGCGCCTTCAGCGCAGCGCGCTCCTCGGCGGACGGCGCGTCGGGCACCTTGGCCCATGCCTGTCCGACGCCACACACGGTCCCCGTTGCGATGGGCCGGTCGTACTCGACGGGTTTGATCGTCGATTGCATCTCCATATCTCCTGCCCCAAACCTCATACCAATCCCGGCGCCGCCGATCCGTCAAAAACCAGCGGCCCAAATGAAAAAACCCCGCCAACGCGGGGTTTGTGACGTCCTGAGATTCTAATCGATTTCGAATCAGGCGTAGCGACGCAGGCGTGTCGCGAATTCCTGCAGCGCCTTGATGCCGCTTTGTTCTGCGCGATGGCACCAATCCTGCAATTGCGCGAGAAGCTGTTCGCGCGATGCGGTCGAACGATCCCAGATCGCGGCGAGATCCTGGCGCAGCTGGAAGTACGTATGCAGCTTCTGGCTGTTCGCGAAGATTTCCGGCAGCAGCTTCTTCTGCGGCTCGTCGAGGCCGTCGGCGTCCTTGTGGAACCATTTGCGCGCGCCGCGCATCAGCTGGTACTTCTCGCTCGAACCGAGTTCCTTCAGATGCGCGAGCTCCTGACGGTACGCACGCTTCACGGCCTTGCCGTAGCGCGCCATCACTTCGTAGCGGTTCGACAGCACGGCCTGCAGCGTTTCCTGATCGAGCACCGTCTTCGGCTTGTTCAGGCGCGGCGTCGGCGCGACCTTCTTCACCTTCGCGAGACCGAAGGCCGACATGATGCGGATGTACATCCAGCCGATGTCGAACTCGTACCACTTGTTCGACAGCTTCGCCGACGTCGCGAACGTGTGGTGGTTGTTGTGCAGTTCCTCGCCGCCGATCACGATGCCCCACGGGAACAGGTTTGTGCTCGCGTCAGCCGAGTTGAAGTTGCGATAGCCCCAGAAGTGACCGAAGCCGTTCACGACGCCAGCGGCCCAGAACGGAATCCAGACCATCTGCACGGCCCACACGGTCAGGCCGAGCACGCCGAACAGCGCGACGTCGATCACCATCATCATGCTGATGCCGAGAATCGGGTACTTCGAGTACACATTGCGCTCGAGCCAGTCGTTCGGCGTGCCGTGGCTGAACTTGCGCATCGTCTCTTCGTTCTTCGCTTCCGCGCGGTACAGCTCGGCGCCCTCGAGGAACACCTTCCAGATGCCGCGCGTCTGCGGGCTGTGCGGATCTTCCTCGGTCTCGCACTTCGCGTGGTGCTTGCGGTGAATCGCGGCCCACTGGCCGGTCAGCATGCCGGTGGTCATCCAGAGCCAGAACCGGAAGAAGTGGCTCGCGATCGGATGCAGCTCCAGCGCGCGGTGCGCCTGGCAGCGGTGCAGGTAGACGGTCACGCCGATGATCGTGACGTGCGTGACGGCGAGCGCGAACAACGCGACTTGCCACCACGAAAAATGCAGGAGCCCGTGGGAAAGAAAATCGAGCACAGAATTCAACAAGGCAGTTACCCGTGATGAGAGCGACGCCACGCTGGCGTCAGAAGAATGAAAGCATACCGCGTGTAGACCAGAATTTTACTTCAACCGCTCCAAGTCTTTGTAAAAAATGAATATTTTCTTGCCCTGACGCAATCCGCGCGGTCCATGCGCGGACTCGGAAAGCCCCGCGATCCGGTTTCGGCCGCGGAATCGGTACGATTGACCGCCCGCGCCCGCTACGCCGGCGGCGCGTGCCCGTCCAGCGCACCGTTGGCCGCCGCGCCCGCCGCGAGAAAGCCGTCCGGCAGCCCGACCACGCGCACTTCGCGCTGCGGAAACGGAATCGAGATCCCGTGCTCGCCGAACAGCCGCCAGATGTTGCGGTTCACGCTCGAGCGCACGCCCGACGTGCCTTTCGCCGAATCCTCGATCCAGAAACCGAGCTCCAGATCGATCCCGTCCGCGCCGAAACTCACGAGGTACGGGGTCGGCGCCGGCTCGGCCAGCACGCGCGGCACGTCCTTCGCCGCGTCAGCGAGCAACGCGAGTGCCTGCTCGACGTCGCTCGTGTACGCGACCTGCACCGCGACCTTCGCATAGCCGCGCGTCAGGTACGACGACTGGTTCTGCACGACGTCGGTGATCAGCTTCTCGTTCGGGATCAGCGTCTCGTTGCCGTCGAGGCCGCGCACGACCGTGTAGCGCGTGCGGATCTGCGTGACGACGCCCTGCAGCCCGCCGACGCTGATCGCATCGCCGAGCCGCAACGAGCGGTCGAGCAGGATGATGAAACCCGACACGTAGTTGCTCGCGATCTTTTGCAGCCCGAAGCCGAGGCCGACGCCCACCGCGCCGCCGAATACGCCGAGCACCGTCACGTCGATGCCGACGAGCGACAGCCCGATCAGGATCGCCGCGAACACGAGCAGCGCGCGGCCGACCCGCGACAGCACGACCTTCAGGTTGGCGTCGAGCGTGCTCGCGCGCGACAGGCGATCCTCGAGCACCGAGCCGAGCCACATCGCGACCATCAGCGTCACGCACACCCACAGCGCGCCGGAGATCACCGACAGCAGCGTGAGGTGCGCGGTCGCGACCCGGAACTGCACGCTGTCGAGCCAGCCGAGCACGTCGCGCTGGATGCCGAGCACGGTCATCACCATCGCGGCCCACACGACGGTCGACACAATCTTCTCGACGATCGACAGCCACGCGTGCGTGTGGCCGTCGCGTGCGAACACGCGCCGCGCGAAGAAGAACAGCACGTAGATCAGCCCGATGCCGAACAGCGGCACGAGCGCGAGCGACAGCAGCGACGTCGACATGAACGGCTCGAACGCGAGCTGCGCGCCGCCGACGAACACGCTGCCGAACAGCGGAAACAGCGCACGCTTCAGGCTCTGCGCACCCGCGCCGGGCGCGCGCCCGGCCGCCCGCCGCCGCGCATCGATCCGGCCGTGCACGAAACGCGCGGCCACCCATGCGAAACACAGCGCACCGACGAGGATCGCCGCCTGCCAGATCATCACCGGCTGGTGGAAATCGCGAATCACCGATTCCAGCCGGTGCGACAGCAGGCGGCTCTGCAGATTCTCCATCGTCCGTCCGGCCGGTCGTTACTGCGCGGCGCGGCGTTCGAGCACCGCGGCGAAGAAGCCGTCGGTCGCATGACGGTGCGGCCACAGCGACAGGTAGTCGCCCGTCTCGAGCTCGATGCGCTGGTCGGCCAGCACCTGCTGCGCCGGCACCAGCACGAACTCGGGGTGATCGGCGAGGAACTGCTCGACGATGCGCTCGTTCTCGGCGTCGAGCACGCTGCAGGTCGCGTAGACGAGCCGGCCGCCCTTCTTCACGAGCCGCGCGGCGCTCGCGAGGATCGACGCCTGTTTCGGCGTCAGCTCGTCGATCGCGGTGCGCGTCTGGCGCCACTTCAGGTCCGGATTGCGGCGCAGCGTGCCGAGGCCGCTGCACGGCGCGTCGACCAGCACGCGGTCGATCTTGCCGGCGAGCCGCTTGATCTTCGCGTCGTGCTCGCTGTCGATCAGCACCGGGTTCACGTTCGACAGCCCGCTGCGCGCGAGGCGCGGCTTCAGCTTCGCGAGGCGCTTCTCCGAGATGTCGAACGCATAGAGGCGCCCGGTCGAGCGCATCATCGCGCCGAGCGCGAGCGTCTTGCCGCCCGCGCCCGCGCAGAAATCGACGACCATCTCGCCGCGCCGCGGCGCGACCAGCGAGCACAGCAGCTGGCTGCCTTCGTCCTGCACCTCGATCGCGCCTTCCTCGAACAGCTTCAGGCGCGTCAGCGCCGGCTTGCCGACCACGCGCACGCCGAACGGCGCGAACGGCGTCGCGCCCGCGTCGATGCCGCTCACGCGCAGCGCTTCGATCACCTGGTCGCGGCTCGCCTTCTGCGCGTTGGCGCGCAGGTCGAGCGGCGCCGGGTAGTTCAGCGCGGCGGCGAGCTGCGCAAGCTCGTCCGCGTCGAAGCGGGCCGACAGCGCCTGGTGAATCCAGTCGGGCAGGTTCGTGCGAATGCGCACGGGCAGGCTCGCCGGATCGATCTTCGACACGTGCTCGAGCCATGCGGACTCGGTGTCGGACAGGAACGGCTTCAGCGCATTGCGCCCCATCGTCTGCATCAGGCCGAGCAGCGTCAGGCGCCGCGCGGGCGTGCCGGTGCCGCTCTCGGCCAGATGCGAAAACTCCATCTTCCGGCGCAGCACCGCGAACACGGCCTCGGCGATCACGCCGCGCTCGGCATGCCCGAGCTTCGGGTGCGCGCGGAAGAACCGGCTCGTCGTCGCGTCGGCGGGGCCGGCGAACTTCAGCACCTCGGCGAGCAGGGTTTCGGTCTGGCCAATCAGGAATCCGTGCAGCTTCATACGCCCTCACTCGTTTCGGTTTGCGGTTGATCCGCGAAAATCCAGCGCGCCTCTTCGGGCGCGACCACTGCACGGCCGTCCTCGAGGCGCAAACGCCCCTCGACGAACCAGCGCACCGCGCGCGGATACAGCACGTGCTCGACCGTCAGCACGCGCCGCGCGAGCGCGGCCGCGTCGTCGCCGGCGCGCACGGGCACCGCGCCCTGCGCGACGATCGCGCCGCTGTCGAGCTCGGGAATGACGAAATGCACGCTCGCGCCATGCAGCGCGACGCCGGCATCCAGCGCCTGCTGATGCGTGTGGATGCCCTTGAAGCTCGGCAGCAGCGACGGATGGATGTTCAGCAGCCGGCCTTCGTATCGTCTGACGAATGCGGGCGTGAGGATGCGCATGAAGCCGGCGAGGACGACGAGATCGGGCGCGAAACGGTCGATCTCGGCGGCGAGCGCCGCGTCGAAGCTGTCGCGGCCGTCGAACGACCGGTGGTCGACCACCGCGGTCGCCACCCCGTGCGACGCGGCAAAAGCCAGCCCGGCCGCATCGGGCCGGTTGGCGATCACGGCGGCAATCTCGGCCGGCCAGCGTTCCTGCGCGCACGCGCGGACGATGGCCTCCATGTTGCTGCCGCGACCGGAAATCAGGATCACGAGTTTTTTCATCCGCGAATTTTACCATTCGCCCTCGCGTTTCCCGCCTTCTCGGCCGTCGGGCCGCCCGAACGTTTATAATCTTCTGCTTTGCGGCATCCCACCGCCCATTCCCCCGACGCTGCATCCGCTATCGTGAAAGTCTTCCGCGGCCTGCCCAACGCCGAGAGCCGCGCCCCGTGCGCGTTGACGATCGGCAACTTCGACGGTGTCCATCGCGGGCACCAGGCCCTGCTCGCGCGCGTGCGCGCGGCAGCGGACGCACGCGGCCTGCCCGTGTGCGTGATGACGTTCGAGCCGCACCCGCGCGAATTCTTCAACCCGGCCGGCGCGCCGCCGCGCATCGCGATGCTGCGCGACAAGCTGGAAGCATTGCGCGACCACGGGGTCGACCGCGTCGTCGTCGAGCACTTCAACCACACCTTCGCGAGCCAGTCGCCGCAGGCGTTCGTCGAGCGCACGCTGGTGAACGGGCTGCACGCGCGCTGGATGATGGTCGGTGACGATTTCTGCTACGGCGCGAAGCGCGCGGGCACCTTCGACACGCTGAAGGCGGCCGGCGAGCTGCACGGCTTCGAGGTCGAACAGATGGGCACGGTGTCCGGCAGCGACGGCACGCGCATTTCCAGCTCCGGCGTGCGCGCGGCGCTCGCCGCGGGTGATCTCGACGCGGCCGCGCAGGCGCTCGGCCACGGCTACGCGATCAGCGGCCACGTCGCGCACGGCCTCAAGCTCGGCCGCGACCTCGGCTTCCCGACGCTGAACCTGCCGATCGCGCACAAGCGGCCGGCGCTCGCGGGCATCTTCGTCGTGCAGGTGCACGGCCTCGGCCCCGAGCCGCTGCCCGGCGTCGCAAGCCTCGGGCTGCGCCCGACCGTCGACGATTCGGGCGGCGTGCTGCTTGAAGTCCACCTGCTCGACTGGCACGGCGATGCGTACGGCAAGCTGATCCGTGTCGAATTCCTGAAGAAGCTGCGCGACGAGGCGAAGTTCGACGATCTCGAGGCGCTGTCGCGCGCGATCGCGCTGGACGTCGCGAATGCACGCGCTTATTTCGTCGAACGCGACCGTGCGCCGGGCAGCCGCGCGACGGGCTTCGCGACGTCGGCTACCGACCGAATTAGCTGATCCGGACGGCGGCGCCTCGCGCCGCACCCTCGCGCCGCCCCGTCGCGCGCCTACCCGATTCACGACGCCGAGCGTCCCCCGATTTAGATAGCGATCCCATCATGAGCAACAAGAAAGCCGATTCGAAACCGCAGGCCAAGTATCCGGTCAACCTGCTCGACACGCCGTTCCCGATGCGCGGCGACCTGCCCAAGCGCGAGCCGCAGTGGGTCAAGGAGTGGGAGGAGCGCGGCATCTACGAGAAGATCCGCGCGGCCAGCCAGGGCCGGCCGAAGTTCATCCTGCACGACGGCCCGCCGTATGCGAACGGCGACATCCACCTCGGCCACGCGGTCAACAAGATCCTGAAGGACATCGTCGTCAAGTCGCGCAACATGGCCGGCTTCGACGCACCGTACGTGCCGGGCTGGGATTGCCACGGGATGCCGATCGAGATCCAGATCGAGAAGCAGTTCGGCAAGTCGCTGCCGGCGGCCGAGGTGATGAGCAAGGCGCGCGCGTACGCGACCGAGCAGATCGAGAAGCAGAAGGTCGGCTTCAAGCGCCTGGGCGTGCTCGGCGACTGGGCGAATCCGTACAAGACGATGAACTTCGTGAACGAGGCGGAAGAAATCCGCGCGCTCGGCAAGATCATCGAGAAGGGCTACGTGTACCGCGGGCTGAAGCCGGTCAACTGGTGCTTCGACTGCGGCTCGGCGCTCGCGGAAGCGGAAGTCGAGTACAAGGACCGCACCGACCCGACGATCGACGTGATGTTCGCGTTCGCGGAACCGGAAAAGACCGCGCACGCGTTCGGCCTGCCGGCGCTGCCGCGCGCCGACGGCGGCATCGTGATCTGGACCACCACGCCGTGGACGATTCCCGCCAACCAGGCGCTGAACCTCCATCCGGAAATCGTCTACGCGCTGGTCGACACCGAGCGCGGGCTGCTGATCATTGCGCAAGAGCGCGTCGAAGCCTGCATGGCCGACTTCAAGCTGACCGGCCGCGTCGTCGCGACCGCGCCCGGCGTGAAGCTCGCGAACCTGCGCTTCCACCACCCGCTCGCCTCGGCCCACCCCGGCTACCAGCGCACCGCGCCCGTCTATCTCGGCGACTACGTGACGACCGACACGGGTACCGGCGTCGTGCACTCGTCGCCCGCGTACGGTATCGAGGACTTCCAGTCGTGCAAGGCGCACGGGATGACCGATTCCGACTTCATCAACCCGGTGATGGGCGACGGCCGCTATATCGAATCGCTGCCGCTGTTCGGCGGCCTGTCGATCTGGGACGCGAACCCGAAGATCGTCGACGCGCTGAACGCGGCCGGCTCGCTGCTGCGCAGCGAGAAGTACACGCACAGCTACATGCACTGCTGGCGCCACAAGACGCCGATCATCTACCGCGCGACGTCGCAGTGGTTTGCCGGCATGGACGTGACGCCGCGCGACGGCGGCAAGACGCTGCGCGAGACGGCGCTCGAAGGCGTCGACGCGACCGCGTTCTACCCGTCGTGGGGCAAGCAGCGCCTGTTCAGCATGATCGCGAACCGTCCCGACTGGACGCTGTCGCGCCAGCGCCAGTGGGGCGTGCCGATGGCGTTCTTCGTGCACAAGGAAACCGGCGAGCTGCACCCGCGCACGCTCGAGCTGCTCGAGGAAGTCGCGAAGCGCGTCGAGCAGTCGGGCATCGAGGCGTGGCAATCGCTCGACCCGCGCGAGCTGATCGGCGACGACGCGAACCTGTACGAAAAGAACCGCGACACGCTCGACGTGTGGTTCGATTCGGGCACGACGCACTGGCACGTGCTGCGCGGCTCGCACAAGGATCAGCTGCAGTTCCCGGCCGACCTGTACCTCGAAGGCTCGGACCAGCATCGCGGCTGGTTCCACTCGTCGCTCCTGACGGCATCGATGATCGACGGTCACGCGCCGTACAAGGGCCTGCTCACGCACGGCTTCACGGTCGACGGCGAAGGCCGCAAGATGAGCAAGTCGCTCGGCAACGGCATCGACCCGCATGAAGTCGCGAACCGTCTCGGCGCGGAAATCATCCGCCTGTGGATCGCATCGACCGACTACTCGGGCGAACTCGCGATCTCCGAGGAAATCCTGAAGCGCGTAACGGAAGGCTATCGCCGCATCCGCAACACGCTGCGCTTCCTGCTCGCGAACCTGTCGGATTTCGATTTCGCGCAGCACGCGGTGCCGGCCGACGAATGGCTCGAGATCGACCGCTATGCGGTCGCGTTCTCGCAGCAACTGCAGACCGAACTGCTCGGCCACTACGAGAAGTACGAATTCCACCCGGTCGTCGCGAAGCTGCAGACGTACTGCTCGGAAGACCTCGGCGGCTTCTACCTCGACGTGCTGAAGGATCGCCTGTACACGAGCGCCGCCGATTCGCGCGCGCGCCGCTCCGCGCAAACCGCGCTGTATCACCTGACGCACGGCCTGCTGCGCGTGCTCGCGCCGTTCCTGTCGTTCACGGCGGAAGAAGCGTGGAAGGTGTTCCAGCCGGCGAGCGACACGATCTTCACGGAAACCTACTATGCGTATCCGGAAGTCGCCGGCTCGGCCGCGCTGATCGACAAGTGGGCGCTGCTGCGCGACGTGCGCGGCAACGTGACGAAGGCGCTCGAGGAAGCGCGCACCGCGAACCGCATCGGTTCGTCGCTGCAGGCCGAAGTGGCCGTGCATGCGAGCGGCGCGCGCTACGACGCGCTGACGAGCCTCGGCGACGATCTCAAGTTCGTGCTGATCACGTCGGCGGCGACCGTCGTGAAGGTCGACGACGAAGCGCAGGAAAGCGTCGACGTGGCCGCGTCGAAGTACCAGAAGTGCGAGCGCTGCTGGCACTACCGTGAAGATGTCGGCGCACACGCCGATCATCCGACGCTGTGCGGCCGCTGCTTCTCGAACCTGTTTGAAAACGGCGAAATCCGGAGCGCTGCTTAAATTATGGCGAAGACCCTGTCGAAACCGGCCAGCGGCGCGCTCGCGCCCTGGCTCGGCATTTCGCTGATCGTGATCCTGTTCGACCAGCTGTCGAAGATCGCGATCCTCAAGACATTCGCGTACGGCGCGCAGCATGCGCTGACGTCGTTCTTCAACCTCGTGCTGGTGTACAACCGCGGCGCTGCGTTCGGCTTCCTGTCGACCGCGAGCGGCTGGCAGCGCTGGGCGTTCACCGCGCTCGGCGTCGGCGCGACGCTCGTGATCTGCTTCCTGCTGAAGCGCCACGGCCACCAGCGGCTGTTCAGCGTGTCGCTCGCGCTGATCCTCGGCGGCGCGCTCGGCAACGTGATCGACCGGCTCGTCTACGGCCACGTGATCGACTTCCTCGATTTTCACGTCGGCGCGTGGCACTTCCCGGCGTTCAACCTCGCCGATTCCGCGATCACGGTCGGCGCGGTGCTGCTGATCTACGACGAGCTGCGGCGCGTGCGCGGCGCGCGCTGAGCGCGCATACTCCGTGTCGACGGCCGGCTTCGCGCCGGCCGTTCCGTTTGACCCCAGGAGGCCTGAGTTGGCACACGCAGAACTCGCAGGAAAACACCTCGTTCTCGGCCTGACGGGCGGCATCGCCTGCTACAAGATCGCCGAACTCACGCGGCTGCTCGTGAAGGCCGGCGCGACCGTGCAGGTCGCGATGACCGACGCCGCCACCCAGTTCATCACGCCCGTCACGATGCAGGCGCTGTCGGGCCGGCCCGTCTATACGAGCCAGTGGGACGCGCGCATCGACAACAACATGGCGCACATCGACCTGTCGCGCGAAGCCGACGCGATCGTGATCGCGCCCGCGTCGACGGATTTCCTCGCGAAGCTCGCGCACGGGTTCGCCGACGATCTGTTGTCGACGCTGTGCGTCGCGCGCGACTGTCCGCTGCTCGTCGTGCCCGCAATGAACCGCCAGATGTGGCAGAACCCGGCCACGCAACGCAACGCCGCGCAATTGCGCGCGGACGGCGTGTCGGTGCTCGGCCCGGATTCGGGCGCGCAGGCCTGCGGCGAAGTCGGCGACGGCCGCATGCTCGAACCCGAGGCGATCTATGAAGCGATCGTCGCGCACTTCGCGCCGAAGGTGCTCGCGCACCGCCGCGTGCTGATCACGGCCGGGCCCACATTCGAACCGCTCGACCCGGTGCGCGGCCTGACGAACCGCTCCAGCGGCAAGATGGGGTTCGCGCTCGCGCGCGCCGCGCAACAGGCCGGCGCCGACGTGCATCTCGTCGCCGGGCCGGTCGCGCTCGACACGCCGTGGGGCGTGACCCGCCAGGACGTGCAGACCGCGCAGCAGATGTATGACGCGGTGATGCATGCCGTGAACGATGCCGACATCTTCATCGCGGTGGCCGCAGTCGCCGACTGGCGCGTCGACCAGCCGGCCGAGCACAAGATGAAGAAGACGGCCGACCGCAAGATGCCGGCGCTCGCGTTCGTCGAGAACCCCGACATCCTCGCATCGGTCGCGGCGCTGCCCGATGCGCCGTTCTGCGTCGGCTTCGCGGCCGAAAGCGGCGACCTCGACGTGCATGGCGACGAGAAGCGCAAGCGCAAGAACGTGCCGCTGCTCGTCGGCAACCTCGGCCCGCTGACGTTCGGGCGCGACGACAACGAAGTCGTGTTGTTCGAAGCGGCCGGCCTCACGCGCCTGCCGCGCGCGCCCAAGGACGAACTCGCGCATACGCTCGTGGCCGAAATCGCGAAGCGCCTGCCGGACAACCGCCTGATCTGATCCCTTGCGTGGCGGCAGACGCCGCCGCGCCCTTCCCGACCGATTCGACGACCGCATGAAACTCGACCTGAAGATTCTCGACGCGCGCATGCGCGATTACCTGCCCGCCTACGCGACCCCCGGCAGCGCCGGCCTCGACCTGCGCGCATGCCTCGACGCGCCGGTCACGCTGCAGCCGGGCGAAACCACGCTGGTGCCGACCGGCCTCGCGATCCACCTCGCCGATCCCGGCTATGCGGCGCTGATCCTGCCGCGCTCGGGCCTCGGCCACAAGCACGGAATCGTGCTCGGCAACCTCGTCGGCCTGATCGACTCCGACTACCAGGGCCAGTTGATGGTGTCGACGTGGAACCGCGGCCAGACCGAATTCGTGCTGAACCCGTTCGAACGCCTCGCGCAGCTCGTGATCGTGCCGGTCGTGCAGGCGCAATTCAACATCGTCGACGAATTCACCGAGAGCGATCGCGGCGAAGGCGGGTTCGGCAGCACCGGCCGCCACTGAGCCACACAGCACGAAAAAAGGGGCCACGGCCCCTTTTTCTTTTTGCGCACCGCCACGTGCAGCCCGGTTGCGCGATTCGCGCAGGCGCGGGTTCGCGACGCCGCGGTCAGCGCGCGTGCTGGTGGCGGTAGTGCAACGCGTAGGCGAGCGTCAGCAGCACGACGAACACGACACCGACCACCATCGTCATCCGGAATTCGCGCGTGAAAGGGGTCGTCAGCAGGATCGCCGCGACGAGCCCCGCACCGGCCAGGCTGCCGAACGGGTGCCCCCACATCCGGAACGCGAGCGCGGGGCCGCGATACTGCGAACGGAACCGCAGGTGCGTGACGAAGATCATCAGCCACGTGAACAGCGCGCCGAACATCGCGATCGCCATCATCACGGTGAACGCGGTATCGGGCGCGAGCGCGACCAGCACGGCCGCCACCGCGACGCCGCTCGTCGAGATCCACAGCGCGGCGCGCGGCACGCCGTTCGCGCCGAGCCGGCCGAACACCGCCGGCGCGAGTTGCGCGCGCGACAGGCTGAACATCATCCGCGTCGTCACGTAGAGCTGGCTGTTCATCGCCGACAGCGCCGCGATCAGCAGCACGAAGTTGATCACGCCCGCCGCATACGGCACGTGCGTCGCGGCCATCACCTTCACGAACGGGCTTTCGTCGGTGCCGGCCTGCGTCCACGGCACGATCGCGAGCATCAGCGCGAGCGTCAGCAGGTAGAACAGCACGAGCCGGAACACCGTCGAGCGGAATGCGCGCGTGACCGCGTGCTGCGGATCGCGCGCCTCGCCGGCCGCGATCGCGACGGCCTCGATGCTCATGTAGCTGAAGATCGCGACGATCACGGCGACCCAGGTGCCCCACGGCCCCTTCGGCATGAAGCCGCCGTGCGCGGTGTAGTTCGCGAAACCGATGCCCGATGCGGGCGGCGCCGACCACACGAGAAACGCGCCGAGCACGATGAACACGACGATCGCCGCGATCTTCAGCAGCGAGAACGCGTATTCGACCGTCCCGTACAGCGTGACGCTCGCGAGGTTCACGGCGATCAGCAGCGCGGAAAATCCGATCACCCAGTACCAGCCGGGCACGGCCGGGAACCAGTACTTCATGAACACGGCGATCGCGCTGATCTCGGTACCGATCGCGAACACGACCGCGAACCAGTACGCATAGCGCACCAGGAAGCCCGCGAGCGGGCCGACGTAATGCTCGGCATAGGCGCCGAACGAGCCGGCCGTCGGATGCGCGACCGTCATTTCCGCAAGCGCGCCCATCAGCAGCAGCGCAATCAGCGCACCGATCGCATACGAAACCAGCACGCTCGGGCCCGCGAGCCCGATCGCGAATCCGCTGCCGAGGAACAGCCCCGTGCCGATCGCGCCACCGATCGCGATCATCGCCATCTGCCCCGACGTCAGCGCGTGGCGCAGCCCTTGTTCGCGCGCGACGATAGCGTCGAACGACCGTTGTTGTCGTGTCACTGCGTTACCACTCCCCTGCCCCACCATCGCGCCGCCGGCGCCGGATAAAACGAAACGGCGCGGAGAACTTCCCGCGCCGTTCGCATGAACAACGAATTATCGCTTACTCGACTTCGACCGTCTCTTCGTTCGGCTTGTGCGGCGGATTCGCCAGCTTGTCGAACGACAACTGCACCTTGTCGTTTTCGTCGACGTCGACCGTCACATGACCGCCGTTGAGAAGCTTGCCGAACAGCAGCTCGTCGGCCAGTGCACGCCGGATCGTGTCCTGGATCAGCCGCTGCATCGGCCGCGCGCCCATCAGCGGGTCGAAGCCGTGCTTCGCGAGATGCTTGCGCAACGCGTCGGTGAAGAGCGCGTCGACCTTCTTCTCGTGCAGCTGTTCCTCGAGCTGGATCAGGAACTTGTCGACCACGCGCATGATGATTTCCTCATCGAGCGAGCGGAAGCTGATGATCGCATCCAGCCGGTTGCGGAACTCCGGCGTGAACAGGCGCTTGATGTCGGTCATCTCGTCGCCGGTTTCGCGGCGCGTCGTGAAGCCGATCGTCGCCTTCTGCATCGACTCGGCGCCCGCGTTCGTCGTCATGATGATGATGACGTTGCGGAAATCCGCCTTGCGGCCGTTGTTGTCCGTCAGCGTGCCGTGGTCCATCACCTGCAGCAGCACGTTGAAGATGTCCGGATGCGCCTTCTCGATTTCGTCGAGCAGCAGCACGCAATGCGGCTTCTTCGTGACGGCTTCGGTCAGCAGGCCGCCCTGGTCGAACCCGACGTAGCCCGGCGGCGCGCCGATCAACCGGCTCACCGCGTGACGTTCCATGTATTCCGACATGTCGAAGCGGATCAGCTCGATGCCGAGCGTGAACGCCAGCTGGCGCGCCACTTCGGTCTTGCCGACGCCCGTCGGGCCGGAGAACAGGAACGCGCCGATCGGCTTGTCCATCTTGCCGAGGCCCGCGCGCGCCATCTTGATCGACGCCGCGAGCGCGTCGATCGCCGGATCCTGGCCGAACACGACGCTCTTCAGGTCGCGGTCGAGCGTCTGCAGCTTGCTGCGATCGTCCTGCGAAACGCTTTGCGCCGGCACGCGCGCGATCTTCGAGATGATTTCCTCGATCTCGCCCTTGCCGATCGTCTTCTTCTGCTTCGACTTCGGCAGGATGCGCTGCGCGGCGCCCGCCTCGTCGATCACGTCGATCGCCTTGTCCGGCAGGTGACGGTCGGTGATGAAGCGCGCCGACAGCTCGGCCGCGGCCGACAGCGCACCCGACGAATACTTGACGCCGTGGTGCTCCTCGAAGCGCGACTTCAGCCCGCGCAGGATCGCGACCGTCTGCTCGACGCTCGGCTCCGTCACGTCGACCTTCTGGAAGCGCCGCGACAGCGCCGCATCCTTCTCGAAGATGCCGCGATACTCGGTGAACGTGGTTGCGCCGATGCACTTGAGCGTGCCCGACGACAACGCCGGCTTCAGCAGGTTCGACGCATCGAGCGTGCCGCCCGACGCGGCGCCCGCGCCGATCAGCGTATGGATTTCGTCGATGAACAGGATCGCGTGCGGACGCTCCTTGAGCTCCTTCAGCACCGTCTTCAGACGCTGCTCGAAATCGCCGCGGTACTTGGTGCCCGCCAGCAGCGCGCCCATGTCGAGCGAGTACACCTGCGCGTTCGCGAGGATGTCCGGCACTTCGCCGCGCGTGATCCGATACGCGAGCCCTTCGGCGATCGCGGTCTTGCCGACACCGGCTTCGCCGACGAGCAGCGGATTGTTCTTGCGGCGGCGGCACAGCACCTGCACGACGCGCTCGACCTCGGGCTCGCGGCCGATCAGCGGATCGATGCGGCCGTCCTTCGCCATCTGGTTCAGGTTCTGCGTGAACTGCGCGAGCGGCGTTTCCTTCTGCGCGTTCGCGTCTTCGCTTTCCGCGTTCGCGTCGGTCGACTTCGCGGCTTCGCCGCTGTTCGTCTTCGCGATGCCGTGCGAAATGAAGTTCACCACGTCGAGGCGCGTGACGCCCTGCTGCTGCAGGTAGTACACGGCATGCGAATCCTTCTCGCCGAAGATCGCGACCAGCACGTTCGCGCCCGTCACTTCCTTCTTGCCGTTCGACGTCGACTGGACGTGCATGATCGCGCGCTGGATCACGCGCTGGAAACCGAGCGTCGGCTGGGTATCGACATCGTCGGTGCCCGGGACGGTAGGTGTGTTGTCGTGGATGAAATTGCGCAGGTTCTGACGCAGGTCCTCGATGTTTGCCGCGCACGCGCGCAACACCTCGGCCGCCGTCGGATTATCCAGCAGGGCCAGCAGCAGATGCTCGACCGTAATGAACTCATGGCGCGCCTGGCGTGCTTCCATGAACGCCATGTGCAGGCTGACTTCCAATTCCTGGGCAATCATGCTTCCTCCATCACGCACTGCAGCGGATGCCCTGCCTGCCGCGCATGGGTAACGACTTGCTCAACCTTGGTCGACGCGATGTCCCGCGTATAGACCCCACATACCCCTCGTCCTTCGCGATGGACCTTCAGCATGATCTGCGTGGCCGTCTCGCGATCCTTCTTGAAATACTCCTGGACCACCATCACGACGAACTCCATCGGGGTGAAGTCGTCGTTCAGCAGCACCACCTTGTACATCGAAGGCGGCTTCAGCTTCTGCTGCTTGCGTTCCAGGACGGTACTGTCCTGCTTGTCCGGGATAATCGCCATACACCCATTCTAAACAACTCGGACAGGCCCGCAATCCTGCCATTACCCGACCGACCGGCCGGCGCCCTCCCCGGTATCCCGGAACACGCGATCGCCTTCGCGCCATACGAAAGCCGGCTGCGGTGCCGGCTTTCACGCGTGGCGCGGAACACGAACCGTCAGGGGGAATCGCACCGGAACGTCGTGTCCGCATCCAGTATCCCACAAGCCGGGACGACTCGAACGCGTGTCACTCGAGCCTGGTATATGAGCCGATTATGCGGCTTTTCAAGCCCTCGCGCTTGGCCGCATGCAGCCAGGCAAAGCCGGAAAAACCCTGAAAATGGGTTCTTTACAACGACCCTCTAAACGTCTAAAAATTCCACTTGACACTCCAATAAAGAGCGCCAACAATCAAGCTGGCACTTTTTTCAATTCGCCGGTTGGCGAAACGAAAGGGGCCGAGGTGAGCTTGTGAGGGGGGAACGGCTGCATTTTCCGGTCGTTTAGCTTTTCGAGCGTGCTCGTGGTAAGTAGCAGCGACTGTGTGACAGGGGAAGTAGGAAATGGCAACTGGTATCGTTAAATGGTTCAACGACGCGAAGGGCTTCGGTTTCATCACTCCCGACGAGGGCGGTGAGGATCTGTTTGCGCACTTCTCGGCTATCACCATGAATGGCTTCAAGACGCTGAAGGAAGGCCAGAAGGTGAGCTTTGACGTCGTCCAAGGGCCGAAGGGCAAGCAAGCGTCGAACATCCAGGCCGTATAAGGCATCGGATATCTGACGAAGAAACCCGGCGCATTGCGCCGGGTTTCTTTTTTTGAGGCCGGCCCGTCGATAATCGATTGGCCGGCCTTTTCGTTCAATCCCGACCGTTGAACGCATATTGTCTCGTCGCGCATGCAGATCGGATAACGAATCCGCGCGTGAAACACATTCGCGGCTTAGTTACACGACCTTCAGCGTGCCCATCATGCCGAGATCCTCGTGTTCGAGAATATGGCAGTGAAACATGCGCTCGCCCGGCATGTCTTGCGTGACGAGAATCGACACGGTTTCGCCGCTGCGCACGTTCACCGTATCGCGCCATGCGCGGAACGGCTCGCTCGTGCGTGAACCACCCGACGCCCGCTCGATCACCTGGAACTGCGTGCCGTGCAAATGGAACGGGTGATCCATGTCCGTCGTATTGCGGATCTCCCAGCGCTCGACGTCGCCGCGGCGGCTCGTCAGCGTCGCGCGGTGCGGCGCGTAGGTGTCGCCGTTGATCGTGAAGCGCATGCCCGCCGGGCGGCCGTGCGCGCCGCCCTTCATCATCGCGTCCATGTCCATTTCCTCGCCGAACGCAACCGTCTTGTGCGCGGCCGGTTCGCCCAGCGGCCGCACCGCGCGCACCGCGCGCAGCGTGGCAGGCAGCGCGCGGGCCGCGGCGGGCGCGAACGCGACGTCGGCCAGCGCCAGCGCCGGGTCGGGCGGCAGGCTGCCGTGACCGTCGTCGTGCGACATCGCCATCTTGCGGCGGTCGTACTCGGCCGCCTGCAGCACCGCGCGCGACGCACGGTCGCCGGCGCGGACCAGCAGCTCCGCGCGCTCGCCCGGCGCAATCAGCAGCGACGTCACGCGCCGCGGCGCATCGAACAATCCGCCGTCGGTGCCCACGTGCTCGAACGCGCGGCCGTCGTCGAACGCGATGCGCAGGTAGCGTGCGCTGCACGCGTTCCAGACCCGCCAGCGTTCGTCGCCCGCGACATCGATGCGCGGCCGGCGCGCGCCATTGACCAGCACGAACTGGCCTTCACGGCCGTTCATCCAGTCCATCATGTCGTTCGGCGCAATCGTGCCGTCGCGTGCAAGCTTCAGGTCCGACACGAACAGGTGGCGCTCGGGCCAGCCGGCGAGCGGATCGTCCGCGGCGCGCACGACGAACGGGCCGGCCAGCCCGCGGAACACCTGCTCGGCGGTCATCATGTGCGGATGCGGGTGGTACCAGTAGGTGCCGGCGCTGCCCTTCGGCAGCGTGAAGCGATACACGCGCGACGCGCCGGGCGCGACGGGATCGGACGGGTTGCCGTCCTGGTCGGGCGGCACCGGCAGGCCGTGCCAGTGGATCGTCGACGGCTGCGGCAGCTTGTTGACGAACCTGATCTCGACCGTATCGCCCTCGCGCACGTCGATCAGCGGGCCGACAACGGGCCCTTGCGTGCCCGCGCCGAACTGCCAGAACGCGGTCGGCCGCGCGCCGCGCAGCAGCGGTCGCGCCACCGGTTGAGCAACCAGCGTGGCCCGGAACGTGCCGGGCTCGCGGCTTTCGTTGGCGAGCGTGCGCAACGTCGCGAGCGGCGCGCCGGCCGGCAGCGCGTCGGCGGCCGCGAGCGCGTCCGGTGCGAGCTTGCCGTGCTGCGCGTGCGCCGACATCCCTGACATACCCGTCATGCCCGGCATGTCGTCCATCGAATCCATGCCGGCCATGCCCGCGTGACCGGCATGCTGCGCCCATGCGGTGCGCGCGAACAGCGATGCGGCCGCGACACCGATGGTGCGCGACAGGAAGGTTCTCCGTCTCATCAATCGATCCTCGTCGTTCATACAGCGCCGCGCGGCAGCCGCGGCGGTCACGTCATCATAACCGCAGGGCCGGATCGAAAAGCGCTGCCGCCGGGCGGGCGGCGATACGCCGCAGCAAGCATCGCTACCGCGCCGGATGCGGCGCGACGATCAGCATCGCCAAACGACGCTTCGGCAGCCATCGCTGCTCATCTGCCGTCCCTTTGCGCGTTGCGCCCGCCCCCACGTTCCCCCCATCCGCTGCATCGACGATCCGTCAACCCGTCAATTTTTCACGATGCGGAACAAGTCCCTGCGTTATAAAAATTCGTGGTGCAGGGCACAAATTTCCCGTTTCGCGATGCCGAAAAACGTTCCGCCATACAAAACGATGTCAATAATTATTTGTTTTTAAAAGAGAATTTTTGTTTCGAGAAGCCGTTCTACATGCACCATCCGGGCGAGTCGCGGACGTAGACTTTGTTCCATGCACTGACGCTTCGCCACGACGTTCGACACGGAACCCGGCGCAAAGCAGTCAGTCGGGCCACGGCCGGTCGATCCGGCAGGCGGCACAACAGAATCGCTTGTGATCAGAAAGGGAGAACGGAAATGAAGGGATTTCGCTTTGGTTCAGCGCTCGGGTCGTTCTACATCCTGCCGGCAAACGGCGGCTGGGAAGCGACGTTCGGCAACGCTTCGCTCGGTGCGTTCTCGTGCCCCGAAGTCGCAGCCGACCGCATCTCCCGCGGCGACTGCGCGCAGCCGTCCGAACTGGACACGGCCACGCTCGAAGTGCCGGACGAAATCGCCGAATGGGAAATCGTTCACGTCTGAATGGCACGCCTGCAACGAAAAACGCCCCGGGCGACCGGGGCGTTTTTATTGGGTGTCGGGCGGCGAACGGCTCACCGCGCCGCGTCGACACACACATCGGCTCGCGCGAGTGCGCGCCCGGGGTCAGGCGACCGCGTCGACGATGCCGTTCAGCGTCGCGCTCGGGCGCATGGCCTGGCTCGTCAGGTCGACGTTCGGACGGTAGTAGCCGCCGATCGCCTGCGGCTTGCCTTGCGCGGCCGCCAGTTCCTCCAGGATGCGCGCTTCGCTGTCGGACAGCGCCTTCGCCACGCCCTCGAACTGTGCCTTCAGCGCGGCGTCCTCGGTCTGCTCGGCCAGCGCCTGCGCCCAGTACAGGCACAGGTAGAAGTGGCTGCCGCGGTTGTCGAGGCCGCCGACCTTGCGCGCCGGCGACTTGTTCTCGTCCAGGAACTTGCCGGTCGCCTGGTCGAGCGTCTTCGCGAGCACGAGCGCCTTCGGGTTCTGGTACGCGTTGCCGAGGTGCTCGAGCGACGCGGCCAGTGCGAGGAATTCGCCGAGCGAATCCCAGCGCAGGAAGCCTTCCTCGACGAACTGCTGCACGTGCTTCGGCGCGGAGCCGCCCGCACCCGTTTCGAACATCCCGCCGCCGGCCATCAGCGGCACGATCGACAGCATCTTCGCGCTGGTGCCGAGCTCCATGATCGGGAACAGGTCGGTCAGGTAGTCGCGCAGCACGTTGCCGGTGACCGAGATCGTGTCCTTGCCCGCGCGGATGCGCTCGAGCGAGAAGCGGGTCGCGTCTTCCGGCGTCATGATGCGGATGTCGAGGCCGTTCGTGTCGTGATCCTTCAGGTAGCGTTCGACCTTCGCGATGATCTGCGCATCGTGCGCGCGCGCCGGATCGAGCCAGAACACGGCCGGGGCGCCGGTCGCGCGGGCACGGTTGACCGCGAGCTTGACCCAGTCCTGCACCGGCGCGTCCTTCGTCTGGCACATGCGCCAGATGTCGCCCGCCTCGACCGCGTGCTCGAGCAGCACGTTGCCGGCTTCGTCGGTGACGCGCACGACGCCGTCCGCCGGGATCTGGAACGTCTTGTCGTGCGAACCGTATTCCTCGGCCGCCTGCGCCATCAGGCCGACGTTCGGCACGCTGCCCATCGTGACCGGATCGAACGCGCCGTGCTGCTTGCAGTCCTCGATCACGGCCTGGTAGACGCCCGCGTAGCAGCGGTCCGGAATCACGGCCTTCGCGTCGTACAGTTGGCCGTCCGGGCCCCACATGCCGCCCGAATCGCGGATCATCGCCGGCATCGATGCGTCGACGATCACGTCGCTCGGCACGTGCAGGTTCGTGATGCCCTTGTCCGAGTTGACCATCGCGAGGCGCGGGCGCACCGCGTACTCGGCCTTGACGTCGGCTTCGATCGCTTCGCGCGTGTCGGCCGGCAGGTCCTTCAGGCGCGCGTACAGGTCGCCGATCCCGTTGTTCGGGTTGAAGCCGACCTTCGCCAGCACGTCCGCGTGCTTCGCGAGCGCGTCGCGGTAGAACACCGACACGAAGTGACCGAACAGGATCGGGTCCGAGACCTTCATCATGGTCGCCTTCAGGTGCACCGAGAACAGCACGTCCTGCGCCTTCGCGTCGGCGATCTGCGCTTCGATGAAGCGGCGCAGCGCGTTGCGGCTCATCACCGACGCGTCGATCACTTCACCGGCCTTCACGGCCGTCTTTTCCTTCAGCACCTTCTTCGCGCCGTCGGTCGTCGTCAGTTCGATCTTCACGCTGCCGGCATCGGCGATCAGCGCCGACTTCTCGCTGCCGTAGAAATCGCCTTCGCTCATGTGCGCGACGTGGGCCTTCGACGTGGCCTTCCACGCGCCCATCTTGTGCGGATGCTTGCGTGCGTAGTTCTTGACCGACAGCGGCGCGCGGCGGTCGGAGTTGCCTTCGCGCAGCACCGGGTTCACCGCGCTGCCCTTGATCTTGTCGTAGCGCGCCTTGACGGCCTTCTCTTCGTCCGTCGACGGATCTTCCGGATAGGCCGGCAGCGCGTAGCCCTGCGCCTGCAGTTCGGCGATCGCGGCCTTCAACTGCGGCACCGATGCGCTGATGTTCGGCAGCTTGATGATGTTCGCTTCCGGCTTCAGCGTGAGCTGGCCCAGTTCGGCCAGATCGTCGGAACCCTTCTGCTCCGACGGCAGGACGTCTGCGAATGCCGCGATGATGCGGCCGGCGAGCGAGATGTCGCGCGTTTCGACGGCGACGCCCGACGAACGCGTGAAGGCCTTGACGATCGGCAGCAGCGAATAGGTCGCGAGCGCCGGCGCTTCGTCGGTGAGGGTGTAGATGATCTTGGGCGAAGTGGACATGGTGGTCAAAGCATTGCTACGTGATGATGGGACTGAGGAGCGCCGGCGGTAACCGGCGGGAAGCGACCGGGTCGATCGCGAAAGGGGCGCGCCGGCTCAGCCGGGCGGTGGTGTTGCGAGGGCCGTCATGTTCTACCTTGCAGGGCATGCGGCCGCCTCGCGGCGCCGCGGCCCGCATGCCGGGCCACCCTGCCAACAAACCTGCCATCCACGAAACGCTCCGGCGCCGGCAGTCAGCGCCGGGGCGGCCGGCAACCTGCCGGCCCACCCCGGAAGGGGTCTTACATGTTCTCGATCAGCACTTCGCCGAAGCCGGAGCACGACACCTGCGTCGCGCCTTCCATCAGGCGCGCGAAGTCGTACGTGACGCGCTTCTGCAGGATCGACTTCTCCATCGCGGCGATGATCGTGTCGGCTGCTTCCGTCCAGCCGAGGTGGCGCAGCATCATTTCCGCCGACAGGATCTCGGAACCCGGGTTCACGTAATCCTTGCCTGCGTACTTCGGCGCCGTGCCGTGCGTCGCCTCGAACATCGCGACCGAATCCGACAGGTTCGCGCCCGGCGCGATCCCGATGCCGCCGACCTGCGCGGCCAGCGCGTCGGAGATGTAGTCGCCGTTCAGGTTCAGCGTCGCGATCACGTCGTATTCGGCCGGGCGCAGCAGGATCTGCTGCAGGAACGCGTCGGCGATCGAATCCTTGATCACGATCTCGTTGCCCGTCTTCGGGTTCTTCACGCGCATCCACGGGCCGCCGTCGATCAGCTCGCCGCCGAATTCCTTCTGCGCGAGCGCGTAGCCGGCGTCACGGAACAGGCCTTCCGTGAACTTCATGATGTTGCCCTTGTGCACCAGCGTGACCGACTTGCGATCGTTGTCGATCGCATACTGGATCGCCTTGCGCACGAGACGCTCGGTGCCTTCGGTCGACACGGGCTTGACGCCGATCCCGGACGTTTCCGGGAAGCGGATCTTCTTCACGCCCATCTCGTCCTGCAGGAACTTGATCACCTTCTTCGCCTGCTCGGAGCCCGCGGCCCATTCGATGCCCGCGTAGATGTCTTCCGAATTCTCGCGGAAGATCACCATGTCGATCTTCTGCGGTTCGCGCACCGGCGACGGCACGCCCTTGAAGTACTGGACCGGGCGCAGGCACACGTACAGGTCGAGCTCCTGGCGCAGCGCGACGTTCAGCGAACGGATGCCGCCGCCGACCGGGGTCGTGAGCGGCCCCTTGATCGACACCACGTATTCCTTCAGCACCTGCAGCGTTTCGTCCGGCAGCCACACGTCCGGACCGTACACCTTGGTCGCCTTCTCGCCCGCGAAGATCTCCATCCAGTGGATCTTGCGCTGGCCCTTGTACGCATGCGCGACCGCCGCGTCGACGACCTTGATCATGACCGGCGTGATATCGAAGCCCGTACCGTCGCCTTCGATATAGGGAATGATCGGCTGATCGGAAACGTTGAGCGAGAAGTCCTTGTTGACGGTGATCTTGTCACCGCCCTCCGGAACCTTGATGTGCTGATACGGCATGATCGACTCCAGTGACGTGGCTGAGCAGGTGATGCTGGTCGAAGCTGCGCGCGCGGCGGGGCGAGGCATGGCCACCCCGTGACGACAACAGCGAGCCGCTATTCTAGCGCCCCAACCGGGCACTTCGGCGCGAACCGCGGCACTGCGCATCAAGACCTCACTTATGTCTTATATAAGACAGAGGACTTGCCGTTCCGTATTATGCATTAAGATTCCGCCATTTGCCATAGACCGCCCGCCCCCGCTCCCCGCGGGGCGCCGGGCGGGCGCCCCGCCATGAACCTGATCGCCCTCAACAAGCCGTTCGGCACGATTTGCCAGTTTTCCGCGCACGAGACGCGACCGTCGCTCGGCGACTGGGTAAAAACGCCCGGCGTGTATGCGGCCGGCCGGCTCGACGCGGACAGCGAGGGGCTGCTGCTGCTCACCGACGACGGCGCGCTGCAGGCCCGCATCGCGGAGCCGCGCCACAAGCTGGTGAAGCGCTACTGGGCGCAGGTCGACGGCGCGCCGGGGCCGGCCGACCTGAAGGCGCTCGCACGCGGCGTCGACCTCGGCGACTACGTGACGCGCCCGTGCCGCGCCGAATTCATCGAGCCGCCCGACACGCTGTGGCCGCGCAATCCGCCGATCCGCTACCGCGCCGCGATCCCGACCACGTGGATCGAGCTGGCGATCACCGAGGGCAAGAACCGGCAGGTACGCCGGATGACGGCGGCCGTCGGCTTCCCGACGTTGCGTCTGGTGCGCGTCGGCATCGGCGCGCTCGATATATTCGCGCTCGGCATTGCGCCGGGCGAAACAATCGCGCTGCCGCCGCGCGCGCCGTGGGACGGTTTCGCGCCGGCCGGATGACGAATCCGGGACGCGCGAATTTTTCGTCATCTTTTTCGTCAACCACCCGCGCAGATCGCGCGTTAAATCACGCAGATGCCAACCTTAGCTATCCGGCATTGGCAGCCGAACCCGTGTTTGCGTCACGAAAGCGACGTTTTATTCGAATACGATTCGGCGCCCGCAGCGCAAAGAGAAATTTCTCGAAGCGTCTGTCAACCGAAAGGTGGATGGCACCGTTAGACGACATGACTCCTATTGCCGGGTCATTTGGTTAATTAACTAAAGCTGAGGAACACAACATGAACAAACTGATCGCCGCTCTGGTCGCTGGCCTCTTCGCAACGGCTGCTTTCGCACAAGCTTCGGCTCCGGAAGCTGCTCCGGCAGCAGCAGAAGCTGCTTCGGCACCGGCTAAGCACGCTGCCAAGAAGCACCACGCTGCCAAGAAGCACCACAAGGCATCGAAGAAGGCTGCAGCAAGCGACGCAGCAGCACCGGCAGCTGCTTCGAACTAAGTAAGCAAGCTGTAATAACGCAGTCAAGAACACGCAGTCCTGCCGTTCTTACGGCGTTGAAAGGCAGATCACCGCAAGGCGATCTGCCTTTTTCTTTTTTGTGCCCGCCGGCGCGCATCGCGTACCATGCGGGTCTCGTTTTCCAGACAGGAGCCATGCTGTGCACTTCTCCCTGCGCCCGTCGCTCGGCCGCCTTGCGCGTGCCGCCGTGTTTCCCGCCGCGCTCGCCGTCCTCGCGCTCGGCATGCAGGCCGCCGGCGCGCAAGTGCCGCCCGGCGCCAAGCAGCCGAGCGAGTTCCCGCGCGTGAAGCTGCGCGCCGGCATGTACGTGATCGACGCGGCCGTCGCCGCGAACGACGCCGACCGCGAACAGGGGCTGATGTACCGTTCGCAGCTCGCGCCGAACGAAGGCATGCTGTTCGTCTTCAACGAGAACGCCGTGCACTGCTTCTGGATGAAGAACACGCTGATTCCGCTGTCGATCGCGTTCATCCGCGCCGACGGCACGATCACCGACATCGACGAGATGCGCGCGGAAACCACCGACAACCACTGCCCGCGCAACAACGGCGTCTATGCGCTGGAAATGAGCAAGGGCTGGTTCGCCGCGAAAGGCATCAAGCCCGGCATGAAGCTCGACGGCCTGCCGAGGGCCCAGTAACCGCAGCGGCCCGCGCGGCGGCCTTGCATCGCGCACCGCGCACCGACCGAAAAGCCGGCCGCCCCTTGTTTGTTATCGGGCGCCGGCCTTTTTTTTCGCCCGCCGGCGGCGCCCGCCTTGATTCGGCACCCGCTGCCCGCATCTGCAAAAGCCACGGACAAGCGCTATCCTTTAAATCTCGCTAGTTCCAGCCCGGGCCGGCACCCAATCAGCCGGCCCGCTTACGATCCGAACCACCAGGAGGTTCACGTGCCCCGCAAAACCCCCATCGAGCGCTATAGAAATATCGGGATCAGCGCTCACATCGATGCCGGCAAGACCACGACGACCGAGCGCATCCTGTTTTACACCGGCGTGAGCCACAAGATCGGTGAAGTGCACGACGGCGCGGCCACGATGGACTGGATGGAGCAGGAGCAGGAACGCGGCATCACGATCACGTCGGCCGCGACCACGGCCTTCTGGAAGGGCATGGCCGGCAACTATCCGGAACACCGGATCAACATCATCGATACGCCCGGGCACGTCGACTTCACGATCGAAGTCGAGCGCTCGATGCGCGTGCTCGACGGCGCGTGCATGGTCTACGACTCGGTCGGCGGCGTGCAGCCGCAATCCGAGACCGTGTGGCGCCAGGCGAACAAGTACAAGGTGCCGCGCATCGCGTTCGTCAACAAGATGGACCGGATCGGCGCCGACTTCTTCCGCGTGCAGAAGCAGATCGGCGAGCGCCTGAAAGGCGTCGCCGTGCCGATCCAGATTCCGATCGGCGCAGAAGACCATTTCCAGGGCGTCGTCGATCTCGTGAAGATGAAGGCGATCGTGTGGGACGACGAAAGCCAGGGCGTGAAGTTCACGTACGAGGACATCCCCGCGAACCTCGTCGAGCTCGCGCACGAGTGGCGCGAGAAGATGGTCGAGGCCGCGGCCGAAGCGAGCGAGGAACTGCTCGAGAAGTATCTGCACGACCATGAATCGCTGACCGAGGACGAGATCAAGGCCGCGCTGCGCCAGCGCACGATCGCGAACGAGATCGTGCCGATGCTGTGCGGCAGCGCGTTCAAGAACAAGGGCGTGCAGGCGATGCTCGACGCGGTGATCGACTACCTGCCGTCGCCGGTCGACGTGCCCGCGATCCTCGGTCACGATTTCGCCGATCCGGAAAAGCCGGCGGAACGTCATCCGAGCGACGACGAGCCGTTCTCGTCGCTCGCGTTCAAGATCATGACCGACCCGTTCGTCGGCCAGCTGATCTTCTTCCGCGTGTATTCGGGCGTCGTCGAGTCTGGCGACACGGTGCTCAACGCGACGAAGGACAAGAAGGAACGGCTCGGCCGGATCCTGCAGATGCACGCGAACGAGCGCAAGGAAATCAAGGAAGTGCGCGCGGGCGACATCGCGGCGGCCGTCGGCCTGAAGGAAGCGACCACCGGCGACACGCTGTGCGATCCGGCCAAGCCGATCATCCTGGAAAAGATGGAATTCCCGGAGCCGGTGATCTCGCAGGCCGTCGAGCCGAAAACGAAGGCCGACCAGGAAAAGATGGGCCTCGCGCTGAACCGTCTCGCGCAGGAGGATCCGTCGTTCCGCGTGCAGACCGACGAAGAGTCCGGCCAGACCATCATTTCGGGGATGGGCGAGCTCCACCTCGAAATCCTGGTCGACCGGATGAAGCGCGAGTTCGGCGTCGAGGCGACGGTCGGCAAGCCGCAGGTCGCGTATCGCGAAACGGTGCGCACGACGGCGGCCGACGTCGAAGGCAAGTTCGTCAAGCAGTCGGGCGGGCGCGGCCAGTACGGCCATGCGGTGATCACGCTGGAGCCGAACCCCGGCAAGGGCTATGAGTTCCTCGACGAGATCAAGGGCGGCGTGATTCCGCGCGAGTTCATCCCGGCCGTCGACAAGGGCATCACCGAGACGCTGAAGAGCGGCGTGCTCGCGGGCTACCCGGTCGTCGACGTGAAGGTGCATCTGACGTTCGGTTCGTACCACGACGTCGACTCGAACGAAAACGCGTTCCGGATGGCCGGCTCGATGGCGTTCAAGGAAGCGATGCGCAAGGCGAAGCCGGTGCTGCTCGAGCCGATGATGGCCGTCGAGGTCGAGACGCCCGAGGACTTCATGGGCAACGTGATGGGCGACCTGTCGAGCCGGCGCGGCATCGTGCAGGGGATGGAGGACATCGCGGGCGGCGGCGGCAAGCTGGTGCGCGCCGAGGTGCCGCTCGCGGAAATGTTCGGCTATTCGACGTCGCTGCGTTCGGCCACGCAGGGCCGCGCGACATACACGATGGAGTTCAAGCATTACGCGGAAACGCCGGCGAACGTGTCGGAAGCCGTGATCAACGCGAAAGTGAAGTAAGCGCCGCTCGCTCGCGCTTCGGCGCATGCGCACAAGGCCCGTCCGGTTCATTCCGGACGGGCTTTTTTTCGTCCGGCGCACATCGCGTTCGCGGCTTGTCGATCGGCGTGCCGCGCTTTTTTTCGCGTGCCACAATGGATGGCGTTTCGTCAGATGGAACCCGCCCGATGCCGCCCACCCCTGCCCTGCGCCGCCTGCTGACCCTCTATGCCGGCCTGATCGCCGCGAACGTCGCCGTCTGGCTGTGGGCGCTCGCGGTGCTGCACGACCATCCGCTGCTGCTCGGCACCGCGGCGATCGCATACGGGCTCGGGCTGCGTCATGCGGTCGACGCGGATCACATCGCCGCGATCGACGTCGCGACGCGCAAGCTGATGCAGGACGGCCAGCGTCCGGTGAGCGTCGGCCTGTTCTTTTCGCTCGGTCATTCGACGATCGTGATCGCGGCGACGCTCGGTATCGCGCTGACAGCGTTCGCGCTGCGCGACCGGTTCGATGCATTCCGCGAGATCGGCGGCACGATCGGCACGGCGGTATCGGCTACCTTCCTGCTGGTGCTCGCGTGCGTGAACCTGATGATCCTGCGCGACGTGTGGCGACGCTATCGCGGCGCGTCCGGGCACACGCACGACGGCGCGCACGAGCATCGTCCCGCCGGACTCGTATCGCGGTTGCTGCGCCCGCTGTTCCGGTTCGTGTCGAAGAGCTGGCACATGTATCCGGTCGGCGTGCTGTTCGGGCTCGGTTTCGATACTGCAACCGAAATCGGCCTGCTCGCGATCGCCGCCGCGCAGGCGAGCCAGGGGCTGCCGGTCTATACGGTCATGCTGTTTCCCGCGCTTTTCACCGCCGGCATGACGCTGATCGACTCGACCGACAACGTGCTGATGATTCAGGCATACGGCTGGGCAATGGACGATCCGCAGCGCAAGCTGCTCTACAACGCGAGCATCACGTTCGTCTCGGCGGCCGTCGCGCTGGCGATCGGCGGGATCGAGGCAGCCGGCCTGCTGGCCGACAAGCTGTCGCTGACGGGCCCCGTGCGCGACACGCTCGACGCGCTCGGCGAACGCTTCGGCTCGATCGGCTACGGCATCGTCGCGCTGTTCCTCGTCTGCTGGATCGCGTCGATCCTGTTCCACCGCTGGCAACGCGCGGCCGACGCGCCGGCGCGCTGAACGACTCCTCCGACGTTTCATTCCGGAAACAAAACGCTCCCCTACGACGTTGCATGCGCGGTCACGCGACTGCGCCCGCCTTTACCGACGGGCCCGAGCGGCCGATGGCACGAATCTCGCAGAGTGAGATTCGCACGGCGGGCCCGCGTGCCGATCCGCGTTCGCGGCTGACGTCCAGCGTCGGCCCGAAGGCGATCGGCCGACGATAGGACTACGAATCTTTTACGCCCCCCTGCACCACACGTAAATCGTCGCGCGGCTACGAGGCATCGCGCGCATGGGGAGGCCATGATGCATAAAACGAAACAACCGTTCCGCGCGGCGGGACGGCGCCCTCGTGCAACCTTGCTGGCCGTGGCCGCGTTCGCGTGCTGCTGCTCGTATGCGGTCGCACAGAACACGACGCCTGACGCCGCGCCCGACGCGAACGCCAGCGCGGACACCATCATGACGCTCGTCGAGAACGCATCGCCGTGCGCCGCCAATCCGGCTGCGTGCGCGGTACACGTGTATGCCGGCCGGGGCGTCGGTAATGGCGGCGCCGGTGCGGGCGGCAGCGGAAACGGCGGCGGCACAGGGAATGGGAACGGTAGCGGCGGCAACAACGGGAACGGCGCCGTCGGACCTGCGGGTGTCGGCGGAACGACAGGCGGAACCTCCGGCAGTACGAACGGCACGGGCCGCGGAGGCAATGCGTCCGGGAACGGTGGTTCAGGTGGTGGGACTTCGGGTGGTGGGACTTCCGGTGGAGGCACCTCGGGTGGAGGCACCTCGGGTGGCGGCACTTCCGGTGGCGGCACTTCGGGTGGCGGCACCTCGGGTGGCGGCACTTCCGGTGGCGGCACTTCCGGTGGCGGCACTTCCGGTGGCGGCACTTCCGGTGGCGGCACTTCCGGTGGCGGCACTTCCGGTGGCGGCGCTTCCGGTGGCGGCACTTCCGGTGGCGGCACTTCCGGTGGCGGTGGCCACGGTGGTGGTGGCGATGGTGACGGCGGCGGTCACGGTCATGGCGGCGGTCATGGCGACGGTGGCGGCCATGGTGACGGCGGTGGTCACGGCGACGGCGGCGGCCATGGTGACGGCGGTGGTCACGGCAACGGCGGCGGCCATGGTGACGGTGGCGGTCACGGCAACGGCGGCGGCCATGGTGACGGTGGCGGTCACGGCAACGGCGGCGGCCATGGCGATGGTGGCGGTCACGGCAACGGCGGTGGTCATGGTGGCGGCGGCGGCGGTCACGGCAACGGCGGTGGCGGTGGCGGCGGTGGCGGTGGCGGTGGCAGCGGTGGCAGCGGTGGCAGCGGTGGCAGCGGCGGCAGCGGCGGCAGCGGCGGCAGCGGCGGCAGCGGCGGCAGCGGCGGCAGCGGTGGCAGCGGTGGCAGCGGTGGCAGCGGCGGCAGCGGCGGCAGCGGCGGCGGCGGCGGCGGCGGCGGCGGCCATGGTAACGGCGGAGGTGGCCACGGAAACGGCGGTGGTGGCGCGGGCAACGGCGGCGGTAACGGCAATGGCGCCGGTGGCAATGGCGGTGGAAACGGTAACGGCGGGAGCGGCGGAAGCGGCGGCGCCAACGGCACCGGCGGCCACGGCAATGGCGGCGGCAACGGTAACGGCAATGGCAGTGGCGGCGCCGGCAACGGCGGGGCCAACGGCGTCGGCAACGGCCGTGGCGCCGGCAACGGCAACGGCGGCGGTCCCGGCAACGGCGGATCGTCGGGCGGCCGCCACTGACCCGAAGCGTTGCCCGGCTGAAGTCGGTCAGAGCATCTCGAGCGCGCGCTTGCTGCGCGGCGGACGGAAATACGCGTCAAGCTGCGCGCGCTCGTCATCGCTGAACACGACATCGAGCGCGGCGCGGTTGTCGCGCACGTGCTCGATCCGCGACGCCTTCGGAATCGCGAATACACCCGGCTGCGCGAGCACCCATGCCAGTGCGACGCGCGTCACCGACACGCCGCGCAGCCGCGCGATGTCGTCGAGCGGCGAGCGTTTCGGCAGCCGCCCGTGATCGACCGGGCTGTACGCCATCGCCGGGATCCGACGATCGGCCAGCCACGGCAGCAGGTCGAACTCCGGACCGCGTCGCGCGATGTTGTAGAGAATCTGGTTGGTGGCGCACGCCCCGCCGCCCGCGTCGTCGACGAGTTCGGCCATGTCGGCCGTATCGAAGTTGCTCACGCCCCAGTGCCGGATCTTGCCCGCACGCTGCAACGCGTCGAAACCCTCGACCGTTTCCGCTAGCGGCACCGAACCGCGCCAGTGCAGCAGGTACAGGTCGAGGCGATCGGTACGCAGGCGCTTGAGGCTCGCGTCGCACGCGGCGGCGACGCCGCGCCGGCTCGCATGGTGCGGATAGACCTTGCTGACGAGGAACACGTCGTCGCGCAGGCCCGCAAGCGCGTCACCGACCAGTTCCTCGGTCGCGCCGTCGCCGTACATCTCCGCGGTATCGACCAACGTCATTCCGAGCTCGACGCCCTCGCGCAGCGCGGCGATCTCGTCCGCGCGCCGCGCCGGCCGCTCCCCCATTTCCCAGGTGCCCAGGCCCAGCTTCGGAATCGTCTCGCCGTTCGGCAAAACGACCGTGGCGATCGTGTCTGTCATGCGTTTCCTCGTGGCGGATTCGTGGCCGCACACCGCGGCCGAAGCATCGGATACGACGCATCAGTGTAGTCAATCGGTGCGCCCCCGGCCTGTTACGCGGCAAAAACCGGCTATAACGGCGCGGCATGATGACTTAGAATGGCCGCAACCTGATCGATACCCATTGTATGAAGGCACCCACGGACGACCGCTGGCAGGACCTGCGCCCCGACCCCGACAACGATACGCCGCTCTACCTGCAGCTCGCCCGCAAGCTCGGCGATGCGATCCACGACAACCGCTGGACGGCCGGCGAGGCGCTGCCGTCCGAGCGCGTGTTGTCCGAAGCGCTCGGCGTGTCGCGCATCACCGCGCGCAAGGCGATCGCGCTGCTCGTCGAGCAAGGCCTGATCCGTCGCACGCAGGGCGCCGGCAACTTCATCCAGCCGCGCTACGAGGATCCGCTGTCGCGGCTGTCGAGCTTCAGCGAAATGCTCGAGCGCCGCGGCTTCAAGCCGAGCTCGCAGTGGCTAGCGCGCGAAATTCAGCCCGCGAACCGCGACGAAGTGATCCAGCTCGGGCTGTCGCCGGCCGCATCGGTAACACGCCTGAAACGTCTGCGTCTCGCCGACGGCATCGTGATGGCCGTCGAGAATTCGACGTTCCCCGCGACGCTGATTCCCGATCCGCAGGCGATCGTCGGCTCGCTGTACAGCTATCTCGAAGCGCGCGGCACGCCGATCGTGCGCGCGCTGCAGCATTTCCGCGCGGTCAACGCGACCGACGAGATCGCCGAGCAGATGGGCATCGCCCCGCACGACGCGCTGCTGCTGATCACGCGGATCGGCTATACGTCCGACCAGCGCGCGATCGAACTGACCGATACCTACTGCCGCAACGACTACTACGATTTCGTCGTCGAACTGCGCAAGTAACGCGACGCGCGTCGCCGGCGCTCACAGCCAGCGCGCGTCGTCGGTGCCGAGCGGCACGGGCGGCCGCGCGAACGACGGCGGCGTCGCCGACAGTCGCTCGGCCGGCCGCACGGTGTCGAGCACGCCGAACGGCGACGCGATGCGGTCGATCCGGTCGCGCACGTCGGCCAACGCGAGATCGGGCGCGTGCAACCCGTCCGGCACCGCGCCGAACGACTGCAGCCAGCGCCCCGTCTGCGCGAGCGACATCCGCACGTGCCAGCTTCCCCCTTCGCGCGAGCGCGATCATCGCGCCGAACGCCGCGAGATACCCCGTTGCATGATCGAGCGCCTGGCACGGCAGATGGCGCGGCCCGCGCGCCTGCACGGCCTGCTGCTCCTGCCATGCGATTCCGCTCGCCGACTGCACGAGGCTGTCGAACCCGCGCCGCTTCGCCCATGGCCCTGCATGCCCGTACGCCGACACCGACACGTAGACGATGCCGGGCCGCCGTTCGGCCAATGCCTGCGGCGCGAAACCGCGCGCCGCGAGCGCGCCGGGCCGGTACGACTGCAGAAACACGTCCGCCTCGCGCGCGAGCGCGCGCAGCGTATCGACGCCTGCCGCGTCGCGCAGATCGATCCGCGTCGAGCGCTTGCCACGCCCGTTGTCGATCACGAGCGGCGCGATGTTCGGCAGGTGCGGACCGTTGACGAGCAGCGTCTGCGCGCCGTGGGACGCCAGCGTGCGGCCCGCGACCGGCCCCGCGATGATGCGCGTGAGATCGAGCACGCGCACGCCGGCCAGCGGCTGGCCGGCTTCGCCGCGGCCGATCGGCTCGGCCGGTGCGTCGCCGATCCGCTCGATCTCGAACAGCGGCAGCGACGCGATCGCGTGCGCCTGCTCGTGCGCCGCCCATTCATCAGGGGTTCTGATCAATGCCGCGCACAGGCCGGCGTCGGCCAGCGCGGTATCGAGCGCCGCGCCGTCCCACGTATGGATCGCGGCGGCGACGTCGGCGGGCCGCGGGCCGCAGCCGAGCACGTCGAGAATGCCGTGCAAATGATGCGGGAAATTCGCGTGCAGCTGAATCCATCGTCCGTCACCCGTCTCGAAGAAGCCGGTCACCGGATGGCGCAGCTCCGGCGGCGGCCCGTCGTCCACGCGCAGGTAGCGTTCGCTGCGGAACGCCACGAGCGCGTCGCGCACCGATACGTCGACCGATTGCGCCACGCCCGTTCGCAGCCGATGGCATTCGGCTGCCGCGAGCCCGGCCGCGGCGATCGTCGCGGCAGCGAGCGTGCCGACATGAAACGTCGACGGCAGCGTCGGGTCCTGCCCCGTCACGGTCGTGCGGGCCAGCGCGTCGCGCTCGCCACGTGCGAGTTGCCAAAGATGCGCCAATGCGGATTCGGGTGTCATGGTGGAGGAGACGCCGTTGAGGAGACGGAATCGAGTCTAGAATTCGCGACAGGCGCGATCAATCTTGATTGCGCGAATCAATACATAACGAATAGTCGTAACGGGCCCGCGCTTCATGCGCGGCGACAGGAGCCACCGGCATGACATCCGTCAGTGCGCAGGAAGCCGCGGGCATGCTCGGCGTCAGCGTGAGCACGCTCTACGCGTACGTGAGCCGCGGCCTGCTGCGCTCGCTGCCCGACGGCGCGACGAAGCGCCGCCGCTACGACGCCAACGAGGTGCGCCTGCTCGCGCGCCGCCGCGCCGATGCGAAACGCGCGGGCGGTGTCGCCGAACGTTCGCTCGACTGGGGTGTGCCCGTCCTGGAATCGCGGATCACGCAGATCGCCGACGGCCGCCTGCGCTACCGCGGCGTCGATGCACTCGCGCTGGCCGACGCGGCGACGCTCGAAGAAACGGCCGCGCGGCTGTGGGACTGTCCGCCCGCGCGGCTGGCCGCCGCGTCGCTCGCTTCCAGCGGTTTCGATGCGGCGCAGTGGGACGACTGGGCGCGTCGCTGGGCGCATCTCGCACCGCTCGAACGCACGCTGGTGCTGCTGCCGGCCGCGGCCGCATCGCTGCCGCGCCTGTGGGCGCAAGGGCGCGATGCGCAGCTCGATGCCGCGGCGCTGCTGCTGCGCGTCGCGACGGCTGCGCTCGCCGGCATCGCGCCGGGCGACGCGCCCGTGCACCGCCAGCTCGCGGCCGCGTGGCGCGTGCGGCGGCGCAACGAAGCCGACCTGCTGCGGCGTGCGCTCGTGTTGTGCGCCGATCACGAACTGAATCCGTCGACCTTCGCGGTGCGCTGCATCGCATCGACCGGCACCCATCTGTTCGGTGCGATCTCGGGCGGGCTCGCGGCGCTGTCGGGGCCGCGTCACGGCGGCGAGACGTTCCGCGCGGGCACGCTGCTCGACGAAGCGGCCCGCGCCGCCGATCTCGATCGCTACCTCGCGCTGCGGCTGGCGCACGACGAACGCGCGGACGGCGGGCGCACGGCCCTGTCCGGCTTCGCGCACCCGCTGTACCCCGACGGCGACCCGCGCGCACGGGCGCTGCTCGATGCGCTGCATGCGACGGCGCCCGACCGGCCGGCGCTGCGCGCGGCGCGCGCGCTCGCCGCACGCGTCGATGCGGCGACGGGCCTGCGGCCGACGATCGATTTCGCGCTCGCGGTGCTGGAGCGCACGCTCGCGCTGCCCGACGGCGCGGCGTTCACGCTGTTCGCGGCCGGCCGCACGGCCGGCTGGATCGCGCACGCGCTCGAACAGTACGCGGACGGAAAGCTGATCCGGCCGCGCGCACGCTACGTCGGCAGCGACGCGGCCGGGTGACGCCGGCCGTCGCGCCATGCGGCGAACGGGCGCCACCACGCGGGCGCGGTGCGCAGGGCCGGCACCGCCAATGGCCCGAACGCGAACGTCGCGCCACGCGGCCCGGCGCTGACCCACGCGCGCGTGCCGGGCAGCAACGTCAACGATTCGCCCGCGCCCAGCCAGTGATCGTCTGACCGGCCCTCGACGGTCACCCACACGTCGCCTTCGGCCACTTCGAGCAGCGTACGATCGACGATCCGCCACCGTCCGGCCGGCTCGTCGCCGTCCATTACGTAAAGTCGCAGTTCGCGCATCGCAGCCTCCTGGTCGCACCGGTTCGATGACACCAGTATTTCGGAGAGCGGCCGCACCCGGACAGATACGGCCGCGTACAGTTCCGGCTGAACTGTACTGGCCGCCCGACGGGGACAGGCAGCCGGCCGCCGCGCCGGCCCGGTCCGGCCGGAACCGCACGACATACCGCGCAGAACCTGCACGGCGCGGCGGCTTTCCCTACAATGTCGGCTGTCCCGCGCCACCGCCCCCGCCGTCATGTTCCAAAGCCCGCCCGCCGCCGCTCCCGGCGAAAAAAACCTCACCGTGATGCTCTGGCTCGTTGCGACGGGCTTCTTCATGCAGACGCTCGACGCGACGATCGTCAACACGGCGCTGCCGTCGATGGCCGCGAGCCTCGGCGAATCGCCGCTGCGGATGCAATCGGTCGTGATCGCGTACTCGCTGACGATGGCGGTGATGATCCCCGTGTCGGGCTGGCTCGCCGATACGTTCGGCACGCGGCGCGTGTTCTTCAGCGCGATCCTGGTGTTCTCGCTCGGCTCGCTGCTGTGCGCGAACGCCCATACGCTGACGCAGCTCGTCGCGTTCCGCGTCGTGCAGGGCGTCGGCGGCGCGATGCTGCTGCCGGTCGGGCGGCTCGCGGTGCTGCGCACGTTCCCGGCCGAGCGCTACCTGCCCGCGCTGTCGTTCGTCGCGATTCCGGGCCTGATCGGCCCGCTGATCGGGCCGACGCTCGGCGGCTGGCTCGTGAAGATCGCGTCGTGGCACTGGATCTTCCTGATCAACGTGCCGGTCGGCGTCGCGGGCTGCATCGCGACCTTCTATTCGATGCCCGATTCGCGCAACCCGGCCGCCGGCCGCTTCGACCTGAAGGGCTATCTGCTGCTGACGATCGGGATGGTCGCGATCTCGCTGTCGCTCGACGGGCTCGCCGATCTCGGCATGCAGCACGCGGCCGTGCTGGTGCTGCTGATCCTGAGCCTCGCGTGCTTCGTCGCGTACGGGCTGTATGCGGTGCGCGCGCCGCAGCCGATCTTCTCGCTCGAGCTGTTCAAGATCCACACGTTCAGCGTCGGGCTGCTCGGCAACCTGTTCGCGCGGATCGGCAGCGGCGCGATGCCGTACCTGATCCCGCTGCTGCTGCAGGTGAGCCTCGGCTACTCGGCGTTCGAGGCCGGGCTGATGATGCTGCCGGTCGCGGCGGCCGGCATGTTCTCGAAGCGGATCATCACGCGGCTGATCACGCAGCACGGCTATCGCAAGGTGCTGCTCGCGAACACGATCATGGTCGGCGTGATGATGGCGAGCTTCGCGCTGATGCGCGACACGGTGCCGGTGTGGGTGAAGGTCGTGCATCTCGCGCTGTTCGGCGGCTTCAACTCGATGCAGTTCACCGCGATGAACACGCTGACGCTGAAGGATCTCGGCACCGGCGGCGCGAGCAGCGGCAACAGCCTGTTCTCGCTCGTGCAGATGCTGTCGATGAGCCTCGGCGTCACGGTCGCCGGCGCGCTGCTCGCGACGTTCACCGGCATGCTGCGCACCGTGACGCCGAGCAACACGCTGCCGGCGTTCCATGCGACGTTCGTCTGCGTCGGGATCATCACGGCCGCGTCCGCGTGGATCTTCGCGCAGCTCGCGCCCGAGATCCGCAGCACCGCGCGCAAGACCGACCCGTCCGAGCGCGCGTGACCGGCGGCGCGCGCCGAATCGGGCCCGCGCGCACCATCGCGGTGCAACGCGGCCCGGCACGCGTGCGCGTATCGACCGCGACCGGCGGCCGCACGTGGCGCCCTGCCGTGCATGCTTCTTGCTCGCCTATTCTGTAGGTAAACTGGCAGTCTTCCTTCGGCCGACATCATGAGCATGATCGAAATCGATCCCCCCGGCTTTCAGCCGCCCCGCCCGGTCGCCGGCGACGACGGGAACCGGCGCACCGTGCTGTACGGCGGCTACACCGTGTTCAGCGTGTTCCAGCCCGTTTTCTCGGTGTCGCACCGGCGCGCGATCGGCTATCACGCGTCGCTGCGCGCGCACGACGAGGAAAGCCGCCAGGTCGCGTCGCACGAGGTATTCACGCAGGCGGCGCGGCGCGGCGACCTGCTCGAGCTCGGCCGGCTCGCCGAATCGTTGCATCTCGGTAACTTCCACGCGTTCGACAGCCACGACGAATGGCTCTTCCTGAGCCTGCATCCGGCCGCGCTGATGGACACCGTCTACGGCGACGCGCTGCTCGCGAACCTGAAGGCGCTCGGGCTGCCGCCGCACCGCGTGGTGCTCGAGGTGCCCGAGCAGGCCGGCGGCGAGACGCCGCGCTATGCGGCGATCATCGACGGGCTGCGCAAGGCCGGCTTCCTGATCGCGCTCGTCGGGTTCGGCGCGAAGCACTCGAACGTCGATCGCGTGTGGCATCTGCATCCCGACATCGTCACGCTCGACCGCGGCATCCTCGCGCAGGCGAGCGAGCACTCGCATCTCGAACGCGTGCTGCCAGGGCTCGTGTCGCTGCTGCACGAATCCGGCCAGCTCGTGCTGATGGGCGGCCTCTCGACCGAACGCGACGCGCTGATCGCGCTCGAATGCGACGTCGATTTCGTGCAGGGTCAGTACTTCGCGGGGCCGAGCGTCGATCCCGTGCAGCCGCAGGCCGCCGCGGGCTGCATGGATACGCTGTCGGCCGCGCTGCGGCTGCGCGTCGCGCAGCGCGAGCGCACGCAGTCGGAACGGCTCGCGCCGTACGTCGCCGCACTCGAGGAAGCGAGCCGCCGGCTCGGCGCGGGCGAATCGCTCACCGATGCGGCGGCCGCCGTGCTCGGGCTGCCCGAGACCGCGCGCTGCTTCCTGCTCGACGCGTCGGGCCGCCAGATCGGCGACAACGTGCTCGCGCGCGGCAGCGTGTCGCAACGCGCGAAGCGCTTCCGGCCGCTGCTGCATTCCGAAGGCGCGAGCTGGGAACGCCGCCCGTATTTCATCGACGCGATGCGCGCGCCGGGCCGCGTGCACCTGACGCCGCCCTACCTGTCGATCAACGAGGCGCACCTGTGCGTGACCGCGTCGATCGCCGCGCCGGCCGCGACCGGCATGCAGGTGCTCTGCGTCGACATCAACTGGGAAGCGGCGCTCAGCCGCGAGTAAGCGCGCCGGCGCGCCGCGTTCACGCGTCGCCGGCCGCCTTGCGCACGATCAGCCGGTGCACGCGCTTGCCGGACGACGCGCTGACGACTTCGTGTTCGTCGATCACCTGCACGCCGGCGCCCAGCGCCGCATGCATCCGCGCCGAGTCGAGCGGCGTATAGAGGCGGCCGCGCTCGTCGCGCAACACGCCGTGTCCGGCCACCCGCCAGCTCAGGTACAACGTGCCGCCCGGCATCAGCAGATCGGCCAGCCGCGCGGCGGCGGCCGCCGCGTCCGCCTGTTCGAGATGCATGACGACCGTTTCGCACAGCACGTTGCGAAACGCGCCGGACGGTACGCCGGCCAGCGCCGGCAGCGCGGTCAGCTCGAAAGTCAGCCCGCGATGGCGACGCCGCGCCTCGTCGAGCAGCGCGGCGCTCGCGTCGTAGCCGCGCACGTCGAAGCCGCGCGACGCGAGCCAGGCCGTGTCGCGCCCCGCGCCGCAGCCGACGTCGGCGGTCGGTCCCGGCGTGAAATACTGTTCGAGCAGCGCGTACATGTCGTCGGGCGCGGCCTGGTCGAGCCAGTCCTGCGCGTATTGCGCGGCATGGGTGTCGTAGGCATCGAGTGTCGGGCGATCCGCCATGGCGAGTGCTCCGCAAAGGCGTCGTATGACGCACTCCGCATCTTAGTCGCTGCGCGCGGCCCGCGCCGACCGGGTTCGCGCGACGCCGGTCTACGGGGCCGGCACGTGGCCCGCACGCGGCGCCTGCGCGGTCAGATCGGCCCACCGCGCATCGCCGCGCCAAGCCCGACGCGCCGTCGCGCGTTCGGCGCCGTGGACGCGCCCGCGCCGAACACGCAGACCGGCCCGGCCGGCCCGTCAGACATGCGAATGCGCACCGCCATGCACGGGACCGGCGCGCCGCTCGACTTCGCGGCGCACGTCGCCGCGCAGTCCCGCGAAAAACGCGACCTCGGCGACGACGAACAACGGCCCGACGATCAGGCCGACCAGATCGTCGACGAATGCCGGCTTGCGGCCTTCGAACCAGTGCCCGACGAACTGCACGATCCAGCCGACGACGAACGCGCCGACGCCGATCGCGAGCCATTGCGCGGTCGGCAGCGGCGCCAGCGACTGCGCGGCCCACAGGCCGAGCGCGAGCAGCACGGTCATCACGATCCCGAACCGCAGGTCGAGACGCAGGTAGAACAGCGCGGACACGACGGCGAGCAGCAGCGCCGGCGACAGCGCGATGCCGGCCAGCATCCCGAGCGCCGGCCGCGACAGCAGCACCTCGACCGCGAACACGATCATCGGGATGCCGACCAGATGCGTCGCGATGTTGCGCGCGTCGCGATGGTAGGCCGCATACTGGGAAAGATGGTCTTCGAGGGTCTTCATCGCGTCTCCTGATCGGTTGTTGAGCGCTATGATGCGCGTCACGCCCGAGAACCTCTGTCAGCTACCCGACATCGCGTGCCCATGCCTGCCTCGCTCGCCCCATACCTGCAGCAGCTCGAAGCGAACCCGTGGTTCGCCGCGCTGCCGCCCGCGTTGCGCGCGGAGCTGATCGCCCGCGCGACGCTGCGCCGGCTGCCGTCCGGCCACGCGCTGTTCCGGCGCGGCGACCCGCCGTGCGGACTGTACGCGGTCCTGGCCGGTTCACTCACGATAGGTGCGGTCGATCCGCAGGGCAAGGAGACGCTGCTGACGGTGGCCGAGCCCGTCACGTGGTTCGGCGAGATCGCGTTGTTCGACGGCCAGCCGCGCACGCACGACGCGATCGCGCTCGACGACGCGCTGCTGCTGCACGTGCCGCAGGCCGGGCTGCTCGCGATCCTCGAGACGACGCCGCAATACTGGCGGCAGTTCGCGCTGCTGATGGCGCAAAAGCTGCGCCTGAGCTTCCTGACCGTCGAATCGATGAGCGTGATGCCGGCCGCGCAGCGGCTCGCCGCGCGGCTGCTGATGATCGCCGAAGGCTACGGCGGCATCAGCGCCGGGCGCACGCACATCCGGCTGTCGCAGGAAACGCTCGCGTCGATGCTGTCGCTGACGCGGCAGACCACCAACCAGTTGCTGAAGGCGCTTCAGGCGGATGGCGTCGTGCGGCTGCACGTCGGCGAGATCGAACTCGTGGACATCGACGCATTGCGCCGCGCGAGCGGGCTCGGCGACGGCCCGTACTGAACGACGCGCAACGACATCTATCGGCCGCGATTGGCCGCGATTGGCGCCATGCGCTGCCCGCGGCCGCCGAGTTGCGCTATCGTGGCGACTCGTTCCGTCCGCCGCGCGCACCGCCTTGAACACGTCGACCGTCCCCGCCTCCGCCCGCCATCCGTGGCCCGTCTTCATCGCATTCCTGCGGCTCGGCCTCACGTCGTTCGGCGGCCCGGTCGCGCATCTCGGCTACTTTCGCGCGGAATTCGTCACGCGGCGCGGCTGGCTCACCGAGCGCACCTATGCCGATCTCGTCGGGCTGTGCCAGTTCCTGCCGGGGCCCGCGAGCAGCCAGGTCGGGATGGCGATCGGTCTCGCGCGTGCCGGCTATGCGGGCATGTTCGCCGCGTGGCTCGGTTTCACGCTGCCGTCGGCGCTGCTGATGATGCTGTTCGCGCTCGGCGTTCACGCAACGGGCGCGCCGATCGAAGCCGGCGCGTTGCACGGGCTGCGCATCGTGTCGGTCGCGGTGATCGTGCAGGCCGTGTGGGGCATGGCGCGCACGCTGTGCCCGGATGCGCGGCGCGTCACGCTGATGGCCGCGGCCGCGTGCGTCGCGCTGCTCGCGCCGGCTGCGTGGATGCAGGTCGCGGTGATCGTCGTGGCCGGCGCGGCCGGTCTCGTGCTGCTGCCGCAACCGGCACGCGATGCACACGAACCGTTGCCGCTGCACGTGTCGCGCCACGCGGGCGTGCTGTGGCTCGCGCTGTTCGCGGCGCTGCTCGTCGCGCTGCCGTCCGCAGCCCGCGCGCTGCGCTCGGATACGCTCGCTGTCGTCGACGCATTCTTCCGCACGGGTGCGCTTGTGTTCGGCGGCGGCCACGTGGTGCTGCCGCTGCTGCAGGCGGCCGTGGTCGCACCCGGCTGGGTCGGCGATTCGGCGTTTCTCGCCGGGTATGGCGTCGCACAGGCCGTGCCGGGGCCGCTGTTCACGTTCTCGGCATTCCTCGGTGCGTCGCTGCGCGATGCGCCGAACGGCTGGCTCGGCGGCACGCTCGCACTCGTGTCGATCTTCGCGCCGTCGTTCCTGCTCATCGCCGGCACCGCGCCGTTCTGGGAGCGCCTGCGCCGCAGCGCGCACATGCAGGCCGCGCTCGCCGGCGTGAACGCGGCCGTCGTCGGGCTGCTGCTCGCCGCGCTCTATCATCCGGTCTGGACCGACACGATCGTCGCGCCGCGCGACCTGGCCGCCGCGCTGGTCGCGTTCGTCGCGCTGGTGTTCTGGCGCGTGCCGCCGTGGGCCGTGGTGATCGCGAGCGCGGCGCTCGGCTGGCTGCTCGGCACGGCCGGCTGAGCCAGCGAACGCCGCACGTTCGGGCCGCGCAAAAAACAAAAAGCCCTCGAACCGAGGGCTTTGCTTCGATGCCGCGCGCCGTGGCGGCGCGCAGGCGCCGGACTTACGCGAAGTTCTTCGCGGCGAAGTCCCAGTTCACGATGTTCCAGAACGCTTCGACGAACTTCGGACGCGCGTTGCGGTAGTCGATGTAGTACGCGTGTTCCCACACGTCGATCGTCAGCAGCGCCTTGTCGGCGGTCGTCAACGGCGTGGCGGCGTTGCTCGTCGACACGATGTCGAGCGAACCGTCGGCCTTCTTCACGAGCCATGCCCAGCCCGAACCGAACGTGCCGACCGCGGCCTTCGTGAACGCTTCCTTGAATGCGTCGTACGAACCCCACTTCGCGTTGATCGCATCGCCCAGCGCGCCCGTCGGTGCGCCGCCGCCGTTCGGCGACAGGCTGTTCCAGAAGAACGTGTGGTTCCAGATTTGCGCGGCGTTGTTGAAGATGCCGCCCGACGACTTCTTCACGATCTCTTCCAGCGGCAGGTTTTCGAATTCCGTGCCCGGGATCAGATTGTTCAGGTTCGTCACATAAGCCTGATGGTGCTTGCCGTAGTGGTACTCGATCGTCTCTTTCGAGATGGTCGGCGCGAGTGCGTCTTCAGCGTACGGGAGCGGCGGGAGCGTATGAGCCATGGCGATTCCTTCGTTGAGTATGTAGGGAGGCTGTGTTGGATGCTGCCGAGCGTCCGATTGTAGGCGAGGACGAATAACCCCGCAAACTCACGGGCCATTTATCCGCGGTATGCGGAAAAGCGCTGCTGGCGCAACGCCGGGCAGGACGAGCCCGACGATGCGCAGCATCCGTTCCCGCCGCGATGCGCGTGTTGCGACGACACGCGTTTCGCTTGGCACCCGTTACGTCAGATCGTATCCGTCAGCCGTGGCTGCACGTCGGCGAGCGACACGTCGGCCGAGCCTTCGGCGAGATGCACGGTCAGGCGCCGCTGCGGCTTCAGCGCGTTCGGTGCGCGCACCGCGCGGCCCGTCTGCGCATCGATCAGCGCCGCATAGCCGCGCTCGAGCGTGCGCTGCGGGCTCAGCACCTCGAGCCGTGCCGCACAGGCCGACACACGCGCGGTGTCGCGTTCGTGACGGCGCTGCACCGCGCTCGCGAGACGTTGCGACAGCCCGGCGAGCGCGTGGCGCGCCTGGGACGGATCGGGCCGCGCGCGCTGCCAGCGCAGTTGCGCGAGCGCGAAACGCGCACGTGCATCGCGCACCGGCCGCGATGCCGCGGACGCGAGCCGCACCGCGAGCTGCTCGACGTGCGTGCGCTGCCGCTGCAGCCGCTCGGCCGGGCTCACGAGCCGCCGCGCAAGCCAGTCGAGCTGCTGCGCGCGCTGTTCGAGCCGGCGCGCCATGCCGCGCGCGAGCGCGCGCTGGCGCTCGTCGACCTCGCGCAGCAGCAGCGCGCGCTGCGGGCTCGCGAGTTCGGCCGCGCCAGTGGGCGTCGGCGCGCGCAGGTCGGCCGCGAAGTCCGCGATCGTGAAATCGGTTTCGTGCCCGACGCCGCTGACGACCGGCAGCTCGCTCGCTGCGATCGCGCGCGCCAGCGCCTCGTCGTTGAACGACCACAGATCCTCGATCGAGCCGCCGCCGCGACACACCAGCAGCACGTCGACCTCGCGCCGCGCGTTCGCGGTCGCAACTGCGGCGACGAGCTTTTCGGCGGAGCCGGCGCCCTGCACGGGGGCCGGATAGACGATCACCGGAATGTGCGGCGCGCGGCGGGCGAGCGTGGTCAGCACGTCGCGCAATGCGGCGGCCTGCAGCGACGTGACGATGCCGATCGCGCGCGGATGGGCCGGCAGCGGCCGCTTGCGCTCGGCGGCGAACAGGCCCTCGCCTTCGAGCTGCGCCTTCAGCCGCAGGAACGCTTCGTACAGGCGCCCCTGCCCGGTGCGCCGCACGGCTTCGACGTTGAGCTGCACCTCGCCGCGCGGCTCGTACATCGTGACGACCGCGCGCACCTCGATGCGGTCGCCTTCGCGCGGCGTGAATTCCGCGTACTGCGCGCGGCCGCGGAACATCACGCAACGCATCTGCGCCTGCTGGTCCTTGATCGAGAAATACCAGTGGCCGCTCGCGGCGCGCGTGAAATTCGACACTTCGCCGGCAATCCACAGCAGCGGAAACGAACGCTCGAGCATCGTCGAGATCGCACGATTGAGCGCCGAAACGGGAATCACTTCGTCGCCGCCGCGCGTGGCGCCGGGTGCGGAAAAAGGAGAATCGGAAAGCATGGGCGGTCGGATGAATGCTGGCGGCGTCACGATAGTCCGACGCGCGCGCGGCGTCCAGCGCCGCCGCATTCGCCACCGTGCGCGGAAGGTGTCCACACTCTGGCATTCGTCCACGTAAAACGCCCGGAAACCGCGAAAAAAGCCAGACGATTCTTCGCAACACGTTGATTTTTATAATCTTTTAAACCTTTCGAAATGATTCTCATCCGATTCGATGCCCGCCGGGCGGGCGTTTGACACGATCGACCGGCGAGTTTTTCACAGAGTTATCCACAGGCCGTCGCGATCCGGCCCCGCGCGCCGCGGCGGCCGGTCGCGCTTGCCGCGCCGGCGTGCGGCGCGCTAGAGTGCCGCCTTCCACGGACCCCGCGGCATGCGCCGCCCAATGGAGAACCCGCCTTGACGAATCCGTCCCTCGCCGCGGCGCCCGACGCGCCGCGCCCGGCCCGATGAGCGCGCCCGGCGGCCCGCTCGCGCGACTCGAAGCGCGCCTGACGCGCGAATGGCAGCGGCGCGGCGCGCTCGCGTGGGCGCTCACGCCGTTCGCCTGCGTGTTCGGCCTGGGCGCGGCGCTGCGGCGCACCGCTTACGCGCAAGGCTGGAAGCAGCCGGTCGACGTCGGCGTGCCCGTCGTCGTGGTCGGCAACGTGACCGTCGGCGGCACCGGCAAGACGCCGACCGTGATCGCGCTCGTCGACGCGCTGCGCGCGGCCGGCTTCACGCCCGGCGTCGTGTCGCGCGGCTACGGCGCGAACGTGAAGGCGCCGACGGCCGTCACGCCGGCGTCTCGCCCGGGCGCGGCCGGCGACGAACCGCTGCTGATCGCGCGCCGCACCGGCGCGCCCGTGTGGGTGTGCCCCGACCGCGTCGCGGCCGCGCAGGCGCTGCGCGCCGCGCATCCGGACGTCGACGTGATCGTCAGCGACGACGGCCTGCAGCACTACCGCCTCGCGCGCACCGTCGAGCTCGTCGTATTCGACCACCGGCTCGGCGGCAACGGCTTCCTGCTGCCGGCCGGCCCGCTGCGCGAGCCGCTGTCGCGGCATCGCGACGCGACGCTCATCAACGATCCGTACAGCGGCGCGCTGCCGCCGTGGCCCGACACCTACGCGCTCGCGCTGACGCCGGGCGCCGCATGGCACCTCGACCAGCCCGCGCTGCGCCGCCCGCTGTCGCAATTCGCGAACGAACGCGTGCTCGCCGCGGCCGGCATCGGCGCGCCGGAACGCTTCTTCGCGACGCTGCGCGCGGCCGGCCTCTCGCCGGCGACCCGCGCGCTGCCCGACCATTACGCGTTCGCCGACAATCCGTTCGTCGACGATGCCGTCGATGCGATCCTGATCACCGAGAAGGATGCAGTAAAATTGGGCGCTTCCTGGCGCGACGCCCGACTGTGGGTAGTCCCCGTCGAAGCCGCGCTCGACCCTCGCCTCATTGCCCTCGTTGTGGAGAAACTCCGTGGACGCTCGCCTGCTTGAAATCATTGTGTGCCCTATCTGCAAAGGCCCGCTCCACTACGACCGTGCCGCGCAGGAGCTGATCTGCAACGCGGACAAGCTCGCGTACCCGATCCGCGACGGCATCCCGGTGATGCTCGTCGACGAAGCGCGCCAGACCGTCGAAGGCACGCCGGTCGATCCGGCCGGCCGCTGAACCGCCGCGCCGCTCGCCCGGCGCACCGATTCGACACTGGCGGCCCGGCCCCGGCCGGGTCGCCGCCCTCCGCCGGGCGACCGGCTTCCGGCGTCGCCCGCCCCGTCCTTCCCAGCGCTCCCCGATGACTCAGCCGCAACCCTTCATCGCCGTCATTCCCGCCCGGCTCGCGTCGACGCGGCTCCCGAACAAGCCGCTCGCCGATCTCGGCGGCAAGCCGATGGTCGTGCGTGTCGCCGAACGCGCGCGCGAAGCGGGCGCGCAGCAGGTGCTCGTCGCATCCGATGCGCAGAGCGTGCTCGACGCGGCGCGCGATCACGGCTTCGAAGCGGTGCTCACCCGCGCCGATCATCCGTCCGGCACCGACCGGCTCGCGGAAGTCGCGGCGGCCTTCGGCTGGCGCGACGACACCGTCGTCGTCAACGTGCAAGGCGACGAACCGCTGATCGACCCCGCGCTCGTCCGCGACGTAGCGTCGCACCTGGCCGCCCATCCGGCGTGCGCGATCGCGACCGCGGCCCATCCGATCCACGACGCGGCCGACGTGTTCAACCCGAACGTCGTGAAGGTCGCGCTCGACGCGCAGAGCGTCGCGCTGTACTTCTCGCGCGCGCCGATTCCGTGGAGCCGCGACGCGTACCAGCCGCACTGGCCCGACGTCTCAGCCATGCCAGCACCGGCTTTCCCGGTCTACCGGCACATCGGCCTCTATGCGTATCGCGCGCGTTTCCTGCGCACCTATCCGTCGCTCGCGCAGGCGCCGATCGAACAGGCCGAGCAGCTCGAACAGCTGCGCGCGCTGTGGCACGGCGAGCGCATCGCAGTGCTGATCACCGAGTCCGCGCCCGAAGCCGGCATCGACACGCCGGCCGATCTCGCGCGCGTGCAGGCCCTTTTTCAGCCGGGTTCAAAATAACCCGTGGCATAATCAGGCGATTGTGCGAGCCGTCCGCGACCAGCGCGTCCTCGCTTGACCCCGCCCGTGGCCCTGCCGGCAGCCGCGCGTCACTCGAACCGACGCGCCGCATCAGACCGGTCCGCCACGCGCCGTGCAAGCCCCGCGCCCGCCGTCGCCGACGCCTTTGAGTCTCGCCACACGAATCTACATACTTGGAGATATCACCATGCGTTTGATCCTGTTGGGCGCGCCCGGCGCGGGAAAGGGCACCCAGGCAAACTTCATCAAGGAAAAATTCGGGATTCCGCAAATCTCGACCGGCGACATGCTGCGTGCGGCCGTCAAGGCCGGCACGCCGCTCGGCGTCGAGGCGAAGGGCTACATGGATGCCGGCAAGCTCGTGCCGGACGCGCTGATCATCGGTCTCGTCAAGGAACGCCTGAAGGAATCCGACTGCGCGAACGGCTATCTGTTCGACGGCTTCCCGCGCACGATCGCGCAGGCTGACGCGATGAAGGACGCCGGCGTCGCGATCGACTACGTGCTCGAGATCGACGTCCCGTTCTCGGAAATCATCGAGCGCATGAGCGGCCGCCGCACGCACCCGGCATCGGGCCGCACGTACCACGTCAAGTTCAACCCGCCGAAGGTCGAAGGGCACGACGACGTGACGGGCGAACCGCTGATCCAGCGCGACGACGACAAGGAAGAAACTGTCAAAAAGCGTCTCGAAGTATACGAAGCGCAGACCAAGCCGCTGATCACGTACTACGGCGACTGGGCGCAGCGCGGCGAGGAAAACGGTTTGAAGGCGCCGCAGTATCGCAAGATCTCGGGCCTCGGAACCGTCGACGAAATCCGCGAGCGCGCGTTTGACGCACTGAAGTAAGCAGCGCGTCGCGCACCCGCAAGCCGCCCGTTCCGGGCGGCTTTTTTTTCGCCTGCCGCGACGTGCACGCGCGTGCGCGTGTCGCCGCCGCAAGCGTCCGAGGCTCGACGGCGAAGTGATTCGCGTGGGCGGCGCGATCCGGATGCAGCCGAAGTAGCAACGGCACGCGTGCAAGAAAAACGCCCGCGATGCGGGCGTTCTTTCCGTGTGCGGGCAAGGGCGTGCCGGCGCGCTCAATCCTCGCCGTCGCGCTGCATCCGCTGCCGCAATTCGCTGACCTGCGACTCGACGACGGTCGCGTCTTCCGCCTCCGGCCGCTCGCCGAGATACTGCTCGAGATCCTCGAGCGCGGGACGCAGGTAATCGAGCCGCGCATACGCGAAGCCGCGGTCGCGCACCTCGTCGAGCTGCTCGGGCAACAGGATCACGAGCCGCTGCTGCACCGCGAGCAGCCGCTGCCAGCGCTCCGTCTGCAGATAGATCGTCTTCAGGTTGCGCAGCATCCGCGCGATGATCTCGCGGCTCGTCGCCGGCTGCAGCAGCGCGCGCAACGCGCTGTCGACGGCGCCGGCCGCGCGCGCGACGTACGGCTCGAGCATCTCGACCATCTCGGCTTCGGACAGCGAATGGCCGTTGGTCGGATCGATGATCAGGTCGCCGTCCGGCAGCGTCACGCGCAGCAGGAAATGGCCGGGAAACGACACGCCGCGCGCCGGCACGCCGATCTGCTCGGCGAGCTCCAGGTACAGCACCGACAGCGAGATCGGGATCCCGCGGCGCCGTTTCAGCACGGCGTTCAGGTGGCTGTTATCGGGGTCGTAGTAATCGTTGTGATTGCACGCGAAGCCGAGCTCGCGGAAGAAGAAGTCGTTCAGCGCGGCGACGCGGCCCTTCAGGTCCGTATCGTCGGCGAGTCGCCGGCGCAGCCGCGCCGCCAGCATGTCGAGTTCGGCCAGCGTGCCCTGCAGGTCGAGGTCGGGATACGCGTCCTGCGCCAGCGACAGCGCGGCTTCCGTGACGGGCAGACTGTCGTCGTCCGCCACGAGCGTGCTGAAGTAGTCGAGGACGCGGGTCATTGCGGTCGTCACTTGGCGCGCCTTCTGAAGTAAGCGTATTTGAAGCCCATCACCCACAACATACCGAAATATAGTGCAGCAAACAGCACGAGGCACGCGGCCATCAGCGCAATGCGATCGAGCGGCTGCGCGCGCATGCCGGTCCAGTCGAAATTGATCGCGCACCAGTGCATCAGGCCCGCGAGCACAAGCGCCGCGCCGGCGAGCTGCACGAAAAAGCGCAGCCAGCCCGGCGACGGCTGGTAGATGCCGCGCTTGCGCAGCCCGAGGAACAGCAGCAGCGAATTCAGGCACGCGCCGACGCCGATGCTGAGCGTAAGGCCCGCGTGGCCGATCAGCGGCACGAACACGTAGTTCGACAGCTGCGTGACGATCAGCACGCCGACCGCGATCTTCACCGGCGTCTTGATGTCCTGCTTCGCATAGAAGCCCGGCGCGAGGATCTTGATCAGGATGATGCCGACGAGGCCGATCCCGTAGGTGGCCAGCGCGCGCGCGACCATCGTGACGGTATGCGCGTCGAACTTGCCGTAATTGAACAGCGTCGCGGTGAGCGGTGTCGCGAAGAAGAACAGCGCGAGCGCGCTCGGCGCCGCGAGCAGGAACGTGACGCGCAGCCCCCAGTCGAGCAGCGCCGAATACTCGTGCGAGTCGGCGTCGACGTGCGCCTTCGACAGGCTCGGCAGCAGGATCGTGCCGAGCGCGACGCCGAGCAGCGCGGTCGGGAATTCCATCAGGCGGTCGGCGTAATTGATCCACGACACGGCGCCCTGCCCGAGCCGCGATGCGATGTTGGTGTTGATGATCAGCGACAGTTGCGCAACGGACACCGCGAACGTCGCGGGCACCATCTTCGCGAGCACGCGCTTCACGCCCGGATGACGCAGCGCGCGCAGCGGGTTGATGCCGATCAGCGGCACCATGTCGATCTTCTTCAGGCCCGGCAACTGCACGAGAAACTGCAGCACGCCGCCGACGATGACCGCCCATGCAAGCGCGTAGACCGGCACCTTCAGGTGCGGCGCGACGAACACGGCCGCGGCGATGAACGCGACGTTGAGCAGCACCGGCGCGAACGCGGGCAGCGAGAAGCTCTTGTACGTGTTCAGCACGCCCGACGCGAGCGTGGTCAGCGAAATGAACACGATGTACGGGAACATGATCCGCGTCATCGTGACCGCGAGCGGGAACGCCTGGCCGTCGGCGTGCAGGCCGGACGCGACCGCGAACACGACCCACGACGCGCCGGCGATGCCGACGACCGACAGCACGGCCAGCGCCCACGCGAGCACGGTGGACATCGCGTCGACGAGCGCCTTCGTCGCATCGTGCCCCTGCTGGTTCTTGAACTCGGCGAGGATCGGCACGAACGCCTGCGAGAACGCGCCTTCGGCGGACAGGCGGCGCAGCAGGTTCGGGATGCGGAAGGCGACGTAGAACGCGTCGGTGTATTGACTGGCGCCGAACGCACGGGCGATCAGCGTCTCGCGGGCCAGTCCGGTCACGCGCGACAGCAGCGTGAAGCCGCTGACCGTCAGCAGGGCTCGGAATAGATTCATGGGGCGCTTATTATACGGACGTTGCGCGACCCGGCCACCGGCCGATGCCGAAAAGCGCGGCCGCCGCCGGCGCTCCAGTTGGCGGACGTTACGTCGAACTTGCCACTCGCTTGATTTTGTTGCTATAATCGCCGGTTTCTGGGCTCGTACATGCACGGCAACTGCCGTTTTCATGTCCCGGCCTCGGTTAAAATCACCGTTTTTTTATGCGCCCCTGGGCAATCGTTCTCAGGGGACGGATCGAAAAGCAGCGCTTGGCCGTCAGGCTCCAAGCTCTGGAAACAGGACAGGATAAGGAACCGTCATGGCTAACTCCGCACAAGCACGCAAGCGCGCCCGCCAGGCCGCGAAGGCAAACTCGCACAACTCGGCGCTGCGCTCGAAATTCCGTACCGCGATCAAGTCGGTTCGCAAGGCTGTTGAAGCCGGCGACCAGGCAAAGGCTGCCGAGCTGTTCAAGGCTGCCGTGAAGACGATCGACACGATCGCCGACAAGAAGATCGTTCACAAGAACAAGGCCGCTCGCAGCAAGAGCCGCCTGGCCGCAGCCGTCAAGGGCCTGCAGGCAGCAGCGTAACTCCGGTGCGCCCGCTCACGCGGGCGTTCCTGTTTCCTGCGATCACGAAAAAGCCCGCCTAGGCGGGCTTTTTCGTTGCCTGCCGCCGGCGCATCGTGCGCGGCGGCAGTGCTTGCCTTGGGGGCGGGTGCGACACGCACCCTCGCCCGTCGGCATCAGTCACTTCTTCGTGTTGTAGTCCGGCAGTTCGCACGCCTCGGTCACGACGAGGTTGTTGTCCTTCGCGAAATTCAGCACGAAATCGAACGCCATCGGCTCGATGTCGCGCAACCGCGAATCGAGGATCACGCATTTGAGGTCGCCGAGCATCGTCGGGCGCACGTACAGCGAATACTTGAGACGCGCGTTCGGCCCGCTCGCCCCCGGCCCGAAGCAGGCCATCACACCGGCCAGACGTTCCGACCAGTCGCTCGGGCGAAACTTTTTCCCGTCTTTCGTGATGCCCTGGATGAAAAATTCGGTCGGAGGGGTTTCAGCCATGTGGTTACCCAAGTGACGGCCCGGCGATGCCCAGGCAACGGCGCCTGGATACGCGAACACAAAGCTGGAGGGTCGGCCGCACGCGCCGATCGATATCCCGAAAACGGAGCGTCGATGCGCGCCGCCGGTGGACTGCACCGGATGTGTGCAGCGCACGGCTTGTGTCCGGCAGAGCGCGAAAAGCCTTGCCTGCCGGGCTGGAGAAAACTTTTGAATTATACCGCAGCGCGCCATCGCGCGTCGTCCCGACACCCCTCTTCCCGCACGGCCGGTCGCGCGCGGCGATCCTGCCCCGCGTCTTTCGACGGCTTTTTCACGGCTCGTCAAAGCACAGAAAATCCTTTATGCTGCTTTGAGTTATCCACACCCGACGGCGGCGCCGTCCGGCCTCGCTGCCGGGTGAGACCCGCCGTATTTCGTTTCATGACCGCCAAAACCATTCGTCACTACCTGCAGTTCAAGGATTTCTCGCTGGAAGACTACGAGTACGTGCTCGAACGCACGGGTATCCTGAAGCGCAAGTTCAAGAACTACGAGACCTATCACCCGCTGCACGACCGCACGCTCGCGATGATCTTCGAGAAGAGCTCGACGCGCACGCGCCTGTCGTTCGAGGCCGGGATCTTCCAGCTCGGCGGCCACGCCGTCTTCATGAGCACGCGCGACACGCAGCTCGGCCGCGGCGAGCCCGTCGAGGATTCCGCGCAGGTCATCTCGCGAATGGTCGACATCATCATGATCCGCACGTTCGAACAGGACGTGATCACGCGCTTCGCGCAGAATTCCCGCGTGCCGGTGATCAACGGGCTGACGAACGACTACCACCCGTGCCAGGTGCTCGCGGACATCTTCACGTACTACGAGCACCGCGGGCCGATCGCCGGCAAGACCGTCGCGTGGGTCGGCGACGCGAACAACATGCTGTACACGTGGATCGAGGCCGCGCAGATCCTCGGCTTCAAGCTGCGCCTGTCCACCCCGCCCGGCTATGCGCTCGACATGAAGCTCGTGTCGCCCGACAGCGCGCCGTTCTACGAGGTGTTCGACGATCCGAACGAAGCGTGCAAGGGCGCCGATCTCGTCACCACCGACGTGTGGACGAGCATGGGTTTCGAGGCCGAAAACGAGGCGCGCAAGCAGGCATTCGCCGACTGGTGCGTCGACGAGGAAATGATGGGCCACGCGAATCCGGATGCGCTCTTCATGCACTGCCTGCCCGCGCACCGCGGCGAGGAAGTGACGGCCGGCGTGATCGACGGCCCGCAGAGCGTCGTGTGGGACGAAGCGGAAAACCGCCTGCACGTGCAGAAGGCGCTGATGGAGTTCCTGCTGCTCGGCCGCCTCAAGCACTGACGCGCCGCCCAACGCACCCGCGTAAAAAAGCGCCGGTCGACGACCGGCGCTTTTCGTTTGGATGCGCGAAAACCGGCGCGCGCCGTTACAGGCAGACCGGTTCGGCCTCCAGCTCGACGCCGAACTGCGCGCGCACGTCAGCCTGGATCGCCCGCGCCAGCGCCAGCACGTCGGCGCCGGTCGCGCCGCCGCGATTGACGAGCACGAGCGCCTGGCGGTCGTGCACGGCCGCCGCCCCGAGTGCGCGCCCCTTCCAGCCGCAGCGGTCGATCAGCCAGCCGGCCGCGAGCTTCACCTGCCCGTCCGGCTGCGGATACGACACGACCTCCGGCACGCGGGCGCGCAGCGTGTCGAACTGCGCGGCGTCGATCACCGGATTCTTGAAGAAACTGCCCGCATTGCCGAGCACGAGCGGATCGGGCAGCTTCGCGCGGCGGATCGCGACGACCGCATCGAACACGTCGCGCGGCGTCGCCGCATCGGACGCGATGCCGCGCGCGTCGAGCTCGCGCGTGACGTCCGCGTAGCCGAGCCGCGGCGTCCATTGCTTCGGCAGCCGGAACGTCACCGCGACGATCGCGAACCGGCCGCGCCCTTCCCGCTTGAAGAAGCTGTCGCGATAGCCGAACGCGCAGCGCGCGGCGTCGAAGCGCTCGCTGCGCCCGGTCGCCAGCTCGACCGCGACCAGCGAATCAAAATACGCTTTCATCTCGAGACCGTACGCGCCGATGTTCTGGATCGGCGCGGCGCCGACGGTGCCCGGGATCAGCGCGAGATTCTCGAGGCCCGGCATCCCGTGCTCGAGCGTCCACGCGACGAACGCGTGCCAGTTCTCGCCGCCACCGGCCTCGACATACCACGCGTCGTCGTCCTCGCGCACGACGCGGCGGCCCGCGATCTCGTCGAGCAGCACGATGCCGTCGAAATCGCGCGTGAACACGATATTGCTGCCGCCGCCGAGCACGAGCTGCGGCAGGCTCGCGACCCGCGGGTCGCGATGCAGCGCCTCGAACTGCGCCGCCTGCGTGATGCGCGCGGCGAAGCGCGCGCGCGCGGCGATGCCGAACGTGTTGTGCGCGGCGAGCGGATGGTCGGGAAGCAGCGACAGGGAGCAATCGTCAGGAGGCATCGGCATTCGCGGTCACGTCGGCCGGGCGGCGCATGGCCGGCCTTGGGCAAACGGAGGGGCATCGGTAAAATGGCAAACAGTCCGCAATTATAGCGAGTGCCCGCGCGCGAGCCGGGTGCCCGCATCTCAAGGGAGAATGCCATGCCATCGTTCGACGTCGTTTCCGAAGCGAACATGATCGAAGTGAAGAACGCCATCGAGCAGTCGAACAAGGAAATTTCGACGCGCTTCGACTTCAAGGGCTCCGACGCGCGCGTCGAGCAGAAGGAACGCGAGCTGACGCTGTTCGCCGACGACGATTTCAAGCTCGGCCAGGTCAAGGACGTGCTGATCGGCAAGCTGGCCAAGCGCAACGTCGACGTGCGCTTCCTCGACTACGGCAAGGTCGAGAAGATCGGCGGCGACAAGGTCAAGCAGATCGTCACCGTGAAGAAGGGCGTAACGGGCGACCTGGCGAAGAAGATCGTGCGCCTCGTGAAGGACAGCAAGATCAAGGTGCAGGCAAGCATCCAGGGCGACGCGGTGCGCATCTCGGGCACGAAGCGCGACGACCTGCAGAGCACGATCGCGATGCTGCGCAAGGACGTGACCGACACGCCGCTCGACTTCAACAACTTCCGCGACTGACCGGCCGCCGATCCGTCGCGTCATCCGGCCGGGCCCCGCGCACGCGGCGCGCCCGGCGCGCGGCCAGCCGCGCGTGCTCAGGCTTTCCCGCCGTCCTGCGCGCCGCCGTCCGCGGCCGCCTTCTTCTTGTCGCCGATCCGGCTCTCCTGCCCCGCGAGCAGCTTCGAAATGTTGCCGCGGTGACGCCACACGAGCAGCACGCTCATCGCCAGCACGGCCCACGCGACCGGGTTGTGGCCCGGCATGCCGAACAGGAACACGTCGAATACCGGCGCGAACACGGCCGCGACCAGCGCCGCGAGCGACGAATAGCGGAAAAAGAACGCGACGATCAGCCAGGTCAGCGCGGTCGCGAGCCCGAGCACCGGGTGCACGGCGAGCAGCACGCCGGCCGCGGTCGCGACGCCCTTGCCGCCCTGGAAGCGGAAGAACACCGGGTACAGGTGGCCGAGGAACACGGCGATCGCAACCCACGCGATCGCGACGTCGGGCAGGCCGAAGCGCCGGGCGAGCCAGACGGCGATCCAGCCCTTGAACGCGTCGCCGACGAGCGTCAGGATCGCGGCCTTCTTGTTGCCGCTGCGCAGCACGTTGGTCGCGCCGGGATTCTTCGATCCGTACGAACGCGGGTCGGCCAGCCCCATCACGGAACTGACGACGACGGCGAACGACACCGAACCGATCAGGTAGGCAACGAGGGCGGCGAGCAGGATCTGCATGCGGAGGACTCTTCTTTCAACGTATCGGGAAAGGGACGGCCGTGCGCGGCAAGCCGGCAGGCCGAAACGGCGCCCATTCTACCGAACGGGCGCGGGGTGCCACGAAGGTGAAACCCTCAGTCGACGCTCGCACACTGCACCGGCTGCGCGCCGAGCAGCGACGTGAGCACCGCCGGCGCGAGGCTGACGAGGTAGCCGCGCCGGCCGCCATTCAGGTAGATCGTCGGCAGTTCGAGGATCGTCGCCTCGACGTAGACGGGCATCGTCTTGCGCGTGCCGAACGGCGACGTGCCGCCGACGAGATAGCCCGAATGGCGGTTCGCGACGTCGGGCTTGCACGGCTCGACGCGCTTCGCGCCGATCTGCCGCGCGAGATTCTTCGTCGACACGGTGCGGTCGCCGTGCATCAGCACGATCAGCGGCTTCGCGTGCTCGTCTTCCATCACGAGCGTCTTCACGACGCTGTGCTCGTCGACGCCGAGCTGGCGCGCCGATTCGCCGGTGCCGCCGTGCTCGACGTATTCGTACGGATGCTCGCCGAACGCGACGCCATGGCGGCGCAGCAACTGGGTCGCGGGGGTTTCGGACACGTGTCTGGATTTGCTCATGGCGGCATTTTAATGGCGAACGATCGGCGAGCGCGCAATGGCGTGCCCGCGCCGGCGGTATACTCGCGGCCCGTTTTCCGCCGGCCCGCCGCATCGCCGTCGCAAGTGTGCCCATCATCGTTGCGAACATCGCGAAGCGCTATTGCCCGTTTGGCTGATTGTGGCGCGCGCGCCCTCATGGCACGATCGTTCGCAAATATCGTCGGCGCCGCCGGCCCCCTCATCTGGAGACGCCATGTCCTCGCCCATCCGTTCATCCGAATCGCTCGACGTCGATGCGCTGCTCGCCGCGCTGCCGCGCCGCATCGCCGACGTGCCCGCGCACCGGGCCGCGCAGTCGCCCGCGCATCCGGCGCTGATCGAGGATGCTCGCCGGCTGTCGTACGGCGAGCTGGCGCAGGCCGTCGACGCGGCGGCCGCGCGGCTCGCGCGCCTCGGCGTGCGAGGCGGCGACCGCGTGATGATCGTCGCGGAAAACTGCGTCGCGCAGATCGTGCTGCTGTTCGCGGCCGCGCGCCTCGACGCCTGGGCGCTCGTGTCGAACGCGCGGCTGTCGGCCGCCGAGCTCGACGCGATCGCCGCGCATGCGCGTCCGAAGCTGATCGCGTTCACGACCGACGCATCGGCCGACGCGCGCACCCACGCCGAGCGGCTCGGCGCGACGCCCGCCGGCGCGCTGCCGGTCGACATCGGCGCGTGGTCGTATCGCGTCGATCCAAGCGCCCCCGCCGAACCGGTGGCCGCCGACGGCGCCGGGCAATGCGCGGCGCTGATCTACACGACTGGCACGACCGGTACGCCGAAAGGCGTGATGCTGTCGCACCGCAACCTGCTGTTCATCGCGGCGATATCGAGCACGCTGCGCCGCGTGTCTCCTGACGACGTCGTCTACACGGTGCTGCCCGTGTCGCACGTGTACGGGCTCGCGTCGGTATGCGTCGGCAGCCTCTACGCAGGCGCGACGCTGCGGCTCGCGCCGCGCTTCTCGCCGGAAGCCGTGCGTGTCGCGCTCGCCGACGAAGGCGTGACGATCTTCCAGGGCGTGCCCGCGATGCACGCGAAGCTGCTCGAACACCTGCACACGCACGGCCACGCGTGGCGCGCGCCGCGGCTGCGCTTCGCGTATTCGGGCGGCTCGCCGCTCGATGCGAACCTGAAGGCCCGCGTCGAGCGCCTGTACGGCGTGCCGCTGCACAACGGCTACGGGATGACCGAAAGCAGCCCGACGATCACGCAGACGCCGCTCGACGCGCCGCGCGCGGACAGTTCGGTCGGCGTGCCGATCCCGGGCGTCGACATGCGGATCGTCGCGCCGGACGGCACCGACGTGCCGCCGGGCGAAGTCGGCGAAATCCGCGTGCGCGGGCCGAACGTGATGCTCGGCTACTACCGCGACACGGACGCGACGCGCGCGGCCGTGTCGCCGGACGGCTGGCTGAGCACCGGCGATCTGGCGCGGCAGGACGCGGACGGCGCGGTGACGATCGTGGGCCGCAGCAAGGAGCTGATCATCCGCTCGGGCTTCAACGTGTATCCGGTCGAGGTCGAACAGGTGCTGAATGCGCATCCGGACGTCGTGCAGGCGGCCGTGATCGGCCGCGCGATCGACGGCAACGAGGAAGTGCTCGCGTTCGTCGAGCTGGTGCCCGGCGCGGCGGCGAACGAGGCGGCATTGCACGCGTGGTGCGCGGATCGGCTCACCGCTTACAAGCGCCCTGCGCATATCCGCGTGCTCGATGCGCTGCCGGCCGCGTCGACCGGCAAGGTGCTCAAGCACCGGCTGCGCGAACTGGTCTGACGCCGCCGCCGGCGCGCTGCGCGCGTCCGCATTGCAGTCCGCGCCGCGAATGCACGCGCGGCGCGTGTCAGCCGCGCGGGTGATGCTGCGCGTGCAGCGTCCTGAGCCGCTCGCGCGCGACGTGCGTATAGATCTGCGTGGTCGAGATGTCGCTGTGGCCGAGCAGCAGCTGCACGACGCGCAGGTCGGCGCCGTGGTTCAGCAGGTGCGTCGCGAACGCGTGCCGCAGCGTGTGCGGCGACAGGTGCGCGCGCACGCCGGCCTGCTGCGCGTGACGCTTGATGATGTTCCAGAACTGCTGGCGCGTCATCCCGTCCCCGCGCGCGGTCACGAACAGCGCATCGGCCGCGCGTGCGCCGAGCAGCGCCGGCCGCGCATCGCGCAGGTAGCGTTCGATCCAGCCGTGCGCGACTTCGCCGAACGGCACGAGCCGCTCCTTCGACCCCTTGCCCATCACGCGCACGACGCCTTCGTTGAGGCCGACCTCGACCGTCTTCAGCGTCACGAGTTCGCTCACGCGCAGCCCGCTCGCGTACATCAGCTCGAGCATCGTGCGATCGCGCAGGCCGAGCGGCGTGCCGATGTCGGGCGCGCCGAGCAGCGCCTCGACCTGCGCCTCGGACAGCGTCGACGGGAATCGGGCCGCCTGTTTCGCGGACGTGATCCGCAGCGTCGGGTCGGCGCTCGCGCGATGCTCGCGCACGGCCCAGCCGTAATAGCGGCGGAACACGGACAGCCGCCGGTTCGACGACGTCGCCTTGCCGTCGCTGCGCGCGGCGATGTAGCCGGTCACCATCGCCTCGTCGGCCGAGTCGAGCGGCGCGCCGTGCGTCGCGGCCAGCCAGTGGGAAAACAGCGCCAGGTCGCGCCGGTACGCATCGAGCGTGTTGCGCGCGAGCCCGTGCTCGAGCCACAGCGCATCGCAGAACACGTCGATCGACGCGCGGCTCGCGAGCAGCGCGGGCGATGCCGCAACGGCGTCGATCTCGCTGTCGTTGTCGGCGCGGGGGGAAATCATCGGTTCGCTCATTGGTACGGCACGCCCTCGTGCGCCAGCAGCCAGCGCTTCACTTGCTGGTAATAGCCGTTGTCGTCGTGGTTCGCGAATCCGCCGAGGCCGCCCGCCGCGACGACGCGATGGCACGGAATCACGAGCGGGAAGTAGTTCGCGCCGCACGCCTGGCCGACCGCGCGCGGCGCGCTGCCGATTCGCTTCGCGACCTGGCCGTAGGTCAGCACCGTACCGGGCGGGATGTCGCTGATCACGTCCCATACGCGGTGCTGGAATGCGCTGCCGACGTCGGCGAGCGGCAGGTCGAAGCGCGCCGATGCGCGCTCGAAATAACGTTCGATCTGCTCGACCGCGCGCTTCGCGAGCGCCGAGTCCGGATCGACCGACTTCATCGATTCGGGCAGATAGACGATCTCGCGCACCACCGCGGCATCCGTGCGGATGCCGACCTTGCCGAACGGCGCGTCGATGACTGCGTTGAACATGGACTTCTCCTGACCGGAATGCGCGCGGCCCTGCCCGCGCGCCGACGACACTTTACGCCGCCTTCACGCGGCTCGCAGCGCCCATTCGACATGCTCGCGCACGATCGGCGACGGATCGTCGGCGCGGGCGCGCAGCGCGGCGACGATCGCGGCGCGCGCCGGCGGCGCGAGCCGGTCCGCGCCGGTGCGCAGCGCATTGCCGAGCCCGACCGCGAGATTGCGCAGCCAGCTTTCGTAGCCGATGCGCCGGATCGCGCTGCCCTGCATCCGCGTATCGAACGTCTCGCCGTCCCACGCGAACAGCTCGACGAGCGTCGCGCGGTCGAGGCCGTGCCGCACGTCGAAGTCGGCGACGGGCGCGGCCTGCGCGAATTTGTTCCACGGGCACACGAGCTGGCAGTCGTCGCAACCGTACACGCGATTGCCGATCATCGGCCGCAGCGGCTCGGGGATGCTGCCTTTCAGTTCGATCGTCAGATACGAGATGCAGCGGCGCGCGTCGACGCGGTACGGCTCGACGATCGCGCCGGTCGGGCACGCGTCGATGCAGCGCGTGCAGCTGCCGCAGTGCGCGCCGGGCGCCTCGGGCGCGCTGTCGGGCGACGTGTGCGCGTCGGTCGGCAGCGGCAGGTCGACGTAGATCTCGCCGAGAAAGAACAGCGAGCCGGCATCGCGCTGCAGCAGCAGCGTGTGCTTGCCGCGCCAGCCGACCCCGGCCTTCTGCGCGAGCTCGACTTCGAGCACGGGCGCCGAATCGGTGAACACGCGGTAGCCGAACCCGCCGATCTCGTGCTCGATGCGCTCCGCGAGCGTCTGCAACCGGTTGCGCAGCACCTTGTGATAGTCGCGGCCGCGCGCATAGATCGACACGACGGCCGCCTGCGGATCGTCGAGCCGCGCCCGTTCGCGCGCGCGCCAGTCGTGCGGCGCGAGCGCGCCCGGCTCGTCGTCGGGCGTGTCGGCCGCGAGCGTTTCGGCCGGCACATAGGCGAGCCGCACGGAAATCACGCGTCGCGTACCGGCCACAAGTTCGGCCGGCCGCGCGCGTTTCATCCCATGTTTGGCCATATAATCCATTTCGCCGTGGTATCCGGCTTCCAGCCAGGCGGCAAGGCCCGCTTCGGCATCCGAGAGATCGGTGTCGCTGATGCTGATCGCCCCGAAACCCAATTCGCGCCCCCACGCCCTGATGCGAGCGGCGAGCGCACTCAACGCCGCATCGTCGAGCGCGCACGGCGCCGCGCCTTCGCCATGAGTCGAAGGCCTGTCGGATGCGGCGCGTTCCGGTAGTCGGTTCATCGCACTATTTTACGAGAATGCCAGCCACGTCCAGCCAACCGCCTCATGCCATGTTGCCCGCCCCGCTCGCGGAGCGCGTGATCGCGCTCGCCGACGAAGCGGCAACCGAGGCCTTCGGCACCCGCTTCGCGCACGCGCTCGACGCGGCGCGCATCGAGCTCGGCCGCGCCCATGCGTTCGACGGGCTGCAGATCCAGCTGGTCGGCGATCTCGGCGCGGGCAAGACGACCCTCGTGCGCGCGATCCTGCGCGGCCTCGGCCACCCGGGGCGCGTGCGCAGCCCGACCTATACGCTCGTCGAGCCGTACGCGCTCGAGCGCAGCGACGGGGAACTCGAGGTCTATCACTTCGATCTGTATCGATTCAACGATCCGGCCGAATGGTCCGATGCAGGCTTTCGCGAATATTTCAATTCCAGCGCGATCTGCCTCGTCGAATGGCCGCAACAGGCGGGTGCGCTGCTCGGCGTGCCCGATCTGGTTTTCTCGCTCGACGTGGATGGCGACGGCCGTGCCCTCACCGTCCGGGCGTACAGCGCTTCAGGAAAGGCATGTCTCGAAAGATGTTGATCAAACCGTTCCGCTCGATCGAATCGGCGGCCACCGCGACGCACAACTGGCGGCGCCGTCAGATCCTGCGCGCGGGGGCGTCGACGCTGGTGCTCGGTCTCGTCGCGCCGCGGCTCGCGCACGCGTCGTCGGTGCTCGGCGTGCGCGTGTGGCCCGCACGCGATTACACGCGCGTCACGATCGAATCCGACCAGCCGCTGCAGAATAGCCAACAGCTGCTGCAGGGTCCCGACCGCCTGGTCGTCGATCTGAACGGCCTCGACCTCGACCAGGCGCTGCGCGATCTCGTATCGAAGATCGCGCCGAACGATCCGCAGATCCAGTCGGTGCGCGTCGGCCAGTATCAGCCGCACGTCGTGCGGATGGTGTTCGACCTGAAAGGCTCGGTGAAGCCGCAGGTGTTCACGCTGCCGCCCGTCGGCACGTACAAGTACCGGCTCGTGTTCGACCTGTATCCGGCCGTCGCGCCCGATCCGCTGTCCGACCTGATCGCGCAGACGGAACGCAAGGAACAGGCGCTCAACGACACCGCGCGCGCGCAGCAGATGCAACCGCCGTCCACGCTGGCCGGCCCGGGCACCCCGCCGCCCGGCGCGGGCGCGGGCGCGGGCGACAACAGCGACGCATTCTTCCAGCGTTTCGCGCAGAACACCCCGGCCGCGCCGCATACGCCGCCGGCCGCCGGCACGCCGTCGACGCCCGCGAAGCCGGCCGTCAAGCCGCCGCCCGTCATCGCGCGCCGCGACGACAACGACGACGACGGGGACACCTACAAGTTCACCGCGCCAAAATCCGGCAAGGGCGGCACGGTACGCCTGCTGACGGTCGCGATCGACCCGGGCCACGGCGGCGAGGATCCGGGCGCGATCGGCGGCGGCGGCACGTACGAGAAGCACATCGCGCTCGACATCGCGAAGAAGCTGCGCGCGAAGATCGACGCCGCCCCGAACATGCGCGCGATGATGACGCGCGACGCCGACTTCTTCGTGCCGCTGAACGTGCGCGTGCAGAAGGCGCGCCGCGTCGGCGCCGACCTGTTCGTGTCGATCCACGCGGATGCGTTCACGACGCCGTCCGCGCGCGGCTCGTCGGTGTTCGCGCTGTCCGACCACGGCGCGACGAGTGCCGCGGCGCGCTGGATGGCGAACAAGGAGAATTCGTCGGACCTGATCGGCGGCATCAACATCAAGACGGCGGACGCGGCCGTGAACCGCGCGCTGTTCGACATGTCGACGACCGCGCAGATCCGCGACTCGCTGCGCTACGGCAACTACGTGCTGAAGGAAGTGGGCGGCATCAACAAGCTGCACAAGGGCTCGGTCGAGCAGGCCGGGTTCGCGGTGCTGAAGGCGCCCGACATTCCGTCGATCCTCGTCGAGACCGCGTTCATCAGCAACCCGGACGAAGAGCGCCGCCTCAACGACGACAGCTATCGCGACGAGATGGCCGACGCGATCTTCCGCGGCATCAAGCGTTATTTCGCCGCGAATCCGCCGCTCGCGAAGAACCGGATGGCCTGAGCGTCACCCGTTCCCTGCCGCCGGCACGCCGCGCGTGCCGGCGCGTCACGATGCCGCGAAGCGGCTCAGCAGTTTCCCGCCGAACACGTTCACCGCGAGCCCGCCCATCACGAGCGCGGCGCCGATCAGCTGCGATTGCGTCAGATGCTCGTCGAGCAGCAGCGCCGACGACGCGAGCCCGACGATCGGCACCAGCAGCGAGAACTGCGCGACCTGCGCGGCCGGGTAGCGCGACAGCAGGCGGCTCCACAGCCCGTAGCCGAGCAGCGTCGCGACGAACGCGAGATAGACGACCGCGAAGATCGACGCGCCGTCGAGCCCGGCGAGCGCGGTCGCGATCCGCCGCGGCCCCTCGAACCACAGCGACAGCAGGAAGAACGGCACGGGCGGCACGAGGCTCGCCCACACGACGAGCGACACGAGGTTGGCCTTCCCGACCTTCTTCGTGACGATGTTGCCGACGGCCCACATCGCGGCCGAGCAGATCGTCAGCAGGAAGCCCGCGAGCGTCATCGCGCGGCCGCCCTGCGCGGCGATCACGACGAGCCCGGCCGCGGCGATCGCGAGCCCGACCAGGTTCTGCACGCGCAGCCGCTCGCCGAGGAACAGCATCGCGAACACCAGCGTGAAGAACGCCTGCGATTGCAGCACGAGCGACGCGAGGCCGGCCGGCATCCCGACGTACATGCCGGTGAACAGGAACACGAACTGGCCGAGCTGGATCGTCGCGCCGTACAGCACCAGCAGCCGCCACGAAATCTGCGGCCGCCGCACGAAGAACGCCGCCGGCACGGCCGCGAGCGTGAAGCGCAGCGCGCCGAGCAGCATCGGCGGCATGCCGTGCAGGCCGACCTTGATCACGACGAAGTTCACGCCCCACGCCAGGATCACGACCAGCGCGAGCAGCAAGTCCTTCGGGGCCATCATCGGCGTCTCCTCGATTGTCGAATTGTCGTTGTGAAGCCGGTCAGTCTACCGGGTTTCGCCGCCGCGCCCGATACCCGCACGGCGCATATGGAATCGGCGGCGGACGCGGTGGCTTGTGCCGCGCGGCGGACGCAGCACGACGCGTGCCTGCCGCGGCCGCCTCGCGCCGCCAGTACAATGACCGCCAACCCAGCCGCTCCCCACGAGGCCCGCCATGACCGACTCGATCAAAGCCCTGCTGAAGCCGCACGTGCGCGACATCGGCAACCTGCAGGTGCGCCGCACGCTGCCCGCGCTCGCCGCACGCCTCGTCGGCCCGTTCATCTTCTTCGATCACATGGGGCCCGCCGCACTGCCGGCCGGCACGGGGCTCGACGTGCGCCCGCATCCGCACATCGGGCTCGCGACGGTCACCTACCTGTTCGACGGCGCGATCCTGCATCGCGACAGCCTCGGCTCGCTGCAGGAAATCGTGCCGGGCGACGTGAACTGGATGACGGCCGGCCGCGGGATCGTCCACTCCGAGCGTACGCCCGACGCGCAGCGCGCGAACGGCCACACCGTGCACGGGATCCAGACCTGGGTCGCACTGCCGAAAACGCACGAGACGACCGAGCCGTCGTTCGAGCACCACGCCGCCGACACGCTGCCCAAGCGCGATGAAAACGGCGTCGCGCTGACGGTGATCGCCGGCGACGCGTTCGGGCTGCATTCGCCCGTGACGACGTTCTCGCGCACGCTGTACGTCGCGGCCGAATTCGCGGTCGGCGGCCGGCTCGAACTCGATGCGTCGCACGAGGAGCGCGCGGTCTACGTGGTCGATGGCGATCTCGCGATCGACGGCACGCCGGTGCCGGCCGAACGGATGGCCGTGCTCGCGCCGGGCGCGACGGTCGCGCTGACGAGCGGCAGCGGTGCGCGCGCGATGCTGCTCGGCGGCGACCGGATCGACGGCGAACGCTTCATCGAATGGAATTTCGTCGCGAGCAGCCGCGACGCGATCGAGCACGCGAAAGCAGCATGGACGCGCCAGGAAATGGGCAAGGTGCCCGGCGAGACCGAGTGGATTCCGCTGCCCGAATCGAAGCCGCGTTGAAAAAGCGGCGCGCCGCCCCCATCCTGACGATATTCGAACGGAAGAGAACGACATGGACACCACGCTTGCCACATTCGAGAAAGACGTCATCGAGGCGTCGCTGGACACGCCCGTGCTGGTCGACTTCTGGGCGCCGTGGTGCGGCCCGTGCAAGACGCTCGGCCCGCTGCTGGAAAAACTCGAAGCCGATTACGCCGGCCGCTGGAAGCTCGTGAAGGTCAACGTCGACGAGAACCAGGAACTCGCCGCGCACTTCCAGACGCGCAGCATCCCGCACGTGATCGCGTTCGCCGACGGGCGGCCGGTCGACCAGTTCGTCGGCGTGCTGCCCGAAGGGCAGTTGCGCGCGTTCCTCGACCGGCTGCTGCCGGCGGCCGAGGAAGCCGAGCGCCGCGCCGCGCAGTACGCGATGGCCGAACAGCGCTTCGACGATGCGCTCACGCACCTCGAAGCGGCGCTCGCGCTGAACCCCGGCTACGACGACGCGCGCCTCGACCTGATCGAGCTGCTGCTCGCGCGCAACGAAGTCGACGCCGCGCGCGCGGAGACCGAGCGCCTGTCGCCGCAGACCGTGCAGAACGGCGACCCGCGCTACCAGGCGATCAAGACCCGTTTCGACGCGCTCGACGCCACGGCCGACCTGCCGCCGACCGACGCGCTCGAGGCACGCATCGCGGCGAACCCGGCCGATCTCGACGCGCGCTTCGACCTCGCGCAGAGCCTGATCGCGCGGCGCGCGTACGAAGGGGCGCTGGAGCAGTTGCTGGAAATCGTGACGCGCGATCGCGCATACGGCGACGACCTCGGCCGCCGCACGATGATCTCGGTGTTCGAACTGGCCGGCGATCGCCCCGACCTCGTCGCCGCATGGCGACGCAAGCTGAGCATGGCGCTCAACTGACCTGACGCGCGACTGGCCGGACCGCAACGGCCCGGCTGCATCGCCGTCTCGCCCGCGGCGCGCTCCCCGCGCCGAAGCGTCATCCTTCCCTGCCCGCGCGCCGCGCGCTCAGCCGGCCGCCTGTGCCGCGATCGCCCGCAGCGCATGCGCGGCCGCCGCGAAACCGAAGCTCGCGGTCACGCACACGCTCGAACCGAAGCCTGCGCAGTTGAGCCCCGCGACATGCGCGGCAGCGGACGGCTCCGCGCCGTCCTCGATGTCGCAGGCCGCCGCTTCCGGATAGATCAGCGGCTCGTCCGAATATACGGCGCTGACCTTGAAGCGCGCCTTCGGCCCGCGCGGAAAACCGTGCTGCTTGCGCAATTGCGCGCGCACCTTCGACAACAGCGGATCCTGGATCGTCAGCGCGAGATCGTCGATGCGGATGCGCGTCGGGTCGAGCTGTCCGCCCGCGCCGCCGACGACGATCAATGGCTGCCGTTTCGCGACGCACCATGCGATCAGCGCGACCTTCGTGCGCACGCTGTCGATCGCATCGATCACGTAGTCGAAGCCGCCGCCGAGCAGCGCGTCGAAGTTGTCGGGCTCGACGAAATCCTCGATCCGGTTCACGCGGCACGCGGGATCGATCAGCGCGATCCGCTCGGCCATCGCGTCGACCTTCGGCTTGCCGTAATTGCCGTCGAGCGCATGAACCTGCCGGTTCGTGTTGCTTTCCGCGACGTTGTCGAGATCGATCAGCGTCAGCGTGCCGACCGCGTTGCGCGCGAGCGCCTCGGCCACCCACGACCCGACGCCGCCGATCCCGATCACCGCGACGTGCGCCCGCTCGAACGCGGCGGCCGCCGGCGCGCCGTACAGGCGCGCGACGCCGCCGAAACGCCGGGCGCGATCCACGTCAAGCTGGATTTCCGGGGTCGGGGTAAGATCAGAAGAACGGGGCGGGGCAGCGTCGGCGGAGGACATGGCAGCAAGGAAAACGTAAGTCGTGCAGCCCTCTATTTTGCCTGAACTCCCCGCTCCCCCGCCCCACTGTGCACGCACGATTCTCGCGCGTTAGCTATACTGGCCCCAGATTGAAGCGTTTGCATAACATGACGACTCTCGCCGATCTTCGCATCAACTATTCGCGTGCTTCGCTCGACGAAGCCGATGCCGCCCCCGACCCGTTCGCCCAGTTCGATCGCTGGTTCAAGGAGGCGCTCGCCGCCAAGCTGCCCGAGCCGAACACGATGACGCTCGCGACCGTCGGCGCCGACGGCCGGCCGTCGGCCCGAATCGTGCTCATCAAGGGCGTCGACGAACGCGGGTTCGTCTTCTTCACCAATTACGACAGCCGCAAGGGCCACGATCTCGCCGTGCATCCGCAAGCCGCGCTGCTGTTCTACTGGATCGAGCTCGAGCGCCAGGTGCGCATCGAGGGCCGGATCGAGAAAACCAGCGCGGAAGAAAGCGACCGCTATTTCGCGTCGCGCCCGCTCGGCTCGCGCATCGGCGCATGGGCGTCGGACCAGAGCACCGTGATCGACAGCCGCGCGACGCTCGAAGCGCGCGAACAGGCCGTCAGCGAACGCTACGGCGACAATCCGCCGCGCCCGCCGCACTGGGGCGGCTACCGCCTCGTGCCCGACGCGATCGAATTCTGGCAGGGGCGCCCGTCGCGGCTGCACGACCGCCTGCTCTATACGCGCGACGCCGCGGCGGCGCCGGGCTGGACGATCTCGCGCCTGTCGCCGTAAGCGCGGCGCCGGCGTGCGCCGGTCGTGTCTCGTGTTGCATCCGGGTGCCTGCGCCGCAAGCGGTGGGCGCCGGTCAAGATACTTGGCTGTATTCGATTCAACGAACAAACGGAGAATCCAAATGTTCTGGGAAAAGAAGCTGGCACAGTGGGCGGATGAAGTACGGGCAAAAGCGAACATACCGGCGCGACTCGTGCTGTGGAACGGCGATCAACTCGATTTCGGCACCTTCAGCGCGCCGCAGGTCACGCTGAAGGTGAACAGCGCATCGGCGTTGCCGCTGCTGCTCGAACCGAGCCTCGACAATCTCGGCGAGGCGTACGTGAAGGGCAAGATCGACATCGAAGGCAAGCTGTCGGACATCATCAACATCGGCTACTCGCTCGCGCGCAGCACCGTGACGAGCGCGAGCAAGCTGGCCCGCGTGAAACGCTACTTCAATCACACGAAGAGCACCGACAAGAAGGCGATCCAGTACCACTACGACGTGTCGAACGCGTTCTACCAGCTGTGGCTCGACGAGAACATGGTGTACTCGTGCGCGTACTTCGAGAACGGCGACGAGGATCTCGCCACCGCGCAGATCAAGAAGATCGACCACATCCTGACGAAGATCCAGCTCGAGCCCGGCCAGCGCCTGCTCGACATCGGCTGCGGCTGGGGCGCGCTCGTGCTGCGCGCCGCGCAGAAGTTCGGCGCGACGTGTCTCGGCGTGACGCTGTCGCAGAACCAGTTCGACCTCGCGACCGCGCGTGTGAAGGCCGCGGGGCTCGAGGACAAGATCGAGATTCGTCTGCAGGATTACCGCGAGATCGACGGCCAGTTCGACCGGATCACGAGCGTCGGGATGTTCGAGCACGTCGGCCGCAAGAACCTGCCGCTCTACTTCTCGCGCGTGCGCGAGCTGCTCACCGACGACGGCATCGCAATGAATCACGGGATCACGTCGACCGACGCGGAAAGCGGCGAAACGGCGCTCGGCGGCGGCGAATTCATCGATCGCTACGTGTTCCCGGACGGCGAGCTGCCGCACATCAGCCTCGCGCTCGAAGCGGCGCAGCGCGGCGGCCTCGAGGCGGTTGACGTCGAAAGCCTGCGCCGGCACTATGCGCGCACGCTCGATATCTGGACGGAAAACTTCGAAGCGAAAGCCGAGGAAGCGAGAAAGCTCGTCGACGACGAAAAATTCCGCATCTGGCGCGTGTATCTCGCCGGCTGCGCGTATGCGTTCGAGCACGACGACGTGTCGATCTTCCAGATCGTGTGCCGCAAGGCCGGACGCAGCGCGAAAACGCTGCCGTGGTCGCGGCGCTACATGTACGAACACGCGCTGCCGCGCTAGGCGGCGCATCACGCAGGGCATGCATGGGTGACGGCAGGACGCGGCGCAACGCGCCGCCGCAACGACAGCCGCGCGACGACGCCAACGAGTCGCACGCCGACGGACAGTTCGATCTGTTCGGCGTGCCGACGGATGCCGCACGCGCGTCGCCGCCGGACGACGATCGCCCCGCCAGCGCCGATGAGCACGTGACGCCGGACGCGCAGGAGGACGCGCGACCGACGCGGCTTGCCCGACAGACCTCCCGCCCCGCCGCCGATGACGACGAGCCTGCCCCGTCGTCCGGCCTGCTGTGGGACGAACCGCCCCCGCCGGCCGCCGAGCCGAAGAAAGGCCGCCGCAAGCGCGGCGTACTGCCCGCGCCGATCTCGGCGGACGTGGCCGACGCCGCGGCAGGCCTCCCGCCGAACGTGCGGCTCGGCACGTCGTCGTGGTATTTCCCCGGCTGGAACGGCATCGTCTACGACGGCGATTTCGCGCAGACGAAGCTGTCGCGCGAAGGGCTCGAAGCGTACGGCGCGCATCCGCTGCTGAAGAGCGTGAGCCTCGACCGGTCGTTCTACGGGCCGCTGTCGGTGGCCGACTACCTGCGCTACGCGCAGCAGGTGCCCGACGATTTCCGCTTCGTCGTGAAGGCGCCGGCCGCGGTGACCGACGCGGTGATCCGCGGCCGGCGCGGCGAGCCGTCCGGGCCGAACCCGACCTTCCTCGATGCCCAGCTCGCGACCCGCGAATTCGTCCAGCCGTGTCTCGACGGGCTCGGCCGGAAAGCCGGCGTGCTCGTGTTCCAGTTCTCGCCACTGCCCGATCAGCTGCTCGCGGAGCCGGCCGCGCTGATCGACCGGCTCGCCGCGTTCTTCGCGGCGCTGCCGCCGCTGCCGCCGGACGCCGACGGCACGCGCTACGCGATCGAGATCCGAGACGCGAGCCTGCTCACGCCGCGCTTCATCCGCGCGCTGGCCGCGCTCGGCGTGCGCTACTGCGTCGGCCTGCACGCGCGGATGCCCGACCCGCTGCGCCAGGCCGCCGCGCTCGCACTGCTCGACGGCGATGCGCCGGGCCCGCTGATCGTGCGCTGGAGCCTGCACGGCGGCTTCAAGTACGAGCAGGCGAAAGCGAAATACGAGCCGTTCGACAAGCTCGTCGACGAAGATCCGGCCACGCGCTCGGCGCTCGCAGAACTCGCCGCGCGCTATGCGCTGGCCGGGCAGCCGGTGATCATCACGATCAACAACAAGGCGGAAGGCTCCGCGCCGCTGTCGTGCATCGCGCTCGCCCGCGAAATCGCCGCCGCGTGCGCGCAGTGGCGCAACGAGGCGGCTTGACGCTGGTTTCGCCGGCTTGCGCCGCCGACGCTCAGGCGCCGCGCAGCGACTTCAGCCGGTGCGAGAACTTCTGCCGGAATTTCGCGAGCTTCGGCCCGATCACGACCGAGCAATAGCCCTGCCCCGGGTTCCGCGCGTAATAGTTCTGGTGATAGTCCTCGGCCGGCCAGTAGTTGCCGTCGAGCGGCACGACCTGTGTGACGATCGGCTGGCCGAACACCTGCTCGCGTTCGAGCTCGCGGATCACGTCGAGCGCCGTGTCGCGCTGCGCATCCGAATGCGTGAACACAACCGACCGGTACTGCGTGCCGACGTCGTTGCCCTGCCGGTTCAGCGTGGTCGGATCGTGCGTCGCGAAGAAGATCTCGAGGATCTCGCGATAGCCGATGCGCGCCGGATCGAACGTCACGTTGACGACTTCCGCGTGGCCGGTGTCGCCTTCGCAGATGTCGCGATAGCCCGGGTTGCGCGTATGGCCGCCCGCGTAACCCGACTGCACGGCCGTCACGCCGTCGACGTCGAGAAACACGGCCTCCGTGCACCAGAAACACCCGCCTCCGAGCGTCGCGGTTTCAAGCATCTCGTTCCCCATGAAATCAGTCCCTCGTGGATGAAGGCAGCCGGCACGCCAGTACCGGCGCCGTCGTTTCGCGTCGCCGCCGCCCGCCCGCGGGGCGGCACGCAGCGGCACTCCGGCAAGTATCTCACTCGCGCGCGAAACTGGCAGATCACCCAGGTGCCGCGCCCGACTCGCCTGCACGATTCTCGTCTACACTTAGGCACGCGCTGGCGCGGCGGCAAACCCGCCGCCACGCGCGCAGCGTTCGATGCATGCCCGACCCTGATGCAAACATCATCTGCCGGAACATCGCTATGCATGCCTTAACAGAATTCACCCGCATCACCCGCCCGGCCGCTGCCGCGTCGCGAGGCGCCGCTTCGGCTGCTTCATCACGTTGCCGCCCGTCCGCCCCGCCGCCGGTGCGGCGATCCGGCCTGTCGCCGTCACCCGCTTTCCCCGCTTTCACGATCTGATGCACGGCGCCGCGCGTGGCACCGACACGTGCGTCCGTGCGTCGATCGCACCCGCCGGCACGATGCACCCCGCGCGGCCATCCCGACCCGCACGCCCGCAACGAACGGCCGTGCGTTCACGATCCCAACCCATCGAGGAGGCATCACCATGAGCATGCGGCCCGACCCGACGTTTCACGCTTCGCCCGAGCTTGCGATGCAGGCGCCGGCGGAAGCGTTTGCCTATACGTTGTTGCTGAGCCCCGATTTTTCCAGACCCGACGCGCTCGCCGTGATCGACGTGAAGCCCGGTTCGCCGACGTACGGCAAGATCGTCCATACGGTGACGATGCCGAATACCGGCGACGAGTTTCACCATTTCGGCTGGAATGCGTGCTCGTCGTCGCTGTCGCCGCTCACCGGCCATGCGTTCCTCGAGCGCCGCTTCCTGATCATCCCCGGCCTGCGCTCGTCGCGCATCTACGTGATCGACACGAAGCCGCATCCGACGCAGGCGCGCATCCACAAGATCATCGAACCCGACGAGATCTTCGCGAAAACCGGCTATTCGCGGCCGCACACCGTGCATTGCGGGCCCGAGGGCATCTACGTGAGCACGCTCGGCGGCGCGGGCAAGGACGGCACCGACGGCGCGCCCGGCATCTTCATCATGGATTGCGAGACCTTCGACGTGCTCGGCCGCTGGGAGATCGACCGCGGCCCGCAGGACAAGCATTACGACTTCTGGTGGAACCTGCCGCGCGACTACATGGTGTCGAGCGAATGGGCGCTGCCGCCGCAATTCGAGAACGGGATCGTCCCCGAGGACCTGCTCGCGAACAAGTACGGGCACCGGCTGCATTTCTGGGACCTGCGCGCGCGGCGCAACGTGCAGACGATCGATCTCGGCGCGCAGCACCAGATGGCGCTCGAGGTGCGGCCCGCGCACGACCCGGTGCGCGAATACGGATTCGTCGGCGTCGTGGTAGACACGACCAATCTCGAAGGCTCGATCTGGACCTGGTGGCGCGAAGACGGCAGGTTCCATGTGAAGAAGACCGCGACGATCCCGGCCGAGCCGGCCACGGCCGACGAGCTGCCGCCGCTGCTGCAAGGATTCGGCGCGGTGCCGCCGCTCGTGACCGACATCGACCTGTCGCTCGACGACCGCTTCCTGTACGTGTCGTGCTGGGGCACCGGCGAGATGCGCCAGTACGACGTGTCGGACCCGCACAACCCGGTGCTCGCCGGGTCGGTGCGCATCGGCGGCATCGCGCGCCGTGCGCCGCACTCGAACGGCCGCGCGTTCGCGGGCGGCCCGCAGATGGTCGAGATCAGCCGCGACGGCCGGCGCGTGTACTGGACCAACTCGCTCTATTCGACGTGGGACGATCAGTTCTATCCGGACGGCGTGCCGGCCGCGCAGGTGCTCGCGCACGCGGGGCCGGACGGCGGGCTGACGCTCGCCGACGACTACTGGGTCGAATTCCCCGACGGCTATCGCGCGCACCAGATCCGGCTCGAAGGCGGCGACTGCTCGACCGACTCGTTCTGCTATCCGTCGGTCAAGCGTTGAGCGCCGGCCTTCCCGCGCCGTTCGCGCTGTGGGCGGCCGTGCTCGCGAGCGGCGTCTATCACGGGCTCAACCCGGCGATGGGCTGGCCGCTCGCGGTGTCGAACGCGCTGATGACGCGCCGCGGTCGCGCCCTCGTCGCGGCGCTCGGCTATCTCGCGGTCGGTCATGCGCTGGCCGTCTTCGCGGTGATGCTGCCGTTCGGGCTGCTCGCGGCGCTGCTCGCGTGGCAGTCGGCGATCCGGATCGGCGCGAGCGCGCTGGTGATCGGCTTCGGCGCGGTGCTGCTGATCCGGCGCCGGCATCCGCGGGCGCTCGCGCGGATTCCGCCGGCGCGGCTCGGCCTGTGGTCGTTCGCGGTCGCGCTCGCGCACGGCGCGGGGCTGATGCTCGTGCCGATCTACCTCGGTCTGTGCGGGCTGGATCGCGATGCCGGCCACCGCGCGGCGGCAACGCTCGTCGATGCGCATCTCGGGATGGCGCTCGTCGTCGCGGCCGTGCATGCGGCCGCGATGATCGCCGCCGGCGGCGGGCTCGCGTGGCTCGTGTACCGCTATCTCGGGCTGAAGTTCGTGTCGCGCAGCTGGTTCAATCTCGATACGGTGTGGGCGTCGAGCCTGATCGTCACGGGGGCGTTGTCGCTCGGGCTGGCGGCGGCGCGATAGCGCGGGTAGCGATCGCTCGCTGGCGCAACGACATGCCGCGCGGCATGGCCGCGGCGTTAAAAACGGGACAGAACCGCGCTGCCGGTCGCGCGCCGCAGTGTTCGCTACGTCACCCTGCCGTCGCGATGCGCCGCCCGACCGGGCCCGGCGGCCCCGATTCCGCTAAAATCGGGCCATGCGCACCCCTTCCCAATCGACCGCCTTGTCGTCTTTCGTCCGCCGCACCCGTCACGCCCGTGTCGTGTCGCGCCCGCCCGTCCCGTTCCGGATGGCTGCCCGATGAGCCAGGCCAATCCGCCGGATTTCGACGCGGCCGCGTTCCGGCAAGCGCTCGGCCAGTTCGCGACGGGCGTGACGGTGATCACGACGCGCGCGCCGTCCGGCCAGCTGATCGGCATCACCGCCAGTTCGTTCAATTCCGTTTCGCTCGATCCGCCGCTCGTGCTGTGGAGCCTCGCGCACAAATCGGCGTCGACGCCCGTGTTCCGCGGCAACAGCCACTACGTGGTGAACGTGCTCGCGGCGTCGCAGCTCGACCTGTGCAAGCGCTTTTCGACCTACAAGGGCGACCGCTTCGAAGGGATCGCGCATGCGGCCGGCAACTCCGGGATGCCCGTGCTCGACGGCGCGCTCGCGTGGTTCGAATGCCACAACCGCAGCCGCTACGACGAAGGCGACCACGTGATCTTCGTCGGCGAAGTGGAACGCTGCGGCGTGCGCGCGGTATCGGACACGGCGCCGCCGCTCGTGTTCCACGGCGGCGGCTTCCACGGCCTCACACCGCTTTGATCGCCCCCGTGCGCGCCAGCCCGACCGGCGCGCCCGCTTCGTCCTTCAGCGTCTGCAGCACGATGTTCGAACGGATGTCCATCACGCCCGGCGCCTTGTACAGGCGGTTCAGCACGAAATCCGAATAGTGCTTGAGGTTGTGCGCGAGCACGCGCAGCAGATAGTGGCTCTCGCCCGTCACGACGAACGCGCCGACCACCTCCGGCCATTCGCGCAGCGCTTCCGCGAAGCGCTCGTGCCATTGATTTTCTTCGTTGCGCATCGACACCTGCACGAACGCCTCGAGCTCGAAGCCGAGCTTCTCGCGGCTCAGGCACGCGCGATAGTGCTCGATCACGCCCTGCTCCTCGAGCAGGCGCATGCGGCGCAGGCAGGCGGATGGCGAAAGCGAGATGCGTTCGGCCAGGTCGAGATTGCTGATTCTGCCCTCCTCCTGCAATACCGCCAGAATCCGGCAGTCGGTGGCATCGAGCGTGATCGCGTGCATTTTTGGTCCCCGTTTTCCCTCTGAGTCGAATTATCTGCCAATCCGGCGGATTGTCCATGTTTATTTCGCAAGCACTTTCTGCGAGCGTCCACCTATCATTCGAAGCATCGATTCACGCTTCGTCATGCCATGGACACACTCTGGGACATTTCGCCGCCAGTCAGCCCCGCCACGCCCGTGTGGCCGGGCGATACGCCGGTTTCCGTCGAACGCGTGTGGCGGATGGAGGCCGGTTCGCCGGTCAACGTCGCGCGGCTGACGCTGTCGCCGCACACGGGCGCGCACTGCGACGCGCCGCTGCACTACGACGCCGACGGCGCGCCGATCGGCGCGGTGCCGCTCGACACCTATCTCGGCCCGTGCCGCGTGATCCATTGCATCGGCGCATCGCCCGTCGTGCGGCCGGCCGATGTGGAAGCCGCGCTCGACGGCGTGCCGCCGCGCGTGCTGTTGCGCACTTATGCGCGCGCCGCGGTCGAGCAGTGGGACAGCAACTTCTGCGCGGTCGCGCCCGACACCGTCGACCTGCTCGCCGCGCACGGCGTGAAGCTGATCGGCATCGATACGCCGTCGCTCGATCCCCAGGAATCGAAGACGATGGATGCGCATCACCGCGTACGCGCGCACCGGATGGCGATCCTCGAAGGGATCGTGCTCGACGACGTGCCGACCGGCGACTACGAACTGATCGCGCTGCCGCTGAAATTCGCGACGCTCGACGCGAGCCCCGTGCGCGCGGTGCTGCGCGCGCTGCCCGCGCAGGCTTCCTGACTACCCGACCTACGACCTCACATCATGATGATCAAGACCCGTGAAGATGCGCTCGCGCTCGACCGCGACGACCCGCTGGCCCCGCTGCGCGACCAGTTCTCGCTGCCCGACGGCGTGATCTACCTCGACGGCAACTCGCTCGGCGCGCAGCCGCGCGCGTCGGCCGCCCGCGCGCAGCAGGTGATCGGCGCCGAATGGGGCGCAGGCCTGATCCGCAGCTGGAACACGGCCGGCTGGTTCGCGCTGCCGCGCCGCCTCGGCGACAAGCTCGCGACGCTGATCGGCGGCGCGCCCGGCGAGACGGTCGTCACCGACACCATCTCGATCAACCTGTTCAAGCTGCTGTCCGCGATGCTGCGCCACCAGGCCGAGCGCGCGCCCGAGCGTCGCGTGATCGTGTCGGAGCGCTCGAACTTCCCGACCGACCTGTATATCGCGCAAGGGTTGATCGAGCAGCTCGGCGGCAACTACGAACTGCGCCTGATCGACGATCCGGCCGACCTGCCCGGCGCGCTCGGCGCGGACACGGCCGTCGCGATGATCACGCACGTGAACTACCGCACCGGCTACATGCACGACATGCCGGCCGTCACGCAACTGGTGCACGATGCGGGCGCGCTGATGTTGTGGGATCTCGCGCACTCGGCCGGCGCGGTGCCGGTCGATCTGAACGGCGCGCGCGCGGACGGCGCGGTCGGCTGCACGTACAAGTACCTGAACGGCGGCCCCGGCTCGCCCGCATTCGTGTGGGTGCCGCAGCGTCACCTCGCGCATTTCTCGCAGCCGCTGTCGGGCTGGTGGGGCCACCGCGCGCCGTTCGCGATGCAGCCGGGCTTCGCGCCCGATCCGGGCATCGCGCGCTTCCTGTGCGGCACGCAGCCGATCGTGTCGATGTCGATGGTCGAATGCGGGCTCGACGTGTTCCTGCAGACCGACATGCAGACGATCCGCCGCAAGTCGCTCGCGCTGACCGACGCGTTCATCGCGCTCGTCGAGGAACGCTGCGCGGGCCTGTCGCTGAAGCTCGTCACGCCGCGCGCGCATCACCAGCGCGGCTCGCAGGCGAGCTTCGAGCATCCGCACGGCTACGAAGTGATGCAGGCGCTGATCGCGCGCGGCGTGATCGGCGACTACCGCGAGCCGTACGTGCTGCGCTTCGGCTTCACGCCGCTCTATACGCGCTTCGCCGACGTATGGGATGCGGTCGAGACGCTGCGCGACATCCTCGCCACCGACGCGTGGAAGGCGCCCGAGTTCGCCGAACGCGGCGCGGTGACCTGAGCGGTATTGCGTGGCGCGCCGCCGCCGCATGCGCAGCGCGCGCCACGCGTTCGTCATTCAAATCTGGAGAAAGTCGTGAATTCTGGTCACATGCAGCCGCCCGGCGGCGACGCGCCGGCAGGCTGCCCGTTCTCGGGCACACGCGCCGCACAACCGGCGCAAGCCGCGCACGAGGCCCCGCACGTGCCGGGCGAGGCCAACGCTCAAGCCGGCTGGCACGACGCGCAGCTCGATTTCTCGAAGTCGATGAGCTATGGCGACTACCTGTCGCTGAATTCGATCCTCGACGCGCAGCATCCGCTGTCGCCCGATCACAACGAGATGCTGTTCATCATCCAGCATCAGACGAGCGAACTGTGGATGAAGCTCGCGCTGTTCGAGCTGCGCGGCGCGCTCGACGCGGTGCGCACCGACGCGCTGCCGCCCGCGTTCAAGATGCTCGCGCGCGTGTCGCGCATCCTCGAGCAACTGGTCCAGGCGTGGAACGTGCTGTCGACGATGACGCCGTCCGAGTATTCGGCAATGCGGCCGTATCTCGGCCAGTCGTCGGGCTTCCAGTCGTACCAGTATCGGCAGCTCGAATTCCTGCTCGGCAACAAGAACGCGCAGATGCTGCAGCCGCATGCGCACCGGGCCGACATCCTCGAACAGGTGCGCGCGACGCTCGAAGCGCCGTCGTTCTACGACGAGGTCGTGCGCCTGCTCGCGCGGCGCGGGTTCCCGATCGCGCCCGAGCGGCTCGAGCGCGACTGGACCCAGCCGATGCGGCACGACGAGACGGTCGAGGCCGCGTGGCTCGAGGTCTACCGTCATCCGCAGCAGCACTGGGAACTGTACGAGATGGCCGAGGAACTCGTCGATCTCGAGGATGCGTTCCGCCAGTGGCGCTTCCGTCACGTGACGACGGTCGAACGCATCATCGGCTTCAAGCAGGGCACCGGCGGCACGAGCGGCGCGCCGTATCTGCGCAAGATGCTCGACGTCGTGCTGTTCCCCGAGCTCTGGCACGTGCGCACCACGCTGTAACGCACGCGATGCGTCCGCACGTCACGACGACGTGCGGGCGAGTTCGTCCCCTTCGCGCGGCTGCGTTTGCGCGCGCGACAGCCGCGGAATGTGCCGCCGCACCGCGAGCAGCGCAACGCACACCGCGCCCATCGCAACGGCCAGCATCGTCAGGTACGCGCCCGCGCCGCCCGCCGTGATCACGAGCGCGCCCGCGAACGCGCTGAGAATCGCGCCGAGCCGGCCGAACGCGAGCGCGCTCGCGGTCCCCGTCGCGCGCACGGCCGTCGGGTAGATGTACGCGCACAGCGCATACATCGTCGACTGCACCGCATTGACGAACAGCCCGTGCAGGCCGAGCCCGACGATCAGCCAGTTCGTGTGGCGGCTCGCGTCGACACCCATCAGCCACACCGCGCTCGCGGCGCCCCCGATGCTGCACAGCGCGAGCGGCCAGCGCGACCCCGCGTGCGCGATCGCCCACGCGCACAACAGCGCGCCGATCACGCCGCCGAGGTTGTACGCGGTGAGTCCCGAGCCCGCAACCGACACGCTCAACCCGCTCGCCGCGAGCATCGTCGGCAGCCAGCTGAATGCCGCATACACGGCGAGCAGACACATGAAGAACGCGCACCACAGCGCGACCGTGTCGCGCGCCTGCCCGCTCGCGAACAGCGCGCCGAAGCCGCCGCGGCCGCCTGGCGCGCGGGCGTCCTTCGCATCGGTGAACACGGTGCCCGGCGCGACCGGCCGCTGCATCCGCGCGAGCAGCGCGCCGAGTTCCGGCCAGCGCGCGGGGCGTCGCGCCAGATAGCGCGGCGATTCGGGCAGCGCGCGCACGAGCACGAAGCCGAGCACGAGCGGCAACGCGCCGCCCGCGAAGAACAGCCCGCGCCAGCCGTAGCGCGGCAGCACCTCGTGCGCGAACAGGCCGGCCAGCATCCCGCCGAGCGGCACGCAGACGATCGTCGCGGTCACCATCATCGTGCGGCGCCGCGCGGGCGTGTATTCGGCGGTCATCGTCGTGGCCGTCGGCAGCGCGCCGCCGATCCCGAGCCCCGCGCAAAAGCGCAGGATCGCGATCGTCGCGACGTCGGGCGCGAACCCGATCGCGCAGGTCGCGATGCCGAACAGGAACACGCTGCCGATCACGGCCTGGCGGCGGCCGAAGCGGTCCGCGACGATCCCCGCGCACGCGCTGCCGATCCCCATCCCGACCAGCCCCGCCGCGACGGCCGGCGCGAACGCGCCGCGCGTGACGCCCCATTCGCGGATCAGCACCGGAATCGCGAAACCGATCAACTGGCCGTCGAAACCGTCGAGCACGATCGCGAGCGCGGCGAGCAGCACCACGCCGCGCTGCATCGGCGTGAACGGCCCGTCGTCGAGCGTCGTGCCGATGTCGACCGAGGGCGGCCGCCGTTCATTCAGTGCGTCGGGCGTGCTCATGCGGCCTCCGATGCACCGCGCGTCGGCGGCAAGAGGCGCGAACGGCGCGCGGCAAGACAACGGTATTCGATGGTTTTCATGGCGTCTCCTGTTGTCCGGGCTGGCGCGCGCACGCGTGCCCGGATCTCATGCTGTGCAGCAGTCGACCGGCGCTCATCGATCGGCACCGGTGTCTCGTCCCATCCTTCAAGATCCAGCGCCGTTGCTTCGCGCGCACGGCATCCGTATCGTCATGCGGCGCCAGCCGGCCGCCGGCCTGTTGCTCAGTTCGTCCGCGCGTCGATCAACCGGACCAGCGCGAGCAGCGTCTCCGCATGCGGCACCGCGACGCCGGTTTCGCGTGCGGCCGCGACGACCTTGCCGCTGATCGCATCGATTTCGGTGCGGCGCCCCGCGAGCACGTCCTGCAGCATCGACGGGCGATGGCCGAGATGGTCGCGGATCGCATGCTCGACGTTGCGCGCGATGCGCTCGCCATCGACCGCGATGCCCTTCGCGCGCGCGACGGCGGCCGTCTCCGCCGCGATCGCGAGCGCGAGCCGCGGCCCGTCGTGATGATGGCCGAGCTGGTCGACGGTGCAGCCCGTCGCCGCGCACAGCGTGTTGAGCGCCGCGTTGAACGCGACCTTCTCCCAGATCGCGGCCCACACGTCGGCGTCGAGCGTGCACGCGAGCCCCGCGCGCGACAGCGCGTCGGCCACCGCCGCCGCGAACGGGCGCGCCGCGCCGTCGGCCGTCATCATGCGGATCGTGCCGGCGCCGTGCGAGCGCACGTGCGCGGGCCCGGCCGCATCGGCCGGCCACGTCGTCACGCCGACCAGGATGCGCTCCAGCGGCACGAACGCATTCAGCGTCTCGACGTTGCCGAGCCCGTTCTGCAGCGTCAGCACGAACGTGTCCGACGTCAGCAGCGCGCGCACGCCATCGAGCGCCGCGCGCGTGTGCAGCGATTTCGTGAAGACGATCAGCAGGTCGAACGGTGTGTCGGGCGCGCCGGCCGCGGCCGCATTCGCGGCTTCCGGTCGCACGGCCTGCAGCGTGCGAATGCGCCGTTCGCCGCGATCGTCGTCGATGCGCAGCCCGTCGCGGCGGATTGCATCGAGATGCGCATCGTTCACGTCGATCAGCGTGACGGCTTCGCCGCTTTCGGCGAGCCGCCCGCCGAACAGCGAGCCCATCGCGCCCGCTCCCAGAATCGCGATTCTCATCGTCGGCCGCCTCGTCAGAATGGGTAGTGGCGCGGGGCCGTCTGCACGGTGATCCAGCGCAGGTCGGTGAACGCGGCGATGCCGGCGTTGCCGCCGAAGTGGCCGAAGCCGCTGTCCTTCACGCCGCCGAACGGCATCTGCGCCTCGTCGTGCACGGTCGGGCCGTTCACGTGACAGAGGCCCGATTCGATGCGCGCCGCGACGCGCAGCGCCCGCGCGACGTCGCGGCTGAACACGGCCGACGCCAGCCCGAACGCGTTGTCGTTCGCGCAGCGGATCGCGGCCTCCTCGCCGTCGACGCGCACGATGCCCTTCACCGGGCCGAACGATTCTTCCGCATAGACGCGCATCGCCGGCGTCACGTGGTCGAGCAGCGTCGCCGGAAACAGCGTGCTGTCCGCCTTGCCGCCGCACCGCAGCGTCGCGCCGTGCGCGAGCGCATCGTCGATCAGCGCGTTGCAGCGCTCGACGGCCTTGGTGTCAATCAGCGAACCAAGGACGACCGGCCCGTGGCGCGGGTCGCCGAGCGGCAGCGACGCGGCCTTGGCGGCGAGCTTCGCGACGAACGCATCGGCGATCGACGCGTCGACGACGATGCGCTCGGTCGACATGCAGATCTGCCCGGAATTCGCGAACGCGCCGAATGCGGCCGCGGCGACCGCCGCGTCGAGGTCGGCATCGTCGAGCACGACGAACGGCGCCTTGCCGCCGAGCTCCAGCACCGCCGGCTTCAGATGGCGCGCGCACGCTTCGGCGACGATCCGCCCGACCCGCGTCGAGCCGGTGAAATTCACGCGGCGCACGGCCGGGTGCGCGATCAGCGCGTCGACGACGGCGCCCGCATCGTCGGGCGCGTTCGTCACGAAGTTGACGACGCCCGGCGGCAGCCCGGCCTCCTGCAGCGCCTCGACGACCAGCCCGTGCGTGACGGGGCACAGCTCCGAGCCTTTCAGCACGATCGTGTTGCCGCAGGCGAGCGGCAGCGCGAGCGCGCGCGCCGCGAGAATCACCGGCGCATTCCACGGCGCGATGCCGAGCACGACGCCGGCCGGCTGCCGCACGCCCATCGCAAGCGAGCCCGGCACGTCGGACGGGATCAGCTCGCCGCCGACCTGCGTGGTCAGCGACGCGGCCTCGACGAGCCCGCTCGCCGCGAGCTGCACGTTGAAGCCGGCCCACAGCGCGGATGCGCCCGTTTCAGCCGCCATCGCGGCGACGAACTGCTCTTGCTTCGCTTCGAGCGCGGCGGCCGCCTTCAGCAGCAAGGCACGCCGCGCGCCGGGGCCGCGCGAGGCCCAGCCGGGAAACGCACGGGCAGCCGCATCGGCCGCCGCGCGCGCATCGTCGACGGTGCCCGCGGGCGCGGCCGACGCGATGTCGCCGTCGAGCGGGTTGCGGCGAACGAAGGTCGCGCCGCTGGACGAGTGGCGGCGTTCCCCGCCGATCAGCATCGCTACGGTTTGCATGGAATCTCCGGAAAGACGCGCGCGGCGCGTCAGGCAATCTCGACTTCGACGACGACCGGCGTCGCCGCACGCAACGCGTCGGTCAGCGTGTCGCGCAGGCGCGCCGCATCGGCCACGCGCACGCCGCGGCAGCCCATCCCTCGCGCGAGCGCGACGAAATCCAGGTCGGGCAGATCGGTGCCCTGCACCGGGTCGCTCGGGCCGAAGCCGAACACGGGCGCAAAATCCTGCAGCGCCGCGTAACGCCGGTTGTTCAGGATCACGAACGTGATCGGCAGCTTCAGTTGCGCGGCGCTCCACAGCGCCTGGATCGAATACAGGCTCGAGCCGTCGCCGATCAGCCCGATCACGCGCCGGCCCGGCCGCGCGAGCGCGACGCCGACGGCGGCCGGCATCCCGTAGCCGAGCCCGCCGCTGTCCATCGTGTAGAACGTGCCGCTGAGCGTGAACGGCAGATGCTCCTGCATCACCGGCCGCGCGCTCGGCGCCTCCTCGACGACGATGTCCTGCGCGTCGCGCACGTCGGCGAGCGTCTGCAGCGCGAACGCGACCGACATCCGCTCGCCGGCGGCGGGCGCATCGACGCGCACCCGCGGCGCGCGCGCCTCGGGCATCGGCCGCTCGGGCGGCGCGGGCCGCGCCAGCAGATCGCGCGCGGCGAGCCGCAAATTGCCGACGACCGCATCGCCCGACGGCGTCCACGCGGCGACGCCCGGATCGTCGACGAGCTGCACGAGCGTCGCGCCCGGCGGCACGTGCGGGCCGAAGCCCTCGATGTGATAGGTGAACGCGGGCGCGCCGAACGCGAACACGAGATCGTGCCCGTCGAGCCGCGCGACGATCTTCTCGCGGATCGCGCTCAGGAAGCCGGCGAACAGCGGATGGTCCTCCGGAAAGCTGCAGCGCCCGGACATCGGCGCGACGTACACGCGCGCACGGTGCCGCTCGGCGAGCCGCACGACGTCGTCCCACGCGCCCGCGCGATCGACGGCCGCGCCGACCACGAACGCGGGGCGCCGCGCGGCGTCGAGCGCGTCGCCGAGCCGGGCGAGCGCGTCCGGATCGGGCCGGACGACGCTGCTGACGTCACGGCGCGGCAGCCACTCGGCCGGCTGGTCCCAGTCGTCGACCGGGATCGACACGAACACGGGGCCGCGCGGCTCCTGCATCGCGATCCGGTACGCACGCGCGATCGCGGCCGGCACGTCCTGCGCGCGCGCCGGCTCGATGCTCCATTTCACGTACGGCTTCGGCAGCTCGGCGGCCTGCGTCGCGCCAAGGAACGGATCGAACGGCAGAATCGCGCGCGCCTGCTGGCCCGCGGTGACGATCAGCGGCGTGCGGTTCTTGAACGCTGTGAACAGATTGCCCATCGCGTTGCCGACGCCCGCCGCCGAATGCAGGTTGACGACCGCCGCGTTGCCAGTGGCCTGTGCATGGCCGTCGGCCATCCCGACCACGACGGCTTCGTGCAGGCCGAGCACGTAGCGGAAATCGTCGGGGAAGTCGCGGAACATCGGCAGCTCGGTCGAGCCGGGATTGCCGAACACGCGGTCGATGCCGAACTGGCGGAGCAAATCGATCACGGCGTCGCGGACGGTGATCGATGCGGCGGAATGGGACGGGGTGCCGGACATGCTCGGGCGTCTCCTCGATGGCTTGGCGGTTTCCACAGTATCGAAGCGCAAGCCATTCACGGATACTGTATTTTCTGCGAAAAGCCATTACGTCCCCGCATGACTTTCGATCTCCGACAATTGCGCGCGTTTACGACGATCGTCGCGTGCGGCAGCCTCGGCCGTGCGGCCGACGCGCTGCATGTCACGCAGCCGGCGCTGAGCCGGATCCTGAAGCGGCTCGAGGAGCAGGTCGGCGCGCCGCTGTTCGAACGCCATTCGAAGGGCGTGCAACTCACCGCGTTCGGCGAAGCGTTGCTGCCGCACGCGACGCTGCTGCAGCACGAAGCCGAGCATGCGCGCGAGGAACTGGACGCGATGCGCGGGTTCGCGAAGGGCAGGATCAAGGTCGGCACGGTGGGCAGCATCGCGAGCCTGGTGCTGCCGGTCGCGGTCGGCCGCGTGCTCGACCGCTGGCCGAACCTGCGTGTCGAAATCATCGAGGGCGTGTGGGACCGGCTCGCGGAAGGGCTGATCAAGCACGAGATCGACCTCGCGCTGTCCGCGCACGGGCCCGATACCGACGAGATCGTCGCGATTCCCGAATGCCGCTGGGAAGATCGCAGCCATATCGTTGCGGCGCCGCACCATCCGCTGCGCGCGCTCGGCCGCGCACCGACGCTCGCCGATACGCTGCACGCGCGCTGGGCGATTCCGCCGCGCGGCACCGCGCCGTTCGACCACATGCGCGCGACCTTCGACGCGCACGGGCTGCCGTTGCCCGACATCGCGGTCGAGACGCGCTCGGTCATCACGCTGAAAAGCCTGGTCGCGCATGCGGGCTTCCTCAGCTGGATGGCCGAGCCGATGGTCGGCGCCGAACGGCGCGCCGGCACGATCGACACGCTGCCGGTACGCGAAGTCGTCGCGGTGCGCACGCTCACCGCGTTCCGGCGCCGCCACGGGATCCTGCCGGGGCCGGCCGGCAAGCTGCTCGACGAACTCGTCGCCCTCACGCGCGAAGGGCGCTGACGCCTTTTTCCTCCGGCGCCGCCCCACTCGCCCTGCCCCGTACGCCACCGCAGCGCACCATCGAAATGCCGTGTCCGCGCCTTGACTTTCGCTCGCCCGAATACGATCATTCGCTCACACAAAGAGCAAATGATCGTATTCGACAGGATAGACAGCCAGGAACAGGAGACACGGATGAGCGAATCGCCCTCCGCCCACGCGCCCGTGCTGCTGCACATCGGCGCGGGCTCGTTTCACCGCGCGCACCAGGCGTGGTATCTGCATCGCGTGAACGCGGCCGTGCCGGCCGACGAACGCTGGTCGCTGACCATCGGCAACATTCGTGACGACATGCACGCGACGATGGACGCACTGGCCGCCCAGCACGGCGCGTACACGCTCGAAACCGTCACGCCGCAAGGCGAGCGCGCGTACGAGACGATCCGTGCGATCACGCGCGTGCTGCCGTGGTCGATCGACCTCGCCGCGCTGATCGACGCGGGCGCCGATCCAGCCTGTCGGATCGTGTCGTTCACCGTCACCGAAGGCGGTTACTACCTCGACGAACACAACCGGCTCGACGTCGCGAACGCCGATCTCGCCGCCGACCTGCAGGGCGCGCGCACGACGCTGTACGGCGCGCTCGCGGCGCTGCTCGCCGAACGTGTGAAGCGCGGCGCGGGCCCGCTCACGCTGCAAAGCTGCGACAACCTGCGCAACAACGGCGCACGCTTTCGCGCGGGGATGCGCGAATTCCTCGAACGGCGCGGCGAGGGCGGCCTGCTCGCGTGGTTCGATGCGCACGTCGCGACGCCGAGCGCGATGGTCGACCGCATCACGCCGCGCCCGACCGCCGACGTGCGCGAGCGCGTGCGGGCGGCCACCGGCATCGACGACGCGTGCCCGGTGATGGGCGAATCGTTCATCCAGTGGGTGATCGAGGATCGCTTCGCGGCCGGCCGGCCGCGCTGGGAACTGGCCGGCGCGGAACTCGTCGACGACGTGCATCCGTACGAGGAAGCGAAGATCCGCATCCTCAACGCGACGCACAGCTGCATCGCATGGGCCGGCACGCTCGCGGGCTACACCTACATCCATGAAGGCACGCACGACGCGGCGATCCGCCGCTTCGCGCACGACTACGTGACGCAGGACGTGATCCCGTGCCTCACGCCGAGCCCGCTCGATCTCGCGCGCTATCGCGACGTCGTGCTGGAGCGCTTCGGCAACCCGTACGTGCTCGACACGAACCAGCGCGTCGCGGCCGACGGCTTCTCGAAGATTCCCGGCTTCATCGCGCCGACGCTCGTCGAATCGTTCGCGCGCGGCGCCGCGCCGGTCGCCACCGCCGTGCTGCCCGCGCTGTTCCTGCGCTTTCTCGAACGCTGGGCGCGCGGCACGCTGCCCTATGCGTACCAGGACGGCGTGATGGACGACAGCAGCGCACGCGCGATCGTCGAAGCCGACGACCCCGTCGTCGCGCTGTGCGCCAACCGCGCGCTGTGGGGCTCGCTCGCCGGCAACGCGGCGCTGTTCGATGCGTTGCGCGCCGGGCTCGCGCGCGTCGACGCCTGGCTCGCCGCGCGTTGACGACGCGCGCGCCGGCGCCCGGCCGCGCAGCCGGGCGAACCCGCTTGGCACAGGCCGTGCGGCACGGCTAAAGTAGCGGCTCCTCACCGACCGAACGGATCGCTCATGTATCTCGGCATCGACCTCGGCACCTCGGAAGTGAAGGTGCTGCTGCTGGCCCCGGACGGCACGGTGGTCGGCACCGCGGGCTCGCCGTTCACCGTGTCGCGCCCGCACCCGCGCTGGGCGGAACAGCATCCGGACGACTGGTGGCAAGGCACGCTCGCCGCGCTCGCGGCGCTGCGTGAACGGCATCCCCACGCTTTCGCGCAGGTGCGCGGCATCGGCCTGTCGGGCCAGATGCACGGCGCGGTGCTGCTCGGCCGCGACGACCGCGTGCTGCGCCCCGCGATCCTGTGGAACGACATGCGCAGCGCCGACGAATGCGCGCTGCTCACCGAACGTGCGCCCGACCTCCACGCGCTGGCCGGCAACCTCGCGATGCCCGGCTTCACCGCGCCGAAGCTGCTGTGGGTCGCGACGCACGAACCCGACGTGTTCGCGGCCACCGCGTGCGTGCTGATGCCGAAGGATTACCTGCGGTTCCGGCTGACCGGCGCGAAAGTGTCCGATCCGTCCGACGCGGCCGGCACGCTGTGGCTCGACGTCGCGCGCCGCGACTGGTCCGATGCGCTGCTCGCCGCGTGCGGGATGACGCGCGAGCAGATGCCGCGCATCGTCGAAGGCAACGCGCCGTCCGGCACGCTGCGCGCGGACGTCGCACGCGAGCTCGGGCTGTCGGAGGCCGTGCTGGTCGCGGGCGGCGGCGGCGACAACGCGACGAGCGCGCTCGGCATCGGCGCGATCCACGCGGGCGACGGCTTCGTGTCGCTCGGCACGTCGGGCGTGCTGAGCGTGGTCGGCGATCGCTTCATGCCGAATCCCGCGTCGGCCGTGCATGCGTTCTGCCATGCGATTCCCGATCGCTGGCAACTGATGAGCGTCGTGCTGTCGGCCGCGAGTTGCCTGCGCTGGGTCTGCAAGCTGACCGGCACCGACGAGCCCGCGCTGCTCGCCGAAGTCGAGGCGCTCGATCCCGACGCGCTCGCGGCGGCGCCGCTGTTCCTGCCCTACCTGTCCGGCGAACGCACGCCGCACAACGATCCATACGCGCAGGGCGTGTTCTTCGGGATGACGCATGCGACCGAGCGCGCGCACTTGGGCTACGCGGTGCTCGAAGGCGTGACGCTCGGCCTCGCCGACGGCCTCGACGCGCTGCACGCGGCCGGCGTCGAAACCGACCAGCTGTCGCTGATCGGCGGCGGTGCGCGCAGCGCGTTCTGGGCGCAACTGATCGCGGACGCGCTGAACGTGCGCACGCAGCAGATCGGCGGCGGCGAAACGGGCGCGGCGCTTGGCGCGGCGCGGCTCGGCTGGCTGGCCGTCGGCGGCGACGCGCATACGGTGCTGACCAAGCCGCCGGTACGCGCCGAATACGCACCGGATGCGGCTCGCCATGCGCGGCTGCGCGAACGCCTCGATGCGTTCCGCACGCTGTACCGTCACGTGCGGCCGCTGTACGAGCCGTCGCGCGCGCGGCTCGCGTAAGCGTGCTCCGTCGCACGGCCGGCCGCAGGCCAGCCGTGCGACATGCGTTACAGTGGATGCCGTCATGCGGCCCGCCGGCCGGCCCGCGGGGCGGCCCCCCCGATCCGAACCGAATCGCTATCGTGTCCAAGTCCTCAGAAAAACTCGATCTCGCCACGCGCGCCGCGTGGCTCTATTACGTCGCGGGCGACACGCAGAACGAAATCGCCGAAAAGCTGCAGGTGTCGCGCCCCGTCGCGCAGCGCCTCGTCGCGTTCGCGGTCGAGAAGAACCTGATCCGCGTGCGCGTCGACCATCGGCTCGCCGACTGTCTCGACCTCGGCGCGCAGCTGTCGAAACGCTACGGCCTCGCGATGTGCGAAGTCGTGCCCGTCGACGCCGATGCGCCCGACGCGATCGACCGCAAGCTCGCGGTCGCCGGCGCGCAGGTGATGGAGCGCTACCTGAACGAGACGCGACCGATGGTGATCGCGGTCAGCAGCGGCCGGACGCTGAAGGCCGCGGTCGCGCAGATCGCGCAGATCGACCGCCCGCAGCACCGGCTCGTGTCGATGGTCGGCGCGATCGCGGCCGACGGTTCGTCGAACCGCTACGACGTCGCGCAGTACATCTCCGAGAAAACCGGCAGCAAGCATTTCCTGCTGCCCGCGCCGCTGTTCGCCGACAGCGACGCCGAACGCGCGCAGTGGTGCAACCACCGGCTGTACCGGATCGTCGAGGCGCTGTCCGGCGAGGCCGACGTCGCGTTCGTCGGGATCGGCAACATCGGCCCGCACTGCCCGCTCTACGAAGACGGCTTCATCACCGAACAGGAGCGCGACGAGATGACCGCGCTCGGCGCGGTGGCCGAGCTGCTCGGCGTGCCGATCGACGCGCAGGGCACGCAGATCACCGTGTCGACGAGCGCGCGCGTGACCAGCGTCGCGCTCGCCACGCCGCCGAAGCTGCCGACGATCGCGTTCGCCGGCGGCCCGAAGAAACACGACGCGGTGATTGCCGCGCTGCGCGGCGGCTGGCTGTCGGGGCTCGTCACCGACGAAGCGTGCGCGCGCGCCGCGCTCGCGGCGAAGGCGGCCTGACGCGGCCATGGATCCTGCGCGGCGCTCGGCCGTACCGGCATTGCTTCGCGCTACCGCGGAGGACGCACGATCGACGCGCAAACCGCCGAACACCGACGCGTCACGCCGCCTTCGCGTGCACGCTCAGCCGCCGGAACGCCTGCCCGTTTTCGTCGAACAGGTGACAGTGCTCCGCCTGCGCATGCACGCGCAGTGGGTCGCCGGTGCGGTACGTGTCGAGCGGCGGAATCCGCGCGATCAGCCCGTCCGGCGCGACGGCCGATTCCGCATACAGATATGCGGCATCACCGAGCGACTCGACCGCCATCGTGCGCGCGGCGACGCCCGCGGCGGCGGCATCGACCAGCAGATGCTCGGGCCGCACGCCCACGGTCACCGCCGCGCCGCGTTGCAGCCCCGCCGCGTCCACCGCGACACGCTGCGTCTCGCCGCTGTCGAAGCGCACGAGCACGCCGCCCGCATCGGCCGATTCGACCGTGCCCTTCAGGAAGTTCATCTTCGGCGAGCCGATGAAGCCCGCGACGAACTGGTTCGCCGGCGCGTGATAAAGCGCGTTCGGCGTGCCGACCTGCTGCACCGCGCCGCCCGACAGCACGACGATCTTGTCGGCGAGCGTCATCGCCTCGACCTGGTCGTGCGTCACGTAGATCATCGTCGTCTTCAGCTCGTCGTGCAGTCGCGCGAATTCCAGCCGCATCTTCACGCGCAGCGCGGCGTCGAGGTTCGACAGCGGCTCGTCGAACAGGAACACCTTCGGCTTGCGCGTGATCGCGCGACCGATCGCGACGCGCTGCCGCTGGCCGCCCGACAGCTGCTTCGGCTTGCGGTCGAGCAGATGATCGATGTGCAGAATTTTCGCGGCCTGCTTCACCGCCTGGTCGATCTCGGGCTTCTTCGCGCCGGCGAGCTTCAAGCCGAACGCCATGTTGTCGTACAGCGTCATGTGCGGGTACAGCGCATACGACTGGAACACCATCGCGATGCCGCGCTTCGCGCTCGGCACGTCGTTGACCTTCGCGCCGTCGATCAGCAGGTCGCCGTTCGAAATGTCTTCGAGGCCGGCAATCATCCGCATCAGCGTGGATTTGCCGCAGCCGCTCGGGCCGACGAACACGACGAATTCGCCGTCGGCGATGTCGAGGTTCACGTTGCGCAGCACTTCGGTGTCGTCGTAGCGCTTCGCGATGTTGCGCAGGAGCACGCTTGCCATGATCTGTCTCCGTTCGTTCGTGATGCGCCGCGTTGAAAGCGGCGCGCCTTCGTTCCTGATTGCTAGTTCGGCAGCACCTCGCCCGTCGCCTGCCAGCGCGCGACGTAGCCGGGCAGCTCGTGCATGTCGTCGAATACGTGACGCGCGCCGATGCCGCGCAGCGCGTCGATCTGGGCCGCCGATGCGTGCCCGCCGCCGATGAAGCCGAGCACGGTCATGCCGGCCGCGGCCGCGGCGGTGATGCCGGTCACGCTGTCCTCGACGACGAGGCATTGCGCGGGCACCGCGCCGAGCGTGCGTGCGGCTGCCAGATACACGTCCGGCGCCGGCTTCGGCCGCGCGACCGCATCCGCGCAGAACAGCCGGTCGCCGAAGAAGCGCGCGAGGCCGGTGCGCTCGAGCGCCGCTTCGACGTACGTACGGTAGCTGTTGCTCGCGCAGGCCGTTGTCAGGTCGATCGCGGCCAGCGCCGCGTCGATGCCTTCGACCATCGGCGCATTCACGGCCGCCGCCTCGACCGCGCAGCGGATCGCGTCGACGTCGCCGGCCGATAGCGTGCGGCCCACGGCGTCGCTCGCGCCGGCCAGCACGCGCTCGATGCGCAGCCCGAGCAGCGGCATCACGGCCGGCCGTGCGTCGACCCCTGGCCAGCGTGCATCGAGTTCGCGCACGATCACGTCGGCGGCCACGGCCTCGCTGTCGATCAGCACGCCGTCGCAATCGCAGATCAGCACGTTCACGCCGTGACCGGTCGTACGTTTGCCAGCGGCACCTTTGCTTGCATCGCTCATTTAACCGCCCCGAACGTGAGCCCGCGCACGAGCTGCTTCTGCGACAGCCAGCCGACGATCAGGATCGGCGCGACCGCGAGCAGCGACGCCGCGGACAGCTTCGCCCAGAACAAGCCTTCGGGGCTCGAGTACGACGCGATGAATACGGTCAGCGGCGCGGCGTTCGAGCTCGACAGGTTGATGCTCCAGAACGCCTCGTTCCACGACAGGATCACGAGCAGCAGCGCGGTGGACGCGAGCCCCGGCAGCGCCATCGGCATCAGCAGGTAGACGATCTCCTGCCACGTCGATGCGCCATCGATCCGCCCGGCCTCCAGGATGTCCTTCGGGATTTCGTTGAAGTACGTGAAGGTCATCCACACCGCGATCGGCAGGTTGATCAGCGTGTAGACGATCACGAGCCCCGACACCGTATCGAGCAGCCCCGCGTTCTTCCACAGCAGGTAGATCGGCACGAGCACGCCGACCGACGGCATCATCTTCGTCGACAGCATCCACAGCAGCACCTTCTGCGTGCGGTGGTTCGGGAAGAACGCCATCGCGTACGCGGCCGGCACCGCGAACAGCAGCGAGATCACGGTGACGCCGGCCGAGATCAGGATCGAATTCCACGCGAACCCGAAGTAGTTGCTGCGCGCGAACACCTCGCGAAAGCTGTCGAGCGTCGGGATGAAGAACAGCGACGACGCGTACGCCTGCTGCTCGGTCTTGAACGCGGTGATCGCCATCCAGAAGATCGGGAAGAACAGCAACAGCGCGATCAGCCACGCGAGCGTGCCGGGCAGCGCACGCCGCACGAGGTCGAACACGGCCGGCGTGCGCCGGCCCGCCAAGGTCAGGTCGCTCATTTTTCGTACTCCCCTTTCAGGTTGCGCGCGAGCATCCGCACCAGGAAGAACGACACGACGTTCGCGACCACGACGGCGATGATGCCGCCCGCGGACGCGAGGCCGACGTCGAACTGCTGCAGGCCGAGCGCATAGATCAGGTACGACAGGTTGGTCGTCGCGTCGCCGGGGCCGCCGCCGGTCGTCGTGTAGATTTCCGCGAAGATCGACAGCAGGAAGATCGTCTCCATCATCACGACCACGGCGATCGCGCGCTTCAGGTGCGGCAGCGTGATGTAGAAGAACATCGCGATCGGGCCGGCGCCGTCGATGCGCGCGGCTTCCTTCTGCTCCTGGTCGAGCGACTGGATCGCGGTGAACAGGATCAGGAACGCGAACGGCAGCCACTGCCATGCAACGATGATGATCACCGCGGTCAACGGGTAGTCGGCGAACCAGTCGATCGGCGTCAGCCCGAGCGCGCGCATCGCGTTCGCGACGAGCCCGTACACCGGATGCAGGATCATGTTCTTCCAGATCAGCGCGGAAACCGTCGGCATCACGAAGAACGGCGCGATCGCGAGCAGGCGCGCGGCGCCCTGCCCGTAGAACTTGCGGTCGAACAGCACGGCCATCAGCACGCCGCCGATCACGGTGATCGCGAGCACCGCACCGATCAGCACGAGCGTGTGCCAGATCGCCGGCAGGAACGACGGATCGGTCGCGAGGAAGCGGTAGTTGTCGAACCCGGCGAAGCCCTTCACGTCCGGGTTCAGCAGGTTGTAGCGCGAGAACGAATACCAGATCGTCATCGCGAGCGGAATCGACATCCACAGCAGCAGCACCGCGACGGACGGCGAGACGAGCCAGCTCGCGCCGCCGCGCGCGCGGCGCGGCGCGCCGGGCGGCGACGACGCGTCGCCGACCGACGGCGCGTGAGCATGGCTCAGGGGAAGACGCAGGTGACGCATGACGGAGTCCCTCCGGTTGATGCGCGGGCGCGAACGGCCTGCCCGCCTGTCGGCCTCGCCGGCCCGCGCCGTGTGCGATCGCGCACGACGCGGGCCGCGCGACGGCTTGCGCGTTACTTCTTGTAGCCTGCCTGCCGCACTGCGCGGTCGGCGGCGGCCTGGCCCGCGGCGAGCGCCTGGTCGACCGACATCTGGCCCGCGACCGCGCCCGCGATCGACTGGCCGACCACCGTGCCGAACGACTGGAATTCAGGAATCCCGACGTACTGCACGCCCGTGTACGGCACCTTCTTCAGCGACGGATCGTTCGGGTCGGCCGTCTCGATCGCCTTCAGCACGAAGTCCGAGAACGGCGCGGCGGCCTTGTACTCGGCGCGCTGATACGTCGACGTGCGCGTGCCCGGCGGCACCGACGCCCAGCCTTCGTCCTTGCCGACCATCTCGATGTACTGCTTCGACGTCGCCCACGCGATGAACTTGCGCGCGGCGTCCTGCTGCTTCGACGTCTTCGGCACGGCCAGCGCCCACGCCCACAGCCAGTGCGAGCCCTTCGGCGTCGCGGCGACCGGCGCGGCCGCGAAGCCGATCTTGTCGGCCACCTGCGACTGCTGCTTGTTGTAGAGCATCCCGGCCGCGACCGTCGCGTCGATCCACATCGCGCACTTGCCGGACGCGGTCAGCGTCAGGTTCTCGTTGAAGCCGTTCGAACTCGCGCCCGGCGGGCCGTTCTTCTTCAGCAGGTTCACGTAGAAATTGATCGCCTTCTTCCATTCGGGCGACGTGAGCTGCGCATTCCAGTTCTCGTCGAACCAGCGCCCGCCGAACGTGTTCACGACCGTCGACACGTACGCCATGTTCTCGCCCCAGCCGGCCTTGCCGCGCAGGCAGATCCCGTAGGTGCCCTTCGACTTGTCGGTCAGCTTGTCCGCGAATTCGGCGATCTGGTCGTAGGTCGGCTGGTCGGGCATCTTCAGCCCCTTCGCCGCGAACAGGTCCTTGCGGTAGAACGTCATCGAGCTTTCGACGTAGAACGGCAGCGCGTACAGCTGGCCGTTGTACGACAGGCTGTCGCGCGCGGTTTTCACGATGTCGTTCAGGTCGTAGTCGGCGGGCAGGCCCGTGATCGGCGCGAGCCAGCCGCGCTTGCCCCACTGCGGCGTTTCGTAGGTGCCGATCGCCATCACGTCGAACTGGCCGCTGCCGGTCGTGATGTCGGTCGTCGCGCGCTGGCGCAGCACGTTCTCCTCGAGGATCACCCAGTTCAGCTTGATGTCGGGGTTCGCCTTCTCGAACGCCGGCGACAGCTTCTTCAACTCGATCATGTCGGGATTGTTCAGCGTCGCGATCGTCAGCGTGCCGGCGGACGCCGCGCAGGCCGCCGTCGCGAGCGCGGCTCCGGCGAAACAGCGTGCGGCGGCGTCGAGCATCTTTCGTTGCATGGCATGTCTCCTGTGATTGTTCGAAATGTCGTCGGTCTTGCGTGGTGTTGCGTCGCTTCCTTCGCGGCCCGTCATGCCGGCCGCTGCATCCCGCACGCGCGCGCATAGTGCGCGATCACGTCGCGTATCCGGTGGCGCACCCATGCGCGCGGCTCCTTCGCGAGGCCGCCCGCGCGGCACGCCGCGTAGACGTCCGGCAGCCACTGCGCGACGAGCGTCTCCGGCACCGGCTGCCGCGCGAGGTTGTCGAACAGTTGCTCGACCGCGGCCGCGACGGCCGGCTGCAGCCAGTAATAGCGGATGCGGTCGCTGTAGCTGAACTGGCGCGCGAGCCGCTGCGCGGTCTCGTCGCCGCGGTAGTACGGCGCCCAGTGCTCGGGCTGCGCGCGCATCGCCGCGTCGACGACGTCGCGCAACCGCGAGCGCTGCGCGACGTCGTCGATCAGCGCGTCCTCGATGTACGTCAGCGCGAACAGCGCCTCGCGCAGCGCGAACGTCAGCGCGGGGCCGACCTTCAGCACCGCGAAGTGGTCGCGCACGAGCGCGGCAAGCGCGGCTTCGGTCTGATAATCGGTCGAATGCGCTTCGAATACGAGGCGCGGTGTCTGCAGGATACTCGCGCCGAGCGACGCCGCCTTCGCGCTGTCGTAGTCGAGCACGTGGCGATCGTCGAAGTCGACGCCCGGCTGCGCGACGATCGCGACGACGCGCATCCACGCATCGTCGAGCCCGGCCGCCGCGAACGCGCGGCGGTGCGCGTCGAGCGTCGCCGCGATGCTGTCGCTGCGCGTGACCGCGATCCGCGCGATCGCGTCGCCGCTCGCGTCGTTACTTGCCTCGCCGCTCACTTCGCCGCCCGGCGTCGGCACCTCGGTGCCGATCACGTAGACGGGCGCGATCCCGGCGCGCGCCGCCGCGTCTTCCGCGACGCGGCACAGCTCGGCCGCGCGCGCGGCGATCGTGCGATCGTCGAGCCGCGCCGGATCGTCCGCGCACGCCATGCTCGCATCGAGATGGATCTTTTCGAAACCGGCTTCGACGTAGGCCGCGATCATCGCGGCCGCTTCACGCATCGCGTCGGCCGCGCGGCGGTGCCGCCACGGGTTCGGGCCGAGATGGTCGCCGCCAAGCACGAGCGCCGACGGCGCGAGCCCGCAGCGTGCGGCGATCGCATCGACGTCGCGACGAAAATCAGCGGGCGTCATGCCCGTATAGCCGCCGAGATGGTTCACCTGATTGCAGGTCGCCTCGATCAGCAGCGGCGAGCCGTCGGCTCGCGCGGCTTCGCACGCGGCCTCCAGCACGAGCCGGTGCGCGCTGCAGATCGAATAGATGCCGCGCTGCGCGTCCGCGCGGTTCGCGTCGAAGATCATCCGCAGCACGGTGTCCGCGTGCGCGGTGCGCGTGCGCTCGGCAACGGTCGTCAGGCCGGACATGCGATACCTCGTTCGGTCAGGAAACGGTCGATCTCGGCCGCGCTGCTGTTGCCTTCCATCGGGCCGCGCCGCGTGACCGCGATCGCACCGGCCGCGTTCGCGCGGCGCAGCGCGACGTCGACGGCCAAGCCCGCGACGAGGCTCGCGACCAGCGTGCCACCGAAGCAGTCGCCGGCGCCGGTCGGATCGACTTCGTCGACCGGAAAGGCCGGCGCTTCGGCCCGGTTCGCGCGATCGAACGCGACGCTGCCTTGCGCGCCGCGCTTGAGCACGACGCGCTCGAGCAGCGGATGCGTCGCGAGCAGGCCCGCGATCGCGCGCTCGGCCGGCTGCGGCCCGCAGAAGAACGGCAGGTCGGCTTCGCTCGGCAGGAACAGGTGACACGCGGCGAGCATCTCGTCGAGCGCCGCGCGCATCGGGCGGAAGCTCAGCATTTCGGGCCGCACGTTCGGATCGAACGACACCTTGGCGCCCGCGCGCGCGGCCTCGATCACGCCGCGCTGCACGGCCGCGATCGCCGATTCGCTCGTCAGCGACGAGCCCATCACGTGGAAGTAGCGGCAGCCGTCGAACATCGCGGTGTCGACGTCGGACGCATCGACGCACGCGGCCGCACTGGTCGAAAGCGTGAACACGAAACTGCGCGAACCGTCGTCGCGATACGCGACGAATGCGGTGCCGGTCGGGCGCGCGACGCGGCGAATGCGCGCGACGTCGACGCCGTCGCGGGCGAGCCGCGCGACGATCGCATCGCCGAACGCGTCGCGGCCGACACAGCCCGCATATGCGACGCGCGCGCCGAGCCGCGCGGCCTGATCGGCGAAGATCGCCGGCGCGCCGCTCGGGAACGGTCCTTCGAACAGGCCGGGCGTATCGAAACCCTGGCCGCGCTCGGCGGCGACGAATTCGGCCAGCAGTTCGCCGGCGACGACGATCTCGGCCATCAGGCGAGCCCTCCTCGGTCGACGGCGGGCGCCGCGTCGCGGGCCGGCCGGCAGGTGGCGCGTGCGAGCGGCAGCATTTTCAGCTCATCCAGTTGCCGCCGTCGACGTTCAGCGTCTGGGCGGTGATGTAGTCGGCGTCGGCCGACGCGAGGAACAGCGCGGCGCCCGTCAGGTCGCCCGGCACGCCCATGCGCCCGAGCGGCACCGCTTCGCCGACGAGCCGCTTCTTCTCGCCGAGCGGCCGGTTCTCGTAGCGTGCGAACAGCGCATCGACCTGCTCCCACATCGGCGTGTCGACCACGCCCGGCGCGATGCCGTTCACGTTGATCCGGTGGGGCGCGAGCGCCAGCGCGGCCGACTGCGTGTAGCTGATCACCGCGGCCTTGGTCGCGCAGTAGTGCGAAACGAGCGCCTCGCCGCGACGGCCGGCCTGCGACGACATGTTGACGATCTTGCCGCCGCGCCCCTGCTCGACCATCCGCTGCGCGACGGCCTGCATCAGGAAGAACAGCCCTTTCACGTTGACCGAGAACAACCGGTCGAACACGTCCCACGATTCGTCGAGGAGCGGGCGCATGTCGAACAGCGCCGCGTTGTTGAACAGAATGTCGACGCCGCCGAAGCGCTCGACCGCCGTCGCGACGATCCGCTCGATGTCGTCGCGGCGCGTGACGTCGGCCGTGACGGCCACCGCGCGGCCGGGGTTGGACTCGATCAGCCGCGCGAGCGAACCGCCTGCCGGCTTCACGTCGACGAGCACGCAGCGCGCGCCCTCGTCCAGATAGCGTTGCGCGACCGCTTCGCCGATGCCGCTTGCGGCGCCCGTCAGGATCGCGACCTTGTGTTCCAGTCTCACTGGCTGTCTCCGGTTCGTTCTTGCTGCACGACGGTCGCGAGGTGAGCGAACGCTCTCCGACCGATCAATTGCTCTGTTAGTGATCGAATGATCGGATACGCGATACGCGCTGTCAAGACGACGCGACGGCTTTCTATGACGCGCTGCGGCACGACGGCGCACGGCTGCATCCCGCCGCGCCCGCGCTGCAAGGCAAGAAGGGCACGGTGCGGCGCAGTGGCATCGATGCTGACGGGGATGGAGGAAGGACGGAAAACGGAATTGGCACTGCACGGCGCAGCGATACGTTATATCATCGCGATACTGTGTTTCATCGCCCTGCTTCACGCCATGGCTACCTCATCGTCCATCGACGCCCGGCTGTCCCGGGCCGACGCATTCGCCGCCGAGCACGGGCTCGCGTGGACGCCGCTGCGTCGCCAGGTCTACGAACGCGTGCTGGCCGCGCAGCGCCCGATCGGCGCGTACGACCTGCTCGCCGAACTCGAACCGCAACGCGGCCGCGTGCCGCCGACGACCGTCTACCGCGCGCTGGATTTTCTCGTCGAGCACGGCTTCATCCACCGGATCGAATCGAAGAACGCGTTCCTCGCGTGCTGCGAGATCGGCGTGCCGCACGAAGGCCAGTTCCTGATCTGCGATTCGTGCGGCGACACCGTCGAGATTCCCGGCAGCGACCTCGCGAAGCAGCTGTCCGCGAGCGAGCCCGCGCACGGATTCGAAGTCCATCACCAGGTCGTCGAGCTGAACGGCCTGTGCGGGCACTGCAAGCGCAAGCCCGCGCAGCGCTGACGCCGCATCGCGCGGCGCCTGCGCCGCCCTTCCAACGAGGAGTTCCATGTCCATTGCCCTGAAGCGCGCGCCGCGGCGCGCCCTGTCGCCTGCCCGCTGGCTCGCCGCGGCCGTCGCCGCGCTGTCGTTCGCCGCGCCCGCGTTCGCGCAGGCCGCGACCGTCAACGTCGTCGCCGCGGAGAATTTCTACGGCGACGTCGCGTCGCAGATCGGCGGCCGCCACGTCGCGGTCACGAGCATCCTCAGCAATCCGGACCAGGATCCGCACCTGTTCGAAGCGAGCCCGAAGACGGCCCGCGCGCTGCAGCACGCGCAGGTCGTGATCTACAACGGCGCCGACTACGATCCGTGGATGGGCAAGCTGCTCGGCGCATCGAAGCAGGCGAAGCGCGCGACGATCGTCGTCGCCGATCTCGTCGGCAAGAAGGCCGGCGACAACCCGCACCTGTGGTACGACCCGGCGACGATGCCGGCCGCCGCACGCGCGATCGCGGCCGAACTCGGCCGCGCCGACCCGGCGAACCAGGCCGAATACGATGCGAACCTGCAAAAGTTCGTCGCGTCGCTGAAGCCCGTCGACGACAAGGTCGCCGCGCTGCGCGCGAAGTACAAGGGCGTGCCGGTGACGGCCACCGAGCCCGTGTTCGGCTACATGTCGGACGCGATCGGCCTCGACATGCGCAACCAGCGCTTCCAGCTCGCGACGATGAACGACACCGAGGCGAGCGCGCAGGACGTCGCCGCGTTCGAGGGCGACCTGCGCAAGAAGCGGGTGCGCGCACTGATCTACAACAGCCAGGCCGAAGAGCCGATGACCAAGCGCATGCTGAAGATCGCACGCGACGGCGGCGTGCCGACCGTCAGCGTCACCGAAACGCAGCCGGCCGGCAAGACCTTCCAGCAATGGATGATCGGCCAGCTCGACGCGCTCGGCAGCGCGCTTTCAGCCGGCAAGTAAGTAATAGACGACCGTCACGACATGACCGCCACTCCCCACGCCCTCGCCCTCGATCGCGTCACGCTCGAACTGGGCGGCCGCACGATCCTGCGCGACGTCAGCTTCTCGATCGAGCCCGGCGAATTCGTCGGCGTGCTCGGGCCGAACGGCGCGGGCAAGACGACGCTGATGCGCGCGGTGCTCGGCCTCGTCCCCGTGTCGGCCGGCACGCTGTCGGTTGGCGGCGTGCCGGTCGTGCGCGGCAACGCGTCGATCGGCTACATGCCGCAGATCAGAAGCGGCCTCGCGAACCGCCGGATGCGCGGCTACGATTTCGTCGCGATGGCCGCCGACGGCCATCGCTGGGGCTTGCCGCACACGAACGCGGCCACGCGCCGCGACGTCGATCGCGTGCTCGATCTCGTCGGCGGCCCGTCGCTCGCGCCCCGGCCGCTGTCCGAACTGTCGGGTGGCGAGCGCCAACGGCTGCTGCTCGCGCAATGCCTGCTCGGCAACCCGAAGCTGCTGCTGCTCGACGAGCCGCTGATCAGCCTCGACCCGAACCACCAGCGCGGCGTCGTCGAGCTCGTGCGCAACGTGCAGCGCGAGCTCGGCATCACCGTGCTGTTCTCCGCGCACGAACTGAATCCGCTGCTGAACGCGCTCGATCGCGTGCTGTATCTCGGCAACGGCGTCGCGGCGCTCGGCACCGTCGACGAGGTGATCACGAAGCCCGTGCTGTCGCGGCTCTACGGATCGCCGATCGACGTGATGCGCGTGAACGGCAAGATCTTCGTGATGTCCGGCGACGTCGAGATCGAGAAACACGATCACGAACACGAGGACGACGACGGCCATTCGCACGGCGGTGGCGGCGGCCACGGCCATCACCACCACGGACACGCTCATCCCGGGCATTCGCACGATGTTTGAATACGACTTCATGATCAACGCGTTCGCCGCGTCGGGGATCGTCGCGGTGCTCGCGGGCATCGTCGGCTATTTCCTGGTGCTGCGCGGGCAGACCTTCGCCGGCCATGCGCTGTCGCACGTCGGCTTCACCGGCGCGACGGGCGCGGTGCTGCTCGGCATCTCGCCGATCTGGGGGATGGTCGGCTTCACGCTCGCGGCCGGGATCGGCATGGGCGCGCTCGGCGAAAAGCTCGCGGGCCGCGACGTCGCGATCGGCGTGATCCTGTCCGGCGCGCTCGGCTTCGGCCTGCTGTTCCTGCACTTCTACACGTCGTTCGCGACGCAGGTCACCGCGCTGCTGTTCGGCAACGTGCTCGCGGTGAGCCACGACACGCTCGCGGTGCTCGCCGCCATCGGCACGGTGAGCCTGCTCGCGCTCGCGCTGATCGCACGGCCGCTGCTGTTCGCGTCGCTCCAGCCCGAACTCGCTGAAGCGAAGGGCGTGTCGCTGCGCACGGTGTCGATGCTGTTCCTCGCGGTGTGCGCGCTCGCAGTGGCCGCGGCGACGCAGATCGTCGGCGTGCTGCTGGTGTTCACGCTGCTGGTCGGGCCGGCTGCCGCCGCGCAGAACGTGACGACGCGGCTGTCGACCGGCGTGCTGCTCGCCGCGCTGTTCGCGTTGTTCGAAGCGTGGCTCGGCATCGTGCTCGCGTATCACACCGACTGGCCGACGAGCTTCTGGATCACCGCGCTGTCGGCGCTCGTGTACGGCGCGAGCTTGTTGCGCAGGGCATGACGACTCGCATGCGTGCGGATGGCGTTACGTGATCGTTTTCCATGCGCACACTGCCGTTGCCGCGAGCATCAGGAACCCGACCCAGGGTTTGGCACCTGTGGCCCTGGACCTCGCGAGCAACACGACCTGTGTGATCGCAACGACCATGAGCAATGCATAGCTGACCAGCGTATGGTCGCCAGCTTCGTCCTTGATCGCATCGATCGCGACGGATGGATCGATTTCATGCATCCACGCATACTTGTTCCCGGTGATCGTGATAACGACGAGCAATCCGATGACACATGCGACATGAGTGACGAAGCGGAGGAGACGGGCCATGTTTGCATCCTGATGCATTACTGCATGAGCCGAGTGAAGCGCGACCAATGCGTAACGATGAAGTTACCGTAGCTGGTATTTTGTCTTATTTGCTCGAGAGACAACCCACTTCCTCGGTTGTAGCGCGCGCCGATGATGCGAATTTGATCCATCGAGAACGGATATTGGATCCCATCGCGCTTCGCCAACTGGGCGAGATGACGCGCAACCACATCGATATTAAAAATATCGCGTTGAAGGCAGCGGGCCAAACTCCGAAATTGCGACGCTGACATTTGCGACGGATCCATTCCAAGCGTTTGTGCGGCCGTGCGAAGCTGCATGCTCACCGGGCCGAACGATGTCATCGCTGGATGACGTGTCAGTGTCAGATGCCTGTCGACGAACGGCGGACCACTCCAGTCGAACGTGCGCACTTCGAATGCAACGCGATCGATGAATTCAGGGTCGCCACCAACCTCGATCCAACATACGCCCGCGAGCATTTCCCGAGGTAGACGGTGGCGCCCCGCTGCTGCTCGGATATGGGACTTGTTGTGCACGACCCACGCATCCTTGAACGCCTGGATGTATTTGATGCCACCACTCCATCGCTCGGGCACAAGTTTCCACGCAAACAGATTGATCAACCCCCCAGTTCGGGGAATTGTTTGATACCTCGCAAACCATGTCGCCCATTCAGGTCAAAGCCTCGCTCGAATTAATTTCACCACGATTGAATCGGCGATCATTATTCGGCGAATCGATTTGGCATCCTATAGAACGAGTACGAATTTGCGGCGGCAGGTGATTTTTCCGGGCGAATGCCCCGGTGGAATGCGTAACGATGGATGACAGCCACGTCGCCCGTTGGAGCGCAACGACGTGGCGTCAGGGACAACTCACCGCGCCAGCACGCGCGCATGATGCGCGAGGTGATCGGCGATGAACGTCGAGATGAAGTAGTACCCGTGGTCGTAGCCCGGATGGCGGCGCAGCGTCAGCGGCTGGCCGGCCTTCGCGCACGCGGCTTCGAACACGTCGGGGTTCAGCTGGTTCGCGAGGAATTGATCGGCGAGCCCCTGATCGACGAGGATGCCGTCCGCGAACTTCGGCGCATCGGCACGGGCGACCAGCTCGCTCGCGTCGTGCGCCTTCCACGCATCGCGATCGGCGCCGAGATAACCGGAGAACGCCTTCTCGCCCCACGGGCAGCGCGTCGGCGCGGCGATCGGCGCGAACGCCGACACCGACCGGTACAGGCCCGGATGACGCAACGCGAGCGTCAGCGCGCCGTGCCCGCCCATCGAGTGACCAAAGATGCCGAGCCGCGCGCCGTCGATCGGCAGCTCGGCCACGACGAGCTCGCGCAGCTCGCCGGTCACGTACGACTCCATCCGGTAATGCGTCGACCACGGCGCTTGGGTCGCGTCGACGTAGAAACCCGCGCCGACGCCGAAGTCCCACGCATCGGTCTCGCCCGGCACGCCCGCGCCACGCGGGCTCGTATCGGGCATCACGAGCGCGATGCCGTGCTGCGCCGCGTATTGCTGCGCGCCGGCCTTGATCGCGAACGTCTCGTCGGTGCACGTGAGCCCCGCGAGATAGAACAGCGCCGGCACGCGGCCCTGCGCGGCCTGCGGCGGCAGGTACACCGAGAACTTCATCGGCAGGCCGATGGCCGCCGAATCGTGACGGTAGAAACGCTGCTCGCCGCCGTGGCACGCATGCGAGGAAACGAGTTCGAGCATGGCGGTACGCTCCCGGTCAGTACAGCACGACCGAGCGGATCGACTCGCCGGCCTTCATCAGGTCGAAGCCTTCGTTGATCCGCTCGAGCGGCAGCGTGTGCGTGATCAGGTCGTCGATGTTGATCTTGCCTTCCATGTACCAGTCGACGATCTTCGGCACGTCGGTGCGCCCGCGCGCGCCGCCGAACGCCGAGCCCTTCCATTCACGACCCGTCACCAGCTGGAACGGACGCGTGCTGATTTCCTCGCCCGCTGCCGCCACACCGATGATGAACGACTGGCCCCAGCCCTTGTGCGTGCATTCGAGCGCCTGGCGCATCAGCTTCACGTTGCCGACGCATTCGAACGAATAGTCGGCGCCGCCGTCGGTCAGCTGCACGATGTGGTCGACGACGTTCTCGACTTCGTTCGGGTTGATGAAGTGCGTCATCCCGAACTTCTTCGCGAGCTCGACGCGCTTCGGGTTGATGTCGACGCCGATGATCTTGTCCGCGCCGACCATCTTCGCGCCCTGGATCACGTTCAGGCCGATCCCGCCGAGGCCGAACACGACCACGTTCGCGCCGGCCTCGACCTTCGCCGAGTACACGACCGCGCCGACGCCCGTCGTCACGCCGCAGCCGATGTAGCAGATCTTGTCGAACGGCGCGTCCTCGCGCACCTTCGCGACCGCGATTTCCGGCACGACGATGTAGTTCGAGAACGTCGACGTGCCCATGTAGTGGAACAGCGGCTTGCCGTCGAGCGAGAAGCGCGACGTCGCGTCGGGCATCAGGCCCTTGCCCTGCGTCGCGCGGATCTTCTGGCACAGGTTGGTCTTGCGCGACAGGCAGAACTTGCACTCGCGACATTCGGGCGTGTAGAGCGGAATCACGTGGTCGCCCTTTCTCACGGTGCCAACGCCGGGGCCGACGTCGACCACCACGCCCGCGCCTTCATGGCCGAGGATCGCCGGGAAGATCCCTTCCGGATCGGCGCCCGACAGCGTGTAGTAGTCGGTATGGCAGATGCCCGTCGCCTTCACTTCGATCAGCACTTCGCCAGCGCGCGGCCCTTCGAGATCGACTTCCTCGATCGTCAGCGGCGCACCGGCCTTCCATGCAATCGCGGCTTTCGTTTTCATCGTGTCACTCCTCTGTGTGTCGGTGAGATCGGCCCGGGCCGGCGTGCGGCGCCGGCCCGGGTTTCATGCAAGGCGGTCGAAGCCGTGCCGCGCGGCACGGCGCAAGAATATCGTGCTCGCCATGATGGCCGCTCCCGCCGCGCATCGCGTGCGCGAAACGGTCGCCGGCTTGCCAGGATGCGTCATCGCTGGCGCAAAAGAACAAGTGGTCGAGTTTAAACGCCCGTCGTGAACCATGCATCCGTGCGGGCATACAGATCGACGAAGCGCGCTTGGCGTACGGCCAGCAGGCGGTCGTCGTGCGGTGCCGCGACCGGCGCAGCAGCCGGCGCCAGCGCGCGCAACCCGTCTTCACGCCAATGCCCGATCGCGACGCCCGCGAGCAAGGCGGCGCCGCGCGTCGCGGCGTTCGGGCAATCGATCGCATGCAGCGACGCGCCGAGCGCATCGGCGAGCAACTGGCGCCAGCGCGGATCGACCGAGCCGCCGCCCGCGAGACGCAGCGTCGTCACCGCGTCACGGCGATCGGCATCGCGGATCGCATCGAGCCCCGCGCGCAACGCGAACGCGACGCCTTCGAACGCGGCGCGCATCATCGCGCCGCGCGTGTCGCCGAGCCCGAGGCCGAGCCAGCCGCCGCGCGCATCGGGGTTCATCCACGGCGAACGCTCGCCGGTCAGGTACGGCAGGAAGCACAACCGCTCGGACGCCGGCTGCGCGAACGCGTCGTCATACGCATCGGCCCATTGCGCGTAGCCGAGCCAGCCGCGCACGGCTTCGAGCGCGAGCCCGACGTTCTGCATCGCCGCCATCGTGTAATAGCCGCCGCCCGTCGCCGCACGATAGCGATGCAAGCCGCGCCGCGCGGGCGGCAACGCATCCGCGAGCACGACGATCTGCCCGCCGCTGCCGGTCGTCAGCAACGCATCCCCTGCCGCGGCCAGCCCGCTGCCGAGCGCCGCGCATGCGGTGTCGGCCGCGCCCGTCGCGAGCGGCACGCCGGCCGGCAGGCCGAGCGCGGCGGCGGCCTGCGCGCCGAGCATGCCGCAGCGCGCGGTGGACGCGCGAACCGGCGCGAAGCGGTCGGCCGTCAGGCCGAGCGTGTCGATCAATGCAGTGTCCCACGCGCCGTCGGGCGTCGCGAGCGCCGTTGCGCACGCGTCGCTCGGATCGGCCGCCACGTCGCCGCCGAGCGCGATGCGCAGCCAGTCCTTCGGCTGCACGGCCCAGCGCGCGGCGCGTAGCGCGTCGGGTTCGTGCGCCGCCAGCCAGCGCAACAGCGGGCCGGCCATGCCGGGCGCGACGGGGTTCGGGACGACGGGTAATCCGGCGACGGGCAATCCGGCGACGGGTAATCCGGCGACGGGCCATCCGGCGGCAGGCCAGTCGGCCGCGTCCGCCTCGCGCACCGCGCGTGTGTCGGGCCACAGCAGCGCGGGCCGCACCGGCTGGCCGGCCGCGTCGATCAGCACGACGCCATGCATCTGGCCCGAAAAGCCGATCGCCGCGACCTGCGCACGCTCGTCGCCCGGCAGCCGCGCGGCCGCGCGCACGAGCGCCTGCCACCACGCGTCGGGCGCGATTTCCGCCCAGCCGGGCTGCGGCGACGACAACCCGTAAGGTTCGCTCGCGACGGCCCGCTCGACGCCGTCGGCATCGAGCGTGACGAGTTTGACAGAGCCGGTGCCGAGGTCGATTCCGAGCAGGCGCATGAGCTAAGAGGGATTCGAATGAACGGATGTCGATGATAACGGGATCGCGATGCGCACCGCGCTTTTTGCCGCCGCGTCGACGCATCGACCGTGGGGTCGGGCCGGCGCGTTCCACCGGGCTGCACCTTGCACGCAAAAGCGGCCGTTCGCGGGTTAACCCGGCACGATTTCCGAACACCGCTTTTTGCCACTATGCGGCCCGCCCGATACACACCATAAAGCACCCCATATTTGACAGGGGGGCCGGCGCTATTTTGAAGCGCTATAAAACCGGTACACCTCACTCCCGCGGCAGTTTCCCGATGATCGCCCCCCTGTTCCATACCGAAATGGCATATCGAACCAGCAAAGAACGGAATAGAACCCAGTGCTCTTGTTGCATGGATTCATTCCGAATAACTTCGTATCACCCCGAAAACAAGATCATGGAGTGAGACAGATGCAATCGAACACGGTCCATCCGTGCGATGAGGTGCTGCCGACCGGCAAGCTGGTAACGCTTGGCCTGCAACACGTCCTCGTCATGTACGCCGGCGCCGTCGCCGTGCCGCTTATCGTCGGCGCGGCGCTCAAGCTGCCGAAAGACCAGATCGCGTTCCTGATCAGCGCCGATCTGTTTTCGTGCGGCATCGCCACGCTGATCCAGACGCTCGGCCTGTGGATCTTCGGGATCCGCCTGCCGGTCATCATGGGCTGCACGTTCGCGGCCGTCGGTCCGATGATCGCGATCGGCACGAACCCGGGCCTCGGCATTCTCGACATCTTCGGTTCGACCATCGCGGCCGGCATCATCGGCATCGTGCTCGCGCCGACGATCGGCAAGCTGTTGCGGTTCTTCCCGCCCGTGGTGGTCGGCACGGTGATCGCGGTGATCGGGCTGTCGCTGATGGAAGTCGGCATCAACTGGGCGGCCGGCGGCGTCGGCAACCCCGAGTATGGCAGCCCCGTCTATCTCGGCCTGTCGCTGGTCGTGCTCACGCTGATCCTGCTGATCAACAAGTTCGGCCGCGGCTTCATCGCGAACATCTCGGTGCTGCTCGGCATCGTCGCCGGCTTCGTGATCGCGTTCGCGATCGGCCGCGTGAACACGGAAGGCGTGTCGCTTGCACCGTGGGTCGGCTTCGTGATGCCGTTCCACTTCGGCTGGCCGCACTTCGACCCGCTGTCGATCGTGACGATGGTCACGGTGATGTTCGTCACGTTCATCGAATCGACCGGCATGTTCCTCGCGGTCGGCGACATGGTCGATCGCCCGGTCAACCAGGAGCGCCTCGTGCGCGGCCTGCGCGTCGACGGCCTCGGCACGCTGATCGGCGGCATCTTCAACTCGTTTCCGCATACGTCGTTCTCGCAGAACGTCGGCCTGATCGGCGTGACGGGCGTGAAGAGCCGCTTCGTGTGCGCGACTGGCGGTGTGATCCTCGTGCTGCTCGGGCTGTTCCCGAAGATGGCGCAGGTCGTCGCGTCGGTGCCGCCGTTCGTGCTCGGCGGCGCGGGCATCGTGATGTTCGGGATGGTCGCCGCGAACGGCATCAAGGTGCTGTCGAAGGTCGACTTCGTGAACAACTCGCACAACCTGTTCATCGTCGCCGTGAGCGTCGGCATGGGCCTCGTGCCGGTCGTGTCGCCGCACTTCTTCTCGAAGCTGCCGCCCGCGCTCGCGCCGATCCTGCACAGCGGCATCCTGCTGGCGTCGGCCAGCGCCGTGATCCTGAACATCGTGTTCAACGGCGTGAAAGGCGAAAAGGATGCGCGCTGCGAGATTCGGCGCGCGGGGCACGATTTCGACGGGCGGCCCGCTGACGTGCATCACTGATCGCCTCGCGGCGAGCGTCCGCGCGGAGAAGCGGTAACGAAAAACGCCACGGCATGCCGTGGCGTTTTGCTTTGCGGGGACGGCGAAAGGCGGGGACGCACGGAGCGATCGTGCGAAGTGCGGTGTGCGATGACGGACACCAAGCACGCGTCGGCTTGTGGCGGCCGGCGCTTACCGCATGGTGCGCAAGGGGTTGCTGCACACCATCAAAATGTGCAGCACTGCGCGGCGGCTCGCGGCCAAGGCCTCATTTCACTTGGCAAGGACATTCATGCGGGCAACCGGGAAGGAAGTCGATTTCTACTCGTCGGCCATTATCCGGCACACCGCTCAAATGATGCGACTTATAAAGCCTGGCGTCGACGTCGATAGGTGCTCGACCAAGCCCCAATGTGACTAGAAGCCCCTTGATACTTTCCGCGCGTTGTTGAGCCAGCACGTGCGGCTGTCTTTCGTCAGCTTCGGCAAGGCCACCGACAGACGTACGATCGAGATTGGGATATTTGAGTTGAAGGTCTATCGCCCAATTGGCCACCCTTGTGAGCTCATCGCCGGACACCTTGGCAGAATCTCTTTCAAACGAAACATCAAGCGTATGGACTGGGGAGCAGGCGAATGTCCCTGCCGAGAAAAATGCGAGTGCGATACATGCCCATATCAATTTTCCGTTGGACCCAATCAGATTCAACCAGGATCGCGCTGCCACACCGCCTCTAATCCTCATAGATAACATACCCGGCAATGCTATCCGCATTATCGATTGCGAGATCGGGGCGCGTCCGAGCCAATACCAAGCACTCGCGCATGAAATATTGATGATCCTGAGCGCCAAAAGTGTCGGCAAAATGAGTGCACTCATGAATCAGTGTCGACAACATCGAGTCCTTTGCACTGGATATGGGGCGCATCCCACAAAAATTCTCGTGGATACAAATAGTATGTGTAGCGGTGTCCGGGGTGCAAACATGCGCGACGGCACCATCAGGGTCCTTGTTATTCGGCGTACAACCAAGATATCGATCAAGCTCCTCTGATTGGCGAACAAAATTTCCAGGCTTGAGATCGCGCATCACCCGACTGACTCGTGCGAGGCCGACTGTCAGACGTTGCCGAATCGTTTCATCGCTTGAGCCAAACCACGTTGCGACGCGCTGACGTTCGACCGCCCCCCACTTGCGCAAGTCTACGAGCCGTACATCAATCATTTGTACGGCTCTGTCGCGTAACGTTAGAACCATACGGCGAAATTCCGCATCAGTCATGTTTGGGCAGATGGGTGGCCCATTCGATATCAACGCTTCGATTAACGAACCTTCTCTCGTGTCCGTCATCGCCTCTGCAATCGCCACACGATCGCCGTCACTCATTCTATTTCTCCGATGACCTCGAGCTTTACCGATTCGGCCTCCGGCGTGATCACTCGCACAGTATGCCCCTGCGCATCGGTAATCCCTGAAGCCAGCACGTCGCCACGGCAATTTGTGATCCAATACCGCGCGCCAACAACAGGTTTCCTGGACTTCTTGTTGCGAATAACGAACTGCTGATCGTGGACTGCCGTGCCTCTTCTTACAGGGGCGACGCCTAAGCCATGCTTGCCCGTCAACCGCGCCACCTCGTCTGCGGCAAAGGTCATCTTCATGCCGCGCTCGGCATAGAAAACCGGTGGCGGCTTGCAATCGCAGACGTTGATATCACCACTCAACGCCCACGGCTTGCCGTTTGGCCCTGTGCCCGGCCAGCGTGGACCCACCGGGGCGACAAACCCTTCCTGCTTGCATGCCGTGCAGTACGTCTTCATGTACAGCGTTGCGATATGCACGCGCGGCGGCGGATTGGAACAGGTTACGTCGTCCAATCCTTCCGTAATCGTGGCGCTGCCGCCCTGATCCCCTTTGGCAAGGAAATAACGAATCATGAGGTCTCGCCTTGATGCACAACGGTCGAACGCTTCACCACGGTGAAGGCGTTAGCGGATACCAGACCCTCGCGCTCAGGGCTATCGGTAATGACGTCGCCGTTATCCAGTTCGCGACCGACGAAAGCCAGCGGCTGGAAGTGTCCGTTATCCACCAGCCCAAGACCGCTTATGATTCGCGCGGTCGAACCGTCTGCATAGTGAATCTGATCACCTACGACACCAGCCCTGCCAAGCCGGACATCGGTGTCCCACGTGCCGGTAGCTTCGCGCAACGCACCGCCTCGCGCCGTCGTGGCTCCTCGTACAGCCAACCTGTATCGCGGCAGTGCAGGCGGCGGCGCATAATCCTCGTTAAACAACCCTCCGGCCGTTTCGCCAACCGGTACGTGAATTCCCGACAACCGCTGAAGCGTTTCGACGATACGATCGCCGTTGCTCAACCTGCTACCCACCAGCGCAAACGGCTTGTCGCTGCAAATCGCATATTCGCCTGCACCATCCACGATGACGGCCTCGCTGCCATCCTCGCAAGTGACGACATCGCCAGCCCGGCGACTGTGAGGCCGCTCGTAGCCTCGGTTACCCGCCCACCGCGCTCAGTGAGCGCGCCGATGGTGGCAAAAAGATCGGGCGGTGCAGTCTGCTCGCTCTTCATCCGGATTTCCTTTCTCGACAATGGGTGAGAAATGCTCCATGCACAATTTGCACGGACGAGAAAAAAGAACCAATCAGACGAGTTCGAATTTCGTATAACTAATCGTTATAAAGACCGTCCAACAGCAAATGAGCCTGAGTTGGGCGAAATGAGCGGGGATTTGGCGGCCGGGCGACAGGCTACCGGAGAGGGATGATCATCGATTGGGCGAAACGAGAATCTGCACGGTTAGTCCGTACGCGTCGTGCTCGACGGCGCCCGGCCCCTGGATTTCGCGCCCGCTGCAGATGTAGACGCGTGTCCCGCGTGGATCGCCGCAGCACTCCCACGCGAGGTTACCGCGCACTTAAGGACCAACAATCATGGACGAGCCTTACGTTTCCTTCGTTACGCTTCGCATCGTTCGTAACGGCCAGCTTGCGACAGGACTAACAACGTCCTGCCTGCGCGCGAAGCGACCGCACGCAGGCAGGATTACCGCATGTTACCCGTTCGTCGCCGACGCAGGCGCCGGAGCCGCCGCCTTGTCGTAGTCGACCGGTGCATCCGGTGCGCGCGGCGCTTCGCCGGCGCGCTGGATCCACCCACCGCCGAGTGCGCGGTACAGATCGACCAGGTTCGTCCAGCGCGCCAGGCGCGCGCTGATCAGCGACTGCTGCGCGGAGTACAGATCCGTCTGCGCGGTCAGCACCGACAGATAGCTGTCCACACCGTTCTTGTAACGCAGGTCCGACAGATCGAAGCGACGCTGCTGCGCGTGCTCGTTGCGCTCCAATGCCGCGATCTGCTGATCGTACGTGCCGCGTGCGGCGAGCCCGTCCGATACTTCGCGGAACGCCGACTGGATCGCCTTCTCGTAGTTCGCGATCTCGATGCGCTTCTGCACATGCGCGAGATTCAGGTTCGCGATGTTCTGACCGCCTTCGAAGATCGGCATCGTGATCTGCGGCGCGAACGACCACGCCGCCGTGCCGGCCTTGAACAGGCCGCCCAGCGTCGGGCTGCCGGTGCCGAACGCGCCCGTCAGCGAGATCTTCGGGAAGAACGCCGCGCGCGCCGCGCCGATGTTCGCGTTCGCGGCCAGCAGCGTCTGCTCGGCCTGCATCACGTCAGGACGACGCGTCAGCAGATCCGACGGCAACCCGGCCGGCACGTCCGTCAGCAGGTTCTGCGCGTCGAGCGGCATGCCCGCCGGCAGATCGTCCGGCAGCGGCTCGCCGATCAGCAGCACCAGCGCGTTCAGCGCCTGTGCGCGCGCACGTGCCTGCGCCTGCTGGTTCGCGAGCGCCGTCTCGACCACCGTCTGCGCCTGACGCAGCTCGAGCTCGGAGCCCGTGCCGTTGTCGAATTGCAGCTTGGTCAGGTCGTACGACGCCTGCGCGGTCTTCAGCGTGTCCTCCGTGACCTTCAGCAGGTCATCGGTCGACAGCAGCGTCAGGTACTGATCCGCCACCTGCGACACCAGCGAGATCTCCGACGCCTGCCGTGCGTACGACGTCGACAGGTACTGCGCGAGCGCCTGGTCCTTCAGGCTCTGCACGCGACCGAACAGGTCGAGCTCCCACGACGCCGACAGGCCGACGTTGTAGGCGCGCGAGATGTACGGCGCACCGGTCTGCGAAAGACCCTGCGGCACGCGCTGGATGCTGCCCGTGCCCGTCCCGTCGAGCGTCGGGAACAGCCCCGCACGCGTGATCTGGTACTGCGCACGCGCGGCCTCGACGTTCAGCACCGACACGCGCAGGTCGCGGTTGTTTTTCAGCGCGATCTCGATCAGCCGCTGCAGGCGCGGATCGACGAAGAACTCGCGCCAGCCGATGGCAGTCGCCGCCTGGCCGTTCGCGCTGCGCGCGCCGGCCGCGCCCGGCTGCGTCGCGTAGACGCCGCCGGCCGGGTACGCCTGCGCGACGGGCGCATCGGGCCGCGTGTAATGCGGCGCCATCGTGCAGCCCGCGGCAAAGAGCGCGACTGCGATTGCAGTCAAAGCGTGTTTTTGCATCATCACTGTCCCTTGTTGCCTTGGTCGCCGTTGCCCGGCTTCTCTTCGTGGTGCGAGTGCTCCTGAGCCAGGCGCAGCGCCTCGTCGGCATCTTCCTTCTCGCCGCTGAAGATCGCACGGATCTTCACGAAGAACATCGGGATCATGAAGATCGCGAGGAACGTCGCCGTGATCATCCCGCCGATCACGCCCGTACCGATCGCGTGCTGGCTGGCCGAACCCGCGCCGTTGCTGATCGCGAGCGGCATCACGCCGAGAATGAACGCGAGCGACGTCATCAGGATTGGACGCAGCCGCAGGCGCGCCGCTTCCAGCGCGGCCTCGATCGGCCCCATCTTCTCCGTCTGCTGCAGTTCGCGCGCGAACTCGACGATCAGGATCGCGTTCTTCGCGGACAAGCCCACGGTGGTCAGCAGGCCGACCTGGAAGAACACGTCGTTCTCGAGGCCGCGCATCGTGGCCGCGAGCAGCGCACCGATCACGCCGAGCGGCACGACCATGATCACCGAGAACGGAATCGACCAGCTTTCATACAGCGCCGCGAGACACAGGAACACGACGAGAATCGAGATCGCGTACAGGATCGGCGCCTGCGAACCGGACTGGATTTCCTGGAACGACAGGCCCGTCCACGAATAGCCGATACCGACCGGCAGCTTCTTCGCGAGCGTTTCCATCGCGGCCATCGCCTGACCGGTCGACTTGCCCGGTGCGGCCTGGCCCTGGATTTCCATCGCCGACACGCCGTTGTAGCGCTCGAGCTTCGGCGAACCGTACGTCCAGTGACCGGTCGCGAACGCGCTGAACGGCACCATCCCGCCCGACCCGTTGCGCACGTACCAGATGTTCATGTCTTCCGGCGTCATCCGGAACGGCGCGTCGGCCTGCACGTACACCTTCTTGATCCGGCCGTCGGTGTCGAGGAAGTTGTTCACGTACTTCGACGCCCACGCGATCGAGAACGTCTGGTCGATCGCATCCGCCGTCACGCCCAGCGCATTCGCCTTCTCGCGGTCGATGTCGACCTTGTACTGCGGCGTGTCGTTCAGGCCGTTCGGACGGACACCCTGCAGCGTCGGATCCTTCGAAGCCATCCCGAGCAGCTGGTTACGCGCGGCCATCAGCGCGTCGTGGCCGAGACCGGCGTTGTCCGTCAGCTCGAAGTCGAAGCCGGCAGCGGTACCGAGTTCCGGAATCGACGGCGGGTTGAACGGAATCACGAGCGCGTCCTTGTAGCTCCCGTAACGCCCGAACATCCGGCCGATCAGCGCCTGCACCTTCTGGTTCGCATGCTGACGCTGCGAATAGTCCTTCAAGCGGACGAACACGAGACCGGAGTTCTGGCCGCGGCCCGCGAAGCTGAAGCCGTTGACCGTGAACGCCGATTCGACGATTTCCTTCTCGTCCTTCAGCAGGTAGTCGGAAATGTTCGCGAGCGTCTTCGCGGTCGTTTCCTGCGTCGAACCCGACGGCGTCTGCACGATCACGAACATCAGGCCCTGGTCTTCATCGGGCAGGAACGACTTCGGCAGGCGCACGAACAGCAGCCCGACCGCGACGATCACGACCAGATAGATGATGAGCCAGCGGCCCGAGCGCTTGATCACGTGGTGCACGCCGACGTGGTACTTGTCGCGGCTGGTGTTGAACGTGCGGTTGAACCAGCCGAAGAAGCCCTTCTTCTCCTCGTGATGCCCTTGCGGGATCGGCTTGAGGATCGTCGCGCACAGTGCCGGCGTCAGAATCAACGCGACCAGCACCGACAGCACCATCGCCGACACGATCGTCAGCGAGAATTGACGATAGATCGCGCCGACCGACCCGCCGGAAAACGCGACCGGCACGAACACCGCCGACAGCACGAGCGCCACGCCGACGAGTGCGCCGGTGATCTGGCCCATCGCCTTGCGGGTCGCCTCCTTCGGCGACAGCCCTTCTTCGGCCATCACGCGCTCGACGTTCTCGACCACCACGATCGCATCGTCGACCAGCAGGCCGATCGCGAGCACGAGGCCGAACATCGACAGCGTGTTGATCGAGAAGCCGACCATCGACATGATCGCGAACGTACCGAGCAGCACGACCGGCACCGCGATCGTCGGGATGATCGTCGCCCGCAGGTTCTGCAGGAACAGATACATCACGAGGAACACGAGCACGATACCTTCGAGCAGCGTCTTGACCACTTCCTCGATCGACAGCTTCACGAACGGCGTCGTGTCGTACGGATACTTGACGACGAGGCCGTGCGGGAAGAACGGTGCGAGCTCGTCGATCTTCGCGCGCACGGCCTTCGCGGTCGCGAGCGCGTTCGCGTTGGTCGCGAGCTGGATACCGAGTGCCGCGGTCGGCTGACCGTTGTACTTCGTGTCGAAGTTGTAGTTTTCGCCGCCGAGGCCGATCTGCGCGACGTCCTTCAGGCGAACCTGCGAGCCGTCCTGGTTGACCTTCAGCAGGATGTTGCCGAACTGCTCGGGCGTCTGCAGCAGCGTCGATTCGGTGATCGTCGCCTGCAGCACGGTGCCGGGCTTGGCCGGCGTGCCGCCGATCTGGCCGCCCGCGATCTGCACGTTCTGCGCGGTGATCGCCGAGCTGACGTCGACCGGCGTGAGGCCGTAGTTGGTCAGGCGGTTCGGATCGAGCCAGATCCGCATCGCGTACTGCGAGCCGAACAGCGTGACGGTACCGACGCCGTTCAGCCGGCTGATCGGATCCTTCACGTGCGACGCCACGAAGTTCGCGAGGTCGTACTTGTTCATGCTGCCGTCTTCGGAGTTGAAGGCGAGCACCAGCAGGAAGCTGCTGCTCGACTTCGTGACCGACAGACCGAGCTGCTGCACGACCTGCGGCAGAACCGGCGTCGCGAGCGACAGCTTGTTCTGCACCTGGACCTGCGCAATGTCGGCGTTGGTGCCCGGCGCGAAGGTCAGCGTGATCGTTGCGTTGCCCGAGTCGTCACTCGTCGACGACATGTACAGGAAGTTGTCGAGACCGCTCATCTGCTGCTCGATCACCTGCGTCACCGTGTCTTCCACCGTCTTCGCGGAAGCGCCCGGGTAGTTCGCGGTGATCTGGATCGATGGCGGCGCGATCGTCGGATACTGCGAGATCGGCAGCGTGAAGATCGCCGCAACCCCGGCCAGCATCAGGATGATGGCGATCACCCACGCGAAGATCGGGCGATCGATAAAAAACTTTGCCATGAAACAGGCTCCCTGTTATTTCGCGCTCGAGGCAGCGGCAGCACTCGCCGGCGCGGCGCCCGATGCGGCGGCACCGGAAGCGGCAGCGGCGCCGGACCCGGCGGCGGCCGGCGCGGCGGGGGCAGCAGCACCCGAGGCGGCATCGGCCGCCGGAGCGAGCTGCGCGGGGACCGTCTTCACGGTCGCGCCCGGGCGCACCTTGTCGACGCCTTGCACGATCACGTGATCTCCTGCCTGCAGACCGCCTTCGACGACCCAGTTCGGGCCTTGCATGCCGGTGGTCTTCAGCGGACGCGGCTCGACCTTGTTGCTGGCGTTCACCACCATCGCGATCGCCTGGCCCTTCTGGTCATGCGTGACGCCGATCTGCGGCACCAGGAACGCGTTCTCGTTCACGCCTTCCTCGATCCGTGCGCGCACGAACATCCCCGGCAGCAGCACGCGGCCGGGGTTCGGGAACACCGCGCGGATCGTCACCGAGCCGGTGGTCTGGTCGACCGTCACGTCCGAGAACTGCAGCTTGCCGGCTTCCGAATAGGTCTTGCCGTCTTCGAGGATCAGCGACACCTTCGCCGCGCCCGGGCCGCTCGTCTTCAGGCGGCCGCTCTGCACGTCCTGACGCAGCTTCAGCCCTTCGAGGCTCGACTGCGTGAGGTCGACGTACACCGGATCGAGCTGCTGCACGGTCGACATCAGCGTCGCCTGGCTCGCCTGCACGTATGCGCCCGGCGTCACCTGCGAGATGCCGACGCGGCCGCTGATCGGCGACACGACGTCCGTATAGCCGAGGTTGATCTGCGCGGTGTCGACCGCCGCCTTGCCGGCCGCGACGTCCGCAGCGGCCTGGCCTTGCGTGGCGACCGCGTTGTCGTAGTCCTGCTTGCTGACCGCGTTCGCCGCGACCAGCACCTTGTAGCGCGCGACCAGCGCGTTCTGCGTGACGAGGTTCGCCTGCGCCTTCGCGAGCGTCGCCTTCGCGCTGTTCAGCGCGGCGATGTACGGCGCCGGATCGATCTTGTAGAGACGCTGACCGGCCTTGACGTCGGTGCCTTCGGTGAATTCGCGGCGCAGCACGATGCCGTCGACCCGCGCGCGGACCTGCGCGACGAGGAATGCACTGGTGCGGCCCGGCAGGTCGGTGAAGACCGGTACGGCTTGCGGCTGGACGGTGACGACGCCGACTTCCGGCGTTTGCGGCGGCGGTGCCGATTCTTTTTTCCCGCACGCGGCCAGGAAAACGGCGGCCGTCGCGACAGTGATTAAGCGGTATGGAACCCGTTCGACGCGCATGGAGCGACCTCTGTGTATAACCAATGGAATAAGTGCCGCGCCCGAGCGGAGCGCAACACGGATGCGCCTCGCGGCGCTGATCGAACACCTGAATTACTGGACTGCTAGAGACTGCTGGATACAGCAAGTCGGCACGAGACCTCCGTGCCGACGGGACGCCGCGAACTGCGGACAAGTACTAGGGCGGGAATCAGCAGAGTGGGATATTAACTGATTGCCACTTGGGTCATTCGATCGTAGGGTGGTATTGTATATACATTCACGAATGTATGTAAAAAGCCCGTTTGTACGCCGCCGGCTGTCCAGTCTTACGAATTGTTACCGGAAGCAAGCATAGCCCGTCTGCATGACGGCGACGAGGGGTGGCGACCCTCTATTCACCGACGATCGATCCAATCAGGCCTGCACATGGTCAGACGTACCAAGGAGGAGGCGCTCGAGACGCGCAATCGCATTCTCGACGCCGCCGAACACGTGTTCTTCGAGAAAGGCGTGTCGCACACGTCGCTCGCGGACATCGCCCAGCACGCCGGCGTGACGCGCGGCGCGATCTACTGGCATTTCGCGAACAAGAGCGAACTGTTCGATGCGATGTTCAACCGCGTGCTCCTGCCGATCGACGAACTGAAGCGGATGCCGCTCGACGCGCCGGGCGGCAATCCGCTCGATAAGGTGCGCCAGATCCTGATCTGGTGCCTGCTCGGCGTGCAGCGCGACCCGCAGCTGCGGCGCGTGTTCAGCATCATGTTCATGAAGTGCGAATACGTCGCGGACATGGAGCCGCTGCTCCAGCGCAACCGCGCGGGGATGAGCGAGGCGCTGCACATGATCGACGCCGATCTCGCGGTGGCCGTGGGGCTCAAGCTGCTGCCCGAGCGGCTCGACACGTGGCGCGCGGCGCTGATGCTGCACACGCTCGTCAGCGGCTTCGTGCGCGACATGCTGATGCTGCCCGACGAGATCGACGCCGAGCAGCATGCGGAAGAGCTCGTCGACGGCTGCTTCGACATGCTGCGCTACAGCCCGGCGATGCTGAAGGACGGCGACTGACCGCGCGGCGCGTCGCACGCTCCGTCGCCGCGCGGGGTCAGGCCGCCTTCGCGCGCCGCGCGCGGGCCCGCCGGTTCGACGCGGCCACCGAATCGCGCGCCGGCATCGGCGCGCCGGCCAGTCCCGCGATCCACGCGTCGGTCGACATCACCGCCGCGAAATTCGACTGGAACACCACCCCGTACGCGCGGTGAATCTCTTCGGCGCTCACCGCGCCCGCTTCGTTCTCGTAGGGCAGCGTGCCCGTCGCGTCGTCCAGGTACTCGACCTTCAGCCCCGCATGCGCCGCCTGATAGACCGTCGACGCATTGCAGTTGTGCGTCATGTAGCCGGCCACCGCGAGCGTGTCGATCCCGTGCGCGTCGAGCCACGCGGCGAGATCGGTGCCGGCGAACGAGCTTGCCTGCGCCTTCTCGATCCGATGCGCGTACGGCCGGCTCGCGACCACCGCGTGCAGCGCGACGCCGTCGCTGCCGGGCGCGAAAATCGGCGCGCCCGCCGGCGCGACGTGCTGCACCACGATCACCGGCACGCCGGCCGCGTGCGCGGCGTCGATCGCACGGCCGATGTTCGCGAGCGACACGTCGAGCGGCGGATATTCGATCGGCAGGTTGCCCGTCACGTATTCGTTCTGCACGTCGATCACGATCAGCGCGCGGCGGTGGGCGGGACGGGAAGCGGAATGCGAGGCGGCATTCGACATGGCGAGCTCCTGGTCGGGAGGCGCTGCCCCGCCCCGGAGCGGGGCGGCCAGCAGTGCGATGCGATGCATTGTCGGGCCGCATGGCGTGCGTCGATAGTGGCCCGATAGCCATTCTTCGATAAAATCGGGCCATCGCCGTTCCGGAGTCCGCCATGCCCGCCGTCGCCTCGTCCCCGTCCGCTCCGACCGTCGTCGCCGTGATCGCGTACGACGGCATCAGCCCGTTCCATCTGTCGGTGCCATCGGTCGTGTTCGGCAAGGAACGCGACGCGGCCGTGTCGCCCGTGTTCGAATTCCGCGTCTGCTCGGCCGAGCGCGGCCCGCTCGCGACCACGGGCGGCTTCACGATCACCGCGCCGTACGGGCTCGACGCGCTCGACGATGCGGACATCGTCATCGTGCCCTCGTGGCGCGACCCGGACGAAACGCCGCCCGACGCGCTGCTCGATGCGGTGCGCGCGGTCGCCGCGCGCGGCGCCGAGCTCGTCGGCCTGTGCCTCGGCGCGTACGTGCTCGCCGCGGCGGGGCTGCTCGACGGCCGCCCGGCCACCACGCACTGGGCGTGGGCCGACGATTTCGCGCAGCGCTTTCCGCGCGTGCGACTCGATCCCGACGTGCTGTACGTAGGCGACGGCAATCTGATGACGTCGGCCGGCACGGCGGCAGGCCTCGACTGCTGCCTGCACGTCGTGCGGCGACGCTTCGGCTCGGACGCCGCGAACCGGATCGCGCGCCGCCTCGTGATCCCGCCGCACCGCCAGGGCGGCCAGGCTCAGTACGTGCCGCAACCGGTCGCCGCGCACCCGCGCGATGCGCGGCTCGCGGGCCTGCTCGATTGGGTGCGCGCCCATCTCGACGCCGCGCATAGCGTCGATTCGCTCGCCGAACGCGTGCTGATGAGTCGGCGCACGTTCACGCGTCACTTCCGCCAGGCGACGGGCACGACCGTCACCGCGTGGCTGCAGGCCGAGCGGCTCGCGCGCGCGCAGCATCTGCTCGAAACCACCGGACAATCGATCGACGCGATCGCGCAGGCGGCCGGCTACGGCTCGAGCGTGTCGCTGCGCCAGCATTTCGCGGGCGCGCTCGGCACGTCGCCGTCTGCATATCGAAGGGAATTTCGCGGCGCCGGCGCCGGTAACGACGCGGGACGGTGATACGCGCCGTGCGGGCGCGACGCAGGCCGTGACGCGGAACCGGGCGACCGCTCAGCCGCCGTTGAACCAGCGTGCCGCGTAAAGCAGCAGCGCGACGAACACGATCATCGCCGCCCAGGCCCACACGGGCACCGTGCCGGAATCGCGATGCCGGAGCGCGCTCGCCGCCCGCCCGCTCAGCGTACCGCCGAGATGCGGCGGCAGCGAACGCTTCGTCGCGGCCATCAGCGATGCCGGCCGCAGAAAGACATGCTGGCGTCGCTGCGCGGCGGCGCTCGCGCGATTCGGCGCGAGGCCGTGCTTCGCCTGCACGACCGCGCAGAACTCGCGGAAGAACGCGTCGGTCCATTCGCGCAGCGCATTGTCGATCTGCCGCCCCGGCAACTCCGCGAGCGGCCCGCTCGCCGTCGCCCAGACCACGTACTCGATGCGCGTGGCGGTCGCATCGTCATCCGGCATCAGCACGAGCTCGACCTGGCCGCGCAGCGCGCCGGGGCCGTCGGCCCGCGCCTTGAAGTTGAGCACGCGGCGCGGCTGCCCTTCCGCGTCGCCCTGTTCGGCGGCCGCATGCGCGCGCACGTCGTAGCGGGCGCGCAGCGGGCCCAGCGGCACCGTGATCGTCAGCGCGAACTCGCCGTGCGCGAGTTTCACGAACGATTCGCAATGATCGAAGCTCGCACGCAGCAGCGCGAGATCCTCCAGCGCTTCCCGCACGACAGGCGGCGCGAGCGGTACGCGTAACGTGTCGTTCAATTCCATGACGCCTCCCCGATGAACGCGCGCCGCATCAGGACGTCTCGACGAGACTGTCGACCCGTGCGACATCGAAGGCGACGTAGTGCGCGAGCACGGCGGCCGCCTCCTTCGGTTCTTCGTAACTCCATGCGGCGTTCTCGATCACGCCGTCTTCCGTCTGCAAGTCGAAATGCACGGCCTGCCCCCTGAACGGGCAGGCGGTCGTGACGCCCGATTTCACGAGCCGGCGCATGTTGACGTCGCTGCGCGGCAGGTAGTGGATGTCCGGGAGCCCCGCTTCACGCACGGTCAGCGCGCCGTGCGAATCGGCATAGGTGATGCCGCGATGGATCACGCGCACGCGATGACGGTTCGGCACGATTTCGAGTCGGGGGTCGGCTGCATCGGACATCGTTTCTCCTTCGGGCGGCCGCCAGGCCGGGCAGGAAACGAAAAAGCCACGGCACGCATGCCGTGGCTTTCATTATGGGCGAAACTTCGTCCGATTGCGCGTCCCGGGCCCGGGCCGCGCGCGGGCGGCTACTGCGCACTCCACTGGAACGCGGCTTTCGCGCCGCCCTTCGCGCCGACCGTGACGGCGCGCGATTCGTCGCTGCCCTGGTACGACGCATGCACCGTATAGCGCCCCGGCGGCAGCTTCACCAGCATGTACGGCCCGCGCGCGTCGGTCGCCAGCACCTCGGTGCCCTTGCCGTCGACGATCCGGACATGGACGTCGGCCAGGAACTCGCCGCCCTTGCCGGTGAAGCGCAGCGCCAGCGGCCATGACGCCTCGTTACTCTGGAATGCCGTCGACTGGTCCTTGCCGATACCGCCCGACACATAGCTGATATCGCCTTGCTGGCTCGCGGCGGGCAGACCGTCCGACTGCGCGTACGCGCCGGTCGCACCGGCCGCGAGGCCGGCGGTCAGCGCCGCGGCGACGGCAAATCGGGACACGTTGCGTAGATGTTGCATGGCTCTCTCCTTGGGGTCGGAACACATACGGGGCGCAGCGTCACGCGATCGAGCGGCGGCGGCGCCCGCCGCGGCCGGCCGGGCCGGCCGTCGGCCGTGGCCGGTCAGCTCAGGTCGACCGGCACGAAGATCTGTGCATTGTCGCGCTGGATCAACAGAGCAAGACTGTTGCCCGCGCCCTTCACCGCGTCGCGCAACTGCTCGGGGCTCGTGACCGGGCGGCCGTTCACCGCGAGGATCACGTCGCCGGGCTGGATGCCCGCGTTGGCGGCCGGCCCGCCGGCCTGCTGCACGATCAGCCCGTGCGACAGGTTGTCGGCGTTGCGCTCCTGCGGCGACAGCGGCCGCACCGCGACACCCAGACGACCCTGCTCGACCGGCCCGCCGTCGTTCGACGCGAGCTTCGCATCGGCCATCGCGCCGAGCGTCACGCTGATCGACTTCTTCGACTTGTCGCGCCAGATCTGCAACTCGGCCTTCGAACCCGGCTTCAGGTTCGCGATCTGCGCGGGCAGCGACGTCGAATCGGCGACCGGCGAGCCGTTGACCGACAGGATCACGTCGCCCGGCTGCAGGCCGGCCTTCGCGGCCGGACCGTTGGCGTCGACCGAGCTGACGAGCGCACCGTCCGGCTTCGGCAGCCCGAACGAGCTCGCGAGCGTCTGGTTCAGCCCCTGCACGGCCACGCCGAGACGGCCGCGGCTCACGTGGCCCGTCTTCACGAGCTCGTCCTTCACCTTGATCGCCTCGTTGATCGGGATCGCGAACGACAGGCCCTGGAAGCCGCCCGTCTGCGAGTAGATCATCGAGTTGATGCCGATCACCTCGCCCTGCAGGTTGAACAGCGGGCCGCCCGAGTTGCCCGGGTTCACCGGCACGTCGGTCTGGATGAACGGCGTGTAGTTCTCGTCCGGCAGCGCGCGCGACTTCGCGCTGATGATGCCCGACGTGACCGTGTTGTCGAAGCCGTACGGCGAGCCGATCGCGACGACCCACTGGCCGACCTTGCTCTGCGCCGGATCGCCGATCTTCACGGTCGGCAGGCCGCTCGCGTCGATCTTCAGCACGGCGACGTCGGACTGCTTGTCGGAGCCGACGACCTTCGCCTTGTATTCGCGCTTGTCGGTCAGCTTGACCGTGACGACGTTCGCGCCGTCGATCACGTGCGCATTGGTGAGGATGTACCCGTCGGCGCTGACGATGAAGCCCGACCCGAGGCTCGCGCTCGGCTGGTCGTCCGGCTGCGCGTCGCCGCCCATGCCCGGCACCTGGCCGTAGAAGTGCTTGAAGAACTGGTAGAACGGGTCGCTCGGATCGATCGGCAGTTGCGGCTGCGGCGCGCGCCGCGACACCTGCTTCACGACATGCTTCGCGCTGATGTTCACGACCGCCGGGCCGTAGGTCTCGACGAGCCCGGAGAAATCGGGGATGCCGGTCTTGGCGGCGGCTTCGGCCGGCATCATGGCGGCCTGCGCGGGCGTGATGATCTGCGGATCGGCGCGGCGGGTACCGGCGAAATAGCCTGCCGACAGGGCGGCCGCCACGGCGACCGCGACGGTGCCGCGTGCAAGGAATCGGGTGTTCATCGTAGGACCTCCTCGTTGTTAGGACGCAGCGTAACGACCCTGACTTAAAGGAGGCTTAATCAGCCTTAAGCGGGGCTTAAGCGACCTCCGGCGCCGGGCCGGCCCCGCGTCCCTTCAGGCGGATTCGGAAGGCTGCGGCGCCTGGGCCGGCATCTCGGCATCGCGGAACACGACGCTGACGAGCAGGCCGCCCGCGGCCGCATCGCCGAGCGACACCGTCGCGCCCTGCTGCGCGGCCACGCGCTTGACGATCGCGAGCCCGAGCCCGCTGCCCGACACGTCGGTGCGCGCGCGCGCCGTGCTGTCGCGATAGAAGCGGTCGAACACGCGCTCGCGCTCGTCGGCCGGAATGCCCGGCCCGCTGTCGGCGATCTGCACGCACGCGCGGCCGGCCGCGTCGCGCGTCAGCGACACGTCGATGCGGCCGCCGTCCGGCGTGTACTTCACCGCGTTGTCGAGCAGGTTGCCGAACATCACGCGCAGCGCGCCGACGTCCGCGACGACGCTCGCCGCGCGCGTTTCCTCGAAGCCGAGATCGATGTCGTGCCGCTGCGCGAGCGGCGCATGCGCGGCCACGCATTCGGCGAGCAGCGCCTGCAGGTCGACCGGTTCGCGCATCGTCGCACCGTCCGGCTCGGCGCGGGCGAGCGCGAGCAGTTGCTCGGTGAGGCGCGTCGCGCGCGACACGCCGTCCTGGAGATCCGCGATCGCCTCGCGGCGCGATGCATCGTCCTTCGCGCGCGCGACGAGCTGCGCCTGGATCTGCACGGCCGCGAGCGGCGTGCGCAATTCGTGCGCGGCGTCGGCGACGAACGCCTTCTGCGTGTCGAGCGCCGACGACAATCGCGCGAGCAGCCCGTTCAGCGCCCGCACGAGCGGCTGCACCTCGAGCGGCAGCCGGCCGTCGGGCAGCGGATCGAGCGCTTCCGGCCGGCGCGCCTCGACCGCGCGCGTCACGCGGCCGAGCGGCGCGAGCCCGCGCCCGACGATCCCCCACACGGCCGCGCCGAGGAACGGCAGCAGCACGATCAGCGGCCACAGCGTGCGCAGCGCGACGTTCGCCGCGAGCCGGTTGCGCACCGACAGCGGCTGCGCGAGCTGCACGACGTTGTCGCCGACGATCGCGCCGTACACGCGCCATTCGCCGCGATCGGTGCGCTCGGTCGAGAAGCCGAGCTCCGCGCGCGGCGCGATCGGCGCGCGCGGATGCGAGAAGTACATCAGCACGCCGTTGCGGTTCCAGATCTGGATCACGATGCCTTCGTCGCCGTTGGTGCGCGAGCCGAACACCTGCGAGAACGGCTCGGACGGCAGCGCCGCGGCGATTTCCTGCAGCTGGTAGTCGAACAGTTCGTTCGCCTCGGCGAGCGCCTGCCGGTAGATGAGCCAGCCCGCCATGCCCACGCCCGCGACCACGATCGCGAGCAGCCAGATCAGCAATTGATGACGAATCGACCGCACGCGTCAGCTTTCCTTGACGACCATGTAGCCGAGCCCGCGCACGTTGCGGATCAGGTCCGAGCCGAGCTTCTTGCGCAGCGCGTGGATGTAGACCTCGACCGTGTTGCTGCCGATCTCCTCGCCCCAGCCGTACATCTTCTCCTCGAGCTGACTCTTCGACAGCACCGCGCCCGGCCGCGCGAGCAGCGCCTCGAGCAGCGCGAACTCGCGCGCGGACAGCGCGACGGGCGCGCCGTCGAGCGTCACCTGGTGCGCGGCCGGATCGAGCGTCAGCGCACCGTGGCGGATCAGCGACTCGCTGCGCCCGGCCTGGCGGCGGATCAGCGCGCGCATCCGCGCGCCGAGCTCGTCGAGATCGAACGGCTTGACGAGGTAGTCGTCGGCGCCCGCGTCGAGCCCCTTCACGCGATCGGCGACCGCGTCGCGCGCGGTGACGATCAGCACCGGCAGCGCCAGCCCGCGCCCGCGCAGCGTGCGCAGCACGTCGATGCCGTCGCGCTTCGGCAGCCCGAGATCGAGCAGCAGCAGATCGTACGTCTCGCCGCCGAGCGCCGTCAGCGCGGCGTCGCCGTCCTGCACCCAGTCGACCGCAAAGCCGTCCGAGCGCAGCGCCTTGCGCACGCCTTCGGCAATCATTCGATCATCTTCGACAAGCAGAATCCGCATCGGGCCACGCATCCATGGGGCGAGTCAAACACGGCGACCATTGTAGCGCCGCGAATCGCGTGCGCGGCACCCTGCAATGCAACAGTAAGGCGGATTGCAAGGGGCGTGCCGCGACTTGTCTCTACAATGTGCGCTTCGGCGCCCCGCGCGCCCTGCCCGAGCCCCCGCTTTTCCCGTATTCGCCCATGCCGATTTCCGATCTTTCCGCCCGGTTCCCCCCTCGCGCCCGCGTCTGCCTGCGGGCGGCCGCCGTCGTCGCCACCTGCACCGCGCTCGCGTTCGCGCCGCCCGCGCAGGCCCGCAAGAAATCCCACAAGGAAGCGCGCAAGAGCGCCGTCGTGTCGCCGGCCGCGCGCGCGGCCGGCCTGCCGGCATCGGTGCTCGTCGCGCTGCAGCGCGCGAAGGTGCCGGCATCGGCGATGAGCGTCGTGGTCGAGCGCGTCGGCGATCCGCAACCGCTGATCGCGTGGAATGCGAGCCGGCCAATGCTGCCGGCCTCGACGATGAAGCTCGTGACGACCTTCTCGGGCCTGTCGATCCTCGGCCCCGACTACCGCTGGCGCACGACCGCGTACACGGACGGCACGATCGACCCCGACGGCACGCTGCAGGGCAACCTGTACATCAAGGGCACCGGCGATCCGAAGCTCGTGCCCGAAGAGTTGATCGACCTCGTCGACAAGCTGCGCAAGGCCGGCGTCAAGCGCGTGGCCGGCGGCCTCGTGCTCGACAAGAGCTATTTCGCGGCGTCGACGCGCGACCTGCCGTCATTCGACGACGATGCAAGCGCGCCGTACAACGTCGGCCCCGATCCGCTGCTGTACGCATTCAAGGCCGTGTCGTTCACGGTCACGCCGGGCGACGACGGCAAGGTCGCCGTCGACGTGCTGCCGCCGCTCGCGGACCTGTCGATCGACAACCAGCTCGTCGAAGGCTCGGGCTCGTGCAGCGCGGCCGCCGCGGCCGCGCGCCCGACGCTGACCGCCGGCGGCGGGATCATGACCGCGTCGTTCGCCGGCGACTACCCGCTGCGCTGCGGCGCGCACACGACCAACCTCGCGATCCTCGATCACACGACGTTCTTCGCACGCGGCTTCCTCGCGCTGTGGCAGCAGGACGGCGGCACGATCGCGGGGCCCGTGAGCGAAGGCAAGGTGCCGACCACCGCGCGGCCGCTCGCCGTGCATCACAGCCCGGTGCTCGGCAGCATCGTCTACGACATCAACAAGTTCAGCAACAACGTGATGGCGCGCAACCTGTTCCTGACGATCGGCGCGGTCAGCGGCAAGCCGCCCGCGACGCCCGAGCAGTCGAGCCGCGCGATCCAGGCGTTCCTGCAGAAGAACGGCATCGCGATGCCCGATCTCGTGCTCGAGAACGGCTCGGGGCTGTCGCGCGAAGAGCACGTGAGCGCGCTGTCGCTCGCCGCGCTGCTGCAGGCCGCGAACGCGAGCCCCGTCGCGCAGGCGTTCGTCGATTCGCTGCCGATCGCCGGCATCGACGGCACGATGAAGAACCGCCTCACCAACGCCGGCGTGCTCGGCAACGCGCACATCAAGACCGGCACGCTGCGCGACGTGCGCGCGATCGCCGGCTACGTCGCCGGCGCGGACGGCCAGAGCTACGTCGTCGTCAGCTTCATCAACGACGATCGCGCGGAAGGCGCACGCGCCGCGCACGACACGCTGCTCGAGTGGATCTACGCGGGCGCGCACTGACGCTCCGCGCACCGCGCATCGGGCCGTCGTGACAACGCGGCCCGCGCTCCCGCTGCTCCGCGTCGCCCGCGAAATTTCGCGCTGCGCGGTTTGAAACGCCGCCGCCACCCTCGTGCAACGCGCTGTGCGCACGCCATGCCCGCAAAACGGGGCCGCACCGCCCGGCCCCGTGCAGTACGGATTCCGTAGAAACCCTGTCCTCAGAGGGAACCCTCTACGCTGCCCCCTCGCCTAGCGCGTGGCGATTGCGTAGGCTGTTGGCCTGACCGATATCTACAACGGGCCACACGCCCGGCCTCATGGCTTGCAGGGGAACGAAGGAGACACTCGCCCATGCGATTCGACGTCGAATTGCTTCTGCTCGCGCTGGCGCCCGTCTTCCTGCTCTGCATCGCGTGGGAGGCCTGGCACCTCGCCCGCACCCGTGCGCACGACCGCATCTATGCGTGGCGCGACACGCTGTGCAACGCGGCGCTCGCGCTGATGCACCAGGGCGCCGACAAGCTCGCATGGCTGTTCGTGATTCCCGTCTATGCGTACTGCTACCGGCACTATCGTCTTTACACGTGGCACGACGGCTGGCTGTCGTTCGCGGTGCTGTTCGTCGCGCAGGACTTCCTCTACTACGTGTTCCATCGCGCGAGTCATCGCGTGCGCTGGCTGTGGGCCGCGCACGTCGTGCACCACTCGTCCGAGCGGATGAATTTCTCGACCGCGTTCCGCCAGAGCCTGATGTACCCGGTCTCGGGCATGTGGCTGTTCTGGCTGCCGCTCGCGTTCGCCGGCTTTCCGCCGCAACAGGTCGTCGGCATCGTGCTGATCAACCTCGCGTTCCAGTTCTTCGTGCACACGCAGGCGATCGGCAAGCTCGGCTGGCTCGAATACGTGCTGAACACGCCGTCGATCCACCGCGCGCACCATGCGCGCAACGCGCGCTACATCGACCGCAATTACGCAGGCGTCCTGGTGATCTGGGATCGCCTGTTCGGCAGCTATGTCGACGAAACGCCCGACGATCCGCCGCAGTACGGGATCGTCGAGCGGCTCGGCTCGAACAACCCGCTCGTCGCGACGTTCCACGAGTGGGGGGCGATGGCGTCCGACGCGTGGCGCGTCGGCGGATGGCGCAACAAGCTGCGCGCGATTTTCGGCCCGCCCGAATGGGCGAGCGCTTATCATGCGCAGATTGCCGAGGCCGCGAACCAGGATCCGCGCACCGTGCCGCCGGCGGCTGCGCGCGACCGATAAACCGTTTCAGCCAACGGCCGCCGCGCAGCCCGGAACCGAGCAGGCACGCGGCAGATGAGAAACACATCAGGGCCATATCTACGAGGAGATAGAACGATGCAGACACAACAACACGCACTTTCCCGCACGCGTGGGCGCATGCTGCGCACCGCGCAGGTCGCGATCGCCGGCGCCGCGCTCGCGCTGCTCGCCGCATGCGGCGGCGGCGACGACAACAACGGCAGCAGCGCGTCGACCACGCCGCCGTCGGGCGTGAAGATGCAAATCGTGTCGTTCGGCGACAGCCTGTCCGACGTCGGCACCTACTCGCAAATCAAGCTCGGCTTCGGCGGCGGCCGCTTCACGACCAACCCGGGCCAGGTGTGGACGCAGAACGTCGCGCAGTACTACGGCGACACGCTGCAGCCCGCCAACCAGGGCGGCTTCGGCATCCCGCTGCAGGCCACCGGCGGCCTCGGCTACGCGCAGGGCGGCTCGCGCGTGACGCTGCAGCCGGGCATCGGCCATGCGGACGCGAGCGTGCCGAACCCCGACTACGCGCAGGCGACCACCACGCCGATCGCCGATCAGGTCAAGCAGTACCTGACGCAGCACGGCAGCTTCAACGCCGGCCAGATCGTGCTGATCAACGGCGGCGCGAACGACATCTTCTACCAGGCCCAGGTCGCGCAGGCGCAAGGCAATACGCCGGCCGCGCAGCTCGCGGCGGCGCAGGCGATCGGCCTGGCCGCGCAGCAGCTCGGCGGAATCGTCCAGCAGATCGTCGCGGCAGGCGCCACGCACGTGTTCGTCGCGAACGTGCCGGACATCGGCGGCACGCCGCTCGCGCTGCAGGGCGGCACGCAGGCCGCGTTCACGCAACTGTCGGGCCTCTTCAACCAGACGCTGGCCGGCACGCTGGCCGCGCTGAAGGTCGACACCACGAAGGTCGCGGTGGTCGATTCGTTCACGTGGCAGGACGGCATCGCGGCCAACTACCAGGCGAACGGCTTCAGCGTGAAGAACACCGATACGGCCTGCAACCTGAAGGCGATGGTCCAGGCCGCGACGCAGTACGGCGTCGCGAACGCGACCGCGTTCGGCTCGTCGCTGTTCTGCTCGCCGCAGACCTACACGGTCGCGAACGCGGACCAGACCTACATGTTCGCCGACACGGTCCACCCGACCACGCGCCTGCATGCGCTGTTCGCGCAGTACGTCGAACAGCAGATCGCGAAATCCGGCGTCGGCAAGTAAGCCGCCGGCCACGCGCCCAAGCGAAAACGCCTGACCGGTTCGCGCCGGTCAGGCGTTTTTTCATTCTCGAGCGGAAGGCGAAGGCTGCGTCAGTCGCGCGCTTCGAACGCGGCCGCCGCGCGGCCGAGACGATCGTTGACCGCGATCCATTCGACGGTCTCGGGCAGCTTCTCGACGAGGATGCGCGCGACCTGCGCGCGGTCGAGCGCCCTCAGCATCCCGTACAGGTCGCGCGCATAGGCCTGCGGATCTTCCGGCGCCGCGATGAAATGCACGCCGTCGGCCTGCGCCCAGTGCGCTGCCCGCGATGCGCGCGCGACGAGCGCGACGCGCTCGCCGTCGGTTTGCGCGGCCGCGAGCAGCGGCTCGAGCGCGTCGAACGGCAGCAGCGCGAGCGGCGTGCGCGGCGCGTAATGCGCTTTCAGCGTGCCCGACGCGCGCGGCGCCGTCGCATCGCTGCCGTCCGGCAGCCTCGGTGCGCGGCCGAGCACGTCGGCGATCTGTTGCGGCGTCACGTGGCCCGGGCGCAGCAGCGCCGGGAAGCCGCGCGACAGGTCGAGAATCGTCGACTCGATGCCGACTTCGGACGCGCCGCCGTCGAGCACGTGCACGGTATCGCCGAACTCGTCGCGCACGTGCTGCGCGGTCGTCGGACTCACGTGGCCGAACCGGTTCGCGGACGGCGCGGCCACGCCGCCATGGCCGCCGCGCCGCGCGCTGAACGCGGCCAGCAGCGCCTGCGCGACCGGATGCGACGGACAGCGCAGCCCGACCGAATCCTGCCCGCCGCTCACGGCATCGGGAATGCGCGCATGGCGCTTCAGGATCAGCGTGAGCGGGCCCGGCCAGAATGCATCGATCAACGCGTGCGCGTCGGCCGGCAGGTCGTCGGCCCAATAGCCCGGGTCGCCGCCGGGCGGCAGATGCACGATCACCGGATGGTTCGCGGGCCGCCCCTTCGCCGCATAGATGCGCGCGACGGCCTCGGGGTTCGCCGCGTCGCCGCCGAGCCCGTAGACGGTCTCGGTCGGAAACGCGACGAGCTGGCCCGCGTCGAGCAGCGCCGCGGCCGCGTCGATCTGCGCGGGCGTCACGTGCTTCGGGAGATCGATGGACATCGGCCCGCGCCTCAGTCGAGCGGCACGCGCAGCAGGTGCGCGCACGCGGTGGCGGCGGCGACGGCTTCGTCGCGCGTCTCGGCCGTGAAGTTCACGTGGCCCATCTTGCGGCCGACGCGCGCTTCTTCCTTGCCGTACAGATGCAGGTGCGCGGCCGGCATCGCGGCGACCGTGTCCCACGGCGGCGTGACGGCGTCGGCCGCCGCACCATTGGGAAACCACACGTCGCCGAGGATGTTCAGCATCGCGGCTGGCGAATGCTGGCGCGGATTGCCGAGCGGCATGCGCGTCATCGCGCGCACCTGCTGCTCGAACTGGCTCGTTGCGCACGCATCGACCGTGTAGTGGCCGGAGTTGTGCGGGCGCGGCGCCATTTCGTTCGCGACGAACGAGCCGTCCTCCAGCACGAAGAATTCGACGCACAGCACGCCGACGTAGCCGAGCGTATCGGCGATCCGCACGGCCGCCTGCTGCGCCTCTTCGACGCGCGCGGCGTCGGCCGCCGGCGCCGGCACGACCGTCAGCGCGAGAATGCCGTTGTGATGCACGTTCTGCGCGAGCGGGAACGCGGCCGAGCGGCCGTCGGCGCCGCGCGCGATCAGCGCCGACACTTCGTATTTCAGCGGCAGGCGCTTCTCCAGCACGCACGGCACGCCGCCGAGCGCGGCATGCGCGTTGCGCGCTTCCTGCGCGGTGGCGACACGCACCTGGCCCTTGCCGTCGTAGCCGAGGCGGGCCGTCTTCAGGATGCCCGGCAGCACCGCGTCGAGCGCCGCATCGTCGAGCGCGACGAGCGCCGCCGCCGATTCGATCACGACGTGCGGCGCGACCGGCACGCCCGACGCCTCGATGAATCGCTTCTCCGCGATCCGGTCCTGCGCGACCGCGACGCAGCGGCCGGCCGGTGCGACGAACGTCGTGCGCGCGAGGAAATCGAGGCTCGCGGCCGGCACGTTCTCGAACTCCGTCGATACGGCGTCGCACAGGTCCGCCAGTTCGGCGAGCGCGGCTTCGTCGTCGTACGCCGCGCGCAGGTGGCGATCGGCGACCGCGCCGGCGGGGCTCGTCGGATCGGGATCGAGCACGGCGACGCGATAGCCCATCGACTGGGCGGCAAAGCAGAACATGCGGCCGAGCTGGCCGCCGCCGACCATGCCCAGCCACGCGCCGGGCAGGATCGGGGAAACGGAATCAGGAGTTGCGGTCATGTCAGTGGTCGGTCGCGGCGGAACGCGGAAAGGCCCGCCGCAGTAGGAAAATCCGGCGCCGGCCGCATCGTGCGGCCGCGCGCCATGCCGTCATTCCAGCGGCGGCAGCACCATCGCGTGCGCGGCTTCGTTCTGGCGCACGCGGAACGCGGCGAGCCGGTTCGCGTAGTCGACCGAGTTCCCGGACAGGATCGACACCGCGAACAGCGCGGCATTCGCGGCGCCGGCCTCGCCGATCGCGAACGTCGCGACCGGCACGCCCTTCGGCATCTGCACGATCGAGTGCAGCGAATCGACGCCCTTCAGGTATTTGCTCGCGACCGGCACGCCGAGCACGGGCACCGTGGTTTTCGCGGCGAGCATGCCGGGCAGGTGTGCGGCGCCGCCGGCGCCCGCGATGATCGCGCGGAGCCCGCGCTCGCGCGCCTTCTCCGCATAGTCGAACATCTCGTCGGGCATCCGGTGCGCGGACACGACCTTCGCTTCGTACGGCACGCCGAATTCCTGCAGGATGGCGACCGCGTGCTTCATCACGTCCCAGTCGGAACTCGAACCCATCAGCACGCCGATCAGCGGCGCGCTGTGCGTGTGGGCGGTCTGGACTTCACTCATTCTCTTATCTTCCTCGATCAGGCGAGCGACTGGCCCGTGATGCGCTCGAGCGCTTCCTGGTACTTCGCGGCCGTCTTCTCGACGACGTCGGCCGGCAGCGCCGGCGCCGGCGCCGTCTTGCCCCACGGCTGCGCCTCGAGCCAGTCGCGCACGAACTGCTTGTCGAACGACGGCGGGTTCGTGCCGACTTCGTACTGGTCGGCCGGCCAGAAGCGCGACGAATCGGCGGTCAGCACTTCGTCCATCAGATACAGCTTGCCGTGGTTGTCGAGGCCGAATTCGAACTTCGTGTCGGCGATGATGATGCCGCGCGTCGCCGCGTAGTCGGCCGCTTCCTTGTACAGGCGGATCGAGATGTCGCGGATCGTCGCGGCCAGCTCGGTGCCGATGCGGCGCTCGGTTTCCTCGAACGTGATGTTCTCGTCGTGCTCGCCCATCTCGGCCTTCGCGGCCGGCGTGAAGATCGGCTCGGGCAGCTTCTGCGCGTTCTGCAGGCCTTCCGGCAGCTGCACGCCGCACACGGCGCCCGACGCCTGGTATTCCTTCCAGCCGCTGCCGGCCAGGTAGCCGCGCACGACCGCTTCGATCATGATCGGCTCGAGGCGCTTGACGACCACGCCGCGGCCCTTCACCTGCTCGACCTCGTCGGCCGCGACGACCGCTTCCGGCGCGTCGCCCGTCAGGTGGTTCGGCACGATGTGCGCGAGCTTGTCGAACCAGAAGTTCGCCATCTGGTTCAGCACGCGGCCCTTGTTCGGAATCGGCTCGCCCATCACCACGTCGAAGGCCGACAGGCGATCGGTCGTGACGATCAGGAGCTTGTCGTTGCCGACCGCGTAGTTATCGCGAACCTTGCCGCGACCGAGAAGCGGCAGCGAGCGGAGCGTGGATTCGTAAAGGGTAGACATCGTCTTTTCGCAGATAAGGAGCCAAACAAAAAGGGAAACGCCGTTCCCCGCGGCAGGCGGGAACGGCGGTCTTGCAATACGTCGGCGAACCGGCGGGCGCAGCGCCCGGGCGGCTGCCGGCCGGCCCTTGTTCGGCCGGACGGAACGGCTGCCGGGGCCGGATCAAATCCGGCCGAACGGGCAGCCAGCCCATGCCCGGCGGCAGAACCGGGCGGGGCAATCGTACTACAGTCTCAGCGCACGACCTGTGCGAGCGCGCCCGACTTGTACTGCTCGGCGATCTTGTCGAGCGACACCGGCTTGATCTTGCCGGCCTGGCCTTCGCAGCCGAACGCGAGGTAACGGTCGACGCACACCTGCTTCGCGGCTTCGCGCGCGGGCTTCAGGTAGTCGCGCGGATCGAACTTGCCCGGGTTCTCGAACAGGTAGCGGCGGATCGCGCCGGTGATCGCGAGACGCAGGTCGGTGTCGATGTTGATCTTGCGCACGCCGTGCTTGATGCCTTCCTGGATTTCCTCGACCGGCACGCCGTAGGTTTCCTTCATGTCGCCGCCGAATTCGCGGATCTCGGCCAGCAGTTCCTGCGGCACCGACGACGAACCGTGCATCACCAGGTGCGTGTTCGGAATGCGTGCGTGGATTTCCTTGATGCGCTGGATCGACAGGATGTCGCCCGTCGGCTTCTTCGAGAACTTGTACGCGCCGTGCGACGTGCCGATCGCGATCGCGAGCGCGTCGCACTGCGTGAGCTTCACGAAGTCGGCGGCCTGCTCCGGATCGGTCAGCAACTGCTCGCGGGTCATCGTGCCTTCCGCGCCGTGGCCGTCTTCCTTGTCGCCCTTCATCGTCTCGAGCGAGCCGAGCACGCCGAGTTCGGCTTCGACCGTCACGCCGATCGAGTGCGCCATCTCGACGACCTTGCGCGACACGTCGACGTTGTACTCGTACGACGCGACCGTCTTGCCGTCGGCTTCGAGCGAACCGTCCATCATCACGCTCGTGAAGCCGCTGCGGATCGCGGCCGTGCAGACCGCCGGCGACTGGCCGTGATCCTGGTGCATCACGACCGGGATGTGCGGATACGATTCGACCGCTGCTTCGATCAGGTGGCGCAGGAACGGCTCGCCCGCGTACTTACGCGCGCCGGCCGATGCCTGCATGATCACGGGCGCGCCGACCTGATCCGCCGCCGCCATGATCGCCTGGACCTGCTCCAGGTTGTTCACGTTGAAGGCCGGCAGGCCGTAACCGTGCTCTGCCGCGTGGTCCAGCAATTGACGCATTGATACGAGAGGCATTGTGGAACTCCTTGGAATGAAAACCGGTGCGCCCTGACGCCGGCGCGGCGCTCACTCCCCTCTGAACCGGGACGGCGCGGCGCGGCTGAGCGTCGAATAGCCGCATTTTATCGCGAAGCGCCTCCGATTCCGACCGCCCGGTGGCGCCCGCTCGCAATTTGTTACGTTCGCACGGCACAATCGGGCCAAAAAGGAGAAAAAAAGCCGCGCGGGGCTTCGGACCCCGCGCGGCCTGTGCGCAAAAAAACGGTGCCGGATCGATTGCAGCCGATCCGGGCCGCCGGTCTGCCGGCCGGCGCGATGCGGTTCAGCCGGCGCTCAATAATGCTCGCCGACCCGCACGATCTTCAGCGTGTTGGTGCCGCCCGCCTGCCCCATCGGCTCGCCGACGGTCAGCACGACCATGTCGCCGTGCTGCACGTAGCCCTGCTTGACGACGATCTCGAGCGCGGCCTGCAGCGCCGAATCGCGGTCGCTGTTGAAGTCGACGTGCAGCGGCGTCACGTTGCGGTACAGCGCCATCGTGCGCTCGCTGCCGACGCGCGGCGTCAGCGCGAAGATCGGCACGTGCGTGTAGTGACGCGACATCCACAGCGCGGTCGCGCCCGATTCGGTCAGCGCGATGATCGCCTTCGCGCCCAGGTGGTACGCGGTGAACAGCGCGCCCATCGCGATCGACTGGTCGATCCGCGTGAACGTGCGGTCGAGGAAGTCCTTGTCCAGCTCGACTTCTTCCGACTTTTCCGCCTCGACGCACACGGCCGCCATCGTCTCGATCGTGACGACCGGATACTTGCCGGCAGCCGTCTCGGCCGACAGCATCACCGCGTCGGTGCCGTCGAGCACCGCGTTCGCGACGTCCGACACTTCCGCGCGGGTCGGCACCGGCGCGTAGATCATCGATTCCATCATCTGCGTCGCGGTGATCACGAGCTTGTTCGACTCGCGCGCCATCCGGATCATCCGCTTCTGCAGCGCCGGCACGGCCGCGTTGCCCACTTCGACCGCGAGGTCGCCGCGCGCGACCATGATGCCGTCGGACGCGTCGAGGATGCTCTGCAGCGCCGGAATCGCCTCCGCGCGTTCGATCTTCGCGATCATCTTCGGCTTGATGCCGTACGGCGCGCCCGCGATGTTCGCGAGCTGGCGCGCCATTTCCATGTCGGTCGCGTTCTTCGGGAACGACACCGCGACGAGGTCCGCGCCGAGCGACATCGCGGTGCGGATGTCCTCCATGTCCTTCGCGGTCAGCGCCGGCGCCGACAGGCCGCCGCCCTGGCGGTTGATCCCCTTGTTGTTCGACAGCTCGCCGCCCACCTTGACGATCGTGTGGATCTCGTCGCCGAGCACGCGCTCGACGGTCAGCACGATCAGGCCGTCGTTCAGCAGCAGCAGGTCGCCCGGCTTCAGATCGCGCGGCAGCTCCTTGTAGTCGAGGCCGACGCGCTCGTCGTTGCCGAGTTCGCAGCCCGCATCGAGGATGAACGGCTGCCCCGGCACGAGCGTGGTCTTGCCGTTCTCGAACTTGCCGACGCGGATCTTCGGGCCCTGGAGGTCGGCCATGATCGCGATCTCGCGGCCAACCTTGCGGGCGGCCTCGCGCACCATTTCGGCGCGCTGGCGGTGATCGTCGGCCGTGCCGTGCGAAAAATTGAGCCGCACGACGTCGAGGCCCGCCTGCATCATCTGCAGCAGAATCTCCGGCGAACTGGATGCCGGGCCGATCGTGGCGACTATCTTGGTGGCGCGCTGCATGAAACTCCTCATCTGGATCAAGGTGGATGCGCTGGGTGAAACGCTGCGAGAGCCGGAACCGGCAGGCCCAGCGGCCGCCGTTCCGGGGGGCGTGCCGGTGCTGGCGCCCGGCATCGCTTTGTTCTGAATCTCGTGGTGCTGCACGGCCGCGTCGCCGGCGGCCGCCGGTGCGCGCGGGGCGGTGTTCGCCCGCGCGGGCGCGCGTGTGCGCTTGCCCGCGCCGGCCGGCTGCTCCGCTTTCGCGGAGCGCGCGGCCTTCGTCACCCCTGCGCGCGCCGCCACGCTCAGGCCGCCCGCGTTTCGAGCACTTCCACCGCCGGCAGCTTCTTCCCCTCGAGGAACTCGAGGAAGGCGCCGCCGCCCGTCGAGATGTAGCTGACCTGGTCGTGGATGCCGTACTTCGCGATGGCCGCGAGCGTGTCGCCGCCGCCCGCGATCGAGAACGCGGACGATTTGGCGATCGCTTCGGCGAGCGTCTTGGTGCCGTTGCCGAACTGGTCGAACTCGAACACGCCGACCGGGCCGTTCCACACGATCGTGCCGGCCTTCTCGAGCTGGCTCGCGAGCGCCTTGGCCGTATCGGGGCCGATGTCGAGGATCATGTCGTCCGCTTCGATGTCGGCGACCTGCTTCACCGTGGCCGCGGCCGTCGGCGAGAATTCCTTCGCGGTGACGACGTCGGTCGGGATCGGCACCGATGCGCCGCGCTCGCGCGCTTCGTCGATGATCGCCTTCGCCTCGGCGACGAGATCGGCTTCCGCGAGCGACTTGCCGATCGACAGGCTGGCCGCGAGCATGAACGTGTTCGCGATGCCGCCGCCGACGATCAGCTGGTCGACCTTGCCGGCCAGCGACTTCAGGATGGTCAGCTTGGTCGACACCTTCGAACCGGCGACGATCGCGACCAGCGGGCGCGCCGGGTTGCCGAGCGCCTTGCCGAGCGCGTCGAGTTCCGCAGCAAGCAGCGGGCCCGCGCATGCCACGGGCGCATACTTCGCGATCCCGTGGGTGGTCGCCTCCGCACGGTGCGCGGTGCCGAACGCGTCGTTCACGTACACGTCGCAGAGCTTCGCCATCTTCTGCGCGAGCTCGTCCGAATTTTTCTTCTCGCCCTTGTTCACGCGGCAGTTCTCGAGCAGCACGACCTGGCCCGGCGCGACGTTCACGCCGTTCTCGACCCAGTTCGCGACGAGCGGCACGTCGCGGCCGAGCAGGTCGGCGAGACGCTTCGCGACCGGCGCGAGCGAGTCTTCCGGCTTGAATTCGCCTTCGGTCGGACGGCCGAGGTGCGACGTGACCATCACCGCCGCGCCGGCGTCGAGCGCGGCCTGGATGGCCGGCACGGACGCACGCACGCGCGTGTCCTCGGTGATGTTGCCCTGGTCGTCCTGCGGGACGTTCAGGTCGGCGCGGATGAACACCCGCTTGCCGGCGAGCTGGCCGGCGGCGATCAGGTCGGTAAGACGCTTGACTTGGCTCATGTTGAACAGATTGAAGTGGTGGATGGGGAAAGGGGGTTCACGCTGGACGTGCGCGGGCTGCCGCGAAAGGGCGCCGGATGCGGCCGTGGCTGGCGGTTCGCAAGACGCGCACGGGTAAAAAATCTCGAACGGGCATTCTAGCCGATCCATCCGGCAGACTGACCCGTGCGACGGCGAATTCCGCCTATTTGGGATCGCGCGCCGGAACGGACGAATTGCTGCACCGCAGCAAGACAGGCGCACAGCCGGCCGGCAGTGATCGGACCGGAACGGCGGCGCATCAGAAGATCAGCCGCAGTGCGGTGAACACGAGCATCCCGATGACGATCGTGCCGAGCATGCTGCGCCGCCACAAAAACCAGCCGAGGCCGGCGAGCGCCGCGTAGAACGGATGATTGGACAGCCCGAACGACAGTCCGGCCGGCGTTTCGAGCACGTCGGGCAACACGACGGCGACCAGCGCGGCGGCCGGCGCGTAGCGCAGCGCGCGCTGCGCGCGTTCGGGCAGCACGGTGCGCTCGCCGCCGATCAGGAACAGCGCGCGCGTGACGGCCGTGACGATCGTCATCCCGACGATGACGATCCAGATCTCGGTCGCGCTCATTCGATGTCCTTTTCGTGCACGGTTTCGGTCCGGATGCGCCGCCAGTCGGCGCGCTCGACGAAGAAATCGGCCGCGCAGCCGGCCGCGAGCGCGGCGAGCACCGCGATCGGGAGCGCGAGCCGGTACGGCAGGTCGAACGCGATCAGCGACACGATGCCCGCGACCGCGACGGCCGCGAGCGTCGAGCGGTTCGCGACCGCCGACACCATGATCGGGATCAGCGCGAGCGTGCCGGCCAGCTCCAGCCCCCAGCTCGCGGGAAAGACGCTCGCGAGCAGGATGCCGGCGAGCGACGACACCTGCCACGACGCCCAGCTCGCGAGCGCCATCCCCCAGAAATACGCTTCCTTGCCCGGCACGCGGCCGTACGCGAAGCCCTGTTTCTGGAACAGCAGATAGATCACGTCGCCGTTGAAATAGCCGATCGCGAGGCGCCGCCACAGCGGCAGGTAGGAAAAATGGGGCGCCAGCCCGGCGCTGAAGATCACGAAGCGCAGGTTGACCATCGCGGCCGTGAGCAACACGGTCCAGATCGGCAGCTTCGCCGCGAGCAGCGGCAGCACCGCGAGCTGCGACGAGCCCGCGTAGACGAACAGCGACATCGCGCTCGCCTGCCCGAGCGTCATCACGGACTTGCTCATCGCGATGCCGGTGACGAGCCCCCAGGACAGGATCGCCATCAGTGTCGGGGAATAGTCGCGCGCGCCCTGGATCAGCGCGAAGCGGTCGGTGGCGGACAATCGAGCGAGCATCGGAAAGCGGGCCGCAGCGGGCGGTTCGTCGGGACGCCGGCGCCTCCTGCCGTGCGACCCATCGTTATTGGAATCGGTACCGGACGATTATAGCGCCGGCCCCGTGCCGCCCGACCGGATCGTCCCCAAATGACGCTAAAATAAGCGTCTTTCCGGTTCAACGCTGCACATCACCCGCAGCACATCACCGCTTCCAGGAGAATCCTATGTCAATGGCCGACCGCGACGGCAAGATCTGGATGGACGGCAAGCTGATCGACTGGCGCGACGCCAAGATCCACGTCCTGACCCATACGCTGCACTACGGCATGGGCGTCTTCGAGGGCGTGCGCGCGTACAAGACGGCCGACGGCGGCACCGCGATCTTCCGCCTGCGCGAGCACACCAAACGTCTGCTGAATTCGGCGAAGATCTTCCAGATGGACGTGCCGTTCGACCGCGAAACGCTCGAAGCCGCGCAGCTCGCGGTCGTGCGCGAGAACCATCTCGAGTCGTGCTACCTGCGCCCGATCATCTGGGTCGGCTCGGAAAAGCTCGGCGTGGCCGCGAAGGGCAATACGATCCACGTCGCGATCGCCGCGTGGCCGTGGGGCGCGTACCTCGGCGAGGACGGCCTCGCGAAGGGCATCCGCGTGAAGACGTCGTCGTTCACGCGCCACCACGTGAACGTGTCGATGGTGCGTGCGAAGGCATCCGGCTGGTATGTGAACTCGATTCTCGCGAACCAGGAAGCGACGGCCGACGGCTACGACGAAGCGCTGCTGCTCGATGTCGACGGCTACGTGTCCGAAGGCTCCGGCGAGAACTTCTTCCTCGTGAACAACGGCAAGCTGTACACGCCCGACCTGTCGTCCTGCCTCGACGGCATCACGCGCGACACGGTCATCACGCTCGCGAAGGACGCCGGCATCGAGGTCATCGAGAAGCGCATCACGCGCGACGAGGTCTACACGGCCGACGAAGCGTTCTTCACCGGCACGGCCGCCGAGGTCACGCCGATCCGCGAACTCGACAACCGCACGATCGGCAGCGGCGCGCGCGGCCCCGTCACGGAAAAGCTCCAGTCGGCGTTTTTCGATATCGTGTCAGGCAAGAACGCGAAGTACGCGCACTGGCTGACGAAGGTCTGAGCGCGCCGCGCCACCGACCGCCCCACACAAGAGTGATAAGAGAAAGTCTCATGAGCGAAATCAAGGAAATGCCGCTGGTCGAGCTGACGGCCAAGGATCTTCCCGCCTACTGCCCGAACCCGGCCATGACGCGCTGGAATGCGCACCCGCGCGTCTTCATCGACGTATCGCACGGCGAGGCGCGCTGCCCGTACTGCGGCACGCGCTACAAGCTGCGCGACGGCGAGGTCGTCAAGGGCCACTGAGCCCCGGCGGCCGGGCCTGACGGCCCGCCGACCCGCAAGGCGGCGCAGCCGGCAGTCCGGCGCGCCGCCCTTCCCCATTCTGGCAACCCGAACGCGGCGCCCGTGCGCCGTGCTTCATTACGACATCGGAAGTCGACCTGATGCGTCGAGCGCTGGTTATCGCACCGAACTGGATCGGTGACGCATTGATGGCGCAGCCGCTTTTTGCGCTGCTGAAAAAGCTCCATCCCCGCATCGCGATCGATGCCGTCGCACCCTCCTGGGTCGCGCCCGTGCTCGAGCGGATGCCCGAGATCCACGATGTCTACGCGACCGATCTCGCGCACGGCAAGCTGCAGCTGCTGCGCCGCTGGCAGCTCGCGAGCGACCTGCGCGACGTCGGCTACGACGCGGCGTACGTGCTGCCGAATTCGCTGAAATCCGCGGTGATCCCGTGGCTCGCGAACATTCCGCTGCGCATCGGCTATACGGGCGAGCACCGCTACGGGCTGCTGAACGTGCGGCACGCGAACCCCGACAAGTCGGGCGAGCGGCCGCCGATGACGACCCACTACGCGGCGCTCGCGTACGCGCCGGGCGCGAAGCTGCCCGAGTCGATGAAGACGCTGCCCGCGCCGCGCCTGGACGCCGACCTGAACGAGACGGCGCGCGTGTCCGCACGTTTCAATCTCGATACGCGCAAGCCGCTCGTCGTGTTCTGCCCCGGCGCCGAATACGGCCCGGCCAAGCGCTGGCCGCCCGAGCACTTCGCGTCGCTCGCGACCATCGTCCACCAGTCGTTCCCGTATACGCAGATCGTCGCGCTCGGCTCGCCGAAGGATTCGGCCGCCGCGCAGGCGATCGCCGACCACGCGCCGAACGTGCGCAACCTGTGCGGGCAGACGTCGTTGTCCGAGGCGTGCGCGCTGATCGCGCGCGCGAACGCGGTCGTCACCAACGATTCGGGGCTGATGCACGTCGCCGCCGCGTTGCGCCGGCCGCTCGTCGCGTTGTACGGATCGACCGATCCGCGCCATACCCCTCCGCTGTCGGACCTGGCGAAGGTACAATGGTTACATCTCGAATGCAGTCCCTGCTTCGAACGCGAGTGCCCGCTCGGCCACCTGAAGTGCCTGCGCGAACTCGGTCCCGAGCAGGTATTCGGCGATTTGCGCGGCATGCTCGTCGGGCAGCGCTGACCCTGACCGGCAGCGTCGCACGGCGCGCCGGGCAATCCGATTCACCGGTGTACGGCGGCTCGATCCGGGCCGCCGTGCTGAATACGGCGCGCGATGCGCGCGAGAGACCACCCCGATGCCACGTTTTGCCCGCCTGTTCGAAGCTGCCGCCGATACGCTGAACGCCTACTACCAGGCCGTCGCGGATGCCAATCTCGACGCGCTGCTGGCGCTGTGGATCGACGAGGATTTCGCCAGCTGCGTGTGGGCGGACGGCGAGCATCTGCACGGCCTCGACCAGATCCGCAGCGGGCTGGGCAATCGCCTCGCGACGCGCCCCGTCACGATCGAGCCGCTCGACATCCGCGTGTACGACAGCCTCGGCACAGTCGTCTATACGATCGCCGAAGCGCATCAGCAGGCCGACCTGACGGCCGAACCCGACATGGTTTTCGCGACGTACGTGATGATCCACGAACGTGGCGAATGGCGCATCGCGCACATCCACGCGAGCCCGATTCCTGAACGAGCGGCCGGACAATTCGCCGCGAAGATCCGTCACGGGCAGGGTCCGCTGCACTGACGAAAAACGAAGCAACGCATTAGCGGGGCGATCATGAGTACGGCTTCTCCGCCCACCTCGCCGCTGACCGGGCCCCCGGCCCCCGACGACGATTCATTGCGCTATCGCGCACCGCGCTGGCTGCCCAACAGCCATGTGCAAACCATCGTGCCCGCGCTGTTCGCGCGGCGGCCGGTAGTCGGTTATCGGCGAGAGCGATGGGAAACGCCCGACCATGACTTCATCGACCTCGACTGGGTCGCGCACCTCGACAGCGCGGCGCCGACGCCCGACGCGCCGCTGTTCGTGCTGTTCCACGGCCTCGAAGGCAGCTCCGGCTCGCACTACGCGCTCGCGATGATGGCCACCGCGCGCGCGCACGGCTGGCACGCGGTCGTCCCGCACTTCCGCAGTTGCAGCGGCGAGATCAACCGGCAGCCGCGCTTCTACCATCTCGCCGACAGCGCCGAGGTCGACTGGATCCTGCGCCGGCTCGCCGCGCAGCACCGCGGACCGCTGGTCGTGGCCGGCGTGTCGCTGGGCGGCAACGTGCTGCTGCGCTGGCTCGGCGAGCATCGCAGCGACACGTCGATCGTGCGCGCCGCCGCCGCGATCTCGACGCCGATCGACGTGCATGCCGGCGGCCGCGCGCTGTCGCAGGGCTTCGCGATGGTCTACACGCGCAGCTTCCTGAAGACGCTCAAACGCAAGGGGCTCGCGAAACTCGAACAGTATCCGGGGCTGTTCGACCGCGACGCGATGCTGCGGGCCGTGACGATGCGCGACTTCGACGAAGTCGTGACCGCGCCGCTGCACGGTTTCGCGAACGCGGACGACTACTGGACCCAGGCGACGACGCGCCCGCTGCTGCGCGCGATCGACGTGCCCACGCTGATCCTCAACGCCCGCAACGACCCGTTCCTGCCCGAATCGGCGCTGCCGGGCCCGGCCGACGTGTCGCCGGCCGTCGAGCTCGACCAGCCCGCGCACGGCGGCCACGCGGGCTTCATGACCGGGCCGTTCCCCGGCCGCCTCGACTGGCTGTCGGCGCGGGTGTTCGGCTATTGCTCGAAATTCGTCGACCATGGATGACATCGTCAGGCAGGCGCTCGCCAAATGGCCGAACGTGCCGCATTGCACCGGCTGGCTGCTGCTCGATCGGCGCGGCGCATGGCGGCTGCGCGACGACGCCGCGCAGGCGGCCGGCGAGCTCGGCTCGCCGATCCGGCATGCGGCGCTGAACGCGTTCATCGGCCGCAACTACGCATGCGACGCGCAGGGCCAGTGGTTCTTCCAGAACGGGCCGCAGCGCGTGTACGTCGAACTCGCCTATACGCCGTGGGTCGTGCGGCTCGCCGAGCATGACGGGCAGCTTGCGCTCACCGACCAGACGGGCGCCCCGTTCAAGCCGGAGGCAGCGTGGCTCGACGACGGCGGCGGCGTGCTGTTTCGCGACGCCGGCACGCCCGCGCGCATCGCGGCGCTGCACGATCACGACCTCGGGCTGTTCGCCGATCACGCGGATTTCGATGCCGAGCCGCCCGTGCTGCGCTGGCGCGACGGCCGTACGCTGCCGCTCGGCAGCATCGCGTGCGCCGACGTACCGACACGGTTCGGCTACGTCGCCAGCCCGGCGCGCCGCGCGCGCGACGCGGCCGACAGCGACCAGTGAGCCGCGGCGGCACCGGCCGCGTTCGCCGCGCGATGGCCGCTACCCGCGGCCGTTCTTCTCGTCGTCGCGCTCTTCCTTGTAGCGCGCCTCGAATTCCAGCAGCCGCGCGCCGATGATCGACTGCTCGTAGAACGACACGTCCTTCGCGTCGCGCGCTTCCTTCAGTTGCCGGATCGCCGATGGCCACGCGCCGTCGAGCGCCAGTTTCTCCGCCAGCGCGCGGCGCCGCGCGAGCACGTCGCCCTTGCCGTCGCTCGCCTTCGCGAGGTAATCCCACCAGTCCGGCTGTTCGGGGTCGGCCTTCGCCTGCGCCCGCGCGAGCGTCTGCGCGTCGGCGAAGCGGCGCGCGGCGATCAGCGCCTGCAGGTGCGCGACGATCGCCGCGTGCGACGCCGGCCAGCGCCGCTGCGCGAGCGCCGACAGCCGTACCGCGTCGTCGGTCCGGCCCGCGCGGCGGGCGATGTCGGCGGCCAGCACGTCGAGGCTCGGCGAACGGGTGGCCGGATCGTCGTCGCGCCGCTCGCGCTCGTCGAACGCGCCGCGCGCCGATGCGAGCGCCTTGTCCGCCGCATCGTACTGGCCGAGCAGCGTGTTCGCGAGCGCGATGCCGTACCAGTTCGCCGCGACGTTCGGCGCGGTGCGATCGTCGATCTCGAGCTGCATCCGGCGCGCCTCGGCCGAGATGTCGGTCGGCGCCCGGTTCTGCAGGATGCGCAGCCGCGCGCGCACGAACCCGTATTCGGCCGACTGGCGCGGTTGCCGGTACGGCGCGCGGCGCGCACGATCCTCCATGTCCGCAATCCGCTCGCCGGTCAGCGGATGCGTGCGCGCGTAGGCCGGCACGCCCGCATCGCCCATCGACGCGCGATCGAGCCGCTCGAAGAAGCCCGGCATCCCATACGGGTCGTAGCCGGCTCCCGCGAGCAACTGGAAGCCGACGCGATCGGCCTCGCGCTCGGCCGAACGCGAGAAGCGCAGCTGGTTGTCGACCGCGTACGCCTGCCCGCCCATCGCGATCGCGCTGCCGAGATCGCCGCTGCGCGCGAGCACGCCGGCCAGCACGCCGAGCAGCATCGTCGCGAGCGCCGTGTAGCCGCTCTTCTCGCTCGCGCCGATCATCCGCGCGATGTGCCGCTGCAGCACATGCCCCATCTCGTGGCCGACCACAGATGCGAGCTCCGACTCCGTCTGCGTCGTCACCACCAGCCCGCTGTTGATCCCGATGAAGCCGCCCGGCATCGAGAACGCGTTGATCTGCGGATCGCGCACCGGGAACAGGTCGAAGTCGGGCGTGTAGCCGCCGATGTAGCGCGCCGCCGCCGCGGCCGCGAGCCGCGCCGCCATCGCGTTCAGGTAGTCGCGCACGAGCCAGTCGTCGAGATAGTCGGGATCGCGCCGCACCTCGCGCATCACGCGCTCGCCGAGCCGGCGCTCGGCCTGCGGCGTCAGCGCGCCGCCGGAGCCGTCGCCAAGATCGGGCAGCTCCAGCGCACGCAGCGGCGCGCGCAGGCTCGCGACCGGCGCCGACGCACCGTCCGCGCCCGAGAACCGGCTCTCCGCGCCGCCGTACGTGCCGAACACGCCGGTCGCGATGCCGGACGGCACGGTGGATATCGACGTCGCGCCGCCCGCTGCCGGCTCGAGCGGCGGCGCGGAGGCGCTCTGCGCATGGCCGCCCGGCGGCAGCGCAAGCGCGGCCGACAGCGACACGGCAAGCAACTGTTTGACACGCATGGCAGGATGAATACGACGCCGTCCCGCGCGAGCGGCGCGCATCGCGGCGTTTGGTCTGAATATTCGGGTCATTGTACCGGCGCCGCGACGACTGTCCCGTGCCGCGCATGCGTCATCTGCGCGTCCGGCAACGCGAACGCCGCTGCTATGATAGGCGCCCGCTGCGCAGTTGGATCGGTTCGTCGCGCCGGTACGGGATTCGAAGCGCGGCTGATCACGGAGCCGGATCGACGGACGTGCGCGCGCACGCCGTTCCACGAGAGGAAGACATGTCAGGACTCACCCATTTCGATGCCGCCGGCCATGCGCACATGGTCGACGTCGGCGACAAGCAGGAAACGCGGCGCATCGCGATCGCGCGCGGCACGATCCGGATGCTGCCGGCCACGTTCGCGCTGATCCGCGACGGCAAGGCCAAGAAAGGCGACGTGCTCGGCGTCGCGCGCATCGCGGCGATCCAGGGCGCGAAGCGCACGGCCGATCTCATTCCGCTGTGCCACCCGCTCGCGCTGACGCGCGTGGCCGTCGACTTCGAACTCGACGACGCGCTGCCGGGCGTGCATTGCGTCGTGCAGGTCGAGACGTTCGGCCGGACCGGCGTCGAGATGGAAGCGCTGACGGCCGTCCAGGTCGGGCTGCTGACCGTGTACGACATGTGCAAGGCGGTCGACCGCGGGATGGTGATCACCGACGTGAGCGTGCGCGAGAAGCGCGGCGGGAAGTCGGGGGACTGGAAGGCGGAAGACGCGGCGGGCTGAACGGCCAGGGCGCAGCCGGCCCGCAAATTCGAGATAAAACCGTTTATCTCATACAATTAGCGGATTCCGCACGAGAGAGCGTGCGAACCAGCAAAACAGCACAACAAAGCGAGCCCTGGTGATGAATTCGCAAGCGTTAAGAAGCGCGTTGCTGGCCGGACCGGTCCAGCACGCGCGCCTCGTCAAGCTGGATACCCCGCTCGGCCCTGACGTCCTGTTGCCGCAGCGGGTCGCGGGCCGGTCGCGGCTCGGGCGCCATTTCGAGTTCACCGTCGATACCGTGTCGGTATCCGACGACGTCGAACTCAAGAAACTGATCGCGCAGCCGGTGACGCTCTGGATCCAGCAGGCCGACCAATCGTACGCGCCACACCACGGCTATGCGCATGCGGTCCGCCGGCTCGGATCGGACAGCGGCGTCACGCACTACCAGATCGTCTTTGCATCGTTCCTGCACTTCCTGAAGTTCCGCCGCGATCAGCGCATCTGGCAGGACCGGTCGGCCGACGACATCATCGCCGACGTGTTGAACCAGCACCCGCAGGCCCAGGGCCGCTTCACGTTCCAGCTTTCCCGACCGCTGCCGTCGCGCTCGTTCTGCATGCAATACGAGGACGACTGGAATTTCGTGCATCGCCTGATGGAATCGGAAGGCCTGTACGGTTTCTGGGAACAGGACAACGACGGCAAGTCGCACCGGCTCGTCATCGTCGATCGGCTCGATGCGTTGCCCGCGCTGTCGCCGCGAACCGTGCGCTTTCATCACGCGGGCACGGGCGACGAAGCCGACACGCTCGTCCAGTTCACCGGTACGCGCACGCTGCGCAGCGTCGCGCGCGCCACGCGCACGTTCGACTACAAGCAGCCGCCCACCGCGTCGAATCCGAAGGCCACCCACACGCCGACGATCGCGAACCAGGGCGACCTGCCGGGGCAGCTCGAAGTCTACGAATACACGGGTGCGTACACGTATCCCGAGCAGTCGCGCGGCGACCATCTGTCGAAGATCTGGATGGAAGAACAGGAATCGCAAGCGAAGCGCTTTCATGGTGTCGGCGGCGTGCGGCGCATGGACGCGGGACGCACGTTCGCGTTCGCCGATCATCCCGAACACGACAAGGACGATGCCGGTCAACGCGAATTCGCGGTGATCGAGACGACGTGGGTCATCGTCAACAACCTGCCCGTGGCCGACGAGTCGGCCGTTTTCCCGCACAGTCTGCAGGCCGAGATCGGCCGCATCGTGCAGGCAGGCGATACTCCGCTGTCGCGTGTGCGTCATCCCGACGGCACCGAGGGCTTCTATCAGATCCGCATCGAAGCGCAGCGCACGACGGTGCCGTTCCGCAGCCCGTTCGAGCATGCGAAGCCGCCGATGCACCTGCAATCCGCGATCGTCGTCGCCCCGCAGGGCGAAGAGGTCCACACGGACGCGCTCAACCGGGTCAAGGTCCGCTTCCACTGGGACCGCCTGAACGACGGCGACGAAAGGGCATCGTGCTGGCTCCGCGCCACGTCGTCCGATTCGGGCAACGGCTACGGCGCCGTTCACCCGCACCGCAGCGGCGAGGAAGTGCTGGTCGACTTCGTCGGCGGCGACTGCGATCGTCCGATCATCGTCGGCAAGGTCTACAACGGCGCGACGAGTCCGCAATGGCATAGCAACGGGATCCTGTCCGGATACCGGTCAAAGGAATATGCGGGCGCCGGCTACAACCAACTGGTACTAGACGACGCGACGTCGCAGAACCGCGTGCACCTGTACAGCAGCCAGACCAACGCACATCTGCATCTGGGCTACCTGATCGACCACGCGGGCAACAACCGCGGCAGCTATCTCGGCAGCGGCTTCGACCTGCGCTCGGACGCCTACGGCGCCGTGCGCGCGAACCGCGGGCTGTACGTCACGACGCATCCGAAGCAGGCGGCAAGCCAGCCGCTCGACGTCGACGAGACGCGGGAGCAGCTCGTGCGCGCGGAAGGACTGATCGACGCGATGTCGCAGGTCAGCGCGCAGCATCAGGGCGAGTCGCTCGACCCCGGCCACTCGGCACTGAAGCAGTTCGCCGATGCGACGCGGAACAGCGTGAGCGGCGGCACGTCGGGCGGGCGGACGGCCGGCGGCGGAACCGGCAGCGCGAATGCGTTCAAGGAGCCGGTCATGCTGTTCGGCAGCCCGGCCGGCATCGGGATGTCCACGCAGCAATCCGCGCAATTTGCCGCGGACCAGCAGATCAACCTCGTCAGCGGACAAAGCACGCACGTCGCCGCCGGGAAATCGCTGGTCGCCAGTGTCCTCGACCGGATCAGCCTGTTCGCGCAAAACGCGGGGATGAAGTTGTTCGCCGGCAAGGGCAAGGTCGAAGTGCAGGCGCACGCGGACAACATCGAGCTGACCGCGCAGAAGGCGCTGAAGCTGATCGCCGTCACGCAGTCGGTCGAAGGCGCCGCGGCGAAGGAAATCCTGCTGACGTCCGGCGGCGCCTATATCCGCATCGCGAACGGCAACATCGAGGTGCATGCGCCCGGCAAGATCGACATCAAGGGCGCGCAGCATGCGTTCAGCGGCCCCACCCACCTGTCGCAAGCGATGCCGACGCTGCCGAACTCCAACGGCAACTACGACCAGGCGTTCATCGCGCACTGGGCCGGCACCGACATCCCGGTCGCGAACACGCGGTACCAGATGTTCTCGAACGGACAACTGATCTCGGAAGGCGTCACCAACGCGGCAGGCGAGACAGGGCTCACGCAGAGCCACGTGCCGCACGACGTCGTCGTCAAGTTTCTGGGGAAATCGAATGGCTGACGGACAACAGGACAAGGTGCTCGGAACCGGTGCGGCGATGCTCACCCCGACGGGATACCAGGATCGGCCGAAGGTACAGATCAACATCTGCGACAAGCATGTGACGCCGGCGGCGGATTCCATTATCGGAACGTGCCCGTACTACTACCGGCCGCTGCATGGCGAGTACTGGGAAACGGTCGAAAAAGTCAGCACGTCGAGTATCTGGGCAACCGTCAAGAAATTCGCGACGTCATGGGATCCGTGGAAAGACACGAAAGTTGCCCGTGAACTGCTGCATCGGCGGGAGAACCTGATACAAGCCGAAAGCACCGATTCCGACTGGTCCCGCCACGGCAATTTCATGATGCGTCATATCGGATGCGGGCATAAGCCGCCGGGATATTACGTCAGCTACGGTTACTACTATTGCTCGAATTACGGCAAATACCTGCTCCCGCAATTGAGCGACAAAGGCAAGGCGTGGCTTGCGAGCGCACGCTGGTTCCTGCAGCATTATCTGGAACAGGGTTTGCAGCAGAACATGCGCGGCGACACCATTTCGATCAGGGGCAAGAAGCCGAACAGCGGCGGTTGCGAGATGAACGTGCCGCAGTACGCGCTCGAACTGGATGACGACACCTTCAAGACGTACGCGTTCAAGACCCACCCTCTCGCCTATCTCGACGGCGGTCTGGCCGGGCTCGGGCCTGTCGATATGTACTACATCCTGAAGCAACCCAACGCCCAGGAATGGGGTGATCTCAGGACATTCTCCCAGGCATTCGACAGCGGTGTCGGCGTGGGCAAACAGTACGTCGACAATACCGTCGAATATGCGAAACAGGCCGGTGATGCCGTCAACGAACATGTCATCGACCCTGTTGCACAGGCAATCGAAAAACTGATGCCGAAATGAAATGACGAAAAAATTCCTGAAGCTGTCGCTCGGCGCGGCAGTCGTGCTCATTGTCTTGATTGTCGGGTTCTCATCTATGTCGAATGACTGGCAGGTCGTTTCCAACACTTTCATGAAGAACAGCAAGCCTTACGGCGGAGGCGACTTCGTGATATCGGGAAACGAGGCGATCACGCTGAAGATCAGCGATCCTGAAATCACGTTCAAACCGTACGCGGAATGGAAGGACAAGGAAAAAGCCGAGCCGGCCGAAGCCTGGATGAGCGACAGTCGCGAAACGCTGAACCGGACGTCGGTCGAATTCTGGCGCGGCCCGGTGAACGGCGACATGACGCGCCATTTCAAGCAGGTGGGCCAGACCGCCGCCTGGTGGCACGCCAAGGACTGGACGGTCGAATTCATCAGCACCGGCTGGATGGACTACAAGTCGCCTCAGCCTGCCGACGGGCTGACGCCGCACGTGACCAAGCTCTGGAAGTCGTCCAACGGCGGACGCGACTGGGTACAGCTCGCGTGGCCCGAAGATCGGAACATCGGTCGCCTGCTCTTTCTGGATCCGCAACGCGGCTATGCGATCGGTTGGGGCCCGCACGTGTGGCGCACGTCCGACGGCGGTCAATCGTGGCGGGAAATCCAACTGCCACCGGGTGCTGCGGAGGCCGGCAAACCCCGCCGCACCTTTGACGGCATCGACCTCGGCCCGGACGGTACCTTGCGCGTGGCATACCACGTCGAGAAATCCGAGCATGCTACCGCCGGAAGCGTCGTCTATCGGCTGGGCTGGGAGCAATCCGGGTTCGCCCTGGAGGCCGTTTTGCCCGAACAGGTCGTCGTCAACCTGTCCTCGTCTCCAACCGCGTCGAATCACTATGCGCTTTACGCGCTGTCGCGCCTCGGCGAACCGCGCAATTTCGATAATCCCGCCGACAAGGGAAAACGCGTCGGCGCCATTTCGACGTGGACGAACGGCGAACCCGAGCAGGTGCGCCAGTTGCATTCGTTTGACGACGCACTGACGCTCGATAGTCTGAGCGTCGGCCGGGACGGATTGCTGCTCGTCTACGCCACCGACGCCAGCCGCAACGGCACACCGCTCGATCTCACGTTCGTCAGCAGCGACGGCGGGAAGACCTGGAACTCGAGCAGGGAGAAACCGGCTCAGGGCGGATATTTCAACGCCCAAACGAACACGCTGTATTCGCTGGTCGCCTATACGCTCAAGAAGCGGCAGTTCTGACCGTTCCGATGCGATTGCCGCGGACCGCCGTCGCGATTCGGATGCCGGCTCCGCGGCACCGCACATCGAGCGCACGGCTCGGCGGCCGCACGGATCGACTTTCGGTGGCCGCGTGCAACGGTGCGGCCATCGGCGCGCAGCCCGCCCGTCACTGCCCGCGCTGCGGCTCGAACACGAACGGTTGCGTCAGCAGGAAAGGATTCGCGGTCGCGCCAGTCTGTGCGCAGGTCGCGTGCGTCATCGCCTCGACGGCCGCGCGATCGGCCGCCGCGTTGCGGCTACTCGTCGTCACGGTCACGTTCTGCGCTTCGCCGGACGTCGTCATCAGCGCGCGCACGAGCACGGTAACCGGACGCGTGAGCGGTTTCGCGCTATCCGGATAGACGGCCCGGGGGATATGGCAGGTCAGCTTGCTTTCCTGCGACGACGACAGCATCGCGCAGCCGGAAAGCAGTACCGCGACGGCGGGCAGGATCAGGTAGGTCGAGCGAAGGGCCATGGTCGAATGTCGTTCTTCAGCACTGTTCTGGGCACATGCGTCGCGCGCCGGCAGCCTTTCGCCGGCCGCATCGCGTGTGTCGCACCGCGCCGCGGCCATCGGACCGGCGCCCCGTTACGGCCGCGCGGCCGAGCAATGCTCGACCGCGATCCTGCTCGGCGGAATGCCCGGATAGCCTGGACATTCTCCGTATTCACACCGGCTACGCGCCGCGCCGGCGGGCACGCGAGCGCTTTCGCGCATTGTGCACGCGCCGCCCGGTCAGCGGCGGCGATTTGACAATGGTTGACGCGAATCGCCGCCCATTCGGCTGGAATCCGCGCGATCCGCGACGTAATCGATACCCGACCGGATTGGCGCGCTATGCGCCGGGCGGCCGTCTTGCTCCGACGTCGGCCGCCGTCAGCGCGGCGCGGTAGACGCCGGAATTCCCCGTTCCGGCGTGCACGACACGCGTCAATCCGAATCGTCGTCGTCCGAATCGTCGCCCTCGTCGGCCGGCGCTTCGCCGTACTTCGCGACGACGGCCGCCCTGAACGTCTTCAGCGCCGGCTCCTGATCGCACAGCTTGTACAACGCGGCCAGCTGTTGCGGCCAGTCCTTCAATTCCTTCGCAAACACATGCAGGCGCGCGACGGTATCGAGCGCGTCCGCTTCGCGGCCGGCCAGCGCCTGCAGCACCGCATAGCGGCGCAGCACCGTCTCGCCGGGCAGCAGCGCGATCGCGCGCTCGTGCGCGGCGAGCTTGAGCGGCAGGTTGTCCGACGAAATCGTGAGCAGCGTCGCCGCACCGTAATCGCCCCACGCGCCGAACAGCAGCGACGGCGCATCGCGGTACTGCGCGGCCGGGCTGCTGCCGTAATAGAGCACTTCCGCGCGCTGGTAGTCGCGCAGCACGGGCACCGCCGCCAGCACGCCGCCGAACGACAGCACCGCGAACAGCCCGAATGCCGCACGCCCCGGCAGGATACGCAGCGGCTTCACCTCGAGCAGCCCGATCACGAACATCGCCGGCAAGAGGAAGAACATGTATTGCTGCGGATACTCGACCAGCGCATGCATCAGCAGGATGCCGATCAGCGCGAAGCCGAACACGCGCATGCTCGACTGCGGCGCCCGCACCGCACGCACGAACCACATGACGAGCGTGACGGCGAGCACGCCGAGCCCGACGAGACCGGACTTCGCGAGCAGGTCGATGAAGATGTCGTGCGAGTTGTTCGCGATCTCGACGCCGCCGAGCGTGCGCACGAGCGCAAACTGATGCGACGGGAATTCGCCCCAGCCGACCCCGAGCAGCGGATGCTCGCGGAACATCGCGAGCCCGTACTTCCACAGCGCGAGGCGCGGCGCGATCTGCCCGGCATCGCGCATCCGGTCGGCTGCCGACTCCGCGAGATTCAGGTGGTAGTGCACGTTGGCCCAGCGCACCGCGACGTTCACCGCGATGAATGCGACCGCAAGCACCACCGGTATCAGCCACGCACGCGCATTGCCCGGCGTGCGGCGCGATTCGACCCACGCCATCCAGAAGCCCGCGACGACCATCACCGCGACCTGCAGCCACGGCCCGCGCGACACCGTCAGCGCGAGACCGACCGACAGCACGAGCGACAGCGCGAGCCATGCCCACACCGCGAGCCGGCGCGTCTGCACCAGATACAGCGCACCCGCGAGCGCGAAGGCGATGTAGCTGGCCAGGTGGTTCGCCTGCGCCATGTTGCCGTACGGGCGGCGATCGACCGCGATGTTGTACACCACGACGAACGGCGAGACGGCCGATTCGAGGTGGAACAGCTGCACGATCTGGGTGCCGACCGCGAACACGCCGCCCACGAGCAGCGCACCGGCCATCATCCGCGACACGATTTCCGCCATCCCGTCGCGCGCCAGCGCATACCCGGCCTGCATCGCGACCAGCGCGGCGGCGAGATAGCCGACCGCCAGCCAGTTCATCGACGGCACCTTGAGCGGGATCAGCGCGACCTGCGCGATCAGCACCGCCGCAAAACCGAGCGGCGCCGCGAACGCCGCCGGCGCGGCAAACCGCTGGGCCGGGCGGCCGGTGCGCGCGAGCAGCACGACGGACACGCCCACCAGCAGATACAGCACCAGCGCGGAAAACTCCGAATAGAAGGTCGGGATCGGATACGTGTGATTCGTGATCGCGTACGGCACGATCAGGGCGACAGCCAGCGCAACGAGCGACAACGAACGGGAAAAAGTAGAAGGCATGAGCGAACCGGATGTCAGCAACCGGCGCACTATACAAAACTTTCCCCGCTCTGTGCGGGGCTGTCGCTCCGCGTGCCGGCGTCGGGCCGCAGCCCGGCCGGCCGAAGCGGCGGCCGGCAGGCCGCATGCGCGGCCGCTCTCCTTCTGCGCCAGCCTTATGCACGGCACTCCGCGGGCGCATATTTCGCGGGCAGCGTCGCGGCGTTACCGGGCAACGGCCCGGCGCCGGGCGCCGGCAGCGACGACGCGTCCTTGCCGGCGGCGAAGCATTCCCACGCAATCGCGCCCGCCTGTATCGCCCCCTTTTTGAGCGGCACGCGCGCGGTGGGCGCATCGGCCTTGTCGGGCGCGGACGGCACGAGCACCAGCGTATTCGTGCCGGCCGCGGCGACACGGGTGGTGAACGCAACCGTGATCTGGCCGGTGGCGCCATCGATCGCAACCGATTCGACGTTGCGGGTCGCGGCCGGCGGGCTGTAGCCGCCGTCGAGGCTCGCGCCGCTCGCGGCATTGTCGGCGACCGCGAGCCGCGCCGACGACGCGAGCGCAAGCCCCTCGCCGACGCGCGACCGTGCGAGGTAATCCTGGTACGCGGGAATCGCATAGGCCGCGACGACGCCGACGATCGCCAGCACGATCATCAGTTCGATCAGCGTGAACCCGGCCAGCCGCCAGCGCGGCGACGACCGGTTCGCGCGCCGCAGATCGGCGGCAACGCGACGGAACAGGGAAACGGAAAAGGCTTCGAACATGGCAGGCTCCGGAAACGAAAAACGCCTGCCGACAAAGGCAGGCGTCTCGATCGTAGCCAGCGGGCCGCGAAGCCGGCAGTCGGCCGGATGGCCAGTCAGTGCTGCGGCACGTCGCGGCGTTTCCTGAGCGCGTAACCGATCGCGACGACGAACAGGGCCCCGACGATGCTCGCGCCGTAAACCACTTCCGGCGTATCGAGCACCGGCCAGCGGTCGCCGACCGGGTCGTTCACGATCAGCCCGCCCGCGATCCAGCCGAGCAGCCCGGCGCCGAGCGCCACGACGACCGGGAAACGGTCGAGCAGCTTCAGCACCAGCGTGCTGCCCCACACGATGATCGGCACGCTGACGACGAGCCCGAAGATCACGAGCGCGATCCGGTGCGACGGATCGGCTTGCTCGGCCGCGCCGGCGATCGCGATCACGTTGTCGAGGCTCATGACCGCATCGGCGATCACGATCGTCTTCACGGCATCCCACAGCCGGTCGGCCGGCTTGATGTTGTCGTGCGCGTCGGCGGCCGGCGCCATCAGCTTGATGCCGATCCACAGCAGCAGCAGCCCGCCGCCGAGCTTCAGGAACGGCACGTCGAGCAGCGCGACCGCGAACGTGATCAGCGCGACGCGCAGCAGGATCGCCCCAGCGGTGCCCCAGACGACCCCGCGCAGCCGCTGGTTCGCCGGCAGGTTGCGGCATGCAAGCGCGATCACGACCGCGTTGTCGCCGCCGAGCAGGATATCGATGATGACGATCTGGAGAATGGCGCCCCAGTGCAGCGAGGTCAGGAATTCGAGCATGGCGGTGAGGAAAGGGCAGCGGCCGCCTCGCGGGCGACCCGGTTCATCGTCGGCACATGCAGCACGCATGCCCGGTGCTTACGAATTCATTGCGGGAGCATAACAAAAAACGCCGGCAAAGCCGGCGTTTTCTGCAGGACGAGCCCGATGGAAATACTTACAGCGCCTTCTTCAGCAGACGGCCCATTTCCGACGGGTTGCGCGTGACGGTGATGCCGCACGCTTCCATGATTTCCAGCTTCGCTTCGGCCGTATCCGCACCGCCCGAGATCAGCGCGCCGGCGTGGCCCATGCGCTTGCCCGGAGGCGCCGTGACGCCCGCGATGAAGCCGACGACCGGCTTCTTCATGTTGTCCTTGATCCACTCGGCGGCGTTGGCTTCGTCCGGACCGCCGATTTCGCCGATCATCACGACCGCATCCGTATCCGGATCGTCGTTGAACATCTTCATCACGTCGATGTGCTTCAGACCGTTGATCGGGTCGCCGCCGATACCGACTGCCGACGACTGGCCGAGGCCCAGTGCCGTCAGCTGCGCAACCGCTTCATACGTCAGCGTGCCCGAACGCGACACGACGCCGATGCGGCCCTTGCGGTGGATGTGACCCGGCATGATGCCGATCTTCAGTTCGTCCGGCGTGATCGTGCCCGGGCAGTTCGGCCCGAGCAGCAGCGTCTTGCGGCCTTCGCGACGCATGCGGTCCTTCACTTCGATCATGTCGCGCACGGGAATGCCTTCCGTGATGCAGATCGCGAGATCCAGATCGGCTTCGACCGCTTCCCAGATCGCAGCGGCTGCGCCTGCCGGCGGCACGTAGATGACCGACACGGTCGCGCCGGTTTCCGCCTTCGCTTCCTTGACGCTCGCGTAGATCGGAATGCCTTCGAAATCTTCGCCGGCCTTCTTCGGGTTCACGCCCGCGACGAATGCTTCGCGGCCGTTTGCGTATTCACGGCAGGCGCGCGTATGGAACTGACCGGTTTTGCCGGTAATGCCCTGCGTGATGACCTTCGTGTCCTTGTTGATCAGAATCGACATGTATTTTGACCTCTGTTCGATGGGCGTCGCGTGCAAGCCGCGCCGCCATGCGTATTCGATAGCGTTACTTGCCTGCGGCAGCCGCGACGACCTTCTGCGCAGCCTCTTCCATGCTGTCGGCCGAGATGATCGGCAGGCCCGAATCGGCCAGCATCTTCTTGCCGAGGTCCTCGTTCGTGCCCTTCATGCGCACGACGAGCGGCACGTTCAGGTTCACGGCCTTCGAACCGGCGATCACGCCTTCCGCGATCACGTCGCAGCGCATGATGCCGCCGAAGATGTTCACGAGGATCGCCTTCAGGTCGGGGTTCTTCAGCATCAGCTTGAACGCTTCCGTGACCTTCTCGGTCGTCGCACCGCCGCCGACGTCCAGGAAGTTCGCCGGTTCGCCGCCGAACAGCTTGATGGTGTCCATCGTCGCCATCGCGAGGCCTGCGCCGTTCACGAGGCAGCCGATGTTGCCGTCGAGCGAGATGTACGCGAGATCGAACTTCGACGCTTCGATTTCAGCCGGATCTTCTTCGTCCAGATCGCGGTACGCAACGATTTCCGGGTGACGGAACAGCGCGTTCGAGTCGAAGTTGAACTTCGCGTCGAGTGCGGTGACCTTGCCGTCGCCGGAGACGTTCAGCGGGTTGATTTCAGCCAGCGAAGCGTCGGTTTCCCAGAATGCCTTGTACAGGCCTTGCAGGATCGCGCGCGCTTGCGGAATCGATGCGGCCGGCACGCCGATCTTCGCGGCGAGGTCGTCGGCCTGCGCGTCCAGCAGGCCCGTCGACGGCTCGACGATGACCTTGTGGATCAGTTCCGGGTGCTTTTCGGCGACTTCTTCGATGTCCATGCCGCCTTCGCTCGAACCCATCAGCACGATCTTCTGCGAGATGCGGTCGACGACGAGGCTGACATACAGTTCCTGCTTGATGTCGGCGCCTTCTTCGATCATCAGGCGGTTGACCTTCTGGCCTTCCGGACCGGTCTGGTGCGTGACGAGCTGCATGCCGAGGATCTGGTTCGCGTATTCGCGCACCTGTTCGATCGACTTCGCCACCTTCACGCCGCCGCCCTTGCCACGGCCACCCGCGTGAATCTGAGCCTTCACGACCCAAACCGGGCCGCCGAGCTCTTCCGCCACCTTGACGGCGTCGTCCACCGAGAACGCCGGCTTGCCGCGCGGTACCGCGACGCCGAATTTCCGCAGGATTTCCTTACCCTGGTACTCGTGAATCTTCATGCGTGATTCCCTTCAGTCTGAGAGTTGGATGAAATGTCGCTTAAGACGCTTCTTCGAATGATTTCCGTTCATTCCTTCGTGCTGCCTTCACCGGGCAGATCCGGCCGAATCGGGCCATACCAGCGCGGGTAGTACTGCCGCACGACCTCGCCATCGAATCGCAGCGCGCGGCAGCGGCCGAGCTGGAAAGGCGGTTCGGCGTGCACGCCGTCATGGTCCGGCCCTTCGCCACCCTCCTCGCGCACGTTCCATACATCACCGGCGAACACCTGGATCGCGGCCGTCGGCAGCACGGCGCACAGTTCGGTGAGATGGGAACAGCCTGCGACGCCGGCGAGCAGCCGGTTCGCGTTGCGGCGGAAATTGCGGAAGAGGTTGAGCCCGATGAGGGCCCGATAGGCGGGGGAAGCGGATTGACAGTGACCGGGATAGGGCACCCATTCCGAAGACGCTTCGGCGTCGACGACATTGAGGTCACGATCGATGGTCACGCGCAGCCAGAGTTCGTGGATCGGCAGGCCCTGAGGCCGGATGCCCGACGCAAGCGCGACATCGCGCGGCTTGTGGTCGGTCAGGCAGGCTTCGATGTCCCACAAGCCGTCGCCGCGCTCGTAGGCTTCCGCTCGGATTGCGCGTCGATGTCGCAACTGACGGGGCACGGGCTCGGATAGCGGCATGCTGGAGGTTGAGGCCGAAGAGGAAAACCCGTGGATTTTAGCATATTGGGTATTTGAGGCATTCGGCCCCGACGGCGGGTATTCCCGCCTGTCCGGAAGCGGTTGCGATGCAGCAAAATCGCGCGCCACGCGCGCGACCGGGCGGCTCAGTCATCGATCGGGAAATCGTCGCCGACCTTCAGCAACTTCACGATGGTCGCGCTCGAGAAGCCCCGCGCGGCCAGGAAGCGCGCCTGCTTCGCGCGCTCGGCAGGCGTTTGCGGCAGTGCACCGAATTTCTTGCGCCAAACGGCCTGCGCGCGCGTCCACTCGGTCTCGCGCAATTGGGCATTCACCTCTTCGACGAGACTGTCGCCGACCGCATGGCGCTTCAGTTCGCTGACGATGCGCGCGACGCCGACGCGCGACGCGCGACGATGCACGAGGCTCTCGGCGAAGCGCGCGTCGGACAGCCAGCCTTCCTTTTCCAGCGCATCGAGCACCGGGTCGACGGATTCGTCCTCGCCGACGTAAGGGGCGAGCTTGCGCGCGAGTTCCGCGCGGCTGTATTCGCGCCTCGACAGATAGCCGAGCGCGCGCCCCTTCAACGACCGCGGCGGCTTCGACGACTCGCGTTCGCGAGCGCCCGGGGCGTCGCTTGAAGCAGCGCCGCCGGAAGATGCGCCGAAAGACGCGCCGGATGCACGGCGTGTGCGGCGCGGATGCTGGCTGCTGCGCGTATAGACATCTTCCGTCGCGGGCGCATCGGCTGCGCGATCGCCCGGGGCACGAGCGCCCGGGGCTCGATCGCCCGGGAAGCGGACACCAGACACCCGACGGCGGGGGCGATCGTGTGCGTCGAACGATTCGTCGTCGAACGGATCGTCCGGTGCGGCAATCTCAAACGAAACGAGGACATCGTCGGATGCCCTCGTCGCGGTGCGGTTCGCTGCGTTGCGGCCTGCGTCCCGCCGGCTGGCGCCCGAGGGTGCGGCTCGCCGGCCGGAGCGACCCGCCGTTTCGGGCGTGTCGTGCTCCTCCGGCTCGCCAGCCCGACCTCGGCGCGCAACCATCACTCTTCTTCGTCCAGCGCCTCGGCTTCGTTGGCTACGCCATCGGGGGGCATGCTGACGACACCGAGCGATTCGCGGATGCGGTTTTCGATCTCGCGCGCGATTTCCGGATTTTCGCGCAGGAATTCACGCGCGTTGTCCTTGCCCTGGCCGATCTTCTCGCCGTTGTAGCTATACCAGGCGCCGGCCTTGTCGACGATCTTCGCCTGCACGCCGAGATCGATGATCTCGCCCTGGCGGGAAATGCCTTCGCCGTACAGGATGTCGAAGATCGCTTCGCGGAACGGCGGCGATACCTTGTTCTTGACGACCTTCACGCGGGTTTCGTTGCCGATCACCTCGTCGTTCTTCTTGATCGAGCCGATCCGGCGGATGTCGAGACGCACCGACGAATAGAACTTCAGTGCGTTGCCGCCCGTCGTGGTTTCCGGGTTGCCGAACATCACGCCGATCTTCATCCGGATCTGGTTGATGAAGATCACGAGGCAGTTCGTGCGCTTGATCGTGCCGGTCAGCTTGCGCAGTGCCTGCGACATCAGGCGGGCCTGCAGGCCCGGCAGCGAATCGCCCATCTCGCCTTCGATTTCGGCCTTCGGCACGAGCGCCGCGACCGAGTCGATGACGATCATGTCGATCGAGCCCGAGCGCACCAGCGCATCGGTGATTTCGAGCGCCTGCTCGCCGGTGTCCGGCTGCGAGATCAGCAGCTCCGGCACGTTCACGCCGAGCTTCGACGCGTACTGGACGTCGAGCGCGTGCTCGGCGTCGATGAAGGCTGCCGTGCCGCCGATCTTCTGCAGTTCGGCGATGACCTGCAGCGTGAGCGTGGTTTTACCGGACGATTCCGGACCGTAGATCTCGACCACCCGGCCGCGCGGCAGGCCGCCGACGCCCAGCGCGATGTCGAGACCCAGCGACCCCGTGGAGACGACCTGGATATTCTCGGCCGCCTCGCCGTCGCCCATGCGCATGATCGAGCCCTTGCCGAACTGCTTCTCGATTTGCGCGAGCGCGGCCGCCAGCGCCTTGCTCTTCTCGGCGGTCATCCCGGAGCCCTTCTTGCTATCTTCCATGAATCGTCCTTTGCTATGATGAGCAGCGTCTGTTGGAGGCGCGCCCGCATCAAGCGCTGCCCACGAATGCAGACACTGTATAAAAAAACAGTGGTTTATGCAAGCCCGCAATGCGGGTTGCGTTGTACACGAATAACTTCGGAGACAGCCGCGCCGGCGCGAACGCCCTGCCGGCATCGGTCAGCAACATGCGAATTCTCATCGCCGAAGACGACAGCATACTCGCGGACGGACTCACCCGGTCACTCCGCCAATCGGGCTATGCCGTCGATCACGTGAAGAGCGGCGTCGACGCCGACACCGCGCTGTCGATGCAGACTTTCGACCTGCTGATCCTCGATCTCGGGCTCCCGAAAATGTCCGGGCTCGACGTGCTCAAGCGCCTGCGCGCGCGCAATTCCAATCTCCCCGTGCTGATCCTGACCGCCGCCGACAGCGTCGACGAACGCGTGAAGGGGCTCGACCTCGGCGCCGACGACTACATGGCCAAGCCGTTCGCACTCAACGAGCTCGAGGCGCGCGTGCGCGCGCTGACCCGGCGCGGCGCCGGCGGCGGCCCGACGGTCGTGCGCCACGGCTCGCTCGCATTCGACCAGGTCGGCCGCATCGCGTATGCGAACGATCACGTGCTCGATCTCTCCGCGCGCGAACTCGGCCTGCTCGAGGTGCTGCTGCAGCGGATCGGCCGCCTCGTGTCGAAGGAACAACTCGTCGATCACCTGTGCGAATGGGGCGAGGAAGTCAGCAACAACGCGATCGAAGTCTACGTGCACCGGCTGCGCAAGAAGATCGAACCGAGCGGCGTGCGGATCTCGACCGTGCGCGGCCTCGGCTATTGCCTCGAGAAGGTCGCGCCCGCGACGCCGGCCGACACGGCGGCGCCCCAGCCCGCGGCCGCCGGCACGCCGCTGCGCTGACGCCGGGCGGCGCCGCGATGGCCACGCCGGCCCATTCCCCTTCCCGCCACCCGACCGGCGCGCCGTCGTCGGCTGCCGACGACGCGCGCGACGCCCGCTACGAGAACCCGTTCGCGCCGCCCGACGAAACCGAATCGCCCGAAACGCCGCGCCCGCGCTCGCTGTTCGGCGAAATCCTCGACTGGATGCTCGCGCCGCTGCTGCTGCTGTGGCCGATGAGCATCGCCGTCACCTATCTCGTCGCGAAGACGATCGCGAACGGCCCGTTCGACCGCGCGCTCGAGACCAACGCGTACGTGCTCGCCCGGCAGATCCATCCGGTCAACGGCGTCGCCGAACTGACGCTGCCGGAGCAGACGCGCGACTTCCTGCGCGCGGACAACATCGACAGCGTCTACTTCCAGGTGCTCGGCACGCGCGGCGAGCTGGTCGCGGGCGAGGCCGACATGCCGCTGCCGCGCGACGAGGACCGTCCGCCGCCGGGCGTCGTCGTGTTCCGCGACGACCTGCTGCGCGGCAACGACGTGCGCGTCGCATATACGACCGTCGCGCTGCCGCAGGCGAGCGGCGCGCAGCCCGTGCTCGTGCAGGTCGGCGAAACGCTCGACAAGCGCAACGCGCTCGCGAACGACATCATCAAGGGCGTGATCCTGCCGCAATTCGTGATCCTGCCGCTCGCGATCCTGCTCGTCTGGTTCGGGCTGTCGCGCGGGCTCGCGCCGCTCAACGCGCTGCAGGCGCACATCCGCGCGCGACGACCCGACGACCTGTCGCCCGTCGAAGCGCAGCGCGCGCCGCCCGAGATCGAACCGCTCGTCACGTCGTTCAACGACCTGCTCGCGCGGCTCGAACAGAACATGGCGCTGCAGAAACGTTTCATCGCCGACGCCGCGCACCAGATGAAGACGCCGCTCGCGGGCCTGCGCACGCAGGCCGAATTCGCGCTGCGCCACCCGGTGCCGCCCGACGTGCAGCGTTCGCTCGAGCAGATCGCGACGAGCTCCGAGCAGGCCGCGCGGCTCGTCACGCAACTGCTGGCGCTCGCGCGTGCCGAAAACCGCGCGAGCGGGCTGACCTTCGAGCCGGTCGAGATCGGCGCACTCGCACGACGCACGGTGCGCGACTGGGTGCAGGCCGCGCTCGCGAAACGGATGGACCTCGGGTACGAAGGCCCGGACGACGACGCGCCGCTCGACGTCGACGGCAATCCGGTGATGCTGCGCGAGATGCTCGGCAACCTGGTCGACAACGCGATCCGCTATACGCCCGAAGGCGGCCGCATCACGGTGCGCGTGCGCGCCGAGCCCGCGGCGCGGCGCGTGCATCTCGAAGTCGAGGATACGGGCCCCGGCATCCCGGCCGGCGAGCGCGATCGCGTCGTCGAGCGCTTCTACCGGATCCTCGGCCGCGAAGGCGACGGCAGCGGCCTCGGGCTCGCGATTGTGCGCGAGATCGCCACGCAGCACGGCGGCACGCTGACGCTCGACGATCACGTCTATCAGCACGCCCCGCGCCTCGCCGGCACGCTCGTGCGCATCAGCCTGCCGCTGGCCGCCCCCGCCCCGGATTAACCCTGACGCGCGCCGCCGCGGCGCGGCGCAAAAACGTCGAAACCGGCGATTTACCAACCGTTCGCGCTACGATCGGCGCGCGAAGCGGCCGATTCGACGCGGGTTAACGCGCAGTGGTTTTGTACGCGCGAGTCAGTGGGCCGTAAGTTTCCGTGCCAATAATCGTCGACAGGCCCGCCCCTCCCACGGCGGCCGCATATCTATATCAAGGGACTTGGAGACGATTCATGGCAACGTTAGGCGGGCAAATTTCGCACTCGCCGATGACGGGCGAAGAGAAGAAGGTGATCTTCGCGTCGTCGCTCGGCACCGTGTTCGAGTGGTACGACTTTTACCTGGCCGGCTCGCTCGCGGCCTACATCAGCAAGAGCTTCTTCTCCGGCGTCAATCCGACCGCCGCGTTCATCTTCACGCTGCTCGGCTTCGCGGCCGGCTTCGCGGTGCGGCCGTTCGGCGCGATCGTGTTCGGCCGGCTCGGCGACCTCGTCGGCCGCAAGCACACGTTCCTCGTGACGATCGTGATCATGGGCGTCTCGACGTTCGTGGTCGGCTTCCTGCCCGGCTACGCGTCGATCGGCATCGCCGCCCCCGTGATCTTCATCGCGATGCGGCTGTTGCAGGGCCTCGCGCTCGGCGGCGAGTACGGCGGCGCGGCGACCTACGTCGCCGAGCATGCGCCGGCCAACCGGCGCGGCTTCTACACCGCATGGATCCAGACGACGGCCACGCTCGGCCTGTTCCTGTCGTTGCTCGTGATCCTCGGCGTACGCACGTTCATCGGCGAGGAAGCGTTCGGCAGCTGGGGCTGGCGCGTGCCGTTCGTCGCGTCGATCCTGCTGCTCGCGGTGTCGGTGTGGATCCGGCTGCAACTGAACGAATCGCCGGTGTTCCTGCGCATCAAGGCGGAAGGCAAGACGTCGAAGGCGCCGCTGACCGAAGCGTTCGGCCAGTGGAAGAACCTGAAGATCGTGATCCTCGCGCTGATCGGCCTGACGGCCGGCCAGGCCGTGGTGTGGTACACGGGTCAGTTCTACGCGCTGTTCTTCCTCACGCAGACGCTGAAGGTCGACGGCGCGAGCGCGAACATCCTGATCGCGATCGCGCTCCTGATCGGCACGCCGTTTTTCCTGTTCTTCGGTTCGCTGTCGGACAAGATCGGCCGCAAGCCGATCATCCTCGCGGGCTGCCTGATCGCGGCGCTGACCTACTTCCCGCTGTTCAAGGCGCTCACGCACTACGCGAACCCGCAGCTCGAACTCGCGACGCAGAAGGCGCCGATCACGGTCATCGCCGATCCGGCCGCCTGCTCGTTCCAGTTCAACCCGGTCGGCACGTCGAAGTTCACGAGTTCGTGCGACATCGCGAAGAGCGCGCTCGCGAAGGCCGGCCTGAACTACGAGAACGTCGCGGCGCCGGCCGGTACGCCGGCCCAGATCAAGGTCGGCGACACGGTGATCCAGACCTACGACGGCAAGGCGGCCGACGCGAAGGTGCAGGGCGCGGCATTCGACAAGACGCTCGCGTCGACGCTGAAGGGGGCCGGCTACCCGGCCAAGGCGGACCCGGCGCAACTCAACTGGCCGATGACGATCGTGATCCTGACGATCCTCGTGATCTTCGTGACGATGGTCTACGGCCCGATCGCGGCGATGCTGGTCGAGATGTTCCCGACGCGGATCCGCTACACGTCGATGTCGCTGCCCTATCACATCGGCAACGGCTGGTTCGGCGGCTTCCTGCCGGCGACCGCGTTCGCGATCGTCGCGGCGAAGGGCAACATCTACTCGGGGCTCTGGTATCCGATCGTGATCGCGCTGGCCACGTTCGTGATCGGCCTGCTGTTCGTCAAGGAGACGAAGGACTCGGACATCTACGCGCAGGATTGATGTTGGCTGCGCAGCGGGGAAAGGCCGGCGGAGGCACTGCTTCCGCTGGCCGGCTCCCGCCCGCGATGGAGGCCGGCACGGGCCGCCGGCAACTTTTTTCGGGGAAGATGGAAAAAGGTATTGACAGCCGGCCGGCCGATCGACATAATTTGGGTCTTCGGCGAATTAGCTCAGTCGGTTAGAGCGACGGAATCATAATCCGCAGGTCCGGGGTTCGAATCCCTGATTCGCCACCAAATGCGAAAAGCCGCTGTTTCGAAAGAAACAGCGGCTTTTTCATTGCTTCAGCGCACACGGTGCCGCACGTTGCCCGTCCTTCAGCCCGCGTGCTGCGCCGCGACTACGCCACCACCGCTCCGCGCTTCGCATCCCGTGCCTCCGCCCCCACCTTCCCCCGCCAGTTCTCCCCACCCTCCAGCGCCGGCGTCGACTCGAACACCTCCGCGATCCAGTCCGCAAACACGCGCACCTTCTGCGACAAATGCCGGTTGTGCGGATACACGATGGAAATCGGCTTCGGCTTCGGATTGCTGTCCGGCAGCACTTCGACCAGCGAACCGTCGAGCAGGTGCGGCAGCACCATGAACAGCGTCGGCTGGATCATCCCGAAGCCTTCGAGCCCGCACGTCACGTAGGCATCCGAATCGTTGACCGTGACGCTGCCGTTCATCCGCACCTCGAACGGCTTGCCGTCGATCATGAACACCCACGGAATCGCCCGCGCGCCGTGGCTCGAGCGGAAATTCACCGCATGATGTTCGACGAGATCGGCAATCTCGTTCGGTTCGCCGTGACGGGCCAGGTAATCAGGCGACGCGCACGTCACGCGCTTGAGCATCCCGATGCGCCGCGCGACCATCGACGAATCCTCGAGCGGCCCGACCCGGATCATGCAGTCGATGCCCTCCTCGACCGGATCGACGTAGCGGTCGGACAGCCCCAGCTCGAGCGTGATGTCCGGATAGCGCTGCCGGAAAATCGACAGCGACGGCAGCACGATGCGCCGCCCGAGCGAACTCGGCATGTGGACGCGCAGCATGCCGCTCGGCTTGCGGTTGCCGGCCTGGAAACTCGCGTCGGCCTCGGCGATCTCCGCGATGATCTTCATGCAATGCTCGTAGTACGCGGCGCCCTCCGGCGTCAGCGACAGCCGGCGCGTCGTCCGGTGCATCAGGCGCACGCCGAGCAGCGCCTCGAGATTCTGGATGATGGTCGTCACCGACGCGCGCGGCATCGCGAGCGTGTCGGCCGCCCGCGTGAAGCTGTTCGCGTCGACCACGCGGGTAAAAACTTCCATTGCCTGGATTCGGTCCATGCCGCTTCCCCTTCGAATCACCAACGGAACAGAATAGAGCCCGCGGCGGGCGCGGCACAAGCCCCCGCCTATTGTTGTCCAATCCTGAATAGTTTCGGTGCTTCGGACTCGAAACCGACCGGTTTCCGTTCAGTTCCGCGCAGCGCCTGCTCCGGCCCCGCTCATCCGTCGTCCGTTACCGCACGAACCGCTCGCGATATCCCTGCGGCGACACGCCGAGCACGCGCACGAAACTGCGTCGCAGCGTCTCCTCGGTACCGAAGCCGCAACGCCCGGCGATCCGCTTGACGGGCCACGCCGTTTCGCCGAGCAGGCGTTGCGCGGCCTCGACCCGGATCTGCTCGACCGCGCGCGCGGGCGTGCGGCCGGTCTCCGCACGATAGTGGCGCACGAAGCTGCGCTCGCTCATGCTCACGCGCTCGGCGAGCGCGGGCACCGACAGGTCGGCCGTCAAGTGCTCGGCCATCCACGCGTGCAGCTCGCCGAACCGGTCGGCAGTGCGCTGCATCGACAGCATCGTGCTGAACTGCGCCTGTCCGCCCGGACGCTTCAGGAACACGACGAGTTCGCGCGCGACGTCGAGCGCGGTCGCCCGACCGAGATCCTCTTCGACCAGCGCGAGCGCCAGATCGATGCCGGCCGTCACGCCGGCCGACGTCCACAGCGCGCCTTCGCGGATGAAGATCGGGTCCGGTTCGACACGCACGTTCGGGTAGCGCGCCGCGAATTCGTCGCAGCGCGCCCAGTGCGTGACCGCGCGCCGCCCGTCGAGCAGGCCGGCCTCGGCGAGCAGGAACGCGCCGGTGCAGACCGACGCCACGCGCCGCGCGCGCCCGGCCTGCTGCCGCACCCAACTCACCACCCGCGCATCCTTCGACGCCGCATGCACGCCCTTCCCGCCGGCGACGATCAGCGTGTCGGGACGGCGCGCGGCCGCGCGCAGCGACTCGGCCATCACGACGAGGCCCGACGACGTCTCGACGGGCCCGGCTTCGACGGCCACGACGCGCGGCGCATACGGCGCCGGCTGCCCGCGCTCCAGCGCGAGCTCGTTGACGGATGCGAACACCTGCAGCGGCCCCGTCACATCGAGCAGTTGCGCACGGGGAAACGCGAGGACGAGGATCGAACGCGGAGCGGCGGCGGGCATGGCGATTGGCTGAAAACGTGGGCGATATGGCAATTTCGCCAAACACTACGCGCCTAGAATCGGTCTGTCCATCCCGTGCCGAACGGCGCGCGTTCCCTTCCCGACGGAGTCCTCGCATGAGCCTGCATATCGGCCTTCTCGTCTTTCCGGGCGTCCAGCAACTCGACCTCACCGGCCCGCACGACGTGCTCGCGTCGCTGCCCGACGCGGCCGTCCATCTGGTGTGGAAGTCGCGCGACGCGGTCGCGTCGAGCAGCGGCCTCGCGCTCGCGCCCACCTGCACGTTCGACGATTGCCCGCCGCTCGACGTGATCTGCATCCCGGGCGGGATCGGCATCAACGACCTGCTGCTCGATACCGAAACGATCGCGTTCGTGCAACGGCGCGCGGCCACCGCGCGCTACGTGACGTCGGTCTGCACGGGCGCGCTGCTGCTCGGCGTGGCCGGCCTGCTGCGCGGACGGCGCGCGACGACGCACTGGCGGTTCCACTCGCTGCTCGAACCGTTGGGCGCGATACCGGTGCGCGAGCGCGTCGTGCGCGACGGCAACCTGGTCACGGGCGGCGGCGTGACGGCCGGCATCGACTTCGCGCTGACGATCGCCGCGGAGCTGGTCGGCGACGAAGAAGCGCAGGCGATCCAGTTGCAACTCGAATATGCGCCCGCGCCGCCGTTCGACGCCGGCTCGCCCGATACCGCGCCGGCTGCGGTCGTGACGCGCGTCACCGAACGGACGGCCGCCGGCTTCGAGAAGCGCAAGCAGATCGTCGAGCAGGCGCTGCGCGCAGCGTCGCGCTGAACGCGGATGTCGGAAAAATCACGGGAAAGCGGCACACACGCGTGCCGGAGAACACATCGATGAAGATCATCCGGAGTGCCGCATTCACGGCGGACTGCGCGTGGGGCGCGCTCGACATCGCGAACCTGAACGGCATCACGGTCCGGCTGCACTGGACCGACCAGCCGTATCGCTGGCACGTGAACGACGGCGAGGAGGTGTTCGCGGTGCTCGATGGCCGCGTCGAGATGCGCTACCGCGACGCAGGCGTCGAGCATGCGACGGTGCTCGAGACGGGCGACGTCTTCCATGCGACGGTCGGCACCGAGCACGTCGCGCATCCGCTCGGCGCCGCGCGCATCCTCGTGATCGAGACCGCAGGCAGCGTCTGACGGCGGGCATCGGTGTCTCGACGCAGCGCGGACGACGAACGCCCGCGTGGCGGGGCTCAGCCCGAGATCGTCCCGGTCGCCTGCGACGGGAACAGTTTCGGCTGCGGCGTGCACAGACACTGGCACAGGTCGTGTTCGAGCGCGACGACCTTGCCCATCACGGTCATCGTGCGCTCGCCGCCGTCCGATACGATCACGCCCGGCGACTTGCACGCCGCGCAGAACACAGCTGCGCCGAGATAGGAGAGTTCGCGCCCGTCGAACGACGAATTGGCGATCCCTTCGAGCACGACGCCGCCGTGATCGGTCGTGTCGCCCTTCAGAATGAATTTGCGGCTCATGATGTCGGTTCTTCCCTCGGAAACGCCGCGCGACGCAACCGCGCACGGGCATCGTGAAACCGCCCGTCGGTCGCGGGCGTCCCGCGAGCATATCACCGCTGGCCGCGGCCGCGACACGGGTCCTCGGCGTGGGCCGCCCGCTGCAACACGTGTTCGCCGCGCACGGCCATCCGGCGGCCACGCGCGCTCACGCGCCGCGATGCGCCAAACCCGATTACCTGCGACTACCCGTTCCGCCGTTCCGCCGAGGCCGTGCGCCGGCACGAACGCGCGAAGCTGCCAACGCAACAGGGACGTATACGGTTCGGCATCACATCGCATCGATAACGTCCGATTCTTTAACGAAAAAGTAGCCTATATTTTCGTACAATTACTAAATACAAATCCGTCAAAAAGGTTTAATGACAATCTCAATCAAATCGCCAATTCAACGACTTTAATGCCTTGTAATCCACCATTCTCATACCGTTCGCACACCAGATAAATACACGATTCCATAATAATAATTCGCGAAAAACGTCCGTTAAAATCCAGCAAACCGATAGATAGAATCAAGTCATCGCTTTCTATTTATCGATAAAAAAATGGACGAACTCCTACCGATGCGACTATTCGTCAAGGTCGCCGAACTTCGCAGTTTCGCGCGCGCGGCCACGGAACTGAACATCTCCAATTCGTCGGCCACCCGCCTCGTGATGAGCATCGAGGATCGGCTCGGCGCACGCCTGCTGAATCGCACCACCCGCAGCCTGTCGCTGACCGACGCGGGCCACCTCTATCTGGCGCAGATACGTCACGTGATCGACGAGATCGACCGGGTCGAGGAAACGATCGCCTCGATGCATCACGAACCGATTGGATCGCTGAAAATCGCCGCGCCGGTCATGTTCGGCATGCACGTGCTCGCGCCGGCCATCGACGCGTTCAAGACGCGCCATCCGGCCATCGTGCCGGAAGTCACGATCGTGGACCGTCACGTCGACCTCGTGTCCGAGGGCTTCGACATCGGGCTGCTGCTGTCGCAGCACATCGGCAACAACACCCTCGTGAAGCGCCCGCTCACGCGCATCAACCGGATCGTCTGCGCGGCGCCGCACTATGTCGAACGGCACGGCGCGCCGGGCCATCCGCACGATCTCGCATCGCACGCGGGCCTGGCATTCCATGCCGATTTCGCGGGCGAATACCTGTCGTTCGAACACGAACAAACGCGCATCACCGTGCGCCCGAACAAATCCGCATCGTCGAACAACGTCGGGTTGATCCGGAACTGGGCGCTGTCCGGCATGGGCATCGCGGTCCTGCCCGATTTCCTCGTCAAGCCGGATCTCGACGACGGCCGGCTGCTCGCGCTGCTGCCCGGCTATCGGCTCGAAGCCCTCGAGATGAATGTCGCGTACCCGACCCGCCGGCATTTTCCGCGCAAGGCACGGCTGTTCGTCGATCACCTGATCGAGCATTTCACCAGTTGAATGAACGGTGAAATCGCGCACCATTTTTCCACGCTGCGTCGCCGCCGCCCGCCCGACCTGCCCAGGGCCGGCGCACCGCGCCGGCTGGCGCCCCGACCGCCATCGACCCGTTGCCCGGCCGGCGCGGGCACGCCTGTTGCGCCGGCGCATCTCGGTAGTCAACCGGCCTTGGCAGCCCGCCGCGGAGGACTACACTAATCCTTAATGGGGTGTGGCCGGACAACCGCGCCCTCAGGGAGACGCCGCCATGAATCGGCCGCTGAATCGTATCCTCCCGCGCGTGACCGGTCCCGCATCGGTCTGGACGTGGGTCAAGTGGTCTTTGCTCGCCGCACTGCTGATCGCGGTGGCGATCGTCGCGCGGCTGGTGCAGACCGAGATCGAAACGTCCCGGCTGCAGGCGCGCTACCTGTCCGAGCTCACCCGCGACGTCGGCTATACGGTCGAGACGGGGCCGAGCGATCACATCCGCTTCCCCGGGAACGGCCCGTACGACCAGCGCTTCGGCTACGCGCTGATCCCCGCGTTCCAGCAGCGGCTGCTCGCGCGCGGCTTCGTCGTCAGCGAACAGGCGCGCGATTCGCAGCGGATGCTGTCGCTCGGCGAGCGCGGGCTATTTCTCCCTTACGAAGAGAAAGACCAGACGGGCCTGATGCTGTTCGATTCGACCGGCTCGCCGCTGTTCGCGACCGTGTTCCCGCAGCGCGTCTATGCCGACTTCGACACGGTGCCGCGCGTGATCACCGATTCGCTGCTGTTCATCGAGGATCGCTACCTGCTCGATGCGAACGAACCGAACCGCAACCCGGCGATCGACTGGGGGCGCTTCAGCCGCGCGCTGGCCGACCAGGCGCTGCACGTGGTCAATCGCCATCAGGCGCGCCCGGGCGGCAGCACGCTCGCGACGCAGATCGAGAAATTCCGCCATTCGCCCGAGGGCCGCACCGCGACGCCGCCCGAGAAGCTGCGGCAGATCGCGTCCGCGTCGGTGCGCGCGTACCTGAACGGCCCGCAGACGATGCTCGCGCGCCGCACGATCGTGGTGCGCTACCTGAACTCCGTGCCGCTCGCCGCGCGGCCGCACGTCGGCGAAATCACCGGCATCGGCGACGGCCTCGCCGCGTGGTACGGCCGCGACTTCAACGACGTGAACCGGGTGCTCTCCGCGCCGACGACCGGCGACAACGTCGACCAGCAAGGCAAGATGTTCCGCGAGGCGCTGTCGCTGCTGATCGCGCAGCGCGCGCCGTCGTACTTCCTCAACCGCGGCTATCCGGCGCTGCAGAAGCTGACCGACAGCTACCTGCGGCTGCTGTCGAACGGCGGCGTGATCTCGCCCGCGCTGCGCGATGCCGCGCTCGCCGCGCAGATCGAACGCAGCGCGCCGCCGGCCGCCGCGCGCGTGCAGTCGTTCGTGTCGCGCAAGGCCGCGACCTCCGCGCGCGCGTCGCTGCTGTCGGCGCTCGGCATCAGCGACCTGTACCAGCTCGACCAGCTCGATCTGCAGGCCACCAGCACGCTCGACAACGGCGTGCAGCAGGCGGTCGCGGAGCGGCTCGCGCGGGCATCGACGCGCGACGGCGCGCAGGCCGCCGGCCTGTACGGTTTCGAGATGCTGGCGCCGAAGGACGACCCGTCGCACCTCACGTACAGCTTCACGCTGTACGAGCACCGCAACGGCGCGAACATGCTGCGCGTGCAGACCGACAGCGTGAACCAGCCGTTCGACGTGAATCGCGGCGGCCGCATCAACCTCGGCTCGACCGCGAAGCTGCGCACGCTGATCACGTACCTGCAGATCGTCGCCGACCTGCATGCGCGCTATGCGAACCTGTCGAACGCGGAGCTGGCGCGCGTGAAACCGGATCCGATCGACGGGCTGTCGCGCTGGGCGCTCGACTACCTGTCGCATACGCGCGACCGCTCGCTGCAGGCGATGCTGGATGCGTCCGTCGAACGCAAGTATTCGGCGAGTCCGGACGTGTTCTACACGGGCGGCGGCGCGCAGGTGTTCTCGAACTTCGAAAAGTCGGACAACGGCCGCATCCTGACGCTGCACGCGGCGTTCGAGCACTCGGTCAACCTCGTGTTCGTGCGGCTGATGCGCGACATCGTCCACTACGAAACGCTGCAGGCGGCCGGCCCGTCGTCGTCGTGGCTCAACGATCCCGTGCAGCGCCAGCATTACCTGCAGCAATTCGTCGACGGCGAAAGCCAGGTCTACGTGAAGCGCTACTACACGCGCTATGCGGGCAAGGCGCCCGACGACGCGCTCGCGCTGATGCTGCGCGACGTACGCAAGTCGCCGCCGAAGCTCGCGACGGTGCTGCGCAGCGTCGCGCCGAACGAATCGCTTGCATGGTTCGATGCGCAGATGCGCGCGCAACTGAAAGGCACGCCGGCCGCGACGCTGTCCGACGACGATCTCGCCGCGCTCTACGCGAAGTACGCGATCGACCGCTTCAACCTCAACGATCGCGGCTATATCGCGAGCGTTCATCCGCTCGCGCTGTGGACGCTCAACTACCTGCGCGCACATCCGGCCGCGTCGCTCGCCGACGTGCAGCGCGACAGTCGCGATGCGCGTTTCTACACGTATTCGTGGCTGTACAAGACCCGCTACCACGCGACGCAGGACCGCCGCATCCGCCGCATGGTCGAGCTGCGCGCGTACGCGGAAATCACGAAGTCGTGGCGCGCGCTCGGCTACCCGTTCGCGGAGGTGACGCCGTCCTACGCGGCCGCGATCGGCGCCTCGGGCGACCAGCCCGACGCGCTCGCGAAACTGATCGGCCTGATCGCGAACGGCGGCCAGAAGGCGCCGACCGAGACGATCACACGGCTCGATTTCGCGAAGGGCACGCCGTACGAAACCCGCTTCGTGCGCGCGGCCGCGCAGCCGCAGCCGATGCTGGCGCCGGAGATCGTCAACGTCGCACACACGCTGCTGCGCGACGTCGTGCTCCACGGCACCGCGCGCCGCCTCGCGGGCGGGCTCACGCTGCCGGACGGCAAGACGCTCGACGTGTACGGCAAGACCGGGACGGGCGACCAGCGCTTCAACATCTATGCGCGCGGCGCGCGGCTGATCGAGTCGCGCAAGGTCAACCGCAGCGGCACCTTCGTGTTCGCGATCGGCGACCGGTTCTTCGGCGTGCTGACGGCGACCGCGCACGAGCCGTATGCGGCGCGCTACGACTTCACGAGCGCGATGGCCGTGCAGTTGCTGAAGTCGATGGCGCCGGCGCTCGCGCCGCTGATCGAACGCCCGGCCGACGCCGGCACGCGCACCGCCGGCCCGGCGCCGCAAGCGGAAACGCCTGCGCCGAACGCGGCGGCCGTGCAACCCTCCTGATCCGATTGCGCCGCGCAGGCGCCCGCAACCGCGCGCCGCTCAGCGCGAGCGGCCGTCGTAGTGCGTGACGGGTAGCGCGTCGAGATCAACGCCCTCGACGCAGCGCACGTTGATCGCGGCCATTGCGGTGCCGTCCGGATGGACGCCTTCGCCGAATACATGAATCCCGCACCGCTTGCAGAAGCGATGCCGGATCACGTGCTTGTTGAACAGGTAGGTCGCGAGATTTTCGTCGGGCGTCAGCAGCTTCATGTGGTCGCGCGGCACGAACCACATCAGCGCGCCCTTGCGCTGGCAGATCGAGCAGTTGCACGCCATCACGCCCTGCAGGTCGCCTTCCGCCTCGAACGTCACGTCGCCGCAATGACAGCTTCCGCGATAGAGCATGGTCGTCTCCCGGTGCAGCCCGTGCGCAGCGCCGGCGCCCAGGCGGGACGCCGTTGGCCGGGCCGATCCAAACGCGTACAGTAGCGCTCGCACGCGCCGCACGCAATGTCCGGGCGGCGCCCATCCGTCATCGACCCAGGAGACCCTCATGCTCGAACTGCGCCCCGGCTGCGAATGCTGCGACAAGGACCTGCCGCCCGATTCGGCGGAAGCGCGCATCTGTACATTTGAATGTACGTTCTGCGCGGCCTGCGCCGACGACGTGCTGAAGGGCCGCTGCCCGAACTGCGGCGGCGACCTGGTCGCGCGGCCGCGGCGGCCGGCGAGCCTGCTCGCGAAGTACCCGCCGTCGACGAAACGCATCCACAAGCCGGGCGGCTGCGCGAACGCCTGACGACACGGCGCGGCGCGGGGGCCGCCTCGCCCCGCTCCGTCACGACATCTCGATCCGCGCGCGCGTCACCGCGAGCAGCGTCGCCATCGCGCGGCGCGCGCCGTCTTCGTCGCGCACGCGGATCGCGTCGCTGACGGCCGTGTGCTCGGCAAGCGACGCGTTGTACACGTCCGCCCGGCGCGCGTTCAGCTGCAGTTGCGCCTCGAGCGTGCGATCGATCAGCGCGCCGAGCGGCACCAGCAGCTCGTTGCCGCCGGCCTCCAGCACGCTCAGGTGAAAGTGCAGGTCGGCGCGCACCCATTCGTCGACGTTGCGCGCGGCGGCCATCGCGCGCACCGCGCCGTCGATCGCGTCGAAGGCTTCGGGCGTATGGGTGCGCGCGGCGAGCGCAGCCGCGTGCGGCTCGATCATCTCGCGCATTTCCTGCAGCTTCAGCGCGAACGCGAGCGGCGGCGCGACGCGCGCATACCAGTCGAGCAGGTCGGCATCGAGCAGGTTCCACGCACGGCGCGGCCGCACGCGCGTGCCGACCTTCGGCCGCGATTCGACCAGCCCCTTCGACGTCAGCGTGCGCAGCGCCTCGCGCATCACCGTGCGGCTCACGCCGTACATCTCCATCAGGTCGGGTTCCCTCGGCAGCAGCGATTCGGGCGGATAGTCGCCGCGCAGGATCGCCGTCGCGAGCCGGAAGGCCGTCTGTCCATGCAGGTCGCGTTGAATGATCGTTCTCCGTCGGGCGGGCTGCCCACTATCTGCACATTAATGCTATTAATACTATTTTTTATTCGACTACGCTAGGATAACCGTGAAAGCACGGATCGTGCGCCGCGCCCGCGCGGGCGCGCCGGTCAATCATGGAGACACGCGTCATGAAAATCACCCGCCTCGAAACGTTCGTCGTCCCGCCCCGCTGGCTGTTCCTCAAGATCGAAACCGACGAGGGCATCATCGGCTGGGGCGAGCCCGTCGTCGAAGGCCGCGCGCACACGGTCGAGGCCGCCGTGCAGGAACTGGCCGACTACCTGGTCGGCCGCGACCCGCTGTTGATCGAGGATCACTGGCAGGTGATGTACCGCGCGGGCTTCTACCGCGGCGGCCCGATCATGATGAGCGCGATCGCGGGCGTCGACCAGGCGCTGTGGGACATCAAGGGCAAGCATCACGGCGTGCCCGTGCACGCGCTGCTCGGCGGCCAGGTGCGCGACCGCATCAAGGTGTATTCGTGGATCGGCGGCGACCGGCCGAGCGACGTCGCGAACAATGCGCGCGCGGTGGTCGAGCGCGGCTTCAAGGCCGTGAAGATGAACGGCTCCGAGGAACTGCAGATCGTCGACACCTACGACAAGGTCGAACAGGTGATCGCGAACGTCGCGGCGGTGCGCGACGCGGTCGGCCCGCACGTCGGGATCGGCGTCGACTTCCACGGCCGCGTGCACAAGCCGATGGCGAAGGTGCTCGCGAAGGAACTCGACCCGTACAAGCTGATGTTCATCGAGGAGCCGGTGCTGTCGGAGAACGCCGAGGCGCTGCGCGACATCGTCAACCAGACCAACACGCCGATCGCGCTCGGCGAGCGGCTGTACTCGCGCTGGGACTTCAAGCACATCCTCGCGGGCGGCTACGTCGACATCATCCAGCCGGACGCATCGCACGCGGGCGGCATCACCGAGTGCCGCAAGATCGCGACGCTCGCGGAAAGCTACGACGTCGCGCTCGCGCTGCATTGCCCGCTCGGGCCGATCGCGCTCGCCGCGTGCCTGCAGCTCGACGCGATCAGCTACAACGCGTTCATCCAGGAACAGAGCCTCGGCATCCACTACAACCAGGGCAACGACCTGCTCGACTATCTGCGCAACCCCGAGGTGTTCCGCTACGACGATGGCTTCGTCGCGATCCCGCAAGGGCCGGGGCTCGGCATCGACGTGAACGAGGAGAAGGTGCGCGAGATGGCGAAGACCGGCCATCGCTGGCGCAACCCGGTGTGGCGCCACGCGGACGGCAGCGTCGCCGAGTGGTGATGAACGCGTGAGATAAATAAGAAAGACGCGGGGTGCGGCGCGCGCCGCGCAATGCGTTCGACACGGCCGCCCGACAAGGCGGCCGTTCTTGCATCCGCGCCACGCCAGCGGCGCGCGCCAGCGCCCTGCGCCCTGCGCCGTTCGGCCGTCAGCCGAGCGCCGCGAATCCCGGCACGCTGAACGACAGCACGGCCGCCGCCACGAACACGCCGATCATCGTCATCCCTTCGAGATGCAGGATGTTGCGGAACGTGTACGCGTCCTCGGTCGACGCGGTGCGGCGCAGGCGCGGCAGCGCCGAGAAGCGGTTGAGCCCGCCAAGCACGAGCGCGAGCGCGACGAGCAGCAACTTCAGCAGCAACACGCGCCCCCACGTGCTGCCGTCGAGCGGCGCGAGCGAGCCGCCGAGCCCGCGGATCGCGTTGAGCACGCCGGTGCCGAGCACGAAGACGACCGCGACGATCGACGTGCGCGACAGGTGCTGGCCGATGCGGATCAGCGCGCCGCGCGCGACCGACGTCCCGAGCGCCGGCAACACCGCGAGCCCGCCCGCGAGCACGAGGCCGCCCCATACGGCGGTGGCCAGCAGGTGCAGCGTCTGCACGCCGACCGCCGCGGACAGCACGCCGCTGTCGGCCGCATGGCCGAGCGACGCCTTGCCGGCCGCGACCACGATCACCGCGAGCCACAGCACTGCATGCGCGACCGGGCCGTCCGGCTTCGCGAGCGCGACGACCGCGAGCAGCAGCGCGCCGGCGAACGCGACGCTCCACGCGAAGCCCGTATGCGTTTGCATCAGCATGACGGGAATCGCGGCGAACGCGCCGCCGAGCCCCGCGCCGCTCATCGTCGCGGCCTCGTAGACGAGCCAGCCGAGATCGGCGAGCACCAGCGCCAGCGCCGCCGCGACCAGCGAATGTTGCGCGCGCAGCCAGGCGGGGTGCGACGGCGCGATGACCGGCCGCGCACCGTCCTTGCCGAGCCACGCCTTGAGCAGCGCCGAGCCGACCGCCATCGCGAACGCCGCATCCATCAGCGCCGCGAGCGCGACCTGACCGATCCACAAGCTGTCGAACTTCATCGCGCGCCCCCTCCCGCAAGCGGCAGGCCGGCAGTGCGGCGGCACCGGGACGGACAGCGGGACGGACAGCGGGAGGCAGGCAACGGCACGGTAGAAAACGTCATCGATGAATCCGGAAACGGGAGAAATGACTGGACCTGCGGCGGAGGCGGCGCCGCGCGACCCGCGAGTGTACGGTCTTCGATGGGGAAAACGCACGCCGGTTCACATGCCCCCGGCACAATGCGCGTCAAATTGTCGCAAGTCGCAAACGGACAGGAACCGATGTCCTTTTGCCAAATAGCCGTCATTACCCATCGATGATAGAATGCCGCGTCGCAGCAGCCCGGCTGTCCTGCCGTCCATGCGCCGAGCCGATCGTAGCCCGGACAAGGTCCCCGACGAATAAACATGGAGTCTCGTGTGTCTTCAAGACGCCTCTTCCGTCCGCTGCTCGCCGTTCTGATGATCGGCGGCGCGGGCCTTATGAGCGCTGCCCAAGCGCAGACCAAGCCCACGGAGCAAGCGCACGCCCAGCAGGCGCCGCTCAAGGCACCCGATACCATGGCCGAGCGCGTGCGCGGCTGTACTGCATGCCACGGCGTTCACGGCCAGGGCACGGACAACGACTACTTCCCGCGTCTTGCCGGCAAGCCGGCCGAGTACCTGTACAACCAGCTCGTCAACTTCCGTGACGGCCGGCGCAAGTACCCGCCGATGAACTATCTGCTGACGTACCTGAACGACGATTACCTGAAGGAAATCGCCGAGCACTTCTCGGCCGAACGTCCGCCGTACCCGACGCCGGCGAAGCCGACGCTGCCGGCCGCGACGCTCGCACGCGGCAAGCAGCTCGTCACGCAGGGCGACCCGTCCCGCAAGCTGCCGGCCTGCGTGGCCTGCCACGGCGCAGGGCTGACCGGCATGCAGCCGGCGATCCCGGGCCTCGTCGGCCTGCACGCCGATTACCTGAGCGCGCAGCTCGGCGCATGGCGCTCGGGCAACCGCCACGCGAAGGCGCCCGATTGCATGCACGACATCGCCGCGAAGCTTTCCGACGAAGACGTGACGGCCGTGACCGCGTGGCTCGCCGCGCAACCGGCGCCCGCCAACCCCGTGCCGGCCCCGGCGCGTTCGATGAAGACTCCGCTCGCCTGCGGCAGCGAACCGCAATAAGGCAAGGGAGACAGACACAATGAAACGCAAGTCCCTGTTTGCACTCTCGGCCGTCGCGATCGTCGCGGCTGCCGCCCTCGTGCCGGTCCTGTGGCCGGGCAACGACACGCTGCACGGCGCTGCCGCCGTCGCGGCCACGCCGGCCGACCAGGCCGCGCTGATCAAGAAGGGCGAATACCTCGCGCGCGTCGGCGACTGTATCGCATGCCACACCGTGCGCGGCGGCAAGTCGTTCGCGGGCGGCCTGCCGATGGCGACGCCGTTCGGCACGATGTACACGCCGAACATCACGCCGGACGACCAGAACGGTATCGGCAAGTGGACGTCGGACGACTTCTACCGCGCGATGCACACCGGTCGCTCGAAGGACGGCAGCCTGCTGTACCCGGGCTTCCCGTTCGCGAGCTACACGAAGGTCACGCGCGCCGATTCGGACGCGATCTACGCGTACCTGCGTTCGGTCGCGCCGGTGTCGGTGCCGAGCCGTCCGCACGAACTGAAGTTCCCGTTCAACAACCGCAACCTGCTGATCGGCTGGCGCACGCTGTTCTTCAAGGAAGGCGAATACAAGCCGGATCCGACGAAGTCGGTCGAATGGAACCGCGGCGCGTATCTCGTCGAAGGCCTCGGCCACTGCTCGATGTGCCACACGTCGATCAACATGATGGGCGGCCCGGTGAGCTCGTCGGCGTTCGCCGGCGGCCTGATCCCGCTGCAGAACTGGTATGCGCCGTCGCTGACGAACGACAAGGAGCTCGGCCTCGGCGACTGGCACGTGCAGGAGCTGTCCGACCTGCTGCAGGCCGGCGTGTCGCAGAAGGGCGCGGTGTTCGGCCCGATGGCGGACGTGGTCCACAACAGCCTGCAGTACATGACCGACGAAGATACGCGCGCGATGTCGACGTACCTGAAGTCGATCCCGCAGAAAGCCGAAGCGCCGAAGAACATGCAGTACGAGCCGTCGAAGCAGTTCGGCAACGCGCTGTTCGACCAGGGCAAGAAGATCTACGCGGACAACTGCGCGACCTGCCACGCCGAAAACGGCGCGGGCAAGCCGCCGGCCTATCCGCCGCTCGCGGGCAACCACTCGATCATGATGGAATCGGCCGTCAACCCGATCCGCATGGTGCTGAATGGCGGCTACCCGCCGAGCACGTTCAAGAATCCGCGTCCGTACGGGATGCCGCCGTTCGCGCAGTCGCTGTCGAACCAGGAAGTCGCGGCGGTCGTCACGTATATCCGGATGTCTTGGGGTAACAACGGTACGCCGATCTCGCCGCAACAGGTGAGCGACCTGCGTTCCGCGCCGCTCGACTAAGAAGCGGCTCACACAAACGGGGCGCGGCTGCGGGAAACCGCGGCCGCGCCCTTTTGCTTTTTGGCTGTTTTGCGATGCAGGTTTGCCGCGCGGGCCGCGCGATGCATCGCCGATCATAAAACTCAAGAGTGGTATCTATGTCTTTCGAATCTCTCGGCCTGGCCGAACCGCTGGTCAAGGCGGTCAACGAGCTCGGCTACACGTCGCCGACCCCGATCCAGCAGCAGGCGATCCCGGCCGTCCTCGGCGGCGGCGACCTGCTCGCCGGCGCACAAACCGGCACCGGCAAGACCGCCGGCTTCACGCTGCCGATCCTGCAACGCCTGCATACGTTCTACGCGGAGCACCGTGGCGCGAAGCGTGCGGTGCGCGCGCTGATCCTCACGCCGACGCGCGAACTCGCCGCCCAGGTCGAGGAAAGCGTGCGCGCGTACAGCAAGTACCTGAAGCTGCGCTCGACCGTGATGTTCGGCGGCGTCAGCATCAATCCGCAGATCGATGCGCTCAAGCGCGGCGTCGACATCGTCGTCGCGACGCCGGGGCGCCTGCTCGACCACATGCAGCAGAAGACCATCGACCTGTCGGATCTCGACATCCTCGTGCTCGACGAAGCCGACCGGATGCTCGACATGGGCTTCATCCACGACATCAAGCGCGTGCTCGCGAAGCTGCCGCCGCAACGCCAGAACCTGCTGTTCTCGGCCACCTTCTCCGATGAAATCAAGGCGCTCGCCGACAGCCTGCTCGATTCGCCCGCGCTGATCGAGGTCGCCCGCCGCAACACGACCGCCGAGAGCGTCGCGCAGAAGATCCACCCGGTCGACCGCGACCGCAAGCGCGAGCTGCTCACGCACCTGATCCGCGAACACAACTGGTTCCAGGTGCTCGTGTTCACGCGCACCAAGCACGGCGCCAACCGGCTCGCCGAGCAACTGACGAAGGACGGCATCAGCGCGATGGCGATCCACGGCAACAAGAGCCAGTCGGCGCGTACGCGCGCGCTGGCCGAGTTCAAGAACAGCACGCTGCAGGTGCTCGTCGCGACCGATATCGCCGCGCGCGGGATCGACATCGACCAGTTGCCGCACGTCGTCAACTTCGACCTGCCGAACGTGCCCGAGGATTACGTGCACCGGATCGGCCGCACGGGCCGCGCGGGCGCGACCGGCGAAGCCGTGTCGCTCGTGTGCGTCGACGAGAAGCAACTGCTGCGCGACATCGAGCGGCTGATCAAGCGCGAGATCCCGCAGGAAGTGATCGCGGGCTTCGAACCCGATCCGAACGCGAAGCCGGAGCCGATCCAGCAACGCCGCGGCCAGCAGCAACCGCGCGGCGGCGGTGGCGGCGGCAATCGCCAGCCGCGTGCCGGCGGCTCAGGCCAGCCGGCCGCGAAACGCGACGGCAACGCGCAACCGAAGGCATCGCAGCAGAAGACCGCGAAGCCGCGCACGCAAGGCGGCGCCGCTGGCAATAGCGGCGGACGTCCGGCAGGCGGCGCCAACGGCGCCCGCCCGGCAAACGGCAACGCCGCGCATCCGAACCGCAACCGTTCGTCGCGCAGCGGCCAGCGCGGTCACTGAAGCCGCGCGGCCGCGCGCCGCAGGTGCTCGATCTGGCGTTGCCAGCGTGCGAGCACCGCGGCGCGCTCCCCTTCCAGCGTGAACGTGACGCCTGTCGCGAGACGCGCATAGCCGACCCGCTGCGCATCGCCGTGCGCGATCGTCGCAGCGAATCCGGCCAGTCCGCCGAAGTCCCCTTCGAGCGGCCTCATCTCCAGTTGCGCCTGAAAAAACGCGCCGTCCGCGACCAGCGTCAACGCGGCCGTGCGCCGTTGCGCGATCGCGCGCGCCGCCCGCGACTGCGGCCAGAGCGCGATCAGCAGCGTGCGCGCATCGTGTGCGTAGATTTCGCCGACGCCGAGCAGCGTCGTGCGCAACTGGCCGTCGTCGGTCGCGACGATCAGCGACGCGGCGACGCCGGCATGACGCTCGAGCGCGGTGCCGTCGAACAGCGACACGACGGCGGACGGCCACGCATCGAACGTCCATTGTTCGAGTGCGTGGCGATGGGTATCGGTCATGATGGCGTGGCCCGGCTGCGGATCGGATGAGGATGCGCCAGCATACGCGCGACGGGCCGCCCCGCGGCGATCAGCGCAGGAAAACGTGCCGCGTGATCTTCGTGAGCGGATAGTGGACGCCCGGCTGGATCTTCGCGGGCAGGTCGAGCGGCTTGAGCAGCATCTTCACGCACATGTCGGCCGACAGGTTGCGCCGGACCAGCGAATTGATGCGCGCGGCGCGCTCGCGGTTGTACTGGCTGTCGCCGACGCGGTCCGGATAGCGGATCGCGAACACGTGGCGCAGCGCGATCTCGGAATCCTCGTTCTTGATTTCCATCACGCGGCGCGCAAGCGCACCGAGCACCGCGAGCCGGCCGTTGCCTTCGACCTGGTTGTACTTCTTGAAGAACTTGAAGAAGTGCTTGTAGTGACGCACTTCGTCCGTGCGGATGTTGTCGGTGATTTCCTTCAGCACCGGCTCGTCCGAGCATTCGTTGATCGCGCGATAGAGCGTGGCCGTGCCCGTCTCGACGACGCAGCGCGCGACCATTTCGAGCGCGCGGGTTTTTTCGAATGCCTCGACCGAGCACGTCTTCGAATACTCGGCGAAGAAATTCGCGAAGGCCGTATCCCAGTCGAACTCGGGCCACACGTGCGCGATATACGCCTTCAGCGCGCGGCCGTGCTGCAATTCTTCGGGCTCCCATGCATTGTTGAGCCATGCAGAGACTTCCGGATCGTCATTGAAGAATTCGCTCAGATTGCTCGTATAGAGATCCGAGCCGCTTTCGATGAACGACGACGCGCACAGCAGCAGTAGCAGATCCTCGTTCGCGGCGGCACGCTGACGATCGATCCGGTTCAGGTCGATGTCCTCGATACGCCACGGCATCACATGCGTCGTTTTGGTGTCCATGGTAGTGCGCTCCCAGTCGTCGCGCGGAGGCCGGCCCATGCCTGGGGCACAGGCGCCAGCCGATCCGCAGGCGGCGTTTTACTTGCGTTTATAGTGAGTCGGTCCGGCCGAACCATCCTGGCATCTTAGCCGGACTTTGAAGTTCGTGCTCCAGAGCACTGACCATACCCGACACGCGCAGTTCCACGGCGTCTGTTGCCGTTCGTTAGACGAGTCCTTCAAACCGCTTGCGCGCGGTCGACGAGATCCGCCGCATCAAACGAAACGGGCGGCCACCGGGCCGCCCGTAATGCTGGACAACTGCAAAGAAAGCCGGAAGCGATCCGTCAGAAACCGGCCGCGAGCCCGTCGCGCCGGCTGTCGCTCGCGGCCACGTAGCCGCGCTCGGGATCGTCGGGATCGAGGCGCCACACGAACTGCCCCGAACCGAAATCCATGTAAGGATCGTCGATCGACTGGATCGTATGGCCGCGGGCGGCCAGCGCGTCGACCGTCGCGCGGTTCATCGTCGCCTCGACGTCGAGCGTGAAGTCGCGATTGACCTTCCAGCGCGGCGCGCAACACGCGGCCTGCGGCTGCTGGCCATAGCCGAGCATCCGCACGACGGTCTGCAGATGGCCCTGAGGCTGCATGTCGCCGCCCATCACGCCGAAACTCATCACGGCCTCGGTGCGGCCATTGGCTTCCTCGGTAACGAACGCCGGGATGATCGTGTGGAACGGCCGCTTGCCGCCCCCGACGACGTTCGGCGAAGCCGGGTCCATCGAGAAGCCGTGCCCGCGGTTCTGCAGCGCAATGCCGGCGCCGGGCACGACGAGCCCCGAGCCGAAGCCCATGTAGTTCGACTGGATGAAGCTCACCATCATCCCGCGCTCGTCGGCCGCCGACAGGTAGATCGTGCCGCCCGAATGCGGACGGCCGGCGGCGAAGTGCGTCGCACGCGCGCGATCGATCAGCTTCGCGCGTTCGGCGAGATACGCATCGTCGAGCATCTGTTCGGGCGTGACGTCCATCGCGCGCGGATCGGCGACGTAGCGATAGACGTCGGCGAACGCCAGCTTCATCGCCTCGATCTGCAGATGCTGCGAATCGACCGAGTCGACCGGGCACTCGGTCACGCCCGCCTGCTCGGCGATGCCGAGCGCGATCAGCGCGGCGATGCCCTGCCCGTTCGGCGGGATCTCGTGAATCGTGTGACGGCCGAAGCGCTTGCCGATCGGCTCGACCCATTCCGGCCGGTACGCGCGCAGGTCGGCTGCGGTCAGCGCGCCGCCGCCTTCGCGCGCGAACGCGGCGATACGCTCGGCGAGCGCGCCTTCGTAGAACGCCCGCGCGCCGTCCTTCGCGAGCGTGCGCAGCGTCTGCGCATGACCGGGCAGGCACACGCGTTCGCCGACGAGCGGCGCGCGGCCGCGCGGCATGAAGGTGTCCGCGAAACCGGGCAGGCCCTGCAGTTCGGGGACGGCCGCCGCCCACTTGTGCGCGACGATCGGCGGCACCGAAAAGCCGCGCTCCGCGATCTCGATCGCCGGCTCGAGCAGGTCCGCGAACGGCAGTGAACCGAACTTCGCGTGCAGCGCTTCCCAGCCCGCGATCACGCCCGGCACGGTGACGGTGTCCCAGCCGCGGGTCGGCTTGTTCGCGTTGCCGCGCGCGTCCTCGCCGTGACGCTTGCGGAAGTAGTCGACGTTCCATGCGGCCGGCGCGACGCCCGATGCGTTGAGCCCCGACAGTCGGTCGCCATCCCATACGAGCGCGAACGCATCGCCGCCGAGCCCGCACGATACGGGCTCGACGACCGTGATCGCGGCGGCCGCGGCCAGCGCCGCGTCGACCGCGTTGCCGCCCTTCCACAGCATCCGCAGCCCGGCCTGCGCGGCCAGCGGGTGCGACGTCGACACGACGTTGCGCGCGAACACCGGAATACGGGTCGACGGATACGGGTTGTGCCAGTTGAAGCCACTCATCGAGACCACCTCGTCGAAAGCTGAATGAACGGGCCCGTGCGAACGGGCAATCCGCCATTGCAGCGCGATCGGCGCGATCGCACAAATTCATTTGTCACATGAATCCATGCCATTTCCGCATGAATCATGCGCGCCGATGTCCGGCAGGCCGGCCGAACGCCGTTGCCGCCCTTACAATACCCGCTCCGTCTCACGACACGACCATCGAGCCATGACCCGAGATCCCCGCCTCACCCTCAACGCGCGCCAGCAGGAATTGCTCGAATGGGTGCAGCGCGACGGCTTCGTGACCGTCGACGATCTCGCCGCGCACTTCGCGGTCACGCCGCAGACGATCCGCCGCGACGTGAACTGGCTTGCCGACCTGAACCTGCTGCGCCGCTATCACGGTGGCGCGAGCCTGCCGACCAGCTCGGAGAACGTGTCGTACACCGCGCGCCAGCGGATGTTCCACGACGAGAAGCGGCGCATCGCGGCGCTCGCGGCGTCGCACATCCCCGACCAGGCGTCGCTGTTCATCAACCTCGGCACGACGACCGAGGAAGTCGCGCGCGCGCTGAACCGCCATCATGGGCTGCACGTGATCACGAACAACCTGAACGTCGCGTCGATGATGAGCGGCTATCCCGACTGCGAGGTGCTGATCACGGGCGGCATCGTGCGGCCGTGGGACAAGGGCATCGTGGGCGAACTCGCGATCGACTTCATCCGGCAGTTCAAGGTCGACTACGCGATCATCGGCACGTCGGCGATCGAGGCCGACGGCACGCTGCGCGATTTCGACACGCGCGAGGTGCGCGTCGCCGAGGCGATCATGCAGCATGCACGCACGGTGTACCTCGTCACCGATCATTCGAAGGTCGGCCGCCCGGCGCTCGTGCGCCAGGGCCATCTGAGCCAGGTGCACGCGCTCTTCACCGACAAGCCGCTGCCGCCCGACATGGCCGATACGGTGGCCGCCGCCGGCACCCAGGTGTACGTCGCGGAATGACGGTTGCGATGCTGCACCGCACCTGAAACTTCAAGTGAAATCAAGAAGTTGGCGCCGCGCACGAACCGCTTGCGGCATGCCCTTCTGTCAAACGGAAAATTAACGGGGCACGATTTGTCGTTGCGTGTGCGCTCGACTAGACTCCAGTTCCCCGGCCCGTTCGCCGATCCGCCTGTGCCAGGGCGGTGCGAACTGCAGGGCCGGCGAATACAGCTTTCCCCCCAAGCCATACCCCGCGGGGTATCGCGCGTCGGCGTATGCGCCGGCCGCGCGGGCAGTCCGATTGCCATGGAGAGAACGATGCTGAGTCCGCATGAATTCGCCACGCTCTTGCTTGTGAAGGACGCGCCTGATCAGCGCGACATGGATCGGGATGAACTGGACATCCTGCTCGAACAACAGCTCGTCCGCCTGGAAGGGCTCGGCTCGGGGCGCAGATACTGCGTGACCGAGACCGGCGACGCCACGCTGCGATCCGTCAAGTACCGCTATTCGTAAGCCCCGCTGTTCCCGACCTTGACCTGATCGCGCGGCCGGCATCCGGCCGCGCGGTCGTTTCCGCCTCCCCGCCCGTTCGTCGCCGCCGGCTTCAACCGCCGCGCAGCGTCGGATCGACCGCCGCCCGCCAGCTGATGGCCTGCGCGCGCGCTCCGTTGAAATACGCGATCCAGCCCGCGCGCGCCGCCGCGTCAGGCGCCACATAGTGGGTCGAAAGTTCGTTTACGAACGCACAATAATTCGCTTCGGTCAGCCCGCGATACCGTTTCGCGACGTACGCGTCGTACAGCGTCGAATAGACCGGCTGCGCGTCCGCGCCCCAGTCGCGCACGGCGCCGCCGCACGACGTCTGCAGGTCGACGAACGACGGCGCCCGCCAGTTGCCGGCGAGCGGCGGCGTACCCGCGCCGCACCCCGCCAGAAGGATGGCGCACACGCCGGCCCACATCCCAATACGCATGATTCACCTCGCGAAACGGTCGATTTCGCCAGTATCGTCCGGGATCGTGTCGCGCGCTACTGGCCCCGCTTTATCGAACTTTACTTTTTCGATTTCGTTCGTTAAATTTCGAATTCGAACATTTCATGTTCGCCCTATTTCAACAGACGATAAGGACAGCAGGTGACCCAACCGAATCGCTACGATCTGCTCGTCGTCGGCGGCGGCATCAACGGCGCGGGGATCGCGCGCGATGCGGCCGGCCGCGGCCTGTCGGTCATGCTCTGCGAGCAGGACGACCTCGCGTCGCATACGTCGTCGTCCAGCACGAAGCTGATTCACGGCGGCCTGCGTTACCTCGAGTACAACGAGTTCGGACTGGTGCGCAAGGCGTTGCAGGAGCGCGAAACGCTGCTGCGCGCGGCGCCGCACATCATGTGGCCGCTGCGCTTCGTCATGCCGCACATGCCGAACCTGCGCCCGGCCTGGCTGATCCGCATCGGCCTGTTCCTCTACGATCACCTCGCGAAACGCGAACTGCTGCCCGGCTCGCGCGGCATCGACATGCGCCGCCATGCGGCCGGCGCGCCGCTGATCGACTCGATCAAGCGCGGCTTCGTGTATTCCGACGGCTGGGTCGACGATGCCCGCCTCGTCGTGCTGAACGCGATCGACGCGAAGGAGCGCGGCGCCGAGATCCTCACGCGCACGAAGCTCGTGTCCGCCGAACGCCGCGGCGACGAATGGGAAGCGCGGCTCCAGCACGCCGACGGTTCGATCCGCGTCGTGCAGGCGCGCGCGATCGCGAACGCGGCCGGCCCGTGGGTCGGCGACGTGCTGCACGGCGCGCTCGGCCGCGGCGCACATCACAGCGTGCGGCTCGTGAAGGGCAGCCACATCATCACGCGCCGCCTGTTCGATCACGATCACGCGTACATCTTCCAGAATCCGGACAAGCGGATCATCTTCGCGATTCCGTACGAGCACGACTTCACGCTGATCGGCACGACCGACGTCGAATACACGAACGATCCCGCGAAGGTCGCGATCGATCGCGACGAGACGCAATATCTGTGCGATTCGATCAACCGCTACTTCAAGCGCAAGATCTCGCCGGCCGACGTGCACTGGACCTATTCGGGCGTGCGCCCGCTGCTGGAAGACGAGAACGCGGCGAACGCGTCGGCCGTCACGCGCGACTATCGCCTCGAACTCGACGACGGCGCGGGCGCCCCGCTGCTGTCGGTGTTCGGCGGCAAGATCACGACGTTCCGCAAGCTCGCGGAAGAAGCCGGCGACATGCTGTGCCGCGCGCTCGGCCGCGACGCGAAGACCTGGACGGCCGGCGTCGCGTTGCCGGGCGGCGATATCGCCGACGCGAAGTTCGACGGGTTCGCCAGTGCGTTCGCGAAACGCCATCCGTGGCTGCCCGCCGCGCTCGCACGCCGCTATGCACGTGCGTACGGCACGCGTGCGGAGCGCGTGGTCGACAGCGCGACCTCGCTCGCCGACCTCGGCGCCGAAATCGCACCGGGCATCCACGACGCCGAACTGCGCTATCTGCGCGACGCCGAATGGGCGACCTGCGCACAGGACGTGCTGTGGCGCCGCTCGAAGCTGGGCCTGCACGTCGCGCCCGGCACGCTGGACGCCGTGACCGCCGCGGTCGACGCGTGGTTCGCCGCCGCGCATGCGCCGCACGCCTGATTCGAATGCACATTGCAGTTGCCGTTGCCGTTGCCTGACCGACGTTGATTCACCGACGCGCCGCCCACATGCGGCGCGCATCACAACTAAGCCAATCCACGGATGGAGATGAGAGACATGCAGGACCAGTACATCCTCGCGCTTGACCAGGGCACCACGAGTTCCCGCGCGATGCTGTTCGATCGCCAGGGCAACATCGTATCGATCGCCCAGAAGGAATTCGAACAGATTTACCCGCAACCCGGCTGGGTCGAGCACGACCCGCAGGAAATCTGGTCGACGCAAGCCGGCGTCGCCGCAGAAGCCGTCACGCGCACGGGCCTGAACGGCACGTCGATCGCCGCGATCGGCATCACGAACCAGCGCGAGACGACGATCGTCTGGGATCGCGAGACGGGCCAGCCCGTCTACAACGCGATCGTCTGGCAGGATCGCCGCACGGCCGACTTCTGCGACTCGCTGAAGAAGCAAGGGCTCGAAGCAAAGGTGCGCGCGAAGACCGGCCTGCCGATCGACTCGTACTTCTCCGCGACGAAGATCCGCTGGATCCTCGACAACGTGCCGGGCGCGCGCGACAAGGCGCGCCAAGGCAAGCTCGCGTTCGGCACCGTCGACAGCTGGCTCGTGTGGAACTTCACGAAGCACGAGCTGCACGTGACCGACGTGACCAACGCGTCGCGCACGATGCTGTTCAACATCCACACGCGCGAGTGGGACAGCGAACTGCTCGAACTGCTCGACATTCCGCGCAGCATGTTGCCGGAAGTGAAGGCGTCGTCGGAGATCTACGGCCACACGAAGACCACCGTGTTCGCGTCGAAGATCCCGCTCGCGGGCATCGCCGGCGACCAGCACGCGGCGCTGTTCGGCCAGATGTGCACGACGTCGGGCATGGTGAAGAACACCTACGGCACCGGCTGCTTCCTGATGATGAACACCGGCGACAAGCCGATCGAGTCGAAGAACAACCTCGTCACGACGATCGCGTGGCAGATCGGCGACGACGTGCAGTACGCGCTCGAAGGCAGCATCTTCATCGCGGGTGCGGTCGTGCAGTGGCTGCGCGACGGCGTCGGCCTCATCAAGACGGCCGCCGAAATCGAAGCGCTCGCCGCGAGCGTGCCGCATACCGACGGCGTCTACCTCGTGCCCGCGTTCGCCGGCCTCGGCGCGCCGCACTGGAACGCGCGGGCGCGCGGCTCGGTGTTCGGCGTCACGCGCGGCACGACCGCCGCGCACCTCGCGCGCGCGGCGCTCGATGCGATCGCGTACCAGTCGCTCGACGTGCTGGCCGCGATGGAAGCCGACTCGGGCATCAGCATCGGCGAGCTGCGGGTGGACGGCGGCGCGAGCGCGAACGACCTGCTGATGCAGTTCCAGGCCGACCTGCTCGGCGTCGACGCGGTGCGCCCGCAAATCACCGAGACGACCGCGCTCGGCGCGGCCTATCTCGCGGGCCTCGCGATCGGCTACTGGAAGAACCTCGATGAAGTGCGCGACCAGTGGCAGCTCGATCGCCGCTTCGCACCGTCGATGCCGAAGGAGCAGGTCGAACAGCGCATGGCCGGCTGGCAGCGCGCGGTACGCGCCGCGAAGGCATGGGCCGACGACACCCAGTAATCCGAACGACTTCAAACGACATACAACAACACCGGCGGACCGCGCAGCGCGCGAGTCCGCCGTGACTTCGAGAGACAATCATGTCACCTTATATTGCAGAATTCATCGGCACCGCGATCCTCGTGCTGCTCGGCAACGGCGCGGTCGCAAACGTGCTGCTGGCAAAGACCAAGGGCAAAGGCGCGGACCTGATCGTGATCGTGATGGGCTGGGCGATGGCGGTATTCGTCGCGGTCTACGTGACCGCGTCGTTCAGCGGCGCGCACCTGAATCCGATCGTCACGATCAGCCTCGCGCTCGCGGGCAAGTTCGCATGGTCGAAAGTCGGCGGCTACGTGCTCGCGCAGATGCTCGGCGGGATGGCGGGCGCGCTGCTCGTGTGGCTCGCGTATCGCCAGCACTTCGCGAAGGAAGCCGATGCGGACCTGAAGCTCGCGGTGTTCTGCACGGCGCCGGCGATCCGCAGCACCACACACAACGTGCTGACCGAAGCGATCTGCACGTTCGTGCTGATTCTCGGCGTGCTGTATCTCGCGTCGCCGCAAGTCGGCCTCGGCGCGCTCGACGCGCTGCCCGTCGGCCTGCTGGTGCTCGGCATCGGCATCTCGCTCGGCGGCCCGACCGGCTATGCGATGAGCCCCGCGCGCGACCTGTCGCCGCGCATCATGCATGCGCTGCTGCCGATCCCGGGCAAGCGCGACAGCGACTGGCGCTATGCGTGGGTGCCGGTAATCGGCCCGCTGCTCGGCGGCGCCGCGGCGGCCGGCCTGTATCTGCGCCTGCACGCGATGGCCTGATCGCGGTGTGGACGAAGCGCGCGGCGTGCGCTGCCGCGCGCTTCACTCCCTTCTTTTCGTCTACCGGTCATTCACGGCCGCCATCAGCGATTTCAGCTTCACCGCGACGTCCGCGACCGCGGCCGGCGTCACGTCGATCCCGCGTTCGACCAGCATCCTCGCGACGCGCATTTCCTTCACGAATCCCGCTGCACGGCCGAAACCGCTCGCCGCGACGAGCCGTGCGCCCGCATCGAAATGGAAATGAATTTCCGCGTCGTCGCCGAGCACGCGCGCGACCGACTGCGTGCCGAGCGCCGGCTCCCCGGCCACCTGCAACTGCGCATCGTATTGATCGGACCAGAACCACGGTATGTCGCGATACGGTTCGTTCGCGCCGAGCATGTTGCGGGCGGCGACGTGCGCCTGCGTATCGGCGCCGTGCCACGTCTCCTGTCGAATCGGCAATCCCGATAACGCGCTCGGAAACACCGCGACGTCGCCGGCCGCGTAGATGCCGGGCCCCGACGTCTCGAGCCGCGCGTTCACGACGATTCCGCGCTCGACCGCGAGGCCCGCGTCGCGCGCCAGTTCGTCGGCCGGTTCGATGCCTATGCCGGCCACGACCGTGTCGGCGAGCAGCGTGTCGCCGTCGTCGAGCACGACGGCCAGCGCCCCGCCCGCGGTTCGCTCGATCGCAATCGGCGTCCGGTTCAGACGAATCGCCACGCCCTGCTCGTCGTGCAGCGCATGCACGCGCGTCGCAATGGCTTCCGGCACCGCGCGACCGAGCAGCCGCGGCGCCGCATCGAGCACGGTCACGCGGCAGCCGCGCCGTCGCGCCGACGCCGCGACTTCGAGACCGATGAAGCCGCCGCCGATCAACACGATCCGCGTGTCGGGCACGAGCCGCGCGCCGAGCGCGGCCGCATCGTCGAGCGTGCGCAACGCGCCTACGCCGTCGAGCGCCGCGCCGGGGATGGCCAGGCGGCGCGCACGGGCGCCGGTGGCCAGCAGCAGCGCGTCGTAGCCGAACACGTGCCCGCCGGACACGCGCACTTCGCGTGCATCCGGATCGATGCGCTCGACGGTCGCGACGACCCGCTCGATGCGATCGGCCGCCCAGGCTTGCGCCTCGCGCAACCGGCATTGCGCCGCGCTGCGCTCGCCCGTCAGCACGCCCTTCGACAACGGCGGCCGCTCGTACGGCGGATGCGGCTCCGCGCCGATCAGCACGATGCGCCCGCGCCAGCCGCACGCGCGCAACACCTGCGCCGCGCGGCCGCCCGCATGGCCCGCGCCGACGATCGCCATCACCCGGTCGCTCATCATCGCGTCATACCTCGATCAGGATGCGGCCGTCTTCGATCTTCGCGCGGTACGTGCGCAGCTTCTCGCACGCGGGCGCCGACAGCGGCCGGCCGTCGCGCACGTCGAAGCGGCCGTTGTGCTTCGGGCATTCGATCACGTGATCCATCACGAGCCCGTCCGCGAGATGCACCTGCTCGTGCGTGCACAGGCCGTCGCTCGCATACACCTCGCCGTCGATCCGGTAGATCGCGTACGTGCGGCCAGCATGATCGAAGCGCGCGACATCTTCGTCGTCGATGTCGTCGAGCGCGCCGGTGTCGATCCATTGCGTCATGGTGTGTCTCCTTCGTTGGCAGGTTCGATAACGGTCATGCACGCGTGGCATCCGGCACCGGCCGCACGACGTAATCGGACGGATCGCGCGTCTGCCGGATCAGCGCCGGCACGATCTCCGCATATGCGGCCAGCGTGCTGCGGTACGGCGGCGGCATGTCGGCCTTCACGGCGTCGTGCAGCTTCGGCAGCGCATGGAACGGCACCATCGGGAACATGTGGTGCTCGACGTGATAGTTCATGTTCCAGTACAGGAAGCGGAACACCGGATTCATCATCACGGTCCGACAGTTGCGCCGGTGATCGAGCACGTTCTCGGGCATGCCGGCGTGCTGCGTGAGGCCGAAGTACAGGTACAGCCACGCGCCGTAGAGGCTCGGCAGCCCGATGTAGAGCAGCGGCAAGATCGTGCGCCAGTAGACCGCGGCGCCCGTCACGAGCGCGTAGATCGCGAGATGGATGCGCGACTCGCGCACGACCTTCGGCCATTCCGATTCGGGCACGTAGGTGCGCTCCTCGTCGTCGAGCCGGCCCGTGAACGACACCGCGATCATCTTGCGCAGCTCGCCGGCCACGTGCTTCAGCGCGACGACGTTCAGCGCGAGCGCGAGCCAGTCGGTCGGCTTCGGCGCGGCGATTTCCGGGTCGCGCCCGACGACCAGCGTATCGGTGTGATGGCGCGCATGGCTCCAGCGCCAGGCAGTCGCGCGGCGGAACACCTGGAACGACGCGACCTGGTACAGCGCGTCGTTCATCCAGCGCGTGCGGAACGCGGTGCCGTGCCCGCATTCGTGCCAGCGCGAATCGGCCGGGCTGCAGTACAGCGTGCCGTACACGAAGAACGCCGGGATCGCCCATGCCGAATGCGCACGCCACGCCAGCCACGCGAGCGCGCCGCTGAGCGCAATCGCCGCGTACCAGATCAGCGTGTCGCGAATCGCACGCGCATCGCCGCGCTGCATCAGTTGCTTCATCAGCGGTCGCGGCACCGCGCATCGGTACCACGCGGCGTTGACGAGCCCGGCGGCCGCCGCGCGATCGCCGGCGCCGCCAGTCATTCGGTATGCCTGACGGCGCGCCGCCGAGCGTTCGCGTGCCGGGTCGTCGGTATGGGCCACGTCTGTCTCCTGGGGGTCTTGTGCGCGGGAAGCGCGGCAAACGCTTCGCATAAGACCGAAATTAGGCGACCGGTCGCCCCGCCTCAATCGAAACGTTGACGAAATTTCGCCATCGCTTTAGCGTTCCCGACAACGCCACGCGGTCGATGGCGACCCTCACGATGGAGACGACCATGGCAGGTGAATCGGGGCCGCGCTGGCGCAAGCGCACCGCACGCTTCGACGAGATCGCGACGCTCGCCGGCGTCAGCACGACGACCGTCGATCGCGTGCTGAACGAGCGCGGCAGCGTCTCCGCGCAGGCGCGCGAACGCGTGGTGGCGGCCGCTCGCCAGCTCGGCGTGCCGCGCCAATTGCCCGACACGCGGCACGGGCTGATCCACGTCGACGTGCTGCTGCCCGACACCGACGCGCCGTTCTTCCGACGATTGCAGCAGGCGCTGCAGCGTTCGCTGCAAATGCTCGACCGGCGCGTGGTCGTGCACCGGACGATCCTGCCCGCCGCGGATGACGAGCGTGCCGCGACGCTGATCGAACGGCCCGCGTACCGGCGCGAGGCGCTGATCGTCACCGCGCACGACACGGCCCGCATGCGAGATGCGCTGGCCGGCGCGATCGCGCGTGGCGAGACCGTCGTCACGATGGTCACCGACATCGGCGGCATCGAACGCGCGCACTTCGCCGGCATCGACAACTACCGCGCGGGGCGCACGGCCGGCTACTACATCGGCCGCCTCGCGGCACGCCCCGGCCGCGTGCTGCTGCTCGGCGGGCGCATGGGCTACCGCGCGCACGCCGACCGGATGGCCGGCTGCCGCGATCAGCTCGCCGACGCGTTCGCCGCCGTGCGCTGCGACGACGCGCCGGTCGAGACGCTCGACCAGGACGACCGCTGCTATCGCGCGGTGACGAGGGCGCTGCAGGCGCACGACGACGTGGTCGCGATCTACAACAGTGGCGCCGGTTCGGCCGGCATCGAAGCGGCGCTGCGCAAGGCCGGCGCGCTCGGGCGCGTGGTGTGGATCGGCCACGAGATGATCGACCTGCACCGCACCTTCATCGAAGCCGGCGCGATGGATCTCGCGATCGACCAGGATCCGGACGGACAGGCGATTTCCGCGCTGCAGCACGTGCTGCATGCGTGCGGCATCGTCGAACAGTCGCCGCCGGACGACCCCGTCGAATTCCGCGTGTTCTGCCTGGCGAACGTGAGGACGAGCGCATACCTGCAGGCGTGAATCGCGCCGTGCGACGCACCGTCTGCGCACGGCGAAAAAATCGACCGCGGCATTGGCGATTTTTCGTCAACGTTTGTCATGCGGCCCGCGCCGCGCATCCGTACATTGGACAGCCATCGACGGACGACAACGGACAGGAGACGATGGCTGAACCGATCCTCATCGGCGTGAACCTCGACGGCGTGCTCGAACACGACGGGCTGCCGCCGCCCACGCCCGCCGAGCGCTTCCGGAAGGTCGCCGCTGCCGGCGTGTTCGATTACATCGAAAAGAATCCGGCGCGCGGCGAGGACCTGTCGCCGTATTTCGCGCTGGTCGATCGCCACGCGCTGCCGATTCGCGTGATCGGCGGCATCTGGTGCGCGGGCCGCGACGAAGCGCATATCGCCGAGATCGTCGCGGCGGGCGCACGCTTCGGCAGCACGGTGCTCAACGGCCAGCTGTTCGCGCATCATGCGGACGGCCATCGGCTGTCGGATCGCGAAGTCGCCGATTTCTACCTGCGCGCCTATGCATGGGGCGAGCCGGTCGGCTGCCTGCCGAGCCTCGAAGTGCACGTCGACATGTGGAGCGAGGATTTCGCGCGCGTGGCGCGCGTCGCGCGGCACGTCGAGCAGGCCGGCGCGCCGTTCCGGATCACGCTCGATCATTCGCATCTGCTGTTCAAGATCGGCAACCGCGCCGAGCTCGACGCAGCGGGCCTGCGCGAACCGGTCGACGGCGGCCGCGCGATGCTCGACCCGGCGTCGCCCACCGCGATCTACGCGGACTGGATCGCGCGCGGCTGGGTCCGGCATGCGCATGCGCGCAGCGTGAGCCCGAACAACCCCGACAACCGCTGGATGCGCCGCGCGGATGGCAAGCCCGGCCGCGGCATCCAGTACCCGTTCGTCGCACCCGCGCCGGGCGCGTATCACGGCGAATGGCGCGTGGACGCGCTCGACACGTGGAAGGCCGCGCTGCGCCAGTTGCTGCAGGCGCAGATGCAGGTTCACGCTCACGTGCAGCCGGCACGGCTCGAACAGATCAGTTGCGAGTTCATCCCGTTTCCCGACTACGGCGGCGGCGCACGCTATTCGATCTTCGACAACAACGTCGCGTGTGCGCAATGGCTGCGCGATACGTGGCACACACTCGCCGCGCGAGCCGGCACCGAATCCGAACCCTGCACCACTCACGCCTCAAGGACAGAACGATGAAGCACGCCCTCCACTTTTCGCTGAACCGGATGAGCGCGCCGCGCTTGCCGCTCGACCGCTACGTCGCGCTGTGCCGGCGCCTCGGCGTCGACACGATCGAGATCCGCAACGATCTCGACGGCGTCGAGCTCGCCGACGGCACGCCGGCCGCCGCCGTCCGCGCGACGGCCCAAGCCGGCGGCGTGACGATCCTGACGATCAACGCGCTGCAGCGCTTCGAGCAATGGAACGCCGAGCGCGCGGACGAGGCGACCGTGCTGGCCGACTACGCGGCGCAATGCGGCGCGCGTGCGCTGGTGCTGTGCCCGACCAACAGCCGCGCCGACACGCGCGGCGCGGACGCCCGCCACGCGGATCTCGTGACGGCGCTGCAGGCGCTGAAGCCGATCCTCGTGGCCCGCGGCCTGCTCGGCTTCATCGAGCCGCTCGGCTTCGAGGAATGCGCGCTGCGCCGCAAATCGGACGCGGTGAAGGGCATCTACGCGGCAGCGGGCGAGCCGGTGTTCCGGCTCGTGCACGACACGTTCCACCATCACCTCGCCGGCGAGGACATCTTCTTCCCGAACCTGACGGGCCTCGTGCACATCTCAGGCGTCGAGGACGCCGACCTGCCGGTCGACCGGATGCGCGACGGCCACCGCGTGCTGGTCGGCGGCGCGGACCGGCTCGGCAACATCCGGCAACTGCGCGAACTGCTCGCGCGCGGCTACAGCGGTGCGCTGTCGTTCGAGCCGTTCGCGAGCGAGATCGCCGAAGCCGACGACATCGAAGACCGGTTGCGGGCGAGCATCGACTACGTGCGCGGCGAACTGACGGATCGCTGAGCGCATCGGCAAGACGACACAATCCACGGGAGAACGGAATGATCGAATTCGCTTTGTTCGGCGCGGGCAGAATCGGCAAGATCCACGCGGCGAATCTCGCGCGCCAGCCGGGCGCGAAACTGAAATACGTGATCGACCGGCACGCGCCGTCGGCGCAAGCGCTCGCCCGCACGCACGGCGCGCAGGTCGCCGATATCGAGCACGCGCTCGGCGACGCGTCGGTAAAGGCGGTCGTGATCGCGTCGAGCACCGACACGCACGCGGACCTCATCGTCGCCGCCGCGAACGCCGGCAAGGCCGTGTTCTGCGAGAAACCGATCGACCTCACCGTCGAACGCGCGCGTGCGTGCGCGGACGTCGTGCGGCGCGCCGGCGTGACCTGCATGATCGGCTTCCAGCGCCGCTTCGACCCGACCTTCGCGGCGCTGAAGGCGCGCGTCGAGCGCGGCGAGATCGGCGCGCCGGAAATGCTGGTCGTCACGAGCCGCGATCCGGGCGCGCCACCGGCCGATTACATCCGCCGCTCGGGTGGCATTTTCAAGGACATGCTGATCCACGACTTCGACGTGTTCCGCTGGATCCTCGGCGACGAAGCGCAGACGCTGCATGCGACGGGCAGCTGCCTGACCGATCCGGCCGTGCACGACGCCGGCGACATCGATTCGACCGCGGTGACGATCCGCACGCGGCGCGGGTTGCTGTGCCAGATCAACACGTCGCGGCGTGCGGCCTACGGCTACGACCAGCGCTTCGAGCTGCTCGGCAGCCACGGAATGCTGCAGGCCGGCAACGTGCGGCCGACCGAGGTGAGTGCATGGCTCGCGGGCGGCATCGCGACGGACGTGCCGGAGCCGTTCTTCCTCGAACGCTACCGGCATGCGTACGCGGCCGAGATCGCGCACTTCGTCGACGCGTTGCGCGACGGCGCGCCGGTCAGGACGACGATCGACGACGGGCTCGCCGCGCTCGAACTGGCCGAAGCCGCGATGGCGTCGTGGAAAACGGGGCGCGTGATCGCGCTGTGACGCCGTGAACGGCGGCGACCCGCGCAAACGGGTTGCCGCTGCCGCATGGCCGGCGGCACTCCGGCACGACCGGCCGCAACGGCACGGCCGCATCGGGCAAATGTGCCGCCACGTCGCGCGGCCGGCGCGTGAAAGCACGTATGATGGCGAATCGATCGGCGTCGCCGATATTCCGCGTTTTCATCACCATGCTCGATCACCTCATCTGCGACTGCGACGGCGTGCTCGTCGACAGCGAAGTCATCGCCGACCGCGTGCTGCTCGACACGCTGTCCGCCACGTTCCCGAACCTCGATTTCGAAGCCGCCGCGAAGTCGGCATTCGGCCAGCAGACGTCGCGTTTCCTCACCGGCATCGAAGCCCGCTTCGGGGTCGAAATGCCCGCCAACTTCATCGAGACCATCGAGCACAACATCGAAATCGCGCTCGCGCAATCGCTCGCGCCGATCAGCGGCGTGCGCGACGCGCTGCTGAAGGTCACGCTGCCGGCCGCCGTCGTGTCGAACAGCCGGCTCGTGCGCGTGCGCAGCTCGCTGAAGCGCGCGTCGCTCACCGAGATCTTCGGCGAGCGGGTATTCAGTTCCGAACAGGTCGCGCGGCCGAAGCCCTACCCCGACGTCTACCTGCACGCGGCGCAAACACTCGGCGTCGCGCCGGCGCGCTGCGTCGTCGTCGAGGACAGCATCTCGGGATTGAATGCCGCGCGGGCGGCCGGGATGAAGACGATCGCGTTCGTCGGCGCGAGCCACATCCCCGACAACTACGCGGACGCGCTGCGCGCGATGGGCATCACGCGGATCATGCGCAGGATGGACGAACTGCCGGCGCTCGTCGAAGCCGGCATGCGCGGCGAATTCGGCGACGTGCAGTCCTGATCGTCAGTCGGGCCGGATCGGGTCGATCCGGCCGCGCCACGGGCGCGCGAACGCGCCCGCCTTCCTTCCACTCAGGCCGGCTCGCAGCAGCGTTCGCGCGCCGCCGCCAGCGCCTCGCGAAACGCGACGAGTTCCGCGATCGTCAGCATCGGCAGCCCGTGCCGTTGCGCGAAGCGCTCGACATCGTCGCCGCGCGTCATCGTACCGTCCGGATTCATCAGCTCGCACAGCACGCCGGCCGGCTTCAGGCCCGCGAGGATCGACAGGTCGACCGTGCCTTCGGTGTGACCGCGGCGCGCCAGCACGCCGCCCGGTTGCGCACGCAACGGAAACACGTGGCCGGGGCGCACGATGTCGTGCGGCTTCGCGCCGTCGGCGATCGCCGCGCGGATCGTCGTCACGCGATCGGCGGCCGACACGCCGGTATGCACGCCTTCGCGCGCCTCGATCGACACGGTGAACGCGGTGCCGTTGCGGCTTTCGTTGGTCTGCACCATCGGCGGCAGTTCGAGCGCGCGCACCGTGTCGTCGGTCAGGCACAGGCAGACGATGCCGCTGCACTCGCGGATCAACAGCGCCATCGTCTCGGGCGTGATGCGCTCGGCGGCGACGATCAGGTCGGCTTCGTTCTCGCGGTCGTGGTCGTCCTGCAGCACGACCGCGCGACCTGCGCGCATCGCGTCGAGCGCGGCGGCAATGCGCGGCGGCACCGGTTCGGCATCCAGCAACGGGAGATCGGCAAAGGCGTCGGCAGGCGCCGACGAAACGGACATCAAGGACATGTGAAACGCTCCTCGCAAATACGATTTGGGCGAAAAACGTTTCAGGGCATTGCAAACAGACAGAACGACAACCCGCTTCGCGTGCAGCGCGAAGCGGCCCTGACGGACATGACTATCTGCACATCTTCTCTCATCCGGACTGTGACCGTCGGCTCTGGCATTCGACCAGATCTGCTGACCCCGCGCGGATGCGCGGGCGCTCGCGGGCTCGCCGGCTTACGCCAGCCTACCGCCGGTGGGGAATTTCGCCCCGCCCTGAAGACGCACTGATTGCCGGACGGGAACACCCCGTCATCGGCGGGCCAAGCATACAACAGCCGCGCGCGACGCGCAGCGTAAAACCTTACTGACGACCCCGTCTAACGGCATCGTCCGAACGGCCGGCGGACGGAGCCACGATCGTGCGAAAAGCGCGGAGCGCAGCCGCGTCGCGCCGCCTGCGCGATCAGTTGACCGCCGCGTGCGCCGCGTCGGGCACGAGCCAGCGCGGCGGCACCTCCGGGCTCACCGTCACGCGGAACGCTCGCGCTTCGCTGTCGCCCGGGTTGCGCAGGCTGTACGGCTGGTCGGCGTCGAACACGATCGCGTCGCCGGTCGCGAGCAACTGGCGACGGTCGTGCACGCTCACTTCGAGCGTGCCTTCGCTGACGACGAGGTTGACCGTCGTGCCGGGCGCGCGGCGCGCGCCGGGCTCGGTATGCAGCGGCGCGATCCGCAGCTCGTGGAATTCGGCCGCCGCCGGCTCGCCTTCCGGATACAGCGCACGTGCCGAGAAACGGCCGTTCGAGCTGACGACGCGCGACGCGCGCTCGGCCGCCAGATGCTCGAAACCGTTCACCGCATGGCGCCGCAGGAACGCGGCGACCGACACCTTCAGCGCCGCGGCGATCTTGCACAGCACCTTGATCGACGGCACGCTGCGCGCGGATTCGATCTGCGCGAGCATCGCGCGCGACACGCCGGACAGCCGCGCGAGCGCATCGAGCGACAGTTGCCGCTCGGCGCGCAAGCGCGCGAGGTTCACGCCGACGACCTGTTCGAGGGCGTCGAGCGACGCGGCACCGCGTCCGTCGGCGGCATTGCCGGACTCGAAGGAAGACACGTCGCGCACGAGCGCCAGGGATGAAGACATAGCATGGCCTCCGGGCCGCTGCGCGGCCCTGCGTAGGGGTAAGCCGGAATCGGAATCGGGTTGCGCCGGTCGTTGGCGCGTATCGAGACGCTATCACCCGGCCTGGTACGGGCAAACGAAGTTATCTTCACACCGTTATCAGCATCGCGGAGGAATGCGTTTCTCGCGAACCTTTTCCTGCCGCTATGGCATCGCCGCGCGGCGCGCCGTGGCGACGCTCACGGTGCCGCGGGCGCCGCGCCGCGCGCCGGCCCGCGCGCATCGAGCCGCATCGCGAGCCACGTGACGACCAGCGCCGCGAACGTCACCGCGACCGCGACCCACGGCAGCGCATCGAGCGCGAAGCCGTGTTCCAGCGCGACGCCGCCGAGCCACGCACCGCCCGCATTGCCGACGTTGAACGCGCCGATGTTCAGCGTCGACGCGAGATGCGGCGCGCTCGCGGCCTTCTCGACCACGCGCGCCTGCAGCGGCGGCACCGTCGCGAACGCGGCGATCCCCCACACGAATACGGTGACGGCCGCCGCGACCGGCAGGTGGCTCGTCTTCGCGAACACGGCCATCACGGCCATCAGCGCGACGAGGAACGCGATCAGCGACGGCATCAGCGCGCGGTCGGCGAGCTTGCCGCCGATCGTGTTGCCGATCGTCAGCCCCGCGCCGAACAGCACGAGGATCAGCGCGACCGCGCGCGGCGAGTAGCCCGACACGGTCTCGAGAATCGGCGCGATGTACGTGAACACGACGAACACGCCGCCGAAGCCGAGCACGGTCATCAGCAGCGCGAGCCACACCTGCGGCTCCTTCAGCACGCGCACTTCGTGGCCGAGGCCGACCGGCCCGCTGTCGTGGCGGTTCGGCACCAGCGCGGCCACACCGCCGAGCGCCAGCACGCCGAGCGCGGCGACGATCCAGAACGATGCACGCCAGCCGAGCAACTGGCCGACGAACGTGCCGAACGGCACGCCGAGCACGTTCGACAGCGTGAGCCCGGTGAACATCAGCGCGATCGCGCTCGCGCGCTTGTCGGCCGGCACGAGCGACGCGGCGACCACCGCGCCGATGCCGAAGAACGACCCGTGCGCGAACGACGTGACGACGCGCGCGACCATCAGCATCGCGTAGCCGGACGCGGTCGCGCACAGCACGTTGCCGACGATGAAGATCGCCATCAGCAGTTGCAGCGCGGCCTTGCGCGGCATGCGGCTCGTCAGCACCGCGAGCAGCGGCGCGCCGACCGCGACGCCGAGCGCGTAGCCGGTGACGAGCAGGCCGGCCGACGGCAGCGACACGACGAGGTCGTGCGCGACTTCGGGCAAGAGGCCCATGATGATGAATTCGGTGGTGCCGATGGCGAAGGCGCTGATCGCGAGCGCCAGGAGCGGAATGGGCATGACGTTCTCCGGAAGACGGCGGCTGCGGCGCCCGGTCGGTGCCGCACCGCACAAGAAAGCGGGATGTGCGCGCATTGTCCCGAAGACGCCTATATTTGATAATTGGCGTGGCATTTGAACCATTTTCAAATATTTCTGGAAAATCGCATGGACCGACTAGGCGACATCCGGCTGTTCGTCGAGGCTGCCGAACTCGGCAGCCTGTCCGCCGCCGGGCGCAAGCTGAACCTCACGCCAGCCGCCGCGAGCGCGCGGCTCGCGAAGCTCGAGGCAAAGATCGCGACGCGCCTGTTCGAACGCTCGACACGGCAATTGCGGCTCACCGACGAAGGCAAGCTGTACCTGAATTGCTGCCGCCAGGCGCTGCAGGCGCTCGACGACGCGGACGCGATGCTGCAGGAAGGCCGCAACGTCGTGAGCGGCAAGGTGCGGCTGTCGTCGACGTCCGATTTCGGCCGCCACCAGTTGCTCGACTGGCTCCACGAATTCACGACACTGCATCCGGGCGTCACGTTCTCGCTGACGGCGTCCGATTCGTCGTCGAACCTGTGGCAGGACGAGATCGACCTCGCGATCCGCTTCGCCGCGCCGCCCGACGGCGCGCTGATCGCCCGCCGGCTCGCGACCAACCGGCGCGTGCTGTGCGCGGCGCCGTCGTTCGTCGAACGCCATGGCGTGCCGGCCGATCCGCACGATCTGGCCCGCTTTCCGTGCAACGTGATCACGATCGCGTCCGGCCCGATGAACACCTGGCACTTCACGCGCGGCGACGAAGTGCAGGTTCACACGGTGCCGGTGTCGACCGCATTCGAGACCAACGATGGCGGCCTCACCCGCGAATGGACACTGCGCGGCCACGGCATTGCGCTGAAGTCGCTGTGGGACATCGCCGACGACGTCCGCGCGGGCCGGCTGCGCGTGCTGCTGCCCGACTGGCGGCACCAGGACGCGCCGCTGCACGCGATCTATCACAGCAAGCGCTACATGGCGCCGCGCGTGCGCGTGCTGCTCGATTTTCTCGCCGAGCGCTTCGCGCGCGAGGAAGCCGCGCTCGACGACCTGCTGAACGCGTGCCGCTGACGGCCGCCTCGCCACCACTCCGGGGTCGGAACGTGAAAACCGGCGTCGCGCGCCCGCAACCGGCCGCCCGTCCGTCGTGGCATGAAAAGCTATAATGGAAGGCTTTCCCGACGGCCTTTCCTGTCCGATGCGCGCCATTCGCGTGCCGCGCACGGCCGTCCCGATTCACCCTTGACGACGCCCCCAGGTCAACCACTGCGAACGGCGAATCCCCATGACCAAGAAAGTTTACGTAAAGACCTTCGGCTGCCAGATGAACGAGTACGACTCGGACAAGATGGTGGACGTGCTCAATGCGGCCGAAGGCCTCGAAAAGACCGACACGCCGGAAGACGCGGACATCATCCTGTTCAACACCTGCTCGGTGCGCGAAAAGGCGCAGGAAAAGGTGTTTTCCGATCTCGGCCGCGTGCGCGAGCTGAAGGAAGCGAAGCCGGGCCTCTTGATCGGCGTCGGCGGCTGCGTCGCGAGCCAGGAAGGCGCGTCGATCGTGTCGCGCGCGCCGTACGTCGACCTCGTGTTCGGCCCGCAAACGCTGCACCGCCTGCCGCAGATGATCGACGCGCGCCGCGCGAGCGGCCGCGCGCAGGTCGACATCACGTTCCCCGAAATCGAGAAGTTCGATCACTTGCCGCCCGCGCGCGTCGAGGGACCGAGCGCGTTCGTGTCGATCATGGAAGGCTGCTCGAAATACTGCAGCTACTGCGTGGTGCCGTACACGCGCGGCGATGAAGTGTCGCGCCCGCTCGACGACGTGCTGACCGAAGTGGCCGGCCTCGCCGACCAGGGCGTGCGCGAAGTCACGCTGCTCGGCCAGAACGTGAACGCTTATCGTGGCGCACTGACCGCCGGCTCGTCCGACATCGCCGATTTCGCGACGCTGATCGAATACGTCGCCGACATCCCCGGCATCGAGCGGATCCGCTACACGACGTCGCACCCGAAGGAATTCACGCAGCGCCTGATCGACACGTACGCGAAGGTGCCGAAGCTCGTGAGCCACCTGCACCTGCCGGTGCAGCACGGCTCCGACCGCATCCTGATGGCGATGAAGCGCGGCTATACGGTGCTCGAATACAAGTCGGTGATCCGCAAGCTGCGCGCGATCCGCCCGGACCTGTCGCTGTCGACCGACATGATCGTCGGCTTCCCCGGCGAGACCGAGGACGATTTCGACAAGATGATGGCGCTCGTGCACGAGATGCGCTACGACACGAGCTTCTCGTTCATCTACAGCCCGCGCCCCGGCACGCCGGCCGCGAACCTCGCCGACGACACGCCGCGCGAAGTGAAGCTCAAACGCCTGCAACATCTGCAGGCGACGATCGAGGAGAACGTCGCGCGCATCAGCCAGTCGATGGTCGGGAAGGTCGAGCGGATCCTCGTCGAGGGCCCGTCGCGCAAGGACCCGAACGAGCTCGCGGGCCGCACCGAGAACAACCGTGTGGTGAATTTCCCGGCGCCGCTCGCGTCGCACCCGCGCCTGATCGGCCAGATGATCGACGTGAAGATCAACCATGCGTACCCGCACTCGCTGCGCGGCGAGCTCGTGCTCGTCAGCGACGACGCGAGCACGGCCACCCACTGACCGACCGACGCCCGACAGGAGCCCGACGCTACTTTGAAGACCGTCCAAGCACTGGAATTCACCGCCCCGCGCGACGACAACGCGCGCCTCGCCAACCTCTGCGGCCCGCTCGACGAGAACCTGCGGCAGATCGAACAGGCGCTCGACGTCACGCTCGCGCGGCGCGGCCACCGGATCACGATCCGCGGGCGCGGCGCCAAGCTCGCGCTCGCCGCGCTCGAAAACTTCTACAACCGCGCGCGCGATCCGCTGTCGGTCGACGACATCCAGCTTGCGCTGGTCGAAGTGCGCCACACGGCCGGCAACGGCCGCCAGGACACGCTCGACGTGCGCTTTCGCGGCGACCCCGATCATCCGTTCGACGAGCCCGTCGCGCAGCTCGACGCCAGCGAACCGGAGGAAGAGCCGGGGCCGAAGCTCTACACGCGGCGCGCCGACCTGCGCGGCCGCACGCCCGCGCAGCGCGAATACCTGAAGCAGATCCTGCAGCACGACGTGACGTTCGGCATCGGGCCGGCCGGCACCGGCAAGACCTACCTCGCGGTCGCGTGCGCGGTCGACGCGCTCGAGCGCGACCAGGTCAAGCGGATCGTGCTGACGCGCCCGGCCGTCGAGGCCGGCGAGCGGCTCGGCTTCCTGCCGGGCGATCTCGCGCAGAAGGTCGACCCGTACCTGCGGCCGCTGTACGACGCGCTGTACGACCTGCTCGGCTTCGACAAGACGGCCAAGATGTTCGAGCGCCAGATGATCGAGATCGCGCCGCTCGCGTACATGCGCGGTCGCACGCTGAACCACGCGTTCATCATCCTCGACGAGGCGCAGAACACCACGCCCGAGCAGATGAAGATGTTCCTCACGCGGATCGGCTTCGGCTCGAAGGCGGTCGTGACCGGCGACACGAGCCAGGTCGACCTGCCGCGCGGCCACAAGAGCGGCCTCGTCGAGGCGCAGCAAGTGCTCGGCGGCGTGCGCGGCATCGCGCTTACGCGCTTCACGAGCGCGGACGTCGTGCGCCATCCGCTCGTCGCACGCATCGTCGAGGCGTACGACGAGTTCCACGCGCAGCACCAGGACGGCTGAGCGGCGGCGCCCGAGCGCTGCCCGGCCCGGCCCGCCAGACGGCGCGCCGGGCTTTCTTTTGCCCGGGCGCCGCCCGGTCCGAATTCGGGCGCGATCGGCCGTTTGGTGTATCCTCAACGCGTCCCAATCGCCGCACGCGTCATGAAATCCTCTCGTTCCCGCAAGTCCGGCCGCGCCCCGTCCGCCGCGTCCGAATCCCCCCGCCTTTCGCTGTTCGACGCGAAGGGCAAAGCCCGGACCGTCAACGCGCAAGGGCTGCGGATCGACTTCCCGGACGGCCGCAGCCTGATGTTCGACCTGTCGGGCAGCTCGGGCGACGCGGCCGTCGCGATCGTCGCACAGCACAACGATCCGGCGATGCGCGCGAAGCTCGCGCTGCAGCCCGAGCACTACGACAGCGTGACGCTGCACGTCGGCGCCGAGTTCGCGCCGCGCGAGGACGACCCCGAAGACGAGCCGCGCGCGCTGGAATTCGACCTGTCCGTGCAGTACGGCGACGAGATCACGAGCGACGTGCGCAAGACGCTGCCGAAGCGCAAGCTGATCGCCGAATGGATCGAGCCGGCGCTGTTCGCGAGCGCGCAGCTCACCGTGCGCTTCGTCGGCGAGAACGAAGGCCGTACGCTGAACGCCGGCTACCGCCACAAGGACTATCCGACCAACGTGCTGACCTTCGCGTACGACGCGGCGCCCGACGGCACCGTGATCGGCGACCTCGTGCTGTGCTGCCCGGTCGTCGAGAAGGAAGCGCACGAGCAAGGCAAGCCGCTCGCGGCCCATTACGCGCACCTGCTGGTACACGGCGCGCTGCACGCGCAGGGCTACGACCACGAGACGAGCGACGAGGACGCGGCCGAAATGGAAGCGCTCGAAATCGACATCCTCGCGAAACTGGGTTTCCCGAACCCGTACCAGTAAGCCGTCCGCCCGATGCGCCACGCCGCGATGCTGCCGCCCGCCTACCCGCCGTCGATCGGCGAAGGACGCCTGCTGACGGAAGACGAGCTCGCGGCGTCGCTCGCGCAGACGATGCGCGACTGGGACGGCCGGCAGGATCTCTGGCTGTTCGGCTATGGCTCGCTGATCTGGAATCCCGGGCTGCCGACCGTCGCCGCCGTACGCGGCAAGGTGCACGGCTACCACCGCGGGCTCTACCTGTGGTCGCGCGTGAATCGCGGCACCCCCGAACGGCCGGGCCTCGTGCTCGCGCTCGATCGCGGCGGCTCGTGCTCGGGCATCGCATTCCGGCTCTCCGGCCCGACCGCGCAGCCGCATCTCGAGACATTGTGGAAGCGCGAAATGCCGATGGGCTCGTACCGGCCCGCGTGGCTGCCGTGCTCGCTCGAGACCGGCGAACGCGTGAACGCGCTCGCGTTCGTGATGCGCCGCGACGCACCGACCTATACGGGCAAGCTGACCGACCCCGTCGTCAAGGAAGTGTTCCGCTGCGCGGCCGGCCGCTACGGCACGACGCTCGACTACGTGAGCCGTACGGTGGACGCACTGCGCGCGAGCGGCATCCCCGACCGCGCGCTCGAAGGGTTGCTGGCGCGATGCCGATGATCCGGCACACCGCGCGGGCGGCCGCCATGCGACCCCGCGCCGCCCGCGCATCCACACGAGGACACGCCCGATGAAATCGTCACGCCGGTCGCGTTGCAGGATCGCCGTGCTGCTCGTCGCCGCGAGCGTCGCGCTGTCCGGCTGCGGCATACTCGGCTGCGGCGGCGCCGCGACCAACGGCGCGGCCGCCGGCGGCTGCTCGGCCGGCATGCGGTTCTGAACGGCGCGCGACGCGTGCGCCGCCTGCGACGGAATGCCGCCGTCGCCGGCCGTTGCCCGCGTCCGGCCGCGCCGCCCTGCCCGCCGCCATTTTTTTGCCGCCGCGCCCCGCCGACGCTTTCTGCGATAGGATGGACCCGACGACGACGTCGCGCCCGGCGCGGCCGTCCGCGAGCGGGGCCCGCGCGAGCCGTCCACCCTGGCCGTACGGCCGGGTGACACGGTCGCGTCGTGCCCTTGGTGTATCCTTGCCTACTCCGTGACCGCGCGCCCCGGCATGACCCGGGCGCACCACCATGAACGATTCGTATCCCAGTCGTAAGCCAACCGACAAACCGCAAGAAAAGCGCTCGCTGCTCGAGCGCCTGACCGACTTCATCTCGCCCGAGCCCGAATCCCGCGGCGAGTTGCTGGAAATCCTCCAGGACGCCCACGAACGCAACCTGATCGACGCGGATTCGCTGTCGATGATCGAAGGCGTGTTCCAGGTCTCCGATCTGTGCGCCCGCGACATCATGGTGCCGCGCGCGCAGATGGACGCGATCAACATCGCCGACAAGCCCGAGGATTTCATCCCGTTCGTCCTCGAAAAGGCGCACTCGCGCTACCCGGTGTACGAGGAGAACCGCGACAACGTGATCGGCGTGCTGCTCGCGAAGGATCTGCTGCGCTTCTATGCCGAGGAAGAATTCGACGTGCGCGGAATGCTGCGCCCGGCCGTGTTCATTCCGGAATCGAAGCGCCTGAACGTGCTGCTGCACGACTTCCGCGTGAACCGCAACCACCTGGCGATCGTCGTCGACGAATACGGCGGCGTCGCGGGCCTGATCACGATCGAGGACGTGCTCGAACAGATCGTCGGCGACATCGAGGACGAATACGACTTCGACGAGGAAGCCGGCAACATCATCTCGGGGCCGGACGGCCGCTACCGCGTGCGCGCGCTCACCGAGATCGAGCAGTTCAACGAGACGTTCGGCACCGATTTCCCCGACGACGAGGTCGACACGATCGGCGGCCTGATCACCCATCATTTCGGACGCGTGCCGCACCGCGGCGAGAAGCTGCAGCTCGGCAACCTCGTGTTCGAAATCCAGCGCGGCGATGCGCGCCAGGTTCACGTGCTGCTGGTGCGCCGCAACCCGCTCGCCAGCCGTCGCGCCGAAACCTCGCACGAAGACTGACCGCTCCGCGCCAGCCGCGCCTCCTTCAACCGCTCGCCCTCTTCCGCTTCACATGGACGATCCGATTCCGTCCCGCCCGGCTGGCGGCCTTCTCGCGCCGGCGCCCGGCCGCGCGCTGCCGCGCTGGCACTATCCGGCCGCGCTGCTCGCCGGCGCGGCCAATACGCTCAGCTTCGCGCCCACGCCGCACGGCGGCTGGCTGCAGCTCGTCGTATTCGTCTGGTTTTTCGCGCAGCTGACGCGCACGTCGAACTGGCGCGGCGCCGCGCTCACCGGCGGCGCGTTCGGCTTCGGCAACTTCATCAGCGGCGTCTGGTGGCTCTACATCAGCATGCACGTGTACGGCGAGATGGCCGCGCCGCTCGCGGGCGGCGCGCTCGTGCTGTTCGCGCTCTACCTGTCGCTGTACCCGGCGTTTTCGGCCGGGCTGTGGTCGTTCTGCGCGGGCCATGCATGGCATCGCCGCGAGGCCGACCCGCGGCCGTTCTCGCCGACCTGGCACGGCGCGTTTGCGTTCGCGAGCGCGTGGGCGCTCGGCGAATGGCTGCGCGGCACCGTGTTCACCGGCTTTCCGTGGCTCGGCAGCGGCTACCCGCAGGTCGACGGCCCGTTCGCGGGCTTCGCGCCGGTGGTGGGCGTGTACGGGATCGCGTGGGTGCTCGCGCTGTTCGCCGCACTCGTCGTGCAGGCGCTCGCCGCCGCGCGGCCGTCGCCGGTGCGTGACGGCGAAGCCGGCGCATCGGGCGGCAACGCCCGCGTGCGCATCGCCGCGCCGGCCGGCATCGCCGTCGCCCTCGTCGCGGCCGGCCTCGGGCTGTCGCAGGTCACGTGGACCGTGCCCGCGAACGCGCCGCTCACCGTGCGGCTGCTGCAGGGCAACGTGAAGCAGGACATCAAGTTCGAGCAGGAAGGCATCGACGCGGCGATCAAGATGTACACGCAGATGATCGTCGAGAAACCGGCCGACCTGATCGTCACGCCCGAGACCGCGATCGCGGTGATGATCCAGGAATTGCCCGAGCCGTTCGCCGTCGCGATCCGAAAATTCAGCGACACGACCGGGTCGGCCGTGCTGTTCGGCGCGGTCGGCGCGTCGGTGACCGAGGACGGCCACTACGTCGACTACACGAACAGCCTGTACGGCGTGACGCCGAATTCGCGCGACATCTATCACTACGACAAGCACCACCTCGTGCCCTTCGGCGAATTCATTCCGTGGGGCTTCCGGTGGTTCGTCAACCTGATGAAGATGCCGCTCGGCGACTTCGCGCGCGGCGCGCCGGTGCAGAAGCCGTTCCTCGTGCACAACCAGCCGGTGATGGCCGATATCTGCTACGAGGATTTGTTCGGCGAGGAAATCGCCGCGACGATCCGCGACAACCCGCAGCCGCCCGGCGTGCTCGTCAACGTGACGAACCTCGCGTGGTTCGGCGACACGATCGCGCTCGACCAGCATCTGCAGATCGCGCGGATGCGCTCGCTCGAGACGGGCCGGCCGATGCTACGTTCGACCAATACGGGGATGACGGCCGCGATCGACGCGCACGGGCGCGTGCTTGGCCAGCTGAAGCCGTTCACGATCGGCTCGCTCGACGTGCGGATCGAAGGCACGAGCGGCTTCACGCCGTACGTGACGAGCGGCAACAACATCGTGCTCGCGGTGTCGTTCGTGCTGCTCGCGTTCGGCTTCACGTTCGGGCCCGGGCTGCGCCGGCGCAACGGCCGGCGCAAAGGCGACGACGAAGCGCAATGACGCAACGGGCCGCTGCGGCGCGCGGCGGCCCGTCACCGCGAACCGGCCGGTCGCTCAGGCCGGCCGGTCCGATTGATCCGATGGTTCCGGCTGCGCGGCCAGCGCCCGCAAGTCGCGACTCACTTCCTCCATCACCGGCGCCCACGCACCGAACGTCGGCTGCCGGTACAACGTCGCGGTCGGATACCACGGGCTGTCCCGGCGATCGAGCAGCCACGGCCAGTGCGGATTCACGTCGAGCAGCACCCACGTACGCGCGCCGAGTGCGCCGGCCAGGTGCGCGACCGACGTGCACACCGTGATCACGAGATCCAGCGCGCCGATGAATGCGGCCGTATCGTCGAAGCTCTTCAATTCGTCCGTGTAGTCTTCGATCGCGAAACCGGCCGCGCGCGCGGCGGCGACATCCGCGTCCGCCCCCGGCTGCAGTGAATAGAACGTGACGCCGTCGATCCCGCGAAATGCATCGGTGTAGCGCTCGAGCCCGACGCGCCGGAACGGATTGCGCTGGTGGCCCGCACTGCCCGTCCACACGAGCCCGACCTTCAACCGGCCGTCGCCCGCGAGCCGCGCGCGCCATGCGTCTCGTGCGGCCGGCTCGGCCCGCAGGTACGGCACCGACGCGGCGAGCGTCGACGCCTCCATGCCGAGCATCAGCGGCAGGCCGATCAGCGGCACTTCGTAATCGAATGCCGGCAGCGCGTCGACGCCGCCGCCCGCGCCGAACACGTCCGCGTGCGCGCCGAGGCTGCGCTGCATCAGCGTGCCGAGCGCCGGAAACGTATTCCACGCGAGCCGGCCGCCCTCGCGATGCACGCGTTCGGCGAGCGGCGCGACGAAGCGACAGAACTGCAGCACGTCGCCGAGCCCCTGCTCGCCCCATACCAGCAGCGTCTTGCCGGCGAGCGGCTCGCCCTGCCAGCGCGGGCCAGGCAGCGCCGGCCGGCGGCCGCGCAATTCGCCGGCGCCGTCCCAGCGTGCCTCGTGGCCGCGCCAGCCGGCTGCGTAATTGCCGCGCACGAGCTGGATGATCGCGAGATTGAAGCGGAACGACGCGTCGTCGGGCGCCAGCTCGCACGCACGCGCCGCATGGCGCTCGGCGTCGTCCCAGCGCTGCGCCTCCTTCATCGCCATCGCGACGTTGTTCATCGCGAGCGCGTTGTCGGCCGCGAGATCGGCGAGCCGCGCGGCGCTCGCGAGCGCACCGTCGAGGTCCTGCATCGCGATTCGCGCGACGACGAGATTGATCCATGCCTGCACGTCCTGCGGATCGTGCTTCACGGCCGCGTCGAGCAGCGCGATCTCTTCCGCGCGCGCGCCGCCCGACAAGCGCAGCGCGATCGCGAGGTTGTTGCGCAGCGACGGCCAGCCGGCATCGATTGCTAGCGCCGCGCGGTACGGCGCGACCGCATCCGCGTGACGGCCGGCCATCTGCAGCGCGTAGCCGTGGTTGAAGTACGCGTCCGCGCCCGGCTGCGCGCGCGCCGCGCATTCGGCGAGCGCAATCGCGTCGTCCGTGCGCTGCCGCGCGACGAGCGTGGCCGTGAGCTGCGCGATCGCCGGCGCATCGACCGCATGCAGATGCGTGGCGGCGACAAGCCACAGTTCGTGCGCGGCATGCTCGCCGCGCGCCTGTGCGTCGGCGGCCTGTCCGAGCAGCGCGAGGAACGGCGGAAGCAGCGGAATCAGGATGTCGGTCGGTTCGTCCATGCGGTGAGCGTCGGCAAGCGGTGACGCGGCACGCATCGTGCGCGCCGCAATACGCGCATCTTACCGCCCGCGCGAAGCGCCGCGGCACGCGCGTCGCAGCGGCCCGCACGCGGCTGCGCGACGCATGCGGGCGATGGGTGCGCAGGCCGCCGGAAACAGGCCGGCGGTGCCCGCATCGGCCTTCCGGCCGCATCCGGTCGCCGATCCGGTAAAATTACGCGTTTCAGCACACTAACAAGCCGCGCCGCCGCGCGAGCCGACCCTCCGGGCCCCGCCCGGAGCGCCGCCCGCAACGGAGCGCCAGCGCCACGAAGGCTCTTCATGCTTACGTTTCAGCAAATCATCCTGACGCTGCAGTCCTACTGGGACAAGCAGGGTTGCGCCCTGCTCCAGCCCATCGACATGGAAGTCGGCGCGGGCACGTCGCACGTTCACACGTTCCTGCGCGCGGTCGGCCCCGAGCCGTGGCGCGCCGCGTACGTGCAGCCGTCGCGCCGCCCGAAGGACGGCCGCTACGGCGAGAACCCGAACCGCCTGCAGCACTACTACCAGTACCAGGTCGTGCTCAAGCCGGCGCCGGAAAACATCCTCGACCTGTACCTCGGCTCGCTGGAAGCGCTCGGCTTCGACCTGAAGCAGAACGACGTGCGCTTCGTCGAGGACGACTGGGAAAACCCGACGCTCGGCGCGTGGGGCCTCGGCTGGGAGGTGTGGCTGAACGGGATGGAAGTCACGCAGTTCACGTATTTCCAGGAAGTCGGCGGCCTCGAATGCAAGCCGGTGCTCGGCGAGATCACGTACGGCCTCGAGCGCCTCGCGATGTACCTGCAGAAGGTCGAGAACGTGTACGACCTCGTGTGGACCGAGTGGGAAGAGCAAGGCCCGAACGGCCCCGAGCTGCGTCGCCTGTCATATGGCGACGTGTACCACCAGAACGAGGTCGAGCAGTCGACCTACAACTTCGAGCACGCGAACGTCGACCTGCTGTTCACGTTCTTCAACAGCTACGAAGCGGAAGCGAAGAAGATGATCGACGCGCAGCTCGCGCTGCCCGCGTACGAGCTCGTGCTGAAGGCCGGTCACACGTTCAACCTGCTCGACGCGCGCGGCGCGATCTCGGTCACCGAGCGGGCCGCGTACATCGGCCGCATCCGCGCACTGTCGCGTCTCGTCGCGCAGGCTTACTACGACTCGCGCGAGAAGCTCGGCTTCCCGATGCTCGGCAACCCGCCGGGCGTGCCGGGCCTCACCACCGACGCCCAGGACGCCGCGCAGCCGGCATGGGCGCCGCCGCTCAAGGTCGAACGCAAGATCGATCAGGTCTGACGAGACGAGATTTATTCCAGATATGACGCATAATCATCCCGCCCCCCTGCTCGTCGAACTGCTGACCGAAGAGCTGCCGCCGAAGGCCCTCGCGCGCCTCGGCGATGCATTCGCCGAAGGTATCGCACAACGCCTCGCCGCGCGCGACCTCATCGAAGGCGAACTCGTGTTCGAACGCTACGCGACGCCGCGCCGCCTCGCGGTCGTCGTGCAGAACGTGCGCGCCGTCGCACCCGACAGACAGGTCCGCGAAAAGGTCCTGCCCGTGTCGGTCGCGCTCGACGCCGAAGGCAAGCCGACGGCGCCGCTCGCGAAGAAGCTCGCGGCGCTCGGCCACCCGAACGCGTCGATCGCCGATCTCGAGCGCGCGCAGGACGGCAAGGCCGAAGCATTCTTCATCAACTACTCGGCGGCCGGCGCCACGCTCGCCGACGGCCTGCAGGCCGCGCTCGACGAAGCGCTCGCGAAGCTGCCGATCCCGAAATTCATGACGTACCAGCGCCCGGACGGCTCGGACGTGAAGTTCGTGCGCCCTGTGCATCGGCTGACGGTGCTGCACGACGATCGCGTCGTGCCCGTCACCGCGTTCGGCGTCGACGCCGGCGATACGACGCTCGGCCACCGCTTCCTGTCCGACGGCCTCGTCGCGATCCAGCATGCGCGCGCGTACGCCGACACGCTGCGCGACAAGGGCCGCGTGATCGCGCACTTCGCCGATCGCCGCGAAACGATCCGCACGCAGCTGAACGAACATGCGAACGGCGACACGGTCGTGATGCCCGAATCGCTGCTCGACGAAGTGACGTCGCTGGTCGAATGGCCGGTCGTCTACCCGTGCCGCTTCGAGGACGAATTCCTGCAGGTGCCGCAGGAATGCCTGATCCTCACGATGCAGACGAACCAGAAGTATTTCGCGCTGACCGACGTCGCGGGCAAGCTGCGCTCGCGCTTCCTGATCGTGTCGAACATCGACACGAAGACGCCGGGCGAGATCATCGAAGGCAACGAGCGCGTCGTGCGCCCGCGCCTCGCCGATGCGAAGTTCTTCTTCGAGCAGGACAAGAAGAAGCCGCTCGCCGAGCGCGTGCCGCAGCTCGCGAACGTCGTCTATCACAACAAGCTCGGTTCGGCGCTCGCACGCGTCGAGCGCCTCGAGGCGCTGGCGGGCGAGATCGCCCCGGCGATCGGCGCCGATACCGCGCACGCGAAGCGCGCCGCGCGCCTCGCGAAGGCCGACCTGCTGACCGACATGGTCGGCGAGTTTCCGGAGCTGCAGGGCACGATGGGCACGTACTACGCGCGCCACGACGGCGAAGCCGACGACGTCGCGCTCGCGTGCGCCGAGCACTACCAGCCGCGCTTCTCCGGCGACGCGCTGCCGACCACGCCGGTGTCGACCGCCGTCGCGCTCGCCGACAAGCTCGAAACGATCGTCGGCATCTGGGGCATCGGCCTCGCGCCGACCGGCGAGAAGGATCCGTTCGCGCTGCGTCGTCACGCGCTCGGCGTGCTGCGCCTGCTGCTCGAAAAGCAGTTGCCGCTCGATCTGGTGGCGCTGCTGCGCACGGCCCATGCGCGCTTCGACGGCGTGCCGGGCGTCGCCGAATCGACCGACGCGATCTTCGCGTTCTTCATGGATCGCCTGCGCGGCCTGCTGCGCGAGCGCGGCTATTCGGCCGGCGAAATCGACGCGGTGCTGAGCCTGAACCCGACGCGCATCGACGACCTCGTCGCGCGCCTCGACGCGGTGCGCGAATTCACGCGCCTCGCGGAAGCCGAAGCGCTCGCGGCCGCGAACAAGCGGATCTCGAACATCCTGAAGAAATCGGAAGGCGGCGCGAACGGCGCGGTGCAGCCGACGCTGCTCGTCGAGGCGGCCGAGAAGGCGCTGCACGAACAGCTCGCGGCCGTCACGCCGCACGTGCAGTCGCAGCTCGAGGCGCGTGCGTACACGGGCGCGCTGTCGGCGCTCGCCGCGCTGCGCGCGCCGGTCGACACGTTCTTCAACGACGTGATGGTGAACGCGGAAGATCCGGCGCTGCGCGCGAACCGTCTCGCACTGCTGTCCGCGCTGCACCAGCAGATGAACTGCGTCGCCGACATCTCGAAGCTCGCCGCATAAGGGCCGCACGATGCCGACCAGCCCCAACCGAAAGCTCGTCGTCCTCGACCGGGACGGCGTGATCAACGTCGATTCGGATGCGTTCATCAAGACGCCCGACGAATGGATCGCGCTGCCCGGCAGCTTCGAGGCGATCGCCCGGCTCAACCACGCGGGCTATCGCGTGGTCGTCTCGACCAACCAGTCCGGTATCGGCCGCGGGCTGTTCGACATGGCCGCGTTGAACGAGATGCACCTGAAAATGCATCGCGCGGCAGCCGCGGTCGGCGCGCGCATCGACGCGGTATTCTTCTGCCCGCACACGGCCGAGGATCACTGCGACTGCCGCAAGCCGAAACCCGGCATGATGCAGATGATCGCCGAGCGCTTCGAGATCGATCCCGCTCACACGCCGGTCGTCGGCGATTCGCTGCGCGACCTGCAGGCCGGCGTCGCGGTCGGCTTCCAGCCGCATCTCGTGCTGACCGGCAAGGGCAAGAAAACGCTCGCCGCAGGCAATCTGCCGGACGGCACGAAAGTCCACGACGACCTGCGCGCGTTCGCGCTCGATTTTCTTTCACACGAACACGAGTGATGCGGCTGCCGCGCGCATCCTCCCCAACACCAGACTCACGCCGATGCGCTTCGTCCGCTCCCTGCTGCTGCTGATCTACTTCATCCTGTACACGGTGCCGTACGCCACCGCGTGCTTCATCGCGTTCCCGTTCATGCGCCCCGACGCGCGCTACTGGATGGCGGCCGGCTGGTGCAAGTCGACGCTGTGGGTCGTGCGCTGGCTGAACGGCATCCGCTATCGGATCGAAGGGTTCGAGAACCTGCCCGACGGCCCGGCCGTGCTGCTGTCGAAGCACCAGTCCGCGTGGGAGACGCTTGCGTTTCCGGCGCTGATGCCGAAGCCGCTGTGCTACGTGTTCAAGCGCGAGCTGCTGTACGTGCCGTTCTTCGGCTGGGCGCTCGGGCTGCTGCACATGGTCAACATCAACCGCAAGGAAGGCAAGAACGCGTTCAATTCGGTGATCCGCCAGGGCAAGAAGCGCCTGTCGGAAGGCGCATGGATGATCATGTTCCCCGAAGGCACGCGCACGCCGGTGGGCAAGCAGGGCAAGTACAAGACGGGCGGCGCGCGCTTCGCGATCGAAACCGGCACGCCGGTCGTGCCGATCGCGCACAATGCAGGTCGTGTGTGGCCGCGCAACTCGTTCACGAAATTCCCGGGCGTCGTCACGGTGTCGATCGGCAAGCCGATCCCCAGCGAAGGGCTGACGCCCGATGCATTGAACTCGCAGGTCGAAGCATGGATCGAAGCGGAAATGCGCCGCATCGATCCCGACGCGTATCGCCAGGCGGGCAACGCCGGCACGCGCGATGCCGCGCGCGCCTGACGCCCCGGATTGCAGCCGTTGCGTACGACAAAAAGAAGCGAACTGATGAAACAGCGTCCGCGGCCACGGCCTGCCGTCGTGGCCCTCGATCATCGCCAGATGGATCTGCCGCTCTTCGACGGGCCGGCCGCCGCGCCGTCGGCGCCTGCCGCCCCGCCGGCGCCGCCCGAAGCCGCCCCCGCCGCGCCGCTCGATCCGGGCCCGGCGCCCGATCGCTCGCGCGTGCGCACGTTCGCGCTCGACAGCCGCGTGCTCGAATACCGGCTGAAGCGCTCGGCGCGCCGCACGATCGGCTTCACGATCGACGGCAGCGGGCTGTCGATCACCGCGCCGCGCTGGGTCACGCTCGCCGACATCGAAGCGGCGATCGCCGAAAAGCAACGCTGGATCTTCGCGAAGCTCGCGGAATGGAAGACGCGCACCGAGCAGCGCGCGCTGCCGCAGATCGACTGGCGCGACGGCGCGCAACTGCCGTATCTCGGCAAGACTGTGACGATCGCGCTCGGCGCGGGCGCCGTCGCGTTCGATGCCGACGCGCTGCGGCTGTCGCTGCCGCTGCCCGTGCAGGCCGACATGCAGCAGATCAAGGATCGCGTGCAGGGCTGGCTGCAGGGCGAAGCGAAACGCATCTTCGGCGAACGCCTCGTGGTCTACGCGGAAAAGCTCGGCGTCACGTATTCGATGGTCGCGCTGTCGTCGGCCGCGACGCGTTGGGGCAGTTGCTCGAGCGACGGCAAGATCCGCCTGAACTGGCGGCTGATCCATTTCCCGATGTCGATCATCGACTACGTCGTCGCGCACGAGCTGTCGCACCTGCGCGAGATGAACCACAGCCCGGCCTTCTGGCAGACCGTCGAATCGATCTTCCCCGAGTTCCGCGAAGCGCGGCACACGCTCAAGCATCACCCGCCCGAGCTACTGCCGTCGCTTTGATGCGATCGGTCACGACGTAAACGCCAAACGGGCGATGCGGATCACGCCGCATCGCCCGTTTTCGTTGCCCGCGACGCGCCACGCGCCGCGAACCGCTCATCCGGCGTTCAGTGCGCCTTCTTCTGGATGAACTCGATCTTGTAGCCGTCCGGATCCTCGACGAACGCGATCACGGTCGTGCCGTGCTTCATCGGGCCTGCCTCGCGCGTGACCTTGCCGCCTTGCGCCTTGATCTTCTCGCAGGCCGCGTACGCATCGTCGACCGCCACCGCCAGATGGCCGAAGCCATTGCCGAGATCGTAGGACGGCGTCTCCCAGTTGTGGGTCAGCTCGATCACGGTGCCCGTGCTTTCGTCTTCGTAGCCGACGAACGCGAGCGTGAACTTGCCTTCCGGATAATCCTCGCGACGCAGCAGCTTCATGCCGAGCAATTCGGTGTAGAACTTGATCGAGCGGTCGAGATCGCCGACTCGCAGCATCGTATGCAGCAAACGCATGGGTTGTACTCCTGTGGGGACTTTCCAGAGCCGGAAATTCTACCGGAGTCGGGTGAAATTCGCCGGGGGCGCCTAGCCGGGGGCGCCTAGCCGGGGGCGCCTAGTGTCCTGTTCCGCTGATTCGCGAGCAAAGTCGATGCAGCTTTTCGAGGATCGAATCGGCTGACGCGGTCCAGACGAAGGGTTTGCAG
>NZ_CADFEM010000008.1:0-175477 GCF_902833245.1 Burkholderia sp. BCC0398
GTCGCGCTGCGCAGCTACAAGGCGCAGGACGTCAAGGGCGGGCTGGGCCGCGGTGGGCAACTGCAGGTCAATTGACGTCGCCGGGCCGGCGGGGGCCGCCGGCCGACTCCTGATTTCTGATTCTTGATTCTTGATGGTCGGTGCGCGCGGCGTGATTCGCGCGTACGGGCTTCGTTCGTCCTGTACGTTTGGAAGGTGATCCCGATGAAAGCCGTTGCACTGATCGCATTGACCTGCCTCGCGCTGACCGCTTGCGGCGGCGACGACAATTCCTCGCCGGCTTCGTCAGGCGGATCGGGCACGAGCAACAACGGCGGCAGCGGCGGCAGCGGCGGAACGCCGACCACGGGCACATCCGGCGGCAATCCGGGCTCGCCGACCGCGTCGAACGTCGACTGTGATCCGATTTACCAGCAAGGCGATACCGTGCAGTTGCACATGTATACGCAAGCGACGTCGCAGAGCCCGTCGGTCGACAACGGCGTGTACACGCGGACTTACGCGCCGGCGACGTTCAATGGCGTGGCGCTCGTGCAGCAGGCCGAAACGACGCCCGGTTCGCCGATTCAGACCAATCACTACTACCTCGTCGGCAACGGCGTACGCACGAACTACGGCGGCGAGGTTTACAGCGGCAGCACGCTCGTGTTGCGGGACGTGAACTCGCCGCCCTATGTCGAGACGATCGGGCTCGCGGGAAGCGAGACGGTGAATTACGTGGATACGCCCGTCGTTCCGTCGGGCGGCGCGCAAACGTCCGTCTCGATCCAGCGGACGTACGTCGCGCGCGAAACGGTCAGCCTCCGCAACGGCAAGGTCTTCGCGAATGCTTGCCACTATCACGCCACGGAGACCTTCACCAACTCGGCGTTGACGAGCAACACGACCGCGGACGACTGGCTCGCGCCGGGCGTCGGTCTGGTCAAGTCGGTCGCCAACGTCGGCGGCACGCAGATCATCACGCGCGAACTGGAAGCGGCGACGGTGGGCGGCAAGTCGTACTAAAGGTCGGCGCGAGATGGGCGGCGCGGATGGAGAAATCGCGCACCGCGCCGTTCGCCGCGCAAGCCGGCGCCCGACCACACGCAGCGCATCGCCGAGATCGACATCCTCACTCGATCCGGACTGCGAACGAACTGTGCCGAGCCGCTCAAATTGACCGCAGGAACGCGGCGGACACACCCAACCGAAGATCCGACGAGAGCGTGCGCGACCGGGCGATTTCCTTCGTGAGCTGCATGACCGTGCGGCAAGCCAGCGTCAGTTCGCCGTGCGGCGACATGGCAAGTGCAATGAAGCGCGGCACGGACGGATCGACCACCATCGACGCTTGCAACCGGCATTCCCGTTCGAGATTGGCGATCGCGTAAGGGCCCAGCAACGCATGAATGCCGCCATCGGCGACGATGTGCCCCTGCAGGCTGAGAGAATCGGCTTCCGCCGCGAAATTCAGCGACACCCGATGTTCGCCCGCGATTTGTTCGAGCCGCTCGCGCCAGCTATTGGGGCGGCAGAAAGAGACCAGCGGAATGCCATCGAGCCTCGAAAAAGCGATCGTGGGCTGACTGGTCAACGGATCGCCTTCCGCCCCCACCAGGTACGTCGCGGCCTCGACCAGATATTCGTCGCCGTTTCTCGGCGTCGGACTATTTCGAAACAGGATGGCGAGATCGACGCTGCCGTTCTCCAGCCAGGTTTCCAGCAACGCTCCTTGACCCTCGCGCACCTGTAACTGCACCAGCGGGTAACGCTCGCGAAGCCGATGGTAAAGGGTGCTGACAAGGGGATGGGCGGTGGAGGGCAGGATCCCGAGCCTGACCACGCCGATCGGCTCGCCCGCCGTGCTGCGGATGTCGTTGGACAACTGCTCCGTGCTGGCAAGCCACGCCCTCACACGCGGCGCGATACGCGCGCCCAACTCGGTCAACACCACGCCGCGCCCAGTCCGTTGAAACAGACGGCCGCCGCAGTACTGCTCGAGCTCGACGATCTGCCGGCTGATGTGAGGCTGGCTGGTCCCGTAAGCAATGGCCGTCTTGCTCAGGCTCCCGAGTTCCGCCGCGTCGATGAACAGCTTCCAGGCCGCATAGTCCACCGCGAAGCCTCCCGTAGATATGTCAAATCAGTATAGCTGAAATGCGCAATTGCGCCGTTCTCGCATGGGTCGTGCTTCCCTACACTGCAACGCATGCACCGTCGTTCCGGTTCGATGCGAAACGGACGGCGGGCTCTCCTCCCGGAAAGAGGAGCGGAAAAGCTCACATTTGGAGACGTCATGAAAGCGATCGATCTGCGCGGTTTGGTCCCGGCACCCGTTACACCTTTCACCCACGAGGGCGCGGTGGACCATGCGGCAATTCAACGGCTGGGCGCGTGGCTTGGCGGCATCGAAGGCGTCAAAGGCCTGACGGTGCTCGGACATGCCGGCGAAGGCACGTTCCTCTCGCAGAAAGAACAGGCTCAAGTCATCGAAAGCTTCGTGAAGTCCGTCGACGGCAAGATTCCGGTGATCGCCGGTATCACGCTCGAAGGCACGGAAGTGGCGGTGGAAGAGGCGAAGCGCGCGGTCGCGGCCGGCGCGTCGGCCGGTCTGGTCTATCCGTCGCACGGCTGGCTGCGCTTCGGCTATCAGAAAGGTGCGCCGCAGGATCGCTACCGCGCCATCCACGAAGGCAGCGGGCTGCCGCTCATCCTGTTCCAGTACCCGGACGCCACCAAGGCGACCTACAACCTCGACACGCAGCTGGAGATCGCCGCGCAACCGGGCGTCTTCGCGATGAAAAACGGCGTGCGCAACATGCGTCGCTGGGACGTCGAGATTCCGATCATCCGACGCGAGCGTCCGGAACTGCAAATCCTCACCTGCCACGACGAGTATCTGCTCCACACGATGTTCGACGTCGACGGGGCGCTCGTCGGCTACGGCAGCCTGGCTCCCGAGCCGCTCGTCGAACTGATCAAGGCGGGCAAGGCGAAAGACTACGCGGCCGCCCGCGCGATTCACGATCGCCTGCTGCCGGTGACGCGTAACGTGTATCACCGCGGGTCGCACATGGAAGGCACCGTCGCGCTCAAGCACGGTCTGGTGGCCCGCGGCATCCTCCAGCACGCCACCGTGCGCTCGCCGCTGCTGCCGCTCGCGCCAGGCGCGGACGTCGAAATCGCGGACGCGCTTCGTTCGGCCGGCCTCGTCGACTGACTCGGGCGTGGCCCGTCCATAGCCGGATGACGACGGCGCAGCGCCGTCCGCTTGCCGTCGGCGTCGAGCAGTCGGGGCGGCGCGCGAAACCGCGTCGCGCACGCTGCCGCCGACAGGCTCGGCAAATGATAAAAAGGGCGCCGATGTCGCGGAAAACCACCAAGAAACGTGACCGGTGCCGCACAACAAGAAGCAAGCCGAAGGTTCATAAAATGCAGCTTTTCAGGAGACAGCATGAACACCCCTTCGACCGCCTGCGGCGTCGACCTTGGTCGATCCGCGAGCGAAACGCGTCCCATGAGCGAGCAACTGCGGGCGGCGAACCTGCTGTTCCGCATCGAGAACGTGCCGTTTTGCAAGTGGCACACCCGGGCACGGATCGTCATGGGCAGCGCGACCCTGTTCGATGCGTTCGACGCACTGTCGCTTGCTTTCGTGCTGCCCGTACTGGTGGGCCTCTGGCATCTTTCTCCCGGCCAGATCGGCGTGCTGATCGCTGCCGGCTATCTTGGGCAGGTCGTCGGCGCGTTGGTGTTCGGCTGGCTGGCCGAGCGCCTGGGGCGCGTGCCGAGCGCCACCATTGCGGTGGGCGTCATGTCGGCCATGAGCGTCGTATGCGCGTTCACCGGCAGCTTTCACATGCTGTTTCTGATGCGTTTCCTGCAAGGCATCGGTGTGGGCGGAGAAGTGCCCGTGGCCGCCACGTACATCAACGAGCTGTCTCAAGCGCACGGCCGCGGACGCTTCTTCATCCTGTACGAACTGATTTTCCCGTTGGGCCTGCTCGCGGCCGCGCAGCTCGGTGCGTTCGTCGTCCCGCGCTTCGGTTGGGAATATATGTTCCTGATCGGCGGGATTCCCGGCATGGTCGTCGCGATCCTGATCGCACGCCTGCCGGAATCGCCGCGCTGGCTCGTTTCACGCGGGCGGTTCGATAAGGCCGAGCGCATCATCGAGCGGCTGGAAGCCAGCACGACGAAGCGCAACCTCGACACGCAGACTCAAAGGGCCGAGGTGGACGCGCGCGTGTCGGGCCTTATGACCGGACGACAGTCGAAGCGGAAGGGAACGTGGAAGGAACTGTTCTCGCCGTTCTACCGGGGCCGCACCGTCGTCGTGTGGCTGCTGTGGGCGAGCGCTTATTTCGTGGCCAATGGCATCAACAACTGGCTGCCGAGCCTCTACAAGACGGTCTACCATCTGCCGCTGCAAGCGTCGCTTCAGATGGCGTCGATCTCGAACGTCCTGAGTACGTGCGGCGTGCTTGCCTGCGCGCTGCTGATCGATCGGGTCGGACGCCGCCGGTGGGCAATGGCCTGCTTCATCATCAGCGCGGCCCTGCTCGCCGCACTGGGCATTCATGGCGCGGGCAGCGCGTGGTCCGTGATGTTGCTCGGATCGTCGGCCTATGCGGTGATGGCCACGACCACGGTCCTTCTGTACCTGTACACCCCTGAAATCTATCCCACCCGGATGCGCGCGATCGGCACCGGTCTCGCGACTTCGTGGCTGCGCGCGGCGTCTGCCGCCGCGCCGGCGATCGTCGGCGTCGTATTGACCGGAAGAGGCATCGCCGCGGTATTCGTCATGTTTGCCGTGGTCAGTGCGGTGGGCTTCGTCGTCGCCGCGCGAATGGTCGAGACGACCAATCGTTCGCTCGAAGAGATTTCCCCGTAGTCACTTGCATGCCTGACGGCGCCTTTCCCTGAGAAGCCTCGAGGGAAGGCGTTTCGTCGCTCGTCACGCCCGTGGCTTCAGCGACATGCTCGCAACAAGCGCCGCCGTCAAAGAGTAGTCCATCAGTACTGCTGACAGGATTGCCGCGGAAAAGGCCGCTCAAAAAATATGAATGGAGACAACCGAAATGAAAAAGACACGACAGGTCGTGGTGCGCGTGGCCGCCCGGCGCGTTGTCGGTACGCTCGGCGCGACGGCGATATTCAGCGCCGGTCTGGTATGGACCTCCGGCGGCGCACACGCAGATAGCGGCTCCCAGGTTCAGCTTTATGGCCTCATCGGCACCTACGTCGGGAGCATCAAACGCAGCGATACGCCGCGGTCCACGGTACTGATGGGAAGCGGCGGGCTGACCACGTCGTTCTGGGGAATCCGCGGCAAGGAAGATCTTGGCGGCGGCGTCGGCGCCATTTTCGTCCTCGAAAGCTTCTTTCAACCCGCCAACGGCGCGCTGGGACGCAGTGCGGCGGACCCGTTCTGGTCGCGCAATGCGTACGTGGGCTTTCAAGGCGACTTCGGCCAGTTGACCTTCGGGCGACAAAGAAACCCGGCCTATACGGCCGAATCCGTCGTCAATCCGTTCGGATCCTCGACCGTCTTCTCTCCACTCGTCCTGCAGACGTTCGTGACCAACTATGGCGGGACGATCATCGGCGATACGGTGTGGAACAACACCGTCAAGTACACGACGCCGGACTTCAACGGGTTCGGCGCCACCGTCATCTATGGTCTTGGCGGCGTGGCGGGCTCGCCTGGCGTCGGTAACCTCGGCGTTCACTTGAACTATCGAGGGCACGGTCTCACGGCCGTGTTGTCGGGCCAGCGCGTGCGCTATACCGCGGCAGGGCCGGTCGGCGCGCAGTACGCCTATCTGGCGGGCGCGGCATACGACTTCAAGATCGTCACGCTCTACGGCGCGTGGGCGATGACAAGCGACGCGCGTACGCCGACCGGCAGCCACACTTGCGAGGCGGGTGTGTCGATCCCGTTGTCGCCGGCCGACTTCCTGCTTGCAGAGTGGGCGCGCACGAAGCGGTCCGGCCCGACCGAAGCGGCCCGCAGCCTGCGGAACACCGCGTCTGTCGGCTACAACCACCTGCTGTCGAAACGCACGGACATCTACGCGATTTACTCCTACGACAAGCTGAGCGCTCGCCCCACCGGCAACACGTTCGCGGCCGGCATTCGCCACACGTTCTGATTCCGTCCCGCCTCCTCCAGCGCCCCGCAGCGCTAAATCCTTCCCTGAACGGGAGGGCGCGTTTATGATCCGCCGCTGCAAGCGGTCGTCGTCGGAATCGCCTGACGCGTCACACCACCGGTCCATTCCTTCGGACACCGCTTTCCGATTGTGCCCAACTTTCCCGCGAATCCGCGAAGCCCCCGGCTGGCCGGGGGTCTCGTTACGCCAAATCGAAAGCGATCTGTAAATAACAATGCTGCCGACAAGTTATAACGCGTTGCTCGTTCTTCTTTCGCTCCTGATCGCCATCCTGGCGTCCTACACCGTGCTGGACATGGCCGGGCGTATCAAGACGGCCGGCGGGCGCGCCGCACATGGGTGGCTGGTAGGCGCTGCCAGCGTGATGGGGGCGGGCATCTGGTCGATGCATTTCGTCGGCATGCTGGCCTTCGCGTTGCCGATTCCACTGGGATACGATCCGGCCATGACGGTGCTTTCGTTGCTGATCGCCATCGGCTGCTCCACGGTTGCGCTGTGGCTCGTCTGTCGGGGCACGCTCAGATGGCACCGGCTCGGCGGCGGCGCGATGTTGATGGGGACTGGCGTAGCGGGCATGCATTACACGGGCATGGCGTCGATGCACATGTCGCCGGGCATCCGGTACGACCCGTTGCTCGTCTGCCTGTCGGTCGCGATTGCCGTCGTCGCATCGGGCGCCGTGCTGTGGATCGTATTCATTCGGCGAACCGGTTCGTCTCGCGTGCGCCTGCTCAATCTGGGGGCGGCGGTCCTGATGGGCGCCGCCATCGCCGGCATGCACTATACGGGAATGGCGGCCGCCCGGTTCCCGCTGGGCAGCATCTGCGGGGCCGCCGGCTCCAGCATGGATCCCGGCGGGCTGGCGCTCGTCATCGTCGTGGCCACGTTGGCGATACTCGCCATCGCGCTGATCGTTTCGGTCCTCGACCTGCGTCTGGAATCCCGCACGGCGGTACTGGCGACCTCGCTGGCCGAAGCGAACCAGGAGCTGACGTATCTGGCGCTGCACGACACCCTCACCAAGCTCCCCAACCGCGTGCTGCTCGAAGACCGGATCGACCAGGCGATCCAGAGCACCGACCGCGAGCACGGGTGTTTCGCGCTGATGTTCATGGACCTCGACGGATTCAAGGCCGTCAACGACGCCTATGGTCATCATGTCGGCGATCTGTTGCTGGTCGACGTGGCTCGGCGCATCGGCGCGAACCTGCGCTCGCAGGACACGATTGCCCGTCTGGGCGGCGACGAGTTCGTGCTCGTCGTGGCCGTGAACGAGCCCGCCGACGCGGCCGACGTGGCGGACAAGGTATTGGCGGTGATTCGGGCGCCGTTCCACGTGTCCGAACACGAATTGCGCGTGTCGGCCAGCATCGGTATCGCGCTCTATCCCGGCAACGGCAGCGATTTCCGCGAGCTGATGACCAATGCCGATGCGGCGATGTATCACGCCAAGGCGCTCGGCCGAGATGCGTACTGCTTCTTCGAGGCATCGATGAACGCGAATGTCCGCGAGCACTTGAAAATCGTGCAGGAACTCCGTCTGGCGCTGGAGCGGCATGAACTGGTCCTGCATTACCAGCCGAAGTTCGAAGTGCCCGATGGACCGATCATGGGCGTCGAGGCGCTGTTGCGATGGAAGCACCCGACGCGCGGCCTCATGTCGCCCGATCAGTTCATCTCGATTGCGGAAAAGACCGGATTGATCGTGCCGATCGGCGAATGGGTACTGGACGAGGCGTGCCGGCAGATGCGCGCGTGGCGCGATGCGGGCCGAACCGACTGGACGATGGCCGTGAACCTGTCACCGTTGCAGTTCGGTCACGCGAGCCTGATCCGGGTCGTGGAGGCCGCATTGCAGCGGCACGCGCTGGAGCCGCACTGCCTGACGCTGGAGATCACCGAATCGACCGCGATGCGCGATGCCGACGCCAGCCTGAGAATCCTGCAGCAGCTTCACGACATGGGGGTGCGAATTTCGATCGACGACTTCGGCACCGGTTATTCGAGCTTGCTGTATCTCAAGCGCTTGCCGGCCAGCGAGCTCAAGATCGACCGGGGATTCATCCGGGATCTCGAACACGATACCGAAGATGCCGCGATCATTTCCGCGATCGTCGCGCTCGGTCGGGCACTCGACCTGAAGATCGTCGCGGAGGGCGTGGAAACGACCGCGCAGCAGCAGTTCCTGACCCGGCTCGGCTGCAATTCGCTGCAGGGCTTCTTGCTCGGGCGTCCGATGCCGGCGGATCACTTCGTCGAAGTGACCGCGCAAGGCACGGCGATCAAGAGCATGTGATCGCGAGTCGGGGCGCGTCGCGATCGCCCGGCGCATCTCCGCAACGGTCGATGACGGCAAGCGGGTCGCCCGCCCTATGGCTGGGGTATCGCGCAATCATCGGTGTCGCGCTGCCCCGCCTGCGCCAACGCCTGGCCGATTGCGTGCCGAACCGCGGCCGGATGGTCCAAAAGAAAGAAGTGCCCGCCATCGAACTCGCGGAAATTGACCGTGTGGTGCGACGCACGCAACCAGTCACGTTGCCCGGCCGGGCTCAGCAACGTGTCGTCGCGGCCGGAGAACACCGTGACGGGGCAGGGTAGCGCGGTCGCGGACGCCAGCGGGAAGAACCGCTCGACGACGCGGAAATCCGCCTTGGCCAGCTTCAGCAGCATGGCTCGTAGCGCGTCGTGTTCCACCACTTCGCGGGGCGTCCCGCCGAGCGACACGACATAGTCGACGATCTCGGCGTCGGTGCGCAAATGGACCGGCATGCCATCGCGGTGCGCGTGGCGATGCGGGTAGAACGGCGCATCGGCGCCGGAGGCGCCGAGCCAGGCGGGCGGATGCCCGTGTTGCGCCATGTCGCACGCGAAACAGTATGCGATCAAGGCTCCCATGCTGTGGCCGAACACCGAATAGGTGCGCGGCAACAGCGGGCGCAGCGCGCGCAGGAAGTCGATCAGTTCGGGCAACGTATCGATCGCGCGAGCGCCCAGACTCCGGCCGCGGCCGGGCAGCTCGATGAGCCACACCTCGACGTCTTCCGGGAACGACGCCCCCCACCGATAGTAATTGGCCGCCGCGCCGCACGCGTGATGGAACACCAGCAGCCGATGCCGCGCCGTCGGGCGCGCGAGCGGAATGGTGAGCGTACTGGCTAGCAAGACCATGCTTCTGAACTCCGCCTAAAAACGAATCAAACAAAATACAAAACAATTTGGCCGATTATCGATTTATTCGCAAAGGCATATTCCGTCTATCTGTTCGCATATTTATGAAACAATTGGGTGGATTATTGGTTGTCGAAGAATATTATTTATCCTGTTTTCATGCAATAGAAATGTAATTGATTTAAGATGGGTTATGGTAAAGTCGGTTCGCTTCGATTTTTAGCGTGCTTGAGTCGTCGCCCGGTGCTGCCGGGCGCGCTGTTCTTATCGAAATATCGAATTATGTGGTGCGTGTGACACGCGTGATCGATTATTGAAACGAGAGAGACATGGAAGCCGAAACGCCGCAAAACGATGCCGTTTTCAAAGTGGTCGTCAATCACGAGGAACAATATGCGATCTGGCCGGACGACAAGCATGTGCCGGAAGGCTGGCGGGCGGTGGGCCCGTCGGGAAACCGGGATGCCTGCCTCGAATGGATCGGCGCCAACTGGACCGACATGCGCCCATTGAGCGTGCGGGCCGCACTGTCGAGATAATTATCGACGCTTCGCGCCACGAGCGCGCAATAAAAGATAAAGGAACGATGCGGCATTTCGCGGCCCGGTAACGGCGCGCGCGGGAGCACGTTTGCGTTTCGCCGAGAGAATCCGAGGGTAAAACACACCATGTCAGTCGATGATCGCCTGGGGGTCTTCCTCAATACAGGCATTCTGGCTTCGCGCGCGCATGATCTGGGCTTGCTGATCGAGCGGCAGGACGCGCTCATGCAGCAATTCATGGAAGCGAAATTCGAACCGGCCGCCTGTGCCGCGCTGTTGCGCGATGCGATTGCGCGCTATCCGTTTCTGGCCGAACTGTTCGATCCGGATTCGGTGGCGGCCGGCGGCTGTATCGCGAGCCGTGCGCTGCTCTACGATCTGCATCAGCGCCGCGACCGCTGGACGCTCGCGCTGGCGCCGCAGGGCGGCGAGCCGATCGTGCTCGACACCGCCGCCGGCGACGTGCCGCAGCTCGCGAATGCGCTGCGCGACGCGCTGCAGCGCAACCGCTGGCAGCCGCTGTCCGAGCTGTACGCGGACCCTCGCCTGCTCGGCTGTGAACGGCCGAAAGGCGACGCGGGGCTGGCATGGCCGGCGTTCGACGGCCCCGGCATCCAGCGGCTCGAACACGCGTCGCTGCTGATCGCATCCGAAACCACCCGTCTGCTGACCGACCCGATCAGCCTCGCGATCGGCGGCAACGTCGGCCTGCCCGATCTCGATCGCGCGCCGTCCAACCTGGCCCGGCAGATCGACGGCATGCTCGTGACGCACGGGCATCTCGACCATTGGCACATCCCGACCATCCTGCGGCACGGCGGCGACGGATCGGTGCCGGTCATCGTGCCGCACATCCCGGTCGCATCGCTGCTGGCGCAGGACGACATGCAGCAGTCGCTGCGCGACGTCGGGCAGACGGTGCTCGCGCCCGGCTGGGGCGAGACGGTGCGGATCGGCGACATCGAGATCGACATCCTGCCGTTCTACGGCGAGCAGCCGACCATCGGCGCGGCCGTGCCGCCGCACGACGTGCGCAACTGGGGCAATTGCTACCGGGTCACGACGCCGCAGTTCTCGGTGATTCTGCTCGTCGACAGCGGCGATGACGCGAAGGGCTCGGTGATGGACGTGATCGATCGGTCCGTCGCCCGGCGCGGCCGGCCCGACCTGGTCCTGAGCTGCTGCCGCGAGATGCGCAAGGCGCCGTTCTGGCAGGGCCTGTTCACGTTCTGGATGGTGCTGCCGATGACCGACCTGCAGCGCCTGCCGCGCGTCGCGGAAGCGGGCGACGGCCCGTCCATCACGCTCGGCCCGTCCGGCATCGGCGAGCTTTGCGCGCGCGCCGGCGCCCATGCGTTCGCGCCGTATGCGAACGGGTTCTGCGGCATCGCCGCCGAGATCGACGACATCGGCTGGATCAACGGCGAGCCGGCGGAAGCCGACACGCTCGACCAGATCGACGCGCGCCTCGACACGCTCGGCGCCACCACCCGCGTGATCCGCTGGCTGCCCGGCGACGTGCTTCGGCACAACGGCGATTGGCAGGTGTCCTGATTTTCCTGTCGACAGGAGCCCCACGATGACTGGCAGCAAGATTGTGCCGATGCCGCGGATTCGCTACGACGGCAGCCGGAGCATGCGTGACGTTCTGGCCGGACTGAAGCATCCGGCCGTGCTGGAAGGATTCATCGACGCGTGGCCCGCGCGCACGCGCTGGACGCCGGATTTCTTCGTCGAGCGCTACGGCGAACACGAGATCACGGTGGAGACGTCGCAGCTGTCGCCGACGCCGACCCGGCCGGACCTCTACCTGGGCGCGCGCCGCTACGAAACCGCGCGCCTGGGCGCGACGATCCGCGCGATGCAGGCGCAGGGCAGTGCCCGCACCGCGTACATCACCTACGCGGCGATCTATTCGACGGCGCCGGAGCTGAAGGACGACATCGTGCCGCTGCACGAGCAGCACGGCTTTCCCGGCTGGATGCCTCAGTGGCTGAGGCGCAGGCTGGTGTTGCGGCCGGGCTTCTGGCTCGGCCCGGAAGGGATTTCGTCGCCGATGCATTTCGACCGGCACGAGAACCTGAACGTGCAGGTGTACGGCCGCAAGCGCTGGGTGCTGTTCGCGCCCGAGCAGTCCGCCAACGTGTATTACCGGCAGCGCCGCGATCTGCCGGTGATCTTCAGCCCGGTGGACATGAGCGACCCGGACCCGGTGCTGTTTCCGCGCGTGCAGTCGGCGCCGCGCCACGACTTCGTGCTCGAGGCGGGCGACGTGCTGTACCTGCCGCCCGGCTGGTGGCACTACGTGGAATCGCTGAGCGATTCGATCAACGTGAACTACTGGTGGTGGTCGCCTCGCGCCGTGCGGACCTTCTGCCGGGTCGAGCTCGCGAGCCTGTGGCAGGCGCTCGCGCGCCGGTGGCGCCGCGCGGCCGACACGGCCGGCAAGCCGATGTCGATGCCGCGCTGACGCGCCGTCGCCGCGCCGTTCGTTCTATCGGCCCGCCGTGCCGGCGGCCGTGTCTCTTCAGGAAGCCATGATGCAGAACGAGTTTGATTTCACCGTCATCGATGCGCTGTACGCGACCGGCTATCACGGGCCGCGCGCGCTCGACAAACCGGAGTTCTACTGGCGCTCGATGCTGGGCTCGATGGTCGCCTATCGCGACAGCTTCTTTCGCCCGCTCGGCGAGGAGATCGCGCCGGCCGAATCGCGCGACGGCATCGAGATCGAGGCCGCGCGCTGCGAGTACGAGGGCAGCCGGTTTCATCACGCGCTGCCGATGAACATCTCGTCGCTGCGGCAGTTCGGAAACCACTGGCACCTGGTGCTGCCGACCATCTCGACGCTGCGCGACGGGTATTGCCGGCTGCGCGGCCACGACGGCGAGGTGTCGATGCTCGACCTGTGGTTCATCAGCAAGCTGTGCCAATTGCTGCCCGCCTACCTGATCCGTCGGCGCGAGCAGCCGGCCGACCCGGACAGCATTCCCGTCGTGCCGTCGATCATCTACCGGATCTCGCTCGGCATGCACCGGATCGTGCATATCTCGCTGATCAAGCGGATGGCATCGGGCGGCGATCCGGCCGCGCCGTGCCTCGCCAGCGACGCGTATTACGTGATCGCCGAGGCGGCGGGCCTGCTCGTCGGCCGCAACTCGGTGTGCGCGGGGCCGCAGACGATGGTCGAGCAGGCCTATCGCGCGATGATCGAGCCGGCGTCGCTGGCGGGCGCCGACGCGAGCGCGGCCGAGCCCGGCTTCTACCGCTACGCGACGGCGTTCCTGAAGCTCGAAGCCGAGAAATACCTGTTCGCGGTGCGTGCGGCGCAGCAGTTGCGCGCGCTGATCGTCGCGCTCGACGCGGTGCCCGGTCAGGCGCGCACGCAAGCGTTCCGCGACGCGCTGGCGCGTTTCGAGGATTGGTCCACCGAACACACGAGCCCGCTCGCGCACGAGATCGCGCGCGAGGATCTCGCGATGCTGCTGCAGGGGGACGAAGCCGAGATCGCGCGGGCGCGCCAATGGCCGGCGGGCACGGTGCTGCGCCAGATGACGGCCGGGCTGAATCAGCTCGTCGCCGCGGCGGACCGCATGTGCGTGGCGACGCTCGGCGCCGACGGGTCCGCCCTGCTGGCCGAAGTCGACGCGATGCGCGACGCGCCGCGCGACGCGGACGAATGGTCGGTCGACGCGTTCGCCGCGCACGGGCTCGACGCGGCGGCGGCGCACGCGACGGCGGCCGCGCTCAATACGTACCTGCACGACGAGCGCGCCGCGCAGCGAATCTTCACGCGACTCCAGCAGGAAGTGGACCGTGCGCTCGGCATCGACGACGTCATTGCGCCGTACTCGGCCGACGACATCGCTGCCGTGTTCGGCCCGCGGCTGCGCCACTGCATCGCCGAACACTTCGCGGAAACGGACGTCGCGCACCACGCGGCCCGTTGACGCGCGGTGCGCCGGGATCGACTCGCCGCGCCGTCCTTCACGTCCTTCATGTATCCAGACAGGGGCTACCATGCGTACCACTTCGCTTTCAGCCTATCAGTACCGCTTCTGGCTCGAGTGGCAGCTCAATCCGCACTCGTCGGCCTACACGACCGCGCTCGTCTACCGCCTGTCGGGGCCGCTGGATCGCGATGCGCTGCGGCGCGCACTGGACGCGTTCGTCCATGAGCATGACGAAGGATGCCGCAGCACGTTCCGGATGGACGGCACTCGCGTGGTGAGGGACGTGCACGACCGGGTGGCGGTCGCGCTCGACTACCGCGACGCGCGGGCGGCGCCGTCGCTGGACGCCGCCGGGGCCGACGCATGGATCGCCGCGCGGGCGGCGCACGTGTTCGCGCTCGACGACGCGCCGCTGTTCCGCTTCGCGCTGCTGCGCGAGGATGCCGATGCGCACCGGCTCGTGCTCAGCTTTCCGCACATCATCTCCGATGCGTTTTCGGCGGTGTACATCAACCAGCGGCTGACGGCGCTGTACAACCACGCACTCGGCGCGGGCCCGGCGCCCGCGTGTACGTTGCGGGATCTCGGCGAGCAACTCGCGTTCGAAGCCGCGTACCGCGCGTCGCCGCGCTACGACGAAGATCAGGCCTATTGGCTCGGCGCGCTCGCGCATGCGCCGCTCGGGGTCGAGTTCGACACGGCGGCATCGGCGGGGCCGCGCGACGCGCGCATCCACCCGATGCGTTTCGACGCGGACACGATCCGCCGACTGCGCGCACGGGCCCGCGCGAGCCGCTCGACGCCGTTTCTCGTGCTGTCGAGCCTGTTCGCGATCGCGCTGGCCCGCTGGCAGGACGTGCGCGAGCTGGTCGTGACCTATCCCGTCAACATGCGCTCGCCGGGGTTTCACGACGCCAGCGGATGCTTCGTCAACAACCTGCCGATGCGCTTTTCTCTACGGCCTGGCGACACGTTCCGCGACATCGTCGCGCGTACCACCGCCCGGCGCGCGGAAAGCAAGCGCCATCAGCAGCTGTCGCTGACCGACCTCGTGACGGCGCTGCGGCGCTCGCGTTCGCTGGCCGACACGCCCGTCTTCAACGTCGGCGTGACGGAAGCGTTCTTCGTGCAGGATGCGCCGCTCGCCTTCCACGGCGTGCACGCGGAATTGCTGCCGGTGGTCGCCGCCGAGCGGCCGTTCGACCTGAACTTCGCGTATCAGCTGACGCACGACGGCCTGCACGTGAATCTCGAATACGACACCGGCTGCCTGCCGCCGGCGCGGGTCGGCGAATTCGCCGCACGTTTCGGCCGACTGCTGCGCGCGTACCTGGACGACGATGCGCAGCCGGCGCTCGCGGTCGACCTGCTGACGCCCGAGCAGCGCGCACGGCTTGCGCAATACTGGCACGGGCCCGCGCGCCCGATCGACGCGACGGACTGGCCGGCCCGCTTCGCCGCGCAGTGCGTCGCGACGCCGGATGCGCCGGCCGTCCGGTTCGGCGCGGAGCAACTGACCTATCGCGAACTCGATGTGATGTCGGCCCGGCTCGCGGGCTTTCTCGCGGCGCGCGGCGTGACGCCGGGGGCGCTCGTCGGGCTGTGCTGCGAACGCTCGACGGAGATGGTGCTGGCGATCCTCGCGGTGATGCGCGCGGGCGCGGCCTACGTACCGCTCGATCCCGCTGCACCGCCGGACCGGTTGAGGCGCATCGTCGACGATGCGGGCCTCGCGCTGCTGCTCACGCAGCGGCACCTGCTGGCGAACCTGCCGGCCGGGCCGGTCGCACGGCATGCGCTCGACGAGCGCGCGATCTGGCTCGCCGCCGAACCGCTGCCGCCGCAACGCATTCACCCGGACGGGATCGCGTACGTGATCTACACGTCCGGCTCCACCGGCGCGCCGAAGGGCGTCGCCAACACCCATCGTGCGCTGGTCAACCGGCTCGACTGGCACGGTTCGCTGCTGCCCGATACCGCGCCGGTGCGCGTGCTGCAGAAGACGCCGTACTTTTTCGACGTGTCGGTCTGGGAATTCCTGTGGACGTTGCAGAGCGGGCATGCGCTGGTGATCGCGCCGCCCGGGCTGCACAAGGACCCGGCCGGGCTCGCGGTGCTGCTGCGCGATGCGCGCATCGCTGTCGCGCACTTCGTGCCGTCGATGCTGAACGCGTTCCTGGATACGGCGTGCGGGCAGGTCTTCCCGGATCTCGCACTGGTCGTCTGCAGCGGCGAGGCATTGCTCGCCGAGCAGGCCGAGCGCTTCCACCGGCTGCTGCCGGGGGTACGGCTCGTCAACCTGTACGGGCCGACCGAGGCCGCGATCGACGTGACCGTGTGGCATTGCACGCCGGGCGACGCTCATGCGTGCGCGGGCGTGCCGATCGGCCGGCCGATCGACAACGTGTCGCTGTACGTGCTGGACGCGGGCCTCGAGCCGTGCGCGCCCGGCAGCGCGGGCGAGTTGTACATCGGCGGCGCGGGCCTCGCGCAAGGGTACGTCGGCCGCCCGGATCTCACCGCGGCGAGCTTCGTGCCCGATCCGTACGCGGGCCGTCCGGGGGCCCGCATGTACCGCACCGGCGACATCGCGATGTTCGGCGAGGATGGCGAGCTGCATTACCTCGGCCGGCGCGACGAGCAGGTCAAGCTCAACGGCAACCGGATCGAGTTGCGCGAGATCGAGGCGTGCCTGCTGGCGCTGCCGGGCATCGCGCAGTGCGCGGTGGTGCCGGTGCGGGTGCAGGGGCGCGTGCGGCTGCTGCACGCATTCGTCGAGCCGGCCGCGGGATGGGACAACTGGCCGGTCGACGCGTTGCACGCGGAGCTGGCCGCACGGCTGCCCGACGCGATGCGTCCGGCGCGCATCGACGTGGTGGAGCGCATCGCGCTGCTGCCGGCCGGCAAGATCGACCGCAAGCGCCTGGCCCAGCTCGCCGACGCGGCGCTCGAGACGCGCGCGCACGGCGCCGACGTGCGCACGAAGACGCCGTTCCAGGCCGAGGTCGCCGCGGAGTGGTCGGCCGTGCTGGACGTCGCCGATATCGGACCGGACGACCATTTTTTCATGCTCGGCGGCAGTTCCGTGCAAGCGATCCAGTTGATCGGGCGTCTCAATGGCCGCTACGGGTTGCTGCTGTCGCCGCCGCTGCTGTTCGGCGCGCCGCAACTCGACCGGTTCAGCGCGCAAGTGCTGGTGGCGCTCGGCCAGAAGGCCCAGCAGGAGGACCGCCTCGACGCGCTGCTCGATCGTCTCGCGCCGGACGACATGGACGAACTACTTACAGTGTTTTCATCGTCGGGAGAGCTGGTTTGATGTCGCATAACGATTCCACCGAAAACAAGCGTCGCCAATTGCTCGAAGCATTCGGCAGGCAGCGTGGCGCGGGCAGCCGCGACGCGATCACCCGCCAGGCACGGCCGGCGGACCTGCCCGCGTCGGCGGAGCAGTTGCGGATGTGGGTGCAGATGGCGATCAGCGGCGGCGCCGGCCATTTCCACGTGCCGCACGTGCTGGAGATCGCGGGCACGCTCGACGAAGCGGCATTGCAGGCGGCGCTGCGCGACGTGGTGGCGCGGCACGAGGCGCTGCGCACGACGTTCGACGAGCGCGAAGGCCGCCTGTACCAGCGCGTGCATGCCGAGCTGGCCGCGTCGCTGCCGGTGCATCGGCACGCGGCGGATGTGACCGACGCGGAGATCGCGCGCGCGATCACGACCGAAATCGCGCAGCCGTTCGACCTCGCGCACGGGCCGCTGCTGCGCGTGTCGCTGCATCGTCTCGGCGACGCCCGGCAGATTCTCGTACTGACCGCCCATCATCTGATCGTCGACGGATGGTCGCTGGAGCTGATGCTGGCCGACTGGTGGTCGGCCTATGCGGCGCGGCTGGCGGGTCGCGCGCCTGAGCCGCCCGCCAGCGACGCGCCGCAGTATGCGGACTATGCGCTGTGGCAGCAGGCGCGCGGTGCCGCGGACAGCGCGCCGAGCCTCGCCTACTGGCAGGGCCGGCTGACGGGCGCGACGACGCTCCAATTGCCGTTCGCGCTACCGCGCCCGGCACGGCGCGCGCACGACGGCGAGCTGGTGTTCTTCGCGATTCCCGCCGCCGTGCGCGCGCGGGCCGAGTCGCTGGCGCGGCGGCAGGGCGGCACGCTGTTCACGGTGATGCTGGCCGCGTGGCGCTGCCTGCTCGGAGACTACGCCGGCCAGGACGACTTCTGCATCGGCACGACCGCATCGAACCGCGTGCATCCGGGCAGCGAGCGCATCGTCGGCTTCTTCGCGAACCTGCTCGCGTTGCGCACCGCGCGGCAAGGTTGCGCGACGTTCGCCGCGCTGGTCGAGCGCGAGCGCGACACCGTCGCCGACGCGCTGCGGCATCAGGCGGTGTCGTTCGACCAGGTGGTCGAGCAGGTCGGCGTCGCGCGCGATTCCGCGCGCAGCCCGCTGTTCCAGGTCAACTTCGTGCTGCAGGACACGAAAGGCGCGGTGCCCGGCGCCGCCGAGCCGGCGACGGCGGCCGGGATGCCGGCGATGACGGTGCGCGACGACCTGTACCGCTACGCCCAGTTCGACCTGACGCTGTTCGCCGAGCTGACGTCCGACGGCGTGCGCTGCTGCACGGTGTTTCGCACCGACCTGTTCGAGGCCGCCGATATCGAGCGGCTGTCGCGCACCTATGTGCAGTACCTCGACGCGCTGACCGCGCAGCCGGACGCGCCGTTCGGCACGCTCGCGCGCGGCGACGCGGCGACGCTCGACGCGCTGCGCGGCTGGCAGAGCCGGCCGCTCGGGCAGCCGCTGCCCGACTCGATCGGCGCGGTGATCGACGCGCTTGCGCGGCAGCATCCGGGTCGCCCTGCGATCCGCCACGGCGACGCGACGCTCGACTACCACGCGCTGAACACCCGCGCGAACCGGCTGGCGGATCATCTGCGCGATCTCGGCGTGTCGCCGGGCTCGACCGTCGGCCTGTGTCTCGAGCCTGGCGCGGAGCTGATCGTCGCGATGCTGGCGGTGCTCAACGCGGGCTGCGCGTATGTGCCGCTCGACAGCCGCTATCCTGCGGACCGGCTGCGATTCCTGCTCGACGACAGCCAGGCGAGCGTGATCGTCACGCGCGAGGACGTGGTGGCGCACACCGATGCACTGCGTGACGGCTATCTGAACCTGATCGTCCTCGAGGACCACGACGACGAGATCGCCGCGCGCGACGGCGCGTTCGTCGCGAGCGGGCTGCCGGCGCAGATGCCGGCGTACCTGATGTACACGTCGGGCACCACCGATCGTCCGAAGGGCGTGATCGTGCCGCAACGGGCGATCCTGCGGCTCGCGTACCGGCCGACCTATCTCGACGTGACGCCGGACGACGTGTTCCTGCAGTTCGCGCCGACCGCGTTCGACGCGTCGACCTTCGAAATCTGGACCGCGCTGCTGAACGGTGCATCGCTCGTGGTGCCGGCCGGACGCGACGCGTCGCTGGACCAGCTCGGGCCGTTGCTGGTCGACGCGCGCGTGACGATTCTGTGGCTGACGAGCGGTCTGTTCGCGGCGATGGTCGATCACGCGTCGGACGCGCTGCGGCGGCTGCGCTACCTCGTCTGCGGCGGCGACGTGCTGTCGCTGCCGCATGTGGAGCGCGCCCGCGCGCTGCTCGAACGCGGGCAGGTCGTCAACGGCTACGGGCCGACCGAGACCACGACGTTCGCGACAGCGTACCCGGTGCGCGACGCGCCGGCGGCGGGGCGCACGGTGCCGATCGGCATGCCGATCCAGGGCACGTCGGTGTACGTGCTCGACGACGCGCTGAATCCGCTGCCTCCCGGCGCGGCGGGCGACATCTACATCGCAGGGCTCGGCGTCGCGCACGGCTACGCGAACCGGCCGGACCTGACCGCGGCCGCGTTCGTGCCCGATCCTTACGGCGGCGAGCCGGGCGCCCGCATGTACCGCAGCGGCGACGTCGGCTACTGGGCGCATGACGGCGCGTTGCATTACCTCGGCCGGCGCGACCGCCAGGTGAAGCTGCGCGGCTACCGGATCGAGCCCGCGGAAATCGAGGCGGCGCTGGCGGCATGCCGTGGCGTGCAGGCCGCCGTCGTGACGGTCGACGCGACGCCGCAGGGCGACAAGCAGCTCGTCGCGTACTGGACCGCCAGTCCGGGCACGGGCGCGGACGTACCGGACGAAGCCGGCCTGCGCGCGCAGTTGCGGGCATCGCTGCCGGATCATCTGGTGCCGGCGCGTTTCCACGCGGTGCCGCGAATTCCGCTGACGGCGAACGGCAAGGTGGACCGGGCCGCGCTCGCGCGGCTCGCGCCGGCGCAGGCGGCCGCGGAAACGGCGCCCGAGACGCTGACCGACACGCAACGCATCCTGCGCGCGTTGTGGGAAGACGTGCTGGGCCGCAGCGGGTTCGGCCTCGACGACGGTTTCTTCGATCTCGGCGGCGATTCGCTGCTGGCGATCCGGCTGAAGGCGCAGGCGCAGCGCCACGGGCTCGAATTCGAGATCCAGGACCTGTTCGTCCACCAGAGCGTGCGTACGCTGGGCGAGCACATCGAGCGGCAGCGCGGGGCCGGCGCGGGTGCGGATGCGGATGTTGGCGCGGGCGCGCCGGCCGAGGCCGCCGCACGGCGGGCGCCGCTGACGAACGACGCGGACCGCGCGCGGCTGCCGGCCGGCGTCGTCGACGCGTATCCGCTCAGCCGCCTGCAACTGGGGATGCTCTATCACAGCCTGCGGCACGAGCGCTCGAGCCTGTACCACGACGTGATCGGCTACGAGGTCGCGTATGCATGCGACGAAGCCTGCGTCGCGCATGCGCTCGACCGGCTGTCGGCGCGTCATCCGGCGCTGCGCACCGCGCTGCGGATGGAAGGGTTCAGCGTGCCGCTGCAGCTCGTGTTCGACGCGGCGCGCATTCCGCTGGCGGTCACCGACCTGACTGCGCTCGATGCGGCGGCGCAGGCCGCCCGGATCGCCGCGTTCATGGACGGCGAGCGGTTCGCCGCGTTCGACGTCGCCGCCGCGCCGCTATTCCGTTGCTTCGTGTTCAGGCTGGCGGCGCAGCGCTTCAAGCTGGTATGGAGCTTCCATCACGCGATACTCGACGGCTGGAGCGAGGCCGCGCTGACCGCCGAATTCATCCGGCTCTACACGGCGGGCCTGGCGGGCGCGCAAGACGGGCAGAACGACGAGCCGGTGCAGGCCGGTTACCGCGATTTCATCGAGCGCGAACAAGCCGCGCTCGCCGATCCGGCCCAGCGCGATTTCTGGCGCGGCCAGCTCGACGGCGCACAGGCGCTGTCGCTGCGCCGCGCGCCTCTGACGGCCGACGCGGCAGACGAGCGCGTGGATTATCTGGAGGTCGAGATCCCCGCCGAACTGGAGGCGGCGCTGCGTGCGCTCGCGCGCGACGCGAACGTGCCGCTCAAGAGCGTGCTGCTCGCCGCCCATCTGCGCGCGCTGCAGGCGCTGAGCGGGCGGCGCGACGTGCTGACGTCGATGGTGACGCACGTGCGGCCCGAGACCGAGGATGCGGAGCGTGCGGTCGGGCTGTTCCTGAATTCGGTGCCGGTGCGCGCGGCGCTCGACGGCGCCGCATCGCCGGTCGCGCAGGTGCGGCAGGTATTCGAGATCGAGTCGGGCATTTTCCGGCATCGTTTTTATCCGTCGCAGCAGATCCGGCAGGACAGCGGCGGAATCGAACTCGGCGAGGTGCTGTTCAATTTCACGAGCTTCCACGTGCTGCGCGAGCTGGACGACGCGGACGTGCGGATGCTGGCGGGCCGCGACGGCCACGCGGTCAACAGTTTTCCGGTGCAGGTCGATTTTTCCGTTTCCGCGAGCGACCAGCGGCTGCGCTGCATCGTCGGCTATCGGGCCGACAGCCTGCGGCGTGCCGACGCGCAAGACATCGTGCACGCCGAGCACGAGGCGCTGCGGCGGCTCGCCGGTGCGCCCGCGGCGACGTGGCTGCCGCCGGCCACGCTCGCGCGGCTCGACGAGTGGGCGACGCCGAAGCCGCGGCTGCCGGTCGGCGCGAGCGTCGGCGAGCGTCTCGCCGCGTGCGCGGCCGCCGCGCCGGACGCCGTCGCGCTGATCGACGACGCGGGCGAGACGACCTATGCGGCGCTGCTCGAGCAGTGCGACCGGCGCGCGGCGGCGCTCGCCGCGCTGGGCGTGCGGCAGGGCGACGTCGTGGCGGTCTGCGCGGGCCGCTCGGCGGCGACGCTGCAGACGGTGCTCGCGCTGTTCCGGATCGGCGCCGTGTATCTGCCGCTCGATCCCGCGTTGCCGGAAGCGCGCCATCGCTTCATGGTGGACGACGCGCGCCCGGCGGCGATCGTCGGCGATGCCGCCGCGCCCGCCTGCCTGCGTGCCTGCGGCGTGCGTTTCGTCGAGCTGGCGGCGCTGGCGCAAGCGAGCCACGCCACCTTGGCCGCCGCGCCGCGCGTCAGCCCCGGCGAGCCCGCCTACATCCTCTATACGTCCGGCTCGACCGGCACGCCGAAGGGCGTGCTGTGCCGCCAGGAAGGCATCCTCGCGTTGTTCGATGCGCTTGCCGACACCTATCCGCTCGCCGCGGGCGACCGCGTGCTGTGGAAGACCGCGCAATCGTTCGACGTGTCGCTCACCGAAATGCTGTGGCCGTTGATGAAGGGCGCCGCGATCGTGATCGCGCGGCCGGACGGCCAGTACGATCCGCGCTACCTGCAGCGCGCGATCGAGCAGCATCGCGTGACGGTGGTCAACTTCGTGCCGTCGATGCTGCACCTGTTCCTGCAATCGCTCGACGCCGGCGCGGCGAGCCCGCTGCGCGCGGTGTTCGCCGCCGGCGAGCCGCTGCTGCCCGCGACCGTCGAGCTGGCGGCGCGCGTGCTGCCGCACGCGCCGCTCTTCAACGCATACGGCCCGACCGAGGCCAGCATCTACGCAACCGTGTGGCGTTGCGCGAGCGGCCCGGTGCTGATCGGTCGCGCGGTGGGCGACGTCGGCACGCATATCCTGTCGCCCGAGCTCGCACGGCTGCCGATCGGCGTGACGGGCGAACTGTACCTCTCCGGGCGCGCGCTGGCGTCGGGCTACCTGAACCGGCCCGAACTGAGCGCGGAGCGTTTCGTGCCGAACCCGTATGCGACGGGCGACGCGGATCGCGTGCTGTATCGTACCGGCGACCTGGCCCGCTTCGATCGGCACGGCGACATCGAATTCGTGGGCCGCGACGACCAGCAGGTCAAGGTGCGCGGCTTCCGCATCGAGACGGGCGAAGTCGAATCGGTGCTGGGCCGCCATCCGGGCGTCGCCAAGGTCGCGGTGCTGGCGCGTTCGGGTAGCGCGGGCGCCGTGCTCTGTGCGTTCGTGCAGGCGGCGGGCACGCTGCCGGACGGCGCGCTGAAGGCGCATGCGCAACAGGCGCTGCCGCCGTACATGGTGCCCGACCGGATCGTCGTGCTCGACGCGATGCCGATGACCGGCAGCGGCAAGATCGATCGCCTCAGGCTGGCCGACTGGCCGCTCGATGCGGCGAGCGTCGCCGATCGCGCCGTCCCCGCCAACGCCGCGCGCCGCGCGCCCGGCGATGCTCAAGCGGCGGTCGCCGCGATCTGGCGCGACGTGCTCGGCCTCGCCGAGATCGATCCGGACACCAACTTCTTCGACGCCGGCGGCCACTCGCTCGCGCTGATCCAGTGCCAGGCGCGGCTGCGCAGCGAATTCGGCCGCGACGTCGACATCGATCACCTGTTCCGCTATACGACGATTCGCACGCTGGCCGGCTGGCTGTCCGCGTCCGGCGAGCCGGCGGCCGATGCCGGCGGCACGGCCGAGGCCGCACGCGCGTCGCAGGTCGACAGCCGCGACGTCGCGATCATCGGGATGAGCGCGACCGTCTCGGGCGCGGACGACGTCGAGCAGTTCTGGCGCATGTTGCTCGCGGGCGAGGACGGCATCACCCGGCTCGACGACGCGCGGCTGCGCGCGCTCGGCGTGCCGGACGAGCTGCTCGGCAATCCGCGCTTCGTCGCCGCGCGCGGGTTGATTCGCGATCCGGACTGTTTCGACGCCGCGTTCTTCGGCTATACGCCGCGCGAAGCCGAGATCATGGATCCGCAGCAGCGCAAGCTGATGGAGGAAAGCTATCGCGCGCTCGAGGACGCCGGTTACGCCGGGCCCGGGCCCGCGCGCGACGTGGGCGTCTACGTCGGCGTCGGCGCGAGCCAGTACCTCGCGAACCACGTGCTCGGCAACCGTGACGCGGTCGACGCGCTCGGGCTGTACCAGATCAACGTGCTGAACCAGGCCGCGACGCAGATCGCCTACCGGCTGAATCTCACCGGCCCCGCGGTCACGCTGAACACCGCGTGCTCGACGTCGCTGGTCGCGCTGCACATGGCCGCGCGCGCAGTCGCGCAGGGCGACTGCGAACTCGCGCTCGCGGGCGCGGCGTCGATCGGCGTCGACGGCGTGCCGGGCTATCTGCACCGTACCGGCGGGATCTTTTCCGCGGACGGCTATTGCCGCGCGTTCGACGCGGCCGCGAGCGGCACCGTGGAGGGCAGCGGCGCGGGTGCGGTCGTGCTCAAGCGGCTCGATCTCGCGCGCCGCGACGGCGATCACGTGTATGCGATCGTCAAGGGCTCCGCGATCAACAACGACGGTCACGACAAGGCCGGCTACACCGCGCCGAGCCCTGCCGGCCAGGCACGGGTGATTCGCGCCGCGCTGGCGGACGCGGGCGTGGACGCCGCGTCGGTCGGCTATGTCGAGACGCACGGCACCGGCACGCTGCTCGGCGACCCGATCGAAATGGCCGCGCTGAAGGCGACCTACGGCCAGCATCCGGCACGTGCGCCGCGCCTGCTCGGCGCGGTCAAGACGAGCGTCGGGCACCTGGACAGCGCGGCGGGGCTCGCGGGCGTGATCAAGGCGGCGCTCGCGCTCGAGCGCGGCAAGGTGCCGGGCACGCTGCACTTCGACACGCCCAATCCGCTGCTCGAACTCGACGACGCGGCCTTCCGCATCACCGCGCAAGCGACCGACTGGCCGGACGGCGGCGCGCCGCGCCGCGCGGCCGTCAGTTCGTTCGGCATCGGCGGGACCAATGCGCATGTGATCCTGGAAGCCGCGCCGCCGGAGGCGGACGCGCCGACGGCCGCCGCCGTGCATTGCCTGCGGCTGTCGGCCGCCACGCCTGACGGGCTGCGGCGCGCGGCGGACGGCCTCGCCGCCGCGCTGCGCCGCCACCCCGAATGGGCGCTGGCCGACGTCGCGTACACGCTGCAGGCCGCCCGGCAGGACCATGCGTGCCGCGCGTTCGTGGTCGCCGAGTCGCGCGATACGGCGCTCGACGCGCTGGCGGCTGGCGTGTCGCCGGTCGCCGACGACGCGCCAGCCGCGCGTCCGGTGATCTTCCTGTTCACCGGGCAGGGCGCGCAGGCCGCGGGGATGGCGCGCGACCTGCATCGCGAGAATCCGGTGTTCCGCGCGGCGCTCGACCAGGTGTGCGGGCGGTTCGCGAGCACGGCCGGGCTCGCGCTCGAACCTTACCTGCTGGGCGACGCGAACACCACCGACACCGCGCTGGTGCAGCCGCTGCTGTTCGCGTACGAGTACGCGCTGTATCAGGCGTGGGCAGCGCTGGGCGTGACGCCGGATTACCTGATCGGCCACAGCCTCGGCGAATTGGTCGCCGCGTGCTGCGCGGGCGTGTTCTCGCTCGACGATGCGGTCGGCTTCGTGGCGGCGCGCGCGGCGGCGATGCAGGCGCAGCCGGCCGGCGCGATGCTGTCGATATCGATCGCGGAGGACGAGCTGGCCGCGCAATTGCCGCCGACGCTCGCCATCGCGGCGGTCAATGGGCCGTTGCAATGCGTGGTGTCCGGCCCGGTGGATGCGGTCGACGCGTTCGCGGCGCACCTGCGCGACGCGGGTGTCGCGCATGCGCGGCTCGCGTCGTCGCACGCGTTCCACTCGCCGATGATGACGGACGCGGCGGCGCGCGTGCACGCGCATGCCGCGACGATGACGCTGCATGCGCCGCGCATCCCGTTGATCTCCAACCTCGACGGCGCGCTGCTGGACGCGCCGCGCGCCACCGATCCGGCGTACTGGGCCACGCACGTACTCGGCACGGTGCGCTTCTCGGCAGGCGTGCGAGCACTGGCGGCACTGGGTGATGCGCTGTGGGTCGAGATCGGCCCGCGCGACGTGCTGGCGGCGCTGGTGCGCGCGCATCGCTGCGCGCCGGCCGACGCGGTGCTGGCGAGCTTCACGGAGCGCACGCCGCGCACGATGGCCACGCTGCTCGCCGGCTACGGGCGGCTATGGGCGAAGGGCGCGCGGCTGACACGGCGCGACGCCTACGCGGGCGAGCGCCGCAAGCGCCTGCCGTTGCCGGGCTATCCGTTCGAGCGGACGCGTCACTGGCTGCCGGCACGGCACATCGAGCGCGTGCAGCCGGACGCGTTGTCGCCGTCGATTGCAGCGGTGGCCGCGCCGGCCGCGGTCGACACCGCGCCCGCTGCTTCGGCCGAGACCGACGACGTGCGGCATGCATTGACGCGTATCTGGACCGAGTGCCTCGGCCACGAGCGGATCGCGCCGACCGACGATTTCTTCGAGCTGGGCGGCGATTCGCTGCTGGCCGGGCGCGTGCTCACGCGAATTCACGAGCGGCTGAATGCGGAGCTGACGCTCGACGCGTTCTTCGGTGCGCCGACGATCGACGGGCTGGCCCGCGCGATTCGCTTGCAGTCCGAACCGACGCCGCCTGCCCTGCAGGCGGCAACGACGCCGGACGGCCTGCCGGGCGCCGGGCCGCGCCGCGCGCCGATGTCGTTCCAGCAGCGCCGGCTATGGACGCTCGAACGGCTCGGCATGGGCGGTTCGGTCTTCCACCTGCCGCAATGCCTGCACCTGCACGGCGAGCTCGACCGCGCCGCGCTGCACGCGGCGCTCGCGGGGCTGGTCGCGCGCCATCCGGCGCTGCGCACGTCGTTCCACGAAGGACCGGACGGCGACGGCGAGCAGCACGTGCATGCCGACGCGACGGTCGCGCTGTCGATCCATGCGTACGCAGGCGGCACGGACGACGCACTGCGCGCGTTCATCGCGCAGCATCGCGACGCGCTGCGGGCGGAGCCGTTCGATCTCGCGCGGCCGCCGCTGTTTCGCGCACGGCTGCTCGAACTCGGGCCGCGCCGCGCGTGCCTGCTGATGTCGTTCCATCACATCGTCGTCGACGGCTGGTCGTTCGGGCTGATCGCGCAGGATCTCGCGTCGCTGTACGGTGCGGCGAGCCAGGGCGGCACGCCGGATACCGAACCGCCCGCGTGGGATTACGCGGACTACAGCGAGGAGCAGGCGACGCGGTTCGCCGCCGGGCACTACGCGGCGCACGAGGCGTTCTGGGCGCACCTGGACGGCGCGCCGGTGCTCGACCTCGGCGCCGATCGACGCCGCGCACGCACGCCGGGGCGTCTCGCGCGCAGCGGCCGCGTCGCGGTGGATGCCGAGCGTGCGCGGCAGGTCGACGCGCTGGCGCGGCGCTTGCGGACGACGCCGTACGTCGTGTTCCTGTCCGCGTTCCTGCTGATGCTGTCGCGGCGCACCGGACAGCGCGACCTGGTGGTCGGCTCGCCGGTCGCCAACCGCGCGTCGAGCCGCACCGAAGGGCTCGTCGGCTTTTTCGTCAACCTGCTCGCGCTGCGCGTGGCGTTCCCGGCAGCCAGCCGCGCGCGGGCGTGGATCGAACGGGTGCGCGACTGCGTGATGGCCGCGCACGCGCACCAGGACTATCCGTTCGAAAAGCTGGTCGAGCGCTTCGCGGGCCCGCGCGACACGTCGCTGACGCCGCTGTTCCAGGTGGTGTTCTCGATGCAGGAGGCGCCGGTCCGCCATGTGCGGATCGGCGGGCTGGACGTCGCGTTCGAGGACACGCCGGAAACGGAAACCGAATACGACCTGACGATGAACCTGCATCGCGACGGAGCGGGCTACGGCGGCGTGCTGCTGACGCGCGACGGCGCGCTGGAGCGTGGCGAGGCCGACGAGGTGATCGAACAGTTCCAGGCCGCGCTGGACCTGCTGCTGACGCTGCCGGACGATGCGCCGCTCGGCGACGCGGGCGTGCTGTCGGCCGCACAGCGGCAGGCCTGGCAGGCGGCGTCCGGGGTGGCCGACGTGTCGTCGTGGGCGGCGTCCGACCTCGTGTCGCTGCTGTCGGGCACGCTGACGGACGGCAACGCCGCGCCGGCGGTCGCCACCGCGCACGAGACGCTCAGTTACGCGGCGCTGCGGGCCCGGGTGGAGCAGGTTGCGGGCGCGCTGCACGCGCGCGGCGTCCGCGCCGGCGAGCGCGTCGCGCTGTGCTTGCCGATGGGGCTCGACGCACTGGTGGCGCTGCTCGGCGTGCTGCGCATCGGGGCGACGTACCTGCCGCTCGATCCCGCCGCGCCGGCCGCGCGGCAGCACGCGATCCTGTCGCAAGCGGCGCCGGTGCTGCTCGTGCACGACGCGACGGCGCCGCCGCCGACGTGGCCCGGATGCGCGGCGATCGCGTTCGCCGCGCTTGGCGACGCGTCCGCCGGCGCGCCGCCCGCACGTATCGATCCGCAACGGGCCGCCTATACGCTGTTCACGTCCGGTTCGACCGGCGTGCCGAAGGGCGTCGACGTCAGCCATCGGGCGGTCGCGCAGAAGATCCAGGCACTGTGCGCCGCGTATCGCATGACGGCCGACGACCGGGTCGTGCAGTTCTCGTCGCTCGTGTTCGACGTGTCGATCGAGGAAATCTTCACGACGCTGTCCGCCGGCGCCTGTCTGCTGCTGCTCGAGCGCACGGCGTGGCCGACGCTCGGCGCGTTCAGCGGCCTGCTCGACGCACAGCGTGCGACCGTGCTCAACCTGCCCGCGTCGTTCTGGCGCGAATGGGTGCGTGCGATCGGGCTCGGCGAGGCCGCGCTGCCGGCGCGGCTGCGGCTGGTCGTGACGGGCAGCGAGACGGTGCCGCTCGCGGCCGTGCAGACATGGCGCGCCGTGACGGGCGGCCGCGTGGCGCTGATGAACGCGTACGGGCTGACGGAGAGCGTGATCACGTCCGTCGTGCACGACGTGCCGGCCGACGCGCGCGCGGATGAACGCGACGTGCCGATCGGCGCGCCGCTGCCCGGCACCACGGCCTATGTGCTCGACGCGCACCTGCAACCGGTGCCGCCGCTGTGCCGCGGCGAGCTCTATCTCGGCGGCGGCGCACTCGCGAGCGGCTACCCGGGCCGGCCCGGCCAGACGGCCGCCGCGTTCCTGCCCGATCCGTTCGCCGGACAGCCGGGCGCGCGCATGTATCGCACCGGCGACCTCGTGCGTCGCGACGGGGCGGGCGCGCTGATCTACCTCGGCCGCAGCGATCGCCAGATCAAGGTGCGCGGCGTTCGTGTCGATCTGGCCGAAGTGGAAGCGCTGCTGCTCGAACAGGACGGCGTGCGCGAGGCCGCAGTGCGGCTGTCGGGCGGACCCGACGCGCCGGCGCCGCGCCTGGAGGCGTTCATCGTCGTGGGCGCCGACGCATCGGGCGCGACGGACACGTCACGCGAGGCGGCGCGCGAGCGGCTGCGCGCGCTGCGCCGCGTCGCGCCCGCGCATCTGGTGCCGCATGCGCTGGCAATCGTGCCGTCGCTGCCGAAGACGTCCGGCGACAAGATCGATCGCCAGTGGGTATCGACGGCGGTGCTGCCGGACGCGGCCGCGGACGGCGACGACACGCCGCCGCTGCGCGCGCTGCTGACGGTGCTGCGCGACGTGCTGCGGCTGGAGCGGATCGGCCGCGACGACAACTACTTCGGGCTGGGCGGCGACTCCATCCTGGTGCTGCGCGCCGTCGCGCAGCTGAACCGGGCCGGCTGGACGGTCGACCCGCAGGATTTCTTCGCGAGCCCGACCCTCGGGGACCTGGCCGATTGCCTGCGGCCGCTGGCGGCGCGACCGGACGCGCACGATGTGTCCGCGTTCCCGCTGACGCCGTATCAAAGGCGCGTGCTGCAGCGCCCGCACGCGCACCACTGGAACCGCGCGTTGCTCGTTCGGGCGGCGCAACCGCTCGACGCCGACGCGCTGCGGGCCGCGCTCCGTTCGCTGCTCGACGCGCATCCGGGGCTGCGCTGCGTATTCGATCGCGGCGCGCTGTCGGGCCGCGTCGCGCCGGCGGACACGGACGCCGTGCAGCGCTGCTTCAGCAGCCACGACCTGGTGGCGGACGATGCGGCGCGCTTCATCGTCGCGCACAGCACGACGCTGCAGCAGGGCTTCGATCTCGCGCACGGGCCGCTGGTGCGGATCGCGCACTACCGATGCGGCGCGGCCGGCGACCGGCTGCTGCTCGTCGTGCACGGTCTCGTCGCGGACAGCCATGGCTGGGCGGTGCTGCTGGACGACCTCGCCAATGCGTATGCGGCGCATGCGGACGGCCGGACGCCGGCAGTGGCCGCGCCGACGCTGGCGTACCCGGCCTATCTTCGCGCGCTCGACGCACGCATGGCGGCCGCGCGGCAGGCGGGCGAAACCGCCGCGTACTTTGCGCCGATGGCGGCCAACGTCGCGCTGCCGCGGGATCGGCACGCGGAAGCCGGCGCGAACGCCGAGGCGAGCCAGCAGGTCGTGCGCGACCGGCTGACCGGCGAGGCGGCGCGACGGTTGCTGGCCGTCGTGCCGCAGCGCCTGCGCGTGAAAGCCGCCACCGTCGCGATCGCGGCGGCGGCGCGCGCGCTCACCGACTGGGCGGGCGGCGCGGTCGTCGCCGATCTCGGCCGGCACGGCCGCGACTGGCTCGACGACGGGCCGGCGGTCGAGCGCGCGGTCGGCTGCTTCGTCTGCGACGTGCCGCTGCTGTTGCCGCATCGCGCCGGCGTGCCGGGCGTCGCCGCGCTGCGCGAGTGGGAGGCGACGCTGGCCGCGCTGCCGCTGGCGGCGCTGGGCGGTGCGGACCTGCCGCCGCCCGCCGGCGTCGATCCCGACGCGTGGCGGCGCTGCGTGCAGCCGCAGGTCAGCATCGATTTCGTGTCGGCGGCCGCCGCGCGTCCGTCCGCGTGGTTCTCCGCCGCCACCGAGGCGGTGGGCACGGACCGCGCGGCAACCGACGAACGTTCCCATCTGCTGAACCTCGTCTGCGTCGCGGGCGACGGCGAACTCGCGTTCGAGTGCCGCTACAGCGACGCCGTCCACACGCGCGCCACCGCCGAACAGTTGCTGCGTCGGTGGCGCGAACACATGGAGGCCGCGCTCGCGCATGTCGCCGACGCAGCCGTTCCCGTAGTCGAACACGATCATTCCTGACATGACCCAGATCTACCTGAAACCCAACGTCGTCTTCGAACCGCTGATCAATCAATGGTATGCGTGGACTTTCCTGCTGCAGCCGGCGACCTGCGCGCTGGTGATGAAGCAGGTGCATCTGCGCATCATGGAATCCTTCATCCGCGCGCCGGAGCTGCATCGGCGTTCCGCCGCGAAGATGGCCGGCGGCCCGTTTCTCAACGGCGGCCGGGAGCTCGTGCCGGCGGTCGACGCGCTGATCCGCGACACCCGCACGCGCGCCGCGCCGCTGCTGGCGCTGGCGGACGCGCTGCGCGAGCTCGACGAACTGCTCGAGCGGGAAGGAGGCGGCGATACGCTGTCGCCGCTGTATGCGCGGGTGCCCGAGCCGTTGAAGGGATTCGTCGAGCTGGGCTACGACCTGCGCGGCCACGCGTCGTACCGGCTGTTCGAGCGGCTGTTGTACGACAGCGCCGGCTATCTCGACGCGCTGCAGAGCGTGAACGGCTTCCTCGCCACCAGCGACGACCGGAGCTTCATGCTGAGCACGCCGCGCTTTCCGGACGAGCACATGGTGCAGATTCGCCTGCCGTTCCGCGACGCGCTGTACGACGAGCTGTTCGCGGCCCGCCACACGGGCGCCGCGCCGGACCTGATCGACCGCCTGCTCGCGCACGCGGAGGGCGGCGCCGCGCGGCGCACGGCGCTCGAAACCTGGTTCACCGACGCACCGCCGCCGCGCCCGCCGTCGGCGCCGGCGCGCGCGGGGCAGCCGGTGCGGGTGCGCTACTTCAACCATGCGACGGTGCTGGTCGAAACCGCGAAATTCTCGCTGCTGACCGATCCGATCGTCGGCTATCCGCTCGGCCAGGGCGACGATCCGTTCACGTTCGCGGATCTGCCCGAGCGCATCGATTACGTGCTGCTGACCCACAACCACCAGGATCACATCGTGCTCGAGAGCCTGCTGCAGCTACGGCACCGGATCGGCACGCTGGTCGTGCCGCGCAGCCACGGCGGGTTCCTGCAAGATCCGTCGATCCGGCTCGCGCTCGAAGCATGCGGGTTCGAGCGGGTGATCGAGGTCGGCGAACTGGACAGCGTGCCCGTGCCGGGCGGCGAGATCGTCGCGCTGCCGTTCCTCGGCGAGCACGGCGATCTGCATATCGCGGCGAAGATGGCGTTCGCGCTGAAGGTGGACGGCAAGAGCATGCTGTTCGCGGCTGACTCGAACAATCTCCAGCCGGAGCTGTACCAGCGCATCGCGCAGCGCATCGGCCGGATCGGCACGCTGTTCATCGGCATGGAATGCGAAGGCGCGCCGATGTCCTGGCTGTACGGCGCGCTCCTGAACGAGCCGCTCGGGCGCCAGTTCGACCAGAACCGCCGCCTGAACGGCTCCGACTGCGAGCGCGCGTGGCCGCTGGTCGAGTGCTTCGCGCCGCGCCAGGTGTTCGTCTATGCGATGGGCGCGGAGCCGTGGCTCAAGTTCATCTCCAGCATCGAATACGCGCCGACCTCGCTGCCGATCGTCGAATCGGACAAGCTGATCGCCCGCTGCCACGCACGCGACATCCAGTCCGAGCGGCTGTACCTGAAGAAGGAAATCGTCCTTTGAGCGCGGGCGGCCGCGGGGCGGCCCGCATCGTCTCGTCGAATCGTCGAACGAGGAAAACACTCCCCATGCCGGATCGTCCTCCGTCCCGTGTCGCTACCGCCGTCAAGATTCTCGCCGTCACGGTCATGCTGTTGCTGGCCGCTGCCGTGGGCCTGCTGTATTGGGCGCTGCCCGCCGCGACCGGCTATGCGTCGCATTACCTGTGCGCGCGCGTGCTCGCCGGCGGCGACGGTAGCGACGGTAGCGACGGCGATGCGCGCGCCGTGTTCGCGCGCGAGGTGCAGCCGATCAATCCGTTGTTCGACTTCGTCACGTACCGGATCGACCGTGCGCGACAGACCGTCGAGGCCGCAGGGCTCGGCGTGCTGCGCTCGACGGTCGCGTTGTACCGGCCGGGCCTCGGCTGCACGATCGCGCCGGCCGACGCGATCGACGCGTTGCGCGTGGAGGGCGATGGCCTCGCGCTGCCGGGCGCGTCGGCCGAGGCCGACAACCTCGACGATGCCATACCGTCCGATCCGCCGCCGGCGCTGGGCGCCGTGCTGGATCGCGCGGTGGCGGAGCCGGCGCCCGGATCGCTGCGCAACACGCTGGCGGTGGTCGTGCGGCAGGACGGCAAGCTCGTCGGCGAGCGGTACGCGCCGGGCGTCACGGCCGATACCCCGTTGCTCGGCTGGTCGATGACGAAGACCGTCACCGCATTGCTGGCGGGCGTATTGGCCCGCGACGGCAAACTGACGCTCGCGCAGGATCGCCTGCTGGACGACTGGGCGTCGTCCGGCGACCCGCGCCAGGCGATCCGGTTGCGCGACTTGCTGCAATGGACGAGCGGGCTGGACTACCGGGAAGGCTATCTGCCCGGCTCGGACACGACGAAGATGCTGTACCAGTCGACCGACATGGCGCGCTTCGTCGCGAGCCGGCCGCTGAAGATCGCGCCCGGCCGCGAGGTGGACTACCAGAGCGGCGGCAGCGTGCTGGTCGCGAAGATCATCGCGCGCGCGGTCTCGCCGCGGCCGCTCGACATCGTGCCGTTCGCACGGGCGCGGCTGTTCGAGCCGCTCGGCATCCGCACCGCGATGATGGAGCCCGACGCGTCGGGCACGCTGGTCGGCAGCAGCTACATGCTGGCATCGGCGCGGGACTGGTCGAAGCTCGGCCAGTTGATCCTGCAGCACGGCGTGTGGCGCGGCGCGCGCATCGTCGATGAGGACTGGGTGCGTTTCATGGCGACGCCCGAGGCGACCCGGCACGACGGCCGGCTCGGTGCGCATCTTTGGCTGAATGCCGGCGCCGGCGGCGCGCGCCGGTTTCCGTCGCTGCCCGAGGACCTGGTGATGATGGACGGCTTCAATCACCAGCTGGTGGTGATCGTGCCGTCGTGCCGCGTGGTCATCACGCGGCTGGGCGCGACGGTGGACCACAGCTGGGACACCGAACGCTTCGTCGCCGACGTGATGGCGAGCCTGCCGGGCTGCGCCGACCCGGCAACCACGTCCGCTGCAAGGGAAGCGAATCATGAAGATCATCGTACGTGACGCAGTGGCCGCCGATACGCCGGCCCTGCGCGAGCTGTTCCTGCACTCGCGCCGCGAGACCTTCGTCTGGGTGCCGGCCGGCGCGTTCCAGCCGGCCGACTTCGACGCCCAGACGGAAGGCGAGCGGCTGAGGGTCGCCGAGGACGCAAGCGGGCGACTCGCCGGCTTCGTGTCGGTCTGGGAACCCGACCATTTCATCCACCACCTGCACGTGTCCCGGCCGCACCACCGCAGCGGCGTCGGCCGCGCGCTGCTGCGCGCGCTGCCGGGCTGGCCGGCCACCCGCTATCGGCTCAAGTGCCTGCGCGCCAACGCGCCGGCGCTGGCGTTCTATGCGGCGTGCGGCTTCGCCGAGATCGGCGCCGGCAGCGCGGAAGACGGCGAGTACCTGCTGCTCGAGTCCGGCGACAAGGACAGCCGATGACCGTCCACCTGCGGTACTGCCTGCAGCAGGCGGCGTTGTGGGGTACCTTCGGCCTCGTGCTGCCGGTCGTCACGCTGTTCCTGCTGCACAACCATTTCACGCTGTTCGAGATCGGGCTTTACGCGGCGCTGTTCAGCCTGTCGACCATCGCGCTGGAGCTGCCGTTCGGCGCGATGGCCGACCGCGTGGGCCGCATCCGGACCTATCGCGTATCGCTGCTGATGAACAGCGTCGGCTGCGCGCTGATGCTGTGCTTCAGCCAGAAGCCGATGCTGTACCTCGCGGCGGCGAGCTTCGGCATCGCGCGCGCGATGAGTTCCGGGACCGTCGACGCGTGGTATGTCGGCCTGCTGCGCGAGCACGGCGAAACGAAGCGGATTCCGTATTTTCTCGGCCGTGCGGAGCTGGCTTCCGCGCTCGGGCTGGCGAGCATGTCGCTGGTCGGCGGCGTGCTCCCGGACCTGATCGGCAGCCGGCTGTTCGACAACCCGTACAAGATCGGCCTCGCGCTCGCATGCGGCTTGTTCGTCGTGCTGCTGGGTCTCACGTCGTGGTTTTTCGCCGAGGCGGAGCAGGCGCCGCACGAGGCGGTGCCCGCCGGCAGGATTCTCGACGATCTTCGGGAACTGGTCCGGTTCACGTGGCACGGCGGCGCGGTGCGGCCGCTGATCCTGCTCTGCATGCTGCTCGGCGGCGTCGTGTCGGTGCTGGAGAGCTACTGGCCGGTCGTGTTGAAGACGCTCGTGCCGATGCATGGCGCGACCTGGGCGTTCGGCCTGTTCCTCACGCTGATGCTGGTCGTGAAGGGCGCGGGCGGCTGGGTGTCGTATCGCGTGATGAAGCAATGCGCCGCGCGGCCAGCGCTCGCCGTGACGCTGCCGTTCGCCGGGCTCGCCGTGAGCCTCGTGCTGACGCGCTGGGCGAATCACGTCGTCGCGTTCGGCATCGTGCTGAGCGGGGTCGCGCTGTGCCTCGGCATCGCCGGCGCGGTGGTCAACGCGGTGCTGCATCACCGCACGCCCGATGCGCTGCGATCGCGCGCCGTCTCGTTCTTTTCGCTGGTGTTCCAGCTCGGCAGCATGATCGCGTCGGTCCTGCTCGGCTACCTGGTCAGCCAGTGGGGCGTGCAGGCGGTGTGGTGCGGCGTCGGCGTGCTGGTCGCGGCGGCGTCCGGATACGGCGCGACGATCGGCGGCTGGGCCGCCGACCCGGTGGAAGAAGCAAAGGCGACGGCGCGCGTGTAGGGCCGGGCGCGCCGGTTCGATGCAGGTGCGATGCGTCATGCGGTAGCGGCAATCTTTTTCGTTTGTCACCCCACGATAGCCAAGGAGAGCGACTTTGAAACAGGAGATGAGCAATGCGATTCACGACACGCTGGATGCGCTCGTGTCGCAGTACGGGAGGGCGGCGCTCGAACGCGTGATCGCGTTCGTCGACATCAATACGGGGCGGGTTCCGTTGCCCGCGCTGCCGAAACATCAGCGGCCGCTGCTGTTCTATTTCCCGGGGCTCGACGGGAAGCCGTGGTACGACGCGTCCGATTATCCGGAGCTCGAGGCGTTCACGTCGACGCTCGAGGCGTCGGTCGACGTGCTGCGCGAGGAGTTCCTCGCGCAGGTCACCACGTCGATGCTGCTGCCGTACGAAGAACAGGTGGCGGGACGGTTCGAGTCGATCCGGCGCAACGACTGGGGGTCGTTCTATTTCAGGCGCAAGGGCGAGCCGGAGGTCGAGGAGAATTGCCGCCGTTGCCCGCGCACCGCGGCGCTGATGCGCGAGGTGCAGGATTTCCTCAGCCCGAGCGGCGCGTTCATCTTTTCGGTGATCCAGGGCGGCACGCGGATTCCGCCGCATTCGGACACGACCAATCTCAAGCTGACCTGCCAGCTTCCGCTGATCGTGCCGCATGGCTCGCGACTGCGCGTCGGCGACGAGACGCGCGAGTGGCCGGACCGGCGCGCGATCATTTTCGACGATACGTTCGAACATGAGAGCTGGAACGACAGCGACGAGCCGCGGGTTTGCCTGCTGGTCGATATCTGGCATCCGGGCATCACGCGGATCGAGCGGGACGCGGTCGAGCGTCTCGATGCGGCGATCAGCCAGCATCTCGGTCTGGATTTCCGGCCGCCCTGGGCCGAAGCGGCCGCGGCGTAACGCGGGGCAGGGCGGCCGGCTGACGGAGGTCGCCTTTTCGATCATCGACCGATAGCGGCTCGGTCAGGCTGGCATTCGGCGCCGCGCTCGTTCTTGCAGCGGCGGCCGCACGGATGCCGGCCGCGCGCCGCGCCGAGGGAAAGGGCGGCACGGGGCATCTCGCGCACTTTTTTTCGTGTCTATTGCGGGGGGGCGTGGAATCGAGTTTGAGGGGCCGGAGCGGGAAGCCTCGCGGATAGGGGCTCACATCACGCGCACGATCCAAACTTAAACGAAATGTGATCCCTCGCCGCCGCAAAATTTTGCACAATGACGGCAGCGCGGCCTCCCGCCGCGCTTCGATCCGGGCCGATCGCCCGCCGATCACCGTTATTGAGCCCCGCTCCTACGTGCCGCCGCCCACCGCCATGGACCAACCGAAACGCATCCTGATCGTCGAGGACGACGCCGACATCGCCGACGTGCTGAGCCTGCACCTGCGCGACGAGCGCTACGAGGTCGTGCACAGCGCGGACGGCGCCGAAGGGCTGCGCCTGCTCGAACAGGGCAACTGGGACGCGCTGATCCTCGACCTGATGCTGCCGGGCGTCGACGGCCTCGAGATCTGCCGGCGCGCGCGGGCGATGACGCGCTATACGCCGATCATCATCACGAGCGCGCGGTCGAGCGAGGTGCACCGGATCCTCGGCCTCGAACTCGGCGCCGACGACTACCTCGCGAAGCCGTTCTCGGTGCTCGAACTCGTCGCGCGCGTGAAGGCGCTGCTGCGGCGCGTCGATGCGCTCGCGCGCGATTCGCGGATCGACGCGGGCACGCTCGACGTCGCGGGGCTCGCGATCGACCCGATCGCGCGCGAGGCGAGCGTCGACGGCGCACGCATCGACCTCACGCCGCGCGAATTCGACCTGCTGTATTTCTTCGCGCGGCACCCGGGCAAGGTGTTCTCGCGGATGGACCTGCTGAACGCCGTGTGGGGCTACCAGCACGAAGGCTACGAACACACGGTCAACACCCACATCAACCGCCTGCGCGCGAAGATCGAGGCCGATCCGGCCGAGCCGGTGCGAATCCTCACCGTGTGGGGGCGCGGCTACAAGCTCGCCGCGCCGGGCCAGCGGGACGCATGATGAAGCTCACGCTCACCCGGCGGCTGTCGCTCGTGTTCTCGATCCTGCTGCTCGCGTGCTCGGGCGCGTCGGCGTGGCTGCAGATCCGCGCGAACGACATGCGCGAGAAGGAAGTCGTGCAGGCGCTGTCGCGCGACCTGGCCGCCAACATCGCCAACAGTGCGCCGCTGATGGACGCGAACGGGCTGCGCCCCGACGCCGTGCGCACGCTGTTCGGCCAGTTGATGGGCGTGAACCCGAGCGTCGAGGTGTACCTGCTCGACAACGCGGGGCGCATCAAGGGCGACGACGCGCCGCCCGGCCACGTGAAGCGCGACCGCGTCGATCTCGCGCCCGTGCAGCGCTTCATCGCGGGCGAGCCGCTGCCGATCCTCGGCGACGATCCGCGCAGCCCGGACGCGCGCAAGGTGTTCAGCGCCGCGCCGCTGCAGCGCGCGGGGCAGCCGCCGTCCGGCTACATCTACGTGGTGCTGCTCGGCGAGGCGCATGACCGGCTCGCCGCGCGCGTCGACGCCGGCAACGTGCTGCGCACGACGCTGTGGTCGATGGCGATCGTCGCGCTGCTCGGCCTGCTCGCGGGGCTCGTCGCATTCGGCTTCATCACGCGCCCGCTGCGCCGGCTGACGGCCGCGATGCGCGACTTCGACGCGAACGGTGCGCCCCGCGCGCCGGGTGGGGCCGACACGCTCAACACGCCCGACACGCCGCCGCCGGTGCTGCACTTGCCGCCGGGCCGCCGCGGCGACGACATCGCGGTGCTCGAATCCGCGTTCGCGCAAATGGCCGACCGGATCGGCGACCAGTGGCGCGCGCTGACGCGTCAGGACCAGCAGCGGCGCGAACTGATCACGAACATCTCGCACGACCTGCGCACGCCGCTGACGTCGCTGCACGGCTATCTGGAGACGCTGTCCCTGAAGGCCGACACGCTGCCCGAGCCCGAGCGGCGGCGCTACCTGTCGATCGCGCTCGCGCAGAGCGCGAAGGTCGGGCGGCTCGCGCAGGCGCTGTTCGAACTCGCGCGGCTCGAATCGGGCGGCGTGCAGGCCGAGCGCGAGCCGTTCTCGCTCGTCGATCTCGTGCAGGACGTGTTCCAGAAATTCGAGCTGGCCGCGCAATCGCGCGGCGTCGCGCTGCATGCGCGGATTCCGCCGCGCGTGCCGGTCGTATCGGCCGATCTCGGGATGATCGAGCGCGTGCTGACCAACCTGCTCGACAACGCGCTGCGGCACACGCCTTCGCACGGCGAGGTCGAGATCGCGCTGGAGACGCACGGCGATCGCGTGATCGTGACCGTGTCGGATACCGGGGAAGGGATTCCGGCCGCACGGCGCGAAGGGCTGTTCCAGCGGCCGCAGCGGCCGATGAGCGGCGGCACCGCGACGAGCGGCGGGCTGGGCCTGCTGATCGTGCACCGGATGCTGGCGCTCAACGGCAGCGGCATCCGGCTCGTCGACCGGGAAGGGCGCGGTGCGGTGTTCGAGTTCGCGCTGGCGGTCGCGTCGCCGGCGGCGGGCGACGGTACGCGCTGACCGCGCTCGGCAGGCGCTACTTGCCGCGCTTGCGCCGCACGTCGCTCGGCGTCGTGCCGGTCCAGCGCTTGAACGCGTGGCGGAATCCCACTGCATCGCTGAAGCCCAGCGTCAGCGCGATATCCTCGGTGCTGAGCGTGGTCGTGCCGAGATAGTCGATCGCGAGCGCCTTGCGCACGCTCGTCAGCAGTTCGCTGTACGACGTGCCTTCGGCTTCGAGCTTGCGGCGCAGCGTGCGCGACGTCATGCACAGGCTCTCGGCGATCGCGTCGATGTCCGGGAATTGTCCCGGCGTGCGGGTGAGCTCCTCGTACACGCGTCGCGTAATGCCCGACTGGCTGCGTAATGCGTCGAGCAATTGCGCGCAGTGCGACGACACCTGCGCGGCCGTGATCGGATTCGCGAGCTGCGGCGCGCGCGCGAGCCATGCCGCCGGATAGCTGAGCACGTGATGCGGCTGGTCGAACGCGATCGGGCATTCGAGCGCGTCGGTCAGCAGCGCCCCGTGCGGCGGCCGCGGCTGCGCGAACTGCGCGCGCGCGGGCACGCACCACGCACCCATCACGTCCTTGATGATCGTCACGTGCAGCGCGAACTGCATGTCGATCAGGAAACGGTACAGCGGCTCGTCGAGATCGGGCAGCGCGACTTCGTGGCGGTCCGGAAACAGCCACGATGCGGTATCGCCCTGTTCGACCCAGCGGATCGGCAGCATGCCGTTCGCGAGCCGGTGATATTTGACGGCCGAATCGAACGCGCGCGCGAGCGATTCCGAGCACAGCATCGCGTAGCCGTACATGCCGTAGCTCGACGCGCGCAGCAGGCGGCCGACGCGTACGCCGAGGTCGGTGCCGTCGTACCGGCCGACCGCATTGCGCGCGGCCGTCAGGAACTGCAGCGGCGACGTGAGCGTGAACGGGTCCGCGACGTCGGCCGGCGCGAGGCCGGTGCCGGCGAGCACCGTCGCCGGGTCGAGGCCGGCTTGCGCGGCCACGTCGACGAGCACGGCCAGCTTGGCCGGCGTGAAGCGCTGCTCGCGCAACGCGTGGGCGGCGGCGGCGTCCGGCAGCCCGGTAGGCTGGGCATGGGGAGGTTTCGAGAGCGCACTGCGCGGCATGACGGGGATCCTGCGTCCGAATCGATATCGTTGACGGCACGCAATTCTGCTCGGGAACGGTCCCATTCGCCACAGGGTTCACCCTGAGGCACCGACGGAGCTGCCCGGGCGGACACGCGTTCGCCGTGCGATGTTGCGCAGGCACGCGCCTCGCCTGTCCGTTTCGATCATGTTTTCGGCCGCCCGGATCATTTGCAAAGCGCGTCGTGCGCGCGATAGTCGCCGATCAGGCGGCGGCCCGCGTCCTTCCGGCGTGCAGGCCGCCGTGCGAACGGCACGCAGGCTGGCGTGCCGTCCCCAGAGGAGTGAGACATGACGAACAGACACTGGACCGGGTCGTATGGCCCGATCCCCGCCGAGATCGACGCCGACCGCCATCCCTCCGTCAGCGCGCTGCTGGACGACGCGATGCGCCGCTTCGCCGACCGTCCGGCGTTCCATGCGTTCGGCCGCACGCTCACCTATGCCGACGTCGAGCGCCTGTCGAGCGCGCTGGCCGCGTATCTGCAGCAGGTCGTCGGCGTGCGCAAGGGCGATCGCGTGGCCGTGATGCTGCCCAACGTGCTCGCGTTTCCGGTCGTGTTCGTCGCCGTCGCGAAGATCGGCGCGGTCCAGGTCAACGTGAATCCGCACTACACCGCGCGCGAGCTCGAGCATCAGCTCAACGACGCGGGGGTCGAGGTGGCGATCGTCTGCGGCGGGTCGATGGGCACGTTCGCGGACGTGGTCGGCGGCACGCGCGTGCGCACCGTGCTGAGCGTGGGGCGCGACGATCTCGGCGTCGTCGATGCGCCGGCCGGCGCGTGCGACGCGCTGCCGCCCGGTTCGACCGCGCTCGCGCACGCCATCGCCGCCGGCGAATCGCTCGCGTGCGAGCCGGTTGCGCAAAGCGGCGCGGACCTGTTGCTGCTGCAATACACGGGCGGCACGACCGGCCTGTCGAAGGGCGCGGCGCTGTCGCATCGCAACCTCGTCGCGAACGTCGCGCAGTTCGCGGCGATCGTGCCGGATGCGCGCCAGCCGGGCGAAGAGGTCATCGTCACGGCGATCCCGCTCTATCACATCTTCGCGCTGACGGTGAACTTCCTGTCCTACTTCGCGATCGGCGCGCAGAACTGGCTCGTCGCGAACCCGCGCGACATGGACGGGTTCGTCGACGTGCTGAAGGCCGCGCGGCCGACCGTGTTCGTCGGCGTGAACACGCTGTACGCGGGGCTTGCCGGCCATCCGCGGCTGAAGGAGGTCGACTGGTCGCGGCTGAAGCTGTCGGCCGGCGGCGGCGCGGCGGTGATCGACGTGATCTCGTCGCGCTGGAAGGCGGTGACGGGTAATTTCATCCGCGAAGGCTACGGGCTGTCGGAAACGTCGCCGGTCGTGTCGTTCAACCCGCAGTCGATCGACCGGTTCACGGGCACCACGGGCCTGCCGCTGCCGTCAACCGACGTGAAGCTGCTCGACGACCAGGATCGCGAGGTGGCGATCGGCGAAGCGGGCGAGATCTGCGTGAAGGGGCCGCAGGTGATGAGCGGCTACTGGCAGAAGCCGGACGCGAATGCGGCCGCGTTCACCGCGGACGGCTATTTCCGCACCGGCGATGTCGGCGTGTTCGACGCGGCCGGCTTCCTGCGGATCGTCGACCGCAAGAAGGACATGATCATCGTGTCCGGCTTCAACGTGTATCCGAACGAGGTGGAGGCGGTCGCGACCGCGCTGCCGGGCGTCGCCGAATGCGCGTGCATCGGCGTGCCGGACCCGCGTACGGGCGAGGCCGTCAAGCTGTTCGTGGTGCTGGCGCCGGACGCCGACGTGACCGAAGCGCATCTCGTCGCGCATTGCCGCGCGAGCCTGGCCGCGTACAAGGTGCCGAAGCTCGTGCGCTTCGTCGACCGGCTGCCGAAGTCGACGGTCGGCAAGATCCTGCGCCGGGAACTCAGCCGCACCGACTGATGACGGCGCCGCGACCCGCCGCGCGGCCGCGGCTGCGCGGCGCGGTGTGCGTGGAAAGCCCCGAAGGTGGCGCGCGGGCCGCTCAAGTACAATGCGGTCGGTTCGATCGACGGGGACGCGATGACCGGCTCAGATTCACTTTCCGCCCAGCCCGGGCGTGCGCTGCCGTCGCCGAGCGCGACGGTGCCGATCTCGCTCGTCAACGGTTTTCTCGCGAGCGCGGGCGTGCAGCGCGACGTGGTCGAGCGCTACCTGCGCGGCGCCGGCATTCCGATCGAGCTGCTCGGCGAGCCGCATGCGCGGGTGACGGAGGAGCAGTTCTCGACGCTGTACCGCACGCTCGCGATCGACCTCGACGACGAGATGCCCGGCATCTTCTCGCGCCCGTTGCGCGGCGGCACGCTGAAGTACCTGTGCCTGAGCCTGCTCGATGCGCGCAACCTCGAAACGGCGCTGCATCGTTTCGGGCAATTCTTCCATATCCTGCTCGACGATTTCTTTGTCGAATCGAAGCGCGACGAGCTCGTCGCGCAGGTGCTGCTGCGTCCGAACGACGCCATCGGACCGATCGGCGCGCTCGGCCAGGAGCTGATGCTCAAGCTCGTGCACGGCGTGTGCTCCTGGCTGATCGGGCAGAAAATTCCGCTGCTGCAGATCGAGTTCGCGTGCCCGCGGCCGCGCCATGCGGTCGATCACCTGTACTTCTTCACCGGGGCCGTGCAGTTCGACTGCGCGCGCACGCTGATGCGCTTCAGCGCCGATTACCTCGACGCGCCGATCCGGCAGAGCAAACGCAACCTGCGCAAGTTCCTCGCGCGCGCGCCCGGCGACTGGATCTTCGAATCGTTCAGCGAACAGCTCGTGTGCCATCGCGTGCGGCAATACCTGTCGGCGGCGCTGCCGGATCTGCCCGTGATCGATCAGGCGGCCGAGCACCTGCATTGCTCGGTGCGCACGCTGAGCCGCCATCTGGCCGCCGAAGGGACGACGTTCCAGGTGCTGAAGGACGAGCTGCGGCGCGATGTCGCGATCCAGCGGCTGACCGATACGCCCGACACGATCGCGGCGATCGGCGCCGATATCGGCTTCGACGATCCGAGCGCGTTTCATCGCGCGTTCCGGCACTGGACGGGCAGTACGCCGGGGACGTATCGGCGCCGCGCGTGACGCCGGAGTGGGGCCGGGTGTCGCTGATTCGCGGTTTCACGGGTTCACGGATCGCATCCCATAACCGGCTCCTTTGCGGTATTCATGGCCGGTTTTTCAGAGGACACTCCCATAACCGGCTCCCTTTGCCGCTTCGAGCCGGGGAGCCGCGCGTGCAACGGGCCGTTTTTTGGCGCGCGTTGCCGCCATTGTCGAGACGGACGGATCGGGCGCCGACGCCCGCCCGGCGGGCTTCACCGCCGCGCGCAAGGGCCGCGTGCGGCGTGCGACGTGGCCGGTTTTGTCACCATGTGGGCCGGATATGACAATGGGAATCGGGATCCCCGGCGTTAGGATGGCCCATCGCGTCGCCCGGCACTGGCCGGTTTTGCCGTACCGGCCCCCGTGGCGCCCCTATTCACCGCCTGAATGGAACATCGACCATGAGCTATAACGCCCCCGTCAAGGACATGCTGTTCGTGCTGAAGGAACTCGCAGGCATCGACGCCGTCGCGCAGTTGCCGGGCTTCGAGGATGCGGGTGTCGACACGGCGCAGGCCGTGCTCGACGAATCCGCGAAATTCTGCGGCGAGGTGCTGGCGCCGCTGAACGTCGAAGGCGACCGCAACCCGAGCAGCTGGAAGGATGGCGTCGTGACCGCGACGCCGGGCTTCGGCGCAGCGTTCCGTCAGTTCGTCGAGGGCGGCTGGCAGGGGCTGCAGCATCCGGCCGAATACGACGGCCAGGGCCTGCCGAAGCTGATCGCGACGCCGTGCATCGAGATGCTGAACGCATCGAACCTGTCGTTCGCGTTGTGTCCGCTGCTCACCGACGGCGCGATCGAGGCGCTGCTGACGGCCGGCACCGACGAGCAGAAGCAGCGCTACGTGCCGAAGCTGATCTCCGGCGAATGGACCGGCACGATGAACCTGACCGAGCCGCAAGCCGGGTCGGATCTCGCGCTGGTGCGCTCGCGCGCGGAGCCGCAGGGCGACGGCACGTACAAGGTGTTCGGCACGAAGATCTTCATCACGTGGGGCGAGCACGACATGGCGGACAACATCGTCCACCTGGTGCTGGCGCGCACGCCGAACGCACCGGAAGGCGTGAAGGGCATCTCGCTGTTCATCGTGCCGAAGTTCATGGTCAACGAAGACGGTTCGCTCGGCGCGCGCAACGACGTGCACTGCGTGTCGATCGAGCACAAGCTCGGGATCAAGGCGAGCCCGACCGCGGTGCTGCAATACGGCGATCACGGCGGCGCGATCGGTTACCTGGTCGGCGAAGAGAATCGCGGCCTCGAATACATGTTCATCATGATGAACGCGGCGCGCTTCGGCGTCGGGATGCAGGGGATCGGCGTGGCCGACCGCGCGTACCAGAAGGCCGCCGCATTCGCGAAGGAACGCGTGCAGAGCCGCCCGGTGGACGGCTCGGCGAAGCAGTCGGTGACGATCATCCATCACCCGGACGTGCGCCGGATGCTCGGCACGATGCGTGCGCTGACCGAAGGCGCGCGCGCGCTCGCCTACGTGGCCGCCGCGCACAGCGACATGGCGCACCGCCATTCGGACGAGGCGACGCGCGCGCGTCATCAGGCGATCTACGAATATCTGGTGCCGGTCGTGAAGGGCTGGAGCACCGAGATGGTGAACGACGTGGCGAGCCTCGGCGTGCAGGTGCACGGCGGGATGGGCTTCATCGAGGAAACCGGCGCCGCGCAGTACTACCGCGACGCGCGGATCCTCGCGATCTACGAAGGCACGACCGCGATCCAGGCGAACGACCTCGTCGGCCGCAAGACGCTGCGCGACGGCGGCGCGGTCGCGAAGGCGCTGATCGCCGAGATCGGCGACACGGTCGCGGCGCTCGGCAAGCTCGACGGCGCGGCGGCCGCATCGATGAAGGCGCAACTGGAGAAGGGGGCGCGCGCGTTGTCGGCGGTGGTCGACTACGTGCTGGCGAACGCGAAACAGGACCCGAACGCGGTGTTCGCGGGCAGCGTGCCGTACCTGAAGCTCGCGGGCGTCGTGCTGTGTGGCTGGCAGATGGCGCGCGCACTGCTGGCTGCGCACGCGAACCGCGCGAGCGACGTCGCGTTCTTCGACGCGAAGATCGCGATCGCGCAATGCTATGCGGAGCACGTGCTCGTGCAGGCGAGTGCGCTCGAAGCGTCGATCGTCGGCGCGAAGGGCAACGAGAGCGTGCTCGCGTTGACGGAAGACCAGTTCTGACCGCTGACGGTCGGGACGCAGCAGGAGACAGGATTTTGACCACACAGGACTTGCTCGCGCAATACGGCCCGCGCGAATCGATGGAATACGACGTCGTGATCGTCGGCGGCGGCCCCGCCGGGCTGTCTGCCGCGATCCGGCTCAAGCAGCTGGCCGCCGAGAAAGGCACCGAGATCGGCGTGTGCGTGCTCGAGAAGGGTTCCGAGATCGGCGCGCACATCCTGTCGGGCGCGGTGATGGACCCGCGCGCGATCACCGAGCTGTTTCCCGACTGGAAGGAACGCGGTGCGCCACTCGACGTCGAGGTGAGCGAAGACCGCTTCCTGTTCCTGTCCGAGAAGAGCGCCGTCACGACGCCGAACTGGGCGCTGCCGGACAACTTCAAGAATCACGGCAACTACGTGATTTCGCTGGGCAACGTGACGCGCTGGCTCGGCCAGCAGGCCGAGGCGCTGGGCGTCGAGATCTTCCCCGGCTTCCCGGCTGCGGAGATCCTCTACAATGACGACGGTTCGGTGAAGGGCGTCGCCACCGGCAACATGGGCGTGGGCAAGGACGGCGAGCCGACCGAGAACTTCCAGCTCGGCATGGAGCTGCACGCGAAGTACACGCTGTTCGCCGAAGGCTGCCGCGGCCACCTCGGCCGTCAACTGATCTCGACGTTCAAGCTCGACGCGAACGCCGATCCGCAGGCGTACGGGATCGGCATCAAGGAACTGTGGGAAATCGATCCGGCCAAGCACAAACCGGGTCTCGTGATCCACACGGCCGGCTGGCCGCTGAAGTCCGATACGTACGGCGGCTCGTTCCTGTATCACATGGACAACAACCAGGTCGTGGTCGGCTTCGTGGTGGGCCTGGGCTACACGAACCCGTACCTGTCGCCGTTCGAGGAATTCCAGCGCTACAAGACGCACCCGTCGATCCGCGCGTTCCTGGAAGGTGGCAAGCGCGTGTCGTACGGCGCGCGGGCGATCACGGCCGGCGGCCTGCTGTCGCTGCCGAAGACGGTGTTCCCCGGCGGCGCGCTGATCGGCGACGATGCGGGCTTCCTGAACGCGTCGCGGATCAAGGGCAGCCACGCGGCGATCAAGACGGGCATGCTGGCGGCCGACGCCGCATTCGACGCGGTGCAGGCCGGCCGTCAGTCGGACGAGCTCAATGCGTACCCGGACGCGTTCAAGCAATCGTGGCTGTACACGGAGCTGTACCGCGCGCGCAACTTCAAGCAATGGATGGCGAAGGGCCTGTACCTGGGCACGCTGATGGTCGGGCTCGAGCAGAAGGTGATGGGCGGCAACGTGCCGTGGACGCTGCATCACCAGCACGCGGACCACGAGATGCTGAAGCCGGCGTCGCAATGCGAGCCGATCGAGTATCCGAAGCCGGACGGCAAGCTGACGTTCGACCGTCTGTCGTCGGTGTTCATCTCGAACACGAACCACGAGGAGAACCAGCCGGCGCACCTGACGCTGAAGGATGCGAGCGTGCCGGTGAACGTGAACCTGCGCACCTACGCGGGGCCGGAGGGGCGCTTCTGCCCGGCGGCCGTGTACGAGTTCGTGCAGAACGACGACGGCAGCGATCGCCTGGTGATCAACGCGCAGAACTGCGTGCACTGCAAGACGTGCGACATCAAGGATCCGACGCAGAACATCGTGTGGGTCACGCCCGAAGGCGGCGGCGGGCCGAACTACCCGAACATGTAACGCAACGCATCCCCGCGCCCGCGGGCGCGAACGAACCGGAGTGAGACGATGAGCAATGCAGCGAAGGAAGTCGTGGTGGTGAGCGGTGTCCGTACCGCGATCGGTGATTTCGGCGGCAGCCTGAAGGATTTCTCGCCGACCGACCTCGGCGCGAAGGTGGTCGCCGAAGTGCTGTCGCGCGCGAACGTGTCGGGCGATGCGGTCGGGCACGTCGTGTTCGGCCACGTCGTGAACACCGAGCCGAAGGACATGTATCTCGCACGCGTCGCGGCGATCAACGGCGGCGTCGCGCAGCACACGCCGGCGCTGACCGTGAACCGCCTGTGCGGCTCGGGCCTGCAGGCGATCGTGTCGGCCGCGCAGACGATCATGCTCGGCGATGCCGACATCGCGATCGGCGGCGGCTCGGAGAGCATGAGCCGCGCGCCGTACACGGTGCCGGCCGCGCGCTTCGGCCAGCGCATGGGTGACGCGAAGCTCGTCGACATGATGCTCGGCGCGCTGCACGACCCGTTCCAGACGATCCACATGGGCGTGACGGCCGAGAACGTCGCGAAGAAATACGACATCTCGCGTGACGCGCAGGATGCGCTGGCGCTCGAATCGCATCGTCGCGCGGCGCGCGCGATCGCCGAAGGCCGCTTCAAGGACCAGATCCTGCCGATCTCGATCCGCACGAAGAAGGGCGAAGTCGCGTTCGACACCGACGAGCACGTGCGGCACGACGCGGGCCCGGACGACTTCTCGAAGCTGAAGCCGGTGTTCGCGAAGGAGAACGGCACCGTGACGGCCGGCAACGCATCGGGCATCAACGATGCGGCCGCCGCCGTGCTGATGATGAGCGCGGACACCGCACGCGCGCAGGGCGTGAAGCCGCTCGCGCGCCTCGTCGCGTATGCGCATGCGGGCGTCGATCCGGCGTACATGGGCATCGGCCCGGTGCCGGCCACGCAGAAGGCGCTCGAACGCGCGGGCCTGAAGATCACCGATCTCGACGTGATCGAAGCGAACGAAGCGTTCGCCGCGCAGGCGTGCGCGGTCACGCAGGAGCTCGGCCTCGATCCGGCCAAGGTCAACCCGAACGGCTCCGGCATCTCGCTCGGTCACCCGATCGGCGCGACCGGCGCGCTGATCACGGTGAAGGCGCTGTACGAGCTGAAGCGCATCGGCGGGCGTTACGCGCTCGTGACGATGTGTATCGGCGGCGGCCAGGGGATTGCCGCAATCTTCGAGAACATCTGATAATCGACCGCTCAGCATCCGAATACACAGGAATCGTCATGGCCATCGAAACCGTCGGCGTCGTGGGCGCCGGAACCATGGGTAACGGCATTGCGCAAACCGCCGCCGTTGCAGGACTGAACGTCGTGATGATCGACGTCAGCGACGCCGCGCTCGACAAGGGCCTCGCGACGTTGAAGGGCAGCCTCGAGCGGCTCGTGTCGAAGGACAAGCTCGCGGCCGACGCCCGAGATGCGGCGCTCGCGCGCATCACGACGTCGACCGATTACGCGAAGCTTGCCGCGGTCGACATCGTGATCGAAGCCGCGACCGAGAACGTCGAGCTGAAGGGCCGCATCCTGAAGCAGATCGAGGCCGTCGCGCGCCCGGACGCGATCATCGCGACCAACACGTCGTCGATCTCGATCACCGCGCTCGCGGCGCCGCTCGCCGATCCGTCGCGTTTTCTCGGCATGCACTTCTTCAACCCGGTGCCGCTGATGCCGCTCGTCGAGATCATCCGCGGGCTGCAGACGAGCGACGCGACCGCGTCGGCCGTGCGCGCGCTGACCGAGCGTTTCGACAAGTCGCCGATCGGCGTGCGCAACTCGCCGGGCTTCGTCGTGAACCGGATCCTGGTGCCGATGATCAACGAGGCGTTCTTCGTGCTGGCTGAAGGCATCGCGTCGGCCGAGGAAATCGACGCGGGGATGAAGCTCGGCGCGAACCACCCGATCGGGCCGCTCGCGCTGGCCGACCTCGTGGGCCTCGACGTGTGCCTCGCGGTGATGGACGTGTTCCTGAAGGACTTCGGTGACCCGAAGTATCGTGCGTGCCCGCTGCTGCGCGAGATGGTGTCGGCAGGCAGGCTCGGGCGCAAGACCGGGCGTGGGGTGTACGACTACAGCAAGTAAGCCGGTCGTCCACGGTGTTTCGCGCGGCCGCCTTCGGGCGGCCGTGTGTTTTGTGCGGCGGGATTACGCGTCGAGTACCGTCAGGTTGCGCGGCAACGCGTGCTTGAACATCGCGCTACAGCAGCCGCTCGGACAGTACGCGGAATGCGACGTCGGGCACGACGAAGCACAGCGGTTCGCCGGTCGCGCCGATGCGGGCGAGGAAGTCGCCGCCCGCGGGCCCGACCGTCTTCAGCGGCCGCACCGCATCGACGTCGATCGGCAAGTCGATCGACGCATATGCGAGGCGGTCGCAGTCCTCGACATGGGCGACGGCCGCGTGCTGCAGCGACAGCGCGGCGACGGCCGCGCGCCAGTCGTCGAAGAACGGCGCGAATGCGTCGGGCAACGTCCGGTCGTGCGACGCTTCGGCCGTGCAGCGGAAGTCGGGCGCGCTGCCGCCGCTGCCAGCCAGCCGCGTGTCATAGCGTCCGTCGTGTGCCTCGTGCGTAAAGGGCCGCGCGAGATGCGACGGCAGCGCGTCGCTGAACAGCCGGCTGCCGAGCGCATAGAGCGGGTGATCGAACACGTTCTTCACGAACAGCACGGTGCGCTCGGCCGGCGCGCCGCCCGGCAGCGCATCGACGTAGAGCCGCCAGTTGCTTTGCAGCGGCGACGGAAACGCGCGCCGCAGCGGGCCGGCGAGACGCGGGCCGAAATGCCGGTGCCGGTAGGTGAGCGTCGTGAACGGCGTGCGGCCGCCGCGGCTCGCGAGCGTGACGCCGCGCGGCACGAGGTGCGCGACGGCCGCGACATCGACGACCCACGTGCAATACACGACGTGCTCGACGTCGCTTGCGAGCTGCAGGAACGGTAGCCGCGACAGCAGCGCGCGACGTGCGCGCAGCAGCGGGCCGCTCGCGACGATCCGGTTGGCGAGTCGGCCGGCGATGCCGGAGGACGGATGGACGAAGGCGTTGTCGTGGCGCATGGGCGGCATTGTGCCGGGGTTGTCGCATACGGGGAAGATGCGCGGCAAGTGTCTTGAGCCGAGCGGGCGCACATCCGCCGGCGACCCCGCGCGGTGCTGCTCGCGCGACGCATGGCGACGGCCGGGCTTCGTGCGTCAATACCCCGACCCGCCGCCGCCCTGATCGCTGACGATCGCCACCCCCGAACTCGTCCCGAGCCGCGTCGCGCCGGCTTCGAGCATCGCGAGCGCGGCTGCGCGGTCGCGCACGCCGCCCGACGCCTTCACGCCGAGCGTCGGCCCGACCGTACGCCGCATCAGCGCGACATCGGCCAGCGTCGCGCCGCCGTGGCCGAATCCGGTCGACGTCTTCACGAACGCGACGCCGAGATCGCGGCACATCTCGCACACGCGCACCTTCTCGTCGTCGGTCAGCAGCCCCGTTTCGAGGATCACCTTGAGCGGCACCGGGCCGCAAGCGCGATGTACGGCGTCGATGTCGGCCTTCACGTCGTCGGTGCGGCCGCTTTTCAGCGCGCCGATGTTGATCACCATGTCGATCTCGCCGGCGCCCGCCGCGATCGCGGCGGTGGCTTCGAACGCCTTCGCGGCGGACAGCCCCGCGCCGAGCGGGAAGCCGACCACGGCGCAGACGAGCACGCCGGTATCGACCAGCTCGCGCGCGGCGAGCGGCACGTTCGCCGAATTCACGCAGACCGAGTAAAAGCGATGCTCGGCCGCCTGGCGGCAGAGTTCGCGGATCTGCGCGTCGCTCGCGTCGGGCGCGAGCAGCGTGTGATCGATGGTTTGGGCGAGTTGGGCGTTGGAAAGCGGCATGTGTCAGGGCTCCACGGATCGTGTGCGGAAAGGGCACACGGAAAGTTGATGTTTTCACATCGGTTTGTTACAAATACGACATTCCGGCCGGGCCCGCGGGCCCGGCACGACGAGCGACTCACGCGGCGGTCACGCAGGATACAGGCATGGAAACAAAGAAGGGCGAACGGATCAAGACATTGATGAACGTGCTGCAAGGGCAGAACGCGATTCATCTGAGGGAAGTCGCCGAGCTGTTCGGCGTGTCCGAAATGACGATCCGCCGCGATCTCGCGGACAACCCGCACGGCCTCAGCCTGATCGGCGGCTACGTGACGCGCCATTTCGCCGCGCAGCGCAGCGACATCGGCGAATATCTGATCAGTGCCGAGAACAACCGGCAGACCGAGGAAAAGCGCCGCATCGGCAAGCTGGCCGCGCAGTTCGTGACGACCGGCGACACGATCTTCGTCGACTGCGGGTCGACCACGCCGTTCATCGTCGACTTCATTGCCGACGACCTCGAATTCACCGCGGTCTGCAATTCGCTGAACGTGTTCGCGAAGTTGCAGCAGAAGCCGCATTGCAACGTGATCCTGTGCGGCGGCGCGTATCACCGGCAGAACATGGTGTTCGAATCGGTCGCCGAAACGGGCATTCTCGATTCGGTACGCGTGTCGAAGGCGTTCATCTCGGCGGCCGGCGTGAGCGAGCGCTGCGGCGTCACGTGCTTCAACTTCCACGAAGTCGATGCGAAGAAGAAGGTGATGGCGCGCGCGCAGAACCGCTTCCTGCTGGTCGACCACACGAAGTTCGACGAAGTGCGCGCAGCCTATTTCGCCGAATTGACCGATTTCAACTACGTGATCTCCGACGGGCAACTGAGCCGCCGCTACGAGACGGCGATCCGCGAGCACGGGATCGCGCTCGTGACCTGATGCGGCGCCGTGCATCGCGCTTTTCGGCACGTCACGCATCGCGCGCTTCCGCCGCGCTGAGGTAGCCGGTAAGCACCTCGAAGCGGCGCGATGCGCCGGGCGCCAGCGCCGCGACGTGGCCCTTGCGGCGTTCCGCTTCGTAACCCTCCGGCTCGCAGGTCGACGGCAACGCGAACGCGGCCACCTGCTGATCCGCGTTGTGCAGGATCCAGCGCGTCGCATGCGGGAATTGCGCGGGGCGATACGCGGTGTGGAACGCGCCGCCGTCCGGATGCGCGAGCCGGAAATGCGCGACGCCGTCGGCGTCCGTTGCCGCGTCGTTCATGAAGAACACGATCTCGGGGTCGTACAGCGCGGGCGCATCGAGCGTCGCGAGCCGGGCCGGTTCGTGCGCGAGCATGGCCGTGTAGTCGCGCCATGCGGCGGTGGGCTTCACGTGCGCGGGCACGCTGTCGCGCAGCCGCATGCCGCCGCGCGGCAGCGACTGCACGAAGCGGCCGCCCGGCACGTATGCGTAGTTCAGGTGGGCCATGTACATCAGGTCCATCGGCGCGCCGCCGAGGTTCGTCACGTCCATCGCGATCGTCATCCGCGCCTCGTGCTCGGCCAGCCGCACCGACGGCCGCGCGACGTAGTGGCTGCCGAAGCCTTGCACGTATTCGTATTCGCCGGTCACTTCGACCGTTGCGCCGCGCGCGTCCATGCCGACGACGAGGCTCGCGCGGTCCATCGGCGCGCAGGGCATCTCGCCGTGCAGCGCGTGCGTGTCGTCCGGCCCCGGGCAGCCGTTGCGCAGCAACCCGCTATGGAACATGAAGCAGCCGTAGGTATCGATGATCGACGCCGCGCGCTTCGGCTGCCGGAACATGTGCTTCATCGTCAGGTCGCGGCCGTCGAATTCGGCGGCCCAGATCATCTGACCGAGATACGGCAGCACGACCAGATGACCGCGGCGGTTCTCGAGCTTCAGCGCCTCGACGCCGGACGGATACGCGAACGCGGTGACGGTGAGGCTGTCGCTGCGGTACAGCGTGCGCGGCGCTTCGCGGAAGTCGTCGCGCCGCAGTTCGATCTCGCCGCGCATGGTCAGGCTCCCGACGTGTTGCGCGTCGCGGCGTAGCGCGCGGACGCATGACCGTCGGTCGCAGCGTCGGGCGTCGCTGCCGGCAGGTGACGCAGGCAGTAGAAGCCGTAGTACACGATCACGACGAAGCACAGCAGCGGCACGACGAACGCGAGCTGCATGTTGCCGCCGGTGTGATCGGAGATCAGCCCCTGGATCAGCGGCACGACCGCGCCGCCGACGATGCTCATCACGAGGATCGAGCCGCCGTATTCGGTGTCCTTGCCGAGGCCGTCGATCGTCAGCCCGTAGATCGTCGGCCAGCACGGGCCGAGGAAGATGCTCACGCACACGGCCGCATACACGGCGGTGATGTTGTGCACGCTGATCGTGTACGCGAGCAGCGCGATGCACAGGATGCCGTACACGATCAGCACCTTGGCCGGACCGACGCGTTTCATCACGAGCGTCGCGACCAGCTTGCCGACGAAGAACGCGAAGAACGTCGCGAGCAGGTAGCGCGATGCGCCGCGCTCGGTGAGGCCGCCGATCTGCATCGCGAGCCGGATCGTGAAGCTCCACACGCCGACTTGCGCGCCCACATACAGAAATTGCGCGACGACGCCCGCGACGAAGCGCCGGTTGCCGAACAGCCGCGCGAGCGTGCCGCGCGCGTCGATCCGGTGCGTGACTGTACTCGCGCCGTTGCCCTTGCAGGCCGGATACGGCGTGAGCGCGAACACGATGAACACGGCGACGAGCACGACGATCAGCCATTTGTACGGCTCGAGCGTGGCCTGGATCATCGCGAGCTGGTGCGTATGCGCGTCGGCGGCCGACATCGCCGCGAGTTGCGCATGCGACGCATCGCCTTCCTTGAAGATCAGGAAGCTGCCCATGTAGACGCCGGCCATCGCGCCGAACGGGTAGAACGTCTGCGAGATGTTCAGCCGCCGCGTGCTGGTGTCGCGCGGGCCCATCAGCGTCGAATACGAGTTCGACGCCGTTTCGAGAAACGACAGGCCGGCGGCGATCACGAACAGCGCGACGAGGAACATCCCGTACTTCGCCATCGACGCGGCCGGGAAGAACAGCAGGCAGCCGGTCGTGTAGAGCAGCAGGCCGACGAGGATCGTCGTCTTGTAGCTGAACTTCTTCACGACGGTCGCGGCCGGAATCGCGAGGAAGAAGTAGCCGAGATAGAACGCGGACTGCACGAACGCCGATTCGAAATCGGACAGGAAGAACGATTTCTTGAACTGCGCGATCAGCACGTCGTTCAGGTTCGCGGCGGTGCCCCACAGCGCGAACAGGCAGCACAGCAGCGTGAACGCGAAAAGCGGCGTGCGATTCAGGTAATAGCCGTCGGGTGTGTGTTCGATCCGGGTTCGGCTCATGGGTGTCTCCTTCCCAATGTCTCGTCGATGAAGGCGCCGGTCAGATGCCGGCGTCGCGGAGGAAGCGTTCGAACGTCGCGGCGTCGGCGTACGACTTCTGCGTGCCGCGGCCCGTGACCGAATGCGCGGCGTACGCGGACGCGTAGCGCATCGCGTCGACCGCGTCGTGCGCCGCCGCGTAGCAGCGTGCGAAGCAGCCGATATAGGCGTCGCCGGCGCCCGTCGTGTCGCGTGGGTCGACGGGGACGCCCGGCACGTGGTGCACGCCGTCGCGCGACACCAGCAGCGAACCGTTGCTGCCGAGCGTGACGAGCACGTGCTGGAGCCCGCGTGCGACCAGCGCTTGGGCGGCGCGCGTAGCGCTCTCGCGCGAATCGACCGGCATGCCCGACACGATCGCGAGCTCGGTTTCGTTCGGCACGAAGAATTCGACGGAACGGATGCGTTCGAAATCGAGATCGGCGACGGCAGGCGCGGGGTTCAGCAACACGGGAATGCCGTGCCGCGCGCCGAATTCGATCGCGTGATAGACGGTGTCGAGTTCGATCTCGAGCTGCAGCACGATCAGCGCGCATTCGGCGAGCATCGGCGCGGCCGCGTCGACGTCGGCCGGCCGCAGGTGGCGGTTCGCGCCCTTGACGATCAGGATGCTGTTGCTCGAATCGGGCTCGACGAAGATCGGCGCGACGCCGCTCGGCACGCCGGCGACCTTGCGCACGTGCGTGGTGTCGATCCCTTCGCGCTCGAAGTTGCGAATCGTGTTGTCGGCGAACACGTCGTCGCCGACCTTGGTGACCATCACGACGCGCGCGCCGAGGCGTGCGGCCGCGACGGCCTGGTTCGCGCCCTTGCCGCCGCAGCCGAGCTCGAAGTTCGGCGCCTCGAGCGTTTCGCCCCGGGCGGGCATGCGCGCGACGTAGGTCACGAGGTCGACCATGTTGCTGCCGATGACGGCGATTGTCTCCATCTGGGTCTCTTCCTTGGTATGGGGTGCGACCGCGCGCGTGGGCGGCGGCGGGTCGCGATAGGTGATAATAAAATAACATAGATTGTGAAAATGCAATCCTATGATGTTGGGATGGTCACTTTAGGGCTGGCGGGAGAGTGGGAATTCCCCCATGCGTGCCGGAGAGACGGCTTCACGTCAGGCGGTGCTGATGCACAATTGCGAGCGCTCAGATCGAGCGCGGGGAGAGGCGAGAGCCTCGCCGGGAAGGTGGCTGAATTCTCTCCGCGGTGCGGAGAGGATTAGGGGGCGGCAGGATTCCGCGGTTACCGAGATTCCCACTGCTACCGCGTGGTGCCGCGCCCGGGCGAGCGTAACGCGCGGCGCGTCACCGACTTCATCGTCAGGGGCGAAGCCCCGATCTGTGTTCGAATGCGTAAAATACGTATAATACGTATTCGTTGCTCCGAGGAGGCCACCATGCCCACCATTACCGCCACCGAGCTGGCGCGTCACACCCGCCAGATCCTCGATCAAGTCGCCCAGCGCCGCGAGACCGTCGTGGTCGAGCGCAATCAGACCGTGATCGCGCGCCTGGTGCCCGCCGACCCCGTCATGAACGCCGTGCAGGCGCTCGAGGGCCTGCAGCAGAGCCTCGGCGCCGACGATGCGGCCCGCTGGTTGCGCGACAGCCGCGCCGGCTTCGACGACGGAGTGCGTGACCCGTGGGCGTGATCATCGACAGCTGCGTCTGGGTCGGTCTCGCCGGCGGCACCGTCGACGCGCGCGCCGTGATCGATACCGCCGGCGACGCGCCCGTGTTCATCTCGACGATCTCGCTGGGCGAACTGGCGTTCGGCGTGCAGTCCTGTGCCGATGCCGCCGAGCGGGCGCGGCGGGGAGCCCATCTGCGTCAGCTCGAGCTGCGCCCCGTGCTCGAGGTCACGCGCCACACCGCGGCCGCGTTCGGCGTGCTGGCCGCCGCGGTCAAGCAGGCCGGCCGCTCGCCGCGCCCGCGCTACAACGATCTATGGATCGCGGCGCAGGCGATCGAGCACGGCTACGCACTGATGACGCTGAACGTGGCGGATTTCGCGGACCTGCCGGGACTGAACGTGCGAGTGCCGACCACCGCCGGGGGGAATTGAACGGCTCTCGAACAACGCACGGCCGCGACGGCCAGCGCTACAACGGTATCGCGAAAGAGTCGACGCCGGTCTTCGCAACGCGGTGGATAGTGACAACCTAAATACGCGGCAAGCAAGCGCTTGAATAACTCGCTTGCGGAGCGAAATGCGTTTTCGCCGCGAAGCGCCGCGTCGATCAGCGGTTCACGACCGAGTACACGAGCGTGCCGGAGAACATCAACAGCACGAGCGACGCGCCGCGCAGCAGCGTCGACGTACGGGCGGCCCACGCGCGTTGCGACGTGAGCAGCCCGCCGAGCGACGACCAGCCCACCCCGATCGGCGCGAGCACGACCAGAAATACGACGAGCGCCCACGCGAAATAGTGTGCGGACCTGAACGCCTCCAGCGGAAACAGCGTGCTCGAGAACAGCAGCGCCTTCGGGTTCATCATCGTCGCGACGAACACGTCGCGAAAGCGCACCGGCGCGACCGATACGTCCTGCAGCACGCGGCTATGCGTCCACATCCTGAGCGCGAGGAAAAAGATGTAGACGGAACTCGCGAGCTTGACCACGTCATACAGCCAGGGCCGGCCGGCAGCGAACGTGGACAGAAAGAATCCCCATACGGCAATCGCGATCGCATAGCCGAGCGCCTCCGCGACGACCAGCGGCCACGTGCCGCGCAGGCCGACCTTCAACCCGGACGACAGCAGCAGCGTATTGGTCGGCCCCGGCACGATCAGCACCAGCGAGACGTACATCGACATTTTCAGCAACGCTTCCTGGATGGGCACGCGGCCTCCTCGATTCGTCAGTGTCGCGGTTCGCGTCCGGCCGAAGCGGCGCGCCGCTGAAATAGCGGTTGACCTTCATGCACAGACCGTTCGATCTGCGCTTCCGTGAACTTGCCCGTTTTCATCGCATGGCCTTCGTGTCCGCCCGGGCACATGATGACGAATTTCTCTGCCGACGAGTCGGATTATTTTTGGGTCGAGATCACGATCGTCGAAATGCGAAAAGGTCGGAAGCTTTATATTTGAAGTGGTGAATTATTTGTTTCTTTCATGTGAATTACGTCTTTCATTTCGCATATTTTTTGAAGAAATGATTCTCGAGTCATGCGCGCAAAATGAAAAAATTAATTTTGTTGTTTCGAAAAAATTGAATCGGTCGTTGTGAGGTATTTGGTCGATATTTTCAGGTATTTAGAATTTCTCTGAAAAGCCGGGGATTGATATGAAATTTTTCGAGATGTGCCATCATGAACGCTGCTATTGTGTGTCGGACAGTCAAGCGCGCGGTACGACGATCCCGGAAACAATTAGGTAAACTTAATTTGTAAATGCACTAATGGCAATCACCGTATCGTAAATTCAATTTGTCGAAGCAGAATCCATTACGCGGTGCGCCTCCGCGTGCGATGGAGGCTTCGCGTTGTCGCCTGACTTCGCTGCGATTCACTACGCCTTTTCGGTGTCATTTGTCGTGATGGACCGGGCGCGTCATTACGCGTTACCGGACGAGTGGCTGGTTCAATTCGACAAGGCGGCACTATCCATTCAGGTTTCAAATCCCATGGGAAGCGTTCATGAGTAATCCGATCAAGAATATCGTCATCGTGGGCGGCGGCACGGCGGGCTGGATGTCCGCGTCGTACCTCGTCCGGGCGCTCCAGCACCACGCGAACATCACGCTCGTCGAATCCGCGGCGATCCCCCGGATCGGCGTGGGCGAGGCGACCATCCCGAGTTTGCAGAAGGTGTTCTTCGACTTCCTCGGGATACCGGAGCGGGAGTGGATGCCCCAGGTGAACGGCGCGTTCAAATCCGCGATCAGGTTCGTGAACTGGCGGAAGTCGCCCGATGGTTCGCGCGGCGATCACTTCTACCATTTGTTCGGCAACGTGCCGAACTGCGACGGCGTGCCGCTGACCCACTACTGGCTGCGCAAGCGCGAACACGGCTTCCAGCAGCCGATGGAATACGCGTGCTATCCGCAGACCGACGCGCTCGACGCGAAGCTGGCGCCGTGCCTGGCCGACGGCACCCGCCAGATGTCCCACGCGTGGCACTTCGATGCGCACCTGGTGGCCGACTTCCTGAAGCGCTGGGCCACCGAACGCGGGGTGAAGCGCGTGGTCGACGAGGTCGAGCAGGTTCACCTGAACGATCGCGGCTACATCGCCAGCCTGTCCACCAAGGAAGGGCGCACGCTGGAAGCGGACCTGTTCATCGACTGCTCCGGCATGCGCGGGCTCCTGATCAACCAGGCGCTGAAGGAGCCCTTCATCGACATGTCAGACCACCTGCTGTGCGACAGCGCGGTCGCCAGCGCCGTGCCCGCCGACGACGCGCGCGACGGGATCGAGCCGTACACGTCGGCGATCGCGATGAACTCGGGGTGGACCTGGAAGATCCCGATGCTCGGCCGGTTCGGCAGCGGCTATGTGTTCTCGAGCAAGTTCACGTCGCGCGATCAGGCCACCGCCGACTTCCTCGACCTTTGGGGGCTCTCGGACAAGCAGCCGCTCAACCAGATCAAGTTCCGGGTCGGGCGCAACCGGCGCGCGTGGGTCAACAACTGCGTCGCGATCGGGCTGTCGTCGTGCTTTCTGGAGCCGCTGGAATCGACGGGCATCTACTTCATCTACGCGGCGCTTTACCAGCTCGTGAAGCACTTCCCCGATACGTCGTTCGACCCGCGGTTGGCCGACGCATTCAACGCCGAAATCGTCTACATGTTCGATGACTGCCGGGATTTCGTGCAGGCGCACTATTTCACCACGTCGCGCGACGACACCGCGTTCTGGCGCGCGAACCGGCACGACCTGCGGCTGTCGGACGCGATCAAGGAGAAGGTCGAACGCTACAAGGCGGGGCTGCCGCTGACCACCACGTCGTTCGACGATTCCACGTACTACGACACCTTCGATTACGAATTCAAGAACTTCTGGTTGAACGGAAACTACTACTGCATTTTTGCCGGCCTGGGACTGCTGCCCGACCAGTCGCTGCCGCTCTTGCGGCACCGGCCGGAGTCGATCGACAAGGCCGACGCGATGTTCGCGCGGATCCGGCGCGAGGCGGAGCGTCTGCGAGCGACCCTGCCGACGAACTACGATTACCTGCGCTCGCTGCGCGCGGGCGATGCGGGACTGTCCCGCAGCCAGCCCGGGCCGACGCTCGCGACGCCGGAGATCCTGTAGTGGACCGCGCCCCGGACCGGGTACGCGCGATCGCGGCCACGCACGCTGCCGTGGCGGCCTGCGACCCGCTGCAGGCGCGCGCGCTCGTCCTGCGGCTGCCGGGCCTGAACCGTCGACAGGATGTGCCGGGCATCGTCGGGCTGTTGCGCGAGTTCCTCCCGGCGCGCGGCATGCCCTCGGGCTGGGGCTTCGTCGAAGCCGCCGCCGCGATGCGGGACATCGGGTTCTTTCTGGGATCGCTCAAGCGGCACGGACACGAGCCCGTGGATGCGGTGCCCGGGCTCGAGCCGGTGTTGCTCGACCTGGCGCGCGCGACCGGCCTGCCGCCGCGCGAGACGCTGTTGCACGTGACGGTCTGGAACCCCGCGGCGGCCGACGCGCAGCGCAGCTACACGGGGCTGCGCGACGAAGCGCACCTGCTCGAGAGCGTGCGCATCTCGATGGCCGCGCTCGAGGCGGCCATCGCGTTGACCGTCGAGCTGACCGACGTGCCGCTGCGTTCGCCCGCGTTCGCGCAAGGGTGCGACGCGCTGGCGGACTATCTGCAGAAAATGGTCGACTCGATCGTCTATGCGTATCGCTTCATCTCGGTGCAGGTGTTCTACGACGAGCTTCGTCCGTACTACGAACCGATTCGAGTCGACGGCCAAAGCTACCTCGGCCCCGGTGCCGTGGAAATGCCCCTCTTCGTGTTGGAGCACGTGCTGTGGGGCGCGCAATCGGACCACCAGGGTTATCGGGAATTCAAGGAGACGTACCTGCCCTACGTGCTTCCCGCGTTCAGGGCGGTCTACGCGCGGTTCGCCGGGCGGCCGGCGCTCGTCGACCGCGTGCTCGGCGAAGCGCAAGCGGCCCGTGCGCGCGGCGAGCCGGTCGAGGCCGGGTTGGCGGCCCTCGACCGCGTATTCGAGGTCCTGCTGCGTTTTCGCGCGCCGCACGGCAAATTGGCCGAGCGTGCGTACGAAGTCGGGCGAAGCGGCCCCACGATCGGCAGCGGCGGGTACGCACCGAGCATGCTCGGCGATCTGCTCACGCTCACGCGCGCGGCACGGTCACGCGTTCGCGCCGCGCTCGACGCGCGCTGACGGCGCGACGCGGGCGGCGGCCATGTGTTCCATCTCACCAGGAGAGTTTGCCCCATGACTCAGCAGAGCCCCGCGAACGGGCGCGACAGCAACCACTACGACGTGATCATTCTCGGCTCGGGCATGTCGGGCACCCAGATGGGGGCCATCTTGGCCAAGCAACGGTTTCGCGTGTTGATCATCGAGGAATCGTCGCATCCGCGCTTCACGATCGGCGAATCGTCGATCCCCGAGACGTCGCTGATGAACCGCATCATCGCCGATCGCTACGGCATTCCGGAGCTCGACCACATCACGTCGTTCTATGCGACGCAGCGTTACGTCGCGTCGAGCACGGGCATCAAGCGCAACTTCGGCTTCGTGTTCCACAAGCCCGGCGAGGAGCACGACCCGAAGGAGTTCACGCAGTGCGTGATTCCCGAGCTGCCATGGGGGCCGGAGAGCCACTATTACCGGCAGGACGTCGACGCGTACCTGTTGCAAGCCGCCATCAAGTACGGCTGCACGGTTCGCCAGAAGACGAGCGTGACCGAATACCACGCCGACCAGGACGGCGTCGCGGTGGCCACCGCCCAGGGCGAACGCTTCACCGGCCGCTACATGATCGACTGCGGCGGGCCGCGCGCGCCGCTCGCGACCAAGTTCGGGCTGCGCGAAGAGCCGTGCCGTTTCAAGACACACTCGCGCAGCCTCTACACGCACATGCTCGGGGTCAAGCCGTTCGATGACATCTTCAAGGTCAAGGGGCAGCGCTGGCGTTGGCACGAGGGGACCCTGCACCACATGTTCGAGGGCGGCTGGCTCTGGGTGATCCCGTTCAACAACCACCCGCGATCGACCAACAACCTGGTGAGCGTCGGCCTGCAGCTCGATCCGCGTGTCTACCCGAAAACGGACATCTCCGCGCAGCAGGAATTCGACGAATTCCTCGCGCGGTTCCCGAGCATCGCGGCGCAGTTCCGGGATGCCGTGCCGGTGCGCGACTGGGTCAAGACCGACCGCCTGCAGTTCTCGTCGCGCGCGTGCGTCGGCGACCGCTACTGCCTGATGCTGCACGCGAACGGGTTCATCGATCCGCTGTTCTCCCGCGGGCTCGAGAACACCGCGGTGACTATCCACGCGCTCGCGGCACGCCTGATCAAGGCGCTGCGCGACGACGACTTCTCCCCCGAACGCTTCGAGTACATCGAGCGCCTGCAGCAGAAGCTGCTGGACCACAACGACGACTTCGTCAGCTGCTGCTACACGGCGTTCTCGGACTTCCGCCTGTGGGACGCGTTCCACCGGCTGTGGGCGGTCGGCACGATCCTCGGGCAGTTCCGGCTCGTGCAGGCGCACGCGAGGTTCCGCGCGTCGCGCGACGAGCGCGCCCTCGATCATCTCGACGACGATCCCCCGTACCTCGGGTACCTGTGCGCGGACATGGAGGGGTACTACCAGTTGTTCAACGACGCCAAAGCCGAGGTCGAGGCCGTGAGCGCGGGGCTGAAGCCGGCCGGGGAGGCCGCGGCGCGGATTCACGCCCTCATCGACGAACGCGAATTCGCGAAGCCGATGTTCGGCTTCGGATACTGCATCACCGGCGCCAAACCGCAGCTCAACAACTCGAAGTACAGCCTGCTGCCGGCGATGAAGCTGCTGCACTGGACGCAGACCAGCGCGCCGGCGGAGGTGAAGCGGTACTTCGACTACAACCCGATGTTCGCGCTGCTCAGGGCGTACGTCACGACCCGCATCGGCCTGGCGCTGAAGTAGTCGACCGACCCCGGAATGAAAATGATAGACGACGTTCAATTGAATCAAGTGCGCGCCAGCGAGCATCCGTCGGCGGCGTATGACGCGACCACGCGCGTGGCCGCGAGCTGGTACGTCGCGATGCGCTCGGACGACCTCAAGGACAAGCCGACCGCGTTGACGCTGTTCGGCCGCCCGTGCGTCGCGTGGCGCGGCACGACGGGCCGGGCCGTGGTGATGGACCGCCACTGCGCGCATCTTGGCGCGAACCTGGCCGACGGGCAGATCAAGGATGGGTGCATCCAGTGCCCGTTTCACCACTGGCGGTACGACGAGCACGGCCAGTGCGTGCATATTCCCGGCCACAGCGCGGCGGTGCACCGGCTGGAGCCGGTGCCGCGCGGGGCGCGCCAGCCGACGTGGGTCACCGTGGAACGGTACGGTTACGTGTGGATCTGGTACGGCTCCCCGCAGCCGCTGCACCCGCTGCCCGAGATCGCCGCGGCCGACGTCGACAACGGCGACTTCATGCACCTGCACTTCGCGTTCGAGACGACGACGGCGGTCTTGCGGATCGTCGAGAACTTCTACGACGCGCAGCACGCGACGCCCGTCCACGCGCTCCCGGTCTCGGCCTTCGAGCTCAAGCTCTTCGACGATTGGCGCGCGTGGCCGGAGGTCGAGTCGCTGGCGCGGGCGGGCGCGTGGTTCGGCGCCGGGATCGACTTCACCGTAAACCGGTACTTCGGGCCCCTCGGCATGCTGTCGCGCGCGCTGGGCCTGAACATGTCGCAGATGAACCTGCACTTCGACGGCTACCCCGGCGGGTGCGTGATGACCGTCGCGCTGGACGGAGACGTCAAGTACAAGCTGCTCCAGTGCGTGACGCCGGTGAGCGACGGCAAGAACGTCATGCACATGCTGATCTCGATCAGGAAGGTGGGCGGCGTCCTGCGCCGCGCGACCGACTACGTGCTGTTCGGGCTCCAGACCCGGCAGGCCGCGGGGTACGACGTCAAGATCTGGAACGGGATGAAGCCGGACGGCGGCGGCGCTTACAGCAAGTACGACAAGCTCGTGCTCAAGTACCGCGCGTTCTACCGCGGGTGGGTCGACCGCGTCGGCTCGAGCGAGCGGTAACGCATGAGTCGGCGGCGCTGGCCGGCCCGGTGTCGGTCGCGCCGCTTCGTCCGGCGCTCGCGAACCGCGGCGCACTGAGCGACCGCGTGTCGCCTTCGCGTGCCGCGAGTCGGCCGGATCCGCTTCCGCGCGATTGTCGCCGGTGCGTTCCAGCGTGCACAGGAAAGGGCCCGCCTGTCTCAGCCGCTATATGGCGATCTGCGTCGAAGAAAAAACCTGCTTGAGCACCATGAAAGTCCGAATCTGACGCACGCCGGGCAGATAAAGCAGTTGCTCGGCATGGAGCCGGTTGAAGCTTTCGCTGTCGCGGGTGCGCAGCATCATGAAGTAGTCGAACTCGCCGGTCACCACATGGCATTCCATGCAGCCGGATACGTTCTGTGCCGCTTTTTCAAACGCGGCAAAGGATTCGGGCGTCGATCGATCCAGCACGACCCCGATGATGACGACCATGCCCGCGTCGAGGGCAGGCGCGTTGAGCAACGCGACGATTCCTCGGATCAAACCGAGGCTCTTGAGCCGTTCGACGCGGCGCAAACAGGCCGGCGCACTCAAATTCACCTTCGCCGCCAGCGCGACGTTCGAGATCGATGCGTCCTTCTGAAGGGCGCGCAGGATCGCTTTGTCCGTACGGTCAAGTTCGACGTGGCTCGCGTCCGCCGGGTGCGATTTGTCGAGAAATTTTGTTGTCGATTTCATCGATTCGAAAAAATTTGCGTTCGTCGGGATGGGGAAAATTGTATTTCAAAGCACGGAGGAGGAAATATGTTTGCAACCACGTTTCGAGGGTATTTCACTAGAATTTCTTCATGCCCGGTCGCCCTGACGACAGGCGTCCGAACCCACCGCCCATCTTTCGGAGAACCTCCGTGAACCTCGATCGCTTTCCCCGCCACAAGCTGACCTTCGGACCCACCCCCATTCATGAGTTGCCGCGCCTCGGCAAGGCGCTGGGCGGCAAAGTGCAGCTCTATGCAAAACGCGAAGACTGCAACAGCGGCCTGGCGTTCGGCGGCAACAAGACCCGCAAGCTCGAGTACATCGTGCCGGACGTGCTGGCGAGCGGCGCCGACACGCTGGTATCGATTGGCGGCATCCAGTCGAACCAGACGCGTCAGGTCGCGGCAGTCGCGGCTCATCTTGGCCTGAAATGCGTGCTGGTTCAAGAAAACTGGGTCAACTACTCGGATGCTGTGTATGACCGCGTCGGCAACATTCAGATGTCCCGCATGATGGGCGCCGACGTTCGGCTGGTCAGCGACGGCTTCGACATCGGCATTCGCCCGAGTTGGGAAGAGGCGCTGGAGAGTGTCCGCAACGCGGGCGGGAAGCCGTATCCGATCCCCGCCGGTTGTTCCGAGCATCGGCTTGGCGGCCTCGGGTTCGTCGGTTTCGCGGAGGAAGTGCGCGCCCAGGAAGCTGAACTCGGATTCAAGTTCGACTACATCGTCGTGTGTTCGGTGACCGGAAGCACGCAGGCCGGCATGGTCGTCGGGTTCGCGGCGGATGGACGCGCGGATCGCGTGATCGGTATCGATGCGTCGGCCAAACCCGAGCAGACGCGCGAGCAGATTCTTCGCATCGCACGCCAGACCGCCGATCTCGTGGAACTCGAGCGGCCGATCGAGGACGCGGACGTGGTGCTCGATACGCGCTACGGCGGCCCTGAATACGGCCTGCCGTCGGAAGGGACGCTCGAAGCGATTCGACTGTGCGCGAAGACCGAGGGAATGCTGACCGACCCGGTTTATGAAGGCAAGTCGATGCACGGAATGATCGATAGGGTGCGCCGCGGCGAGTTTCCGGAAGGGTCCCGGGTCTTGTATGCGCACCTCGGCGGTGTCCCCGCATTGAACGCATACAGCTTCCTGTTCAAGAACGGTTGAGGCTTTGGCCGCGTTCCGACTGCAAGTGAAGTCGGAACGCGGCGTGCATATCGCCAATTCGGGGCGCCAAGTATGGACATGCAGAATCGACTTCCGACCAGCACGATGACGGATCCCGACCCGGAGGAACTCAGGGAATGGTGCGACGCGCTCGATGGCGTGTTGCATGCGTGGGGCGGCGATCAAGGCAACGCACGTGCACGCCATCTTCTCGACTCGTTGTTGGCGCATGCACACACCCGTCGCGTCGCGTGGCGGCCGCCGCTGGTCACGCCGTACGTCAATACCGTGGCGCCCGACGAGCAGCCGGCCTATCCGGGCGATCTGCACCTCGAGCGGCGGATCGCGGCGTTGATACGGTGGAACGCGCTCGCGATGGTGGTTCGCGCCAACCGTGCGCTGGGTGAACTGGGCGGGCACATTGCAAGCTATGCTTCCGCCGCGGATTTGTTTGCTATCGGTCTGCTAGCGTCGCCCCTGCGCGGGGCGGCGGTCACTTTTCTTTGTCTTCCAAAGAAAAGTAACCAAAAGAAAGGCGCGTCCTTGGGCGGACGGCAAAGGAGGTCCTGCTCAGGGTCGTGGTTTCTTTGTTGTCCCAGTTCGTGGGATTCGGACTGGGCGTGACAACAGTGCGACGTCGCCGTGTACCTAATCGGCCGTTTGCAGTTGCTTCACCAATTCGCCAACGAAGTCGATCAATACGGTCGACAACACTCTTCCGGTCAAGGTCTGGATCTGGATCGCACGCAACGACATGCCCGGATGATCGATCGGTATCGCTACCAGACCGTCCGTCGCCAGACGCGCCTGCACCGTCAGGCGGCTCGTCAGGGACACGACCCCCGACATTTGAGTGAATGCATACAGCATGTTGGAGTTGTTGCAGGTCAGGACAGGCTCGAAGAGAAGATTCTCCAGGCTCGCCGTCGTATCGAAAAGCTGACGGATCGTCGTGCCGCGGTCAAGCAGCGCAATCGGGAAATTCCGCAACTCCGCCATCGATACCGTCGCACGCCCGGCCAGCGCGTGAGAACGGGGCATGACCGCGCAAATGGGTGCGCTCTGCGTGTACTCGACGTTGATCTCCGGCTCTCGTACGACACCGAACGTCAGGCCGATATCGGCTTCGCCGTTGCGGACGTGTGCCGTCACCTCTTTCGGCGCTGTCACTGCCACCTCGAAACGGGTACCGGGCGACTTTTCCAGAAATTGCGTGATGGCGCGAGGGAGAACATCCCGGGCAAACGCCTCCGACGTCGAGACGCGGATCGTGCTCCGATCGAATGAGTTCAGCGCCTTGATCTCGTCGATCACCTGCTGACCTTCGAGCAGGGTTCGTCGGACATGCGCAGCCAACAGCTCCCCGGCCTTGTTGGGGACCATGCCGCGCGCCTGACGCTCGAACAGCGGGCAGCCGACCTCCTCCTCGAGCTTCGTCATCTGACGGCTGATCGCCGAGATCGAAACGTGCAGCTTCTCGGACGCCTCGCTCAGCGAACCGGTATTGGCAACGGCAAGGAAGTATCGGAGTGCAGCGTTGTGCATGACGGCCGCCAAGTTTGCGTTATTGGAAAGCAGGGCACGCAAAAAAGTCAATTGTAGTGCGCGTTTTGGCTCCGTACGCTTGATCCATCAGGCTTGAACAAACCGCTCTTCCACAATACACGCGAGGATCGTCATGACGCGCCGCCAAGCAATCGACTCTGCCACAACATATTTCGATTCGGGGGGCTTCCTGAAAGATCTCGCGCGACGCGTCCACATGATGACGGAAAGTCAGGATTCCGGAAGGGCCGACGATCTCAGAGCCTACCTCGCCGACGAGATCGTCCCGTCGATCGACCGTATGGGTTTCGAGTCTCGTATCGTCGAGAACCCGGTTGCGGGGAGCGCGCCGTTCTTGATTGCGACGCGTATCGAGGATCCCTCGCTTCCGACGATCCTGATGTACGGGCACGGTGATGTCGTCCGTGGCCATGACGGACAGTGGAAGGACCAGATGTCGCCATGGAACGTCACGGTTGAAGGAGACCGATGGTTTGGGCGGGGCACCGCGGACAACAAAGGGCAACACACGATCAACCTGGCCGCGCTGGAGCAAGTCGTCGCGGCCAGGCATCGACGCCTGGGTTTCAATGCGACGCTGCTGCTCGAGATGGGGGAAGAGACCGGATCGCCCGGGCTGCGCGCGGTCTGCGAGCAGAACCAGGACCTTCTCGCCGCCGACATTCTGATCGCTTCGGACGGCCCCCGGGCCAGATCGAACGTCCCTTGCGTTTTTCTCGGGTCGCGCGGGTTCGTCAACTTCACGCTTTCCGTCCGGCTCCGGTCGGGCGCACATCATTCCGGAAATTGGGGCGGGGCGCTCGGCAATGCCGGCACCGTCCTCGCCAACGCGATCTCGTCGCTCGTCGACGGGCGGGGGCGGATCCTCGTTGACGCGCTGTTGCCGACGCATATTCCGGATGCGGTGCGGACTGCGCTGAAGCATATTGCCGTCGGCGGCGGACCCAACGATCCTCACGTCGATGCCGATTGGGGCGAACCCGGCTTGACCGCCCAGGAGCGCGTCTATGCATGGAACGCGCTGGAAGTACTGGCCTTTACCACCGGTAACCCGACCAGCCCGATCGGCGCGATTCCGCCCGTTGCGCACGCGCATTGCCAACTCAGATACGTCGTCGGTACGGATTGCGAGCGTATCGAAGAAGTCTTGCGGCATCGCCTCGACGCATGCGGGTTCGATCGGGTCGAGGTGGCCATCGGCGAGCGGATGGGCGCCACGCGCCTGCCGCCGGAAGATCCGTGGGTCGCATGGGCGCTCGATTCGATCGAGCGGACGACCGGCAAGCAGCCGGATTTGCTGCCCAATCTTGGCGGGTCGCTGCCCAACGACGTCTTTTCCGAGGTGCTGGGCCTTCCGACGGTCTGGATTCCGCACTCATACGGCGCCTGCTCGCAGCATGCACCGAACGAACACCTGCTTGGAAGTGTCGCGCGTGAGGCGCTTCAGATCATGGCCGGCATATTTTGGGATCTCGGGGAGTCGGCATCCGCCGTCCGGGATCGGCGCAAGGAAGGAGTGCTTGTCGCCCAGGCATAAGACGCCAATTTTTAATGCACTTGTTATCGTAGGTTACCGGAGAATGAGATGCGTACGATGGAAATGGTGGATGCCGCGCCCACAAGAGAACAGGCTCCAAACGTGTTGCGACTGGTGTCCGCCGCGACGGTCGGCAATGCCTTGGAGTGGTTCGACATACTGATTTATGGATTCTTCGCGATCTCGATTTCAAAGGCTTTCTTTCCGGCGTCGAGTAGCGGGGTCTCCCTTCTTCTGACGTTCGGGACGTTCGCGATCTCGTATTTGGCCAGGCCGATCGGCGCGCTCGTGCTGGGTTCGTATGCGGATCGCCGCGGTCGCAAGGCATCGATGATGGTGTCGATCGTGACGATGATGATCGGCACGACGACGATCGCACTGACGCCGAGTTACGCGTCGATCGGCGTGATCGCACCGATTCTGGTCATCTGCGCTCGACTGCTTCAGGGCTTTTCCGCGGGCGGCGAGTTCGGCAGTACCACTGCATTTCTGGTGGAACAGTGTCCCGAACGCAAGGGATTGTTCGCCAGCTTCCAGTTCGCGAGTCAGGGATTGAGCTATATGCTCGCGGCCGGTTTCGGCGTTCTCCTGACCTTGACGCTCGATGCAGACGCCATCGACGCATGGGGCTGGCGCATACCGTTTCTCTTTGGCGTGTTGATCGGCCCCGTCGGCCTGTACCTGCGAAAGCACGTGCATGAGGCCGACGGCGCAACGCGTGAAAAGCGCGAATCGTTCCCGGTAAGGGAAGTGTTCGTCAACCAGAAAGCCAGGATGTTGTTGGCGATCGGTACGCTCGTCCTTTCCACCGGCGCCAGCTACGTCATTCTTTACATTCCGACCTACGCGGTACGTGAGCTTCATCTGCCCGCCAGTTTCGGCTTCATCGCAACGACGTTGACCGGCGCCATCCTGACGTTCGTGACGCCGTTCGTCGGCTATCTGTCGGACAGGATCGGCCGCGTCAGGCTGATGATCTGGGCCGGGATGGCATTCATTCTGACCATTTATCCGGTTTTCAAATTGCTTGGCGCGCATCCCGATCTGGGAAGGCTCATTGCGATGATGGCCTGGATCGGGACCCTGAAGGCGGTCTATTTCGGCGCGCTGCCGGCGCTGATGGCGGAAGTATTTCCGACAGAAACCCGAGCGACGGGCATGGCCATCAGCTACAACATCGGCGTCACGCTTTTTGGCGGTTTCGCGCCGCTGATCGTCGCATCGTTGATCCATCAGACAGGCAATTTGGCATCGCCGGCGCTTTACCTGATGTTGCTCGGCGTGCTGAGCTTGATGGCGTTGCGCGGATGCCGATCAATGTTGAATCTCCGATAAGGCAGCGCATCGAGAGAATCCCGCACAGTCGAGCGATTGCTTCGCCCGGTGCGGTCCGAGACTGTTTCGACGACATGCGAGGAGAGATCGGGATGAGTGCAAGGAAACTGGACACGGTATCGTCGGTCGCGTCGACGTGGAATTGGCTGTTGCCGCCTTCGGAGCGGGCCCGCGTGTGTGTCGTCATTGATCCGAGCCTCGGCGTTGCCGCGGTTTCGGCGATCGTAGCCAGCTTCACGGCGATGCCGGAAGTCGCGCTTCTCCAGATTGACGATCCCGTCGATGCACACCGTGCATGGAGCGCGTCGCTCATGCCGGGTAACGGTCCCGATGCGGCGAAGACGAGCGCGGAGTGCCGATCGGGTCGATTGCCGCGAGGCGTGCCGTTGCTGGTGTGGTCGACACGCCCGCAAGACCTCGACTGGCTCGGCGGCATCGAAGGGAACAGGGTGCGGGCCCTCGTAACCTTCGAGGATGACGAGGTCGAAATGCAGGTATCTCGTCTTCTCACGCTGGTTCTGAAGGAACTGAAGCACGCGATCGCCGAGAACATGTTGATCTATTAATACGATCAAAATGGTCTTGCTTCGGCATGCGGCCTTCCGGATTTCATCGAGTCATTTCAATGCCGGAGAGCGGGCGCGATGCACCGCCTGCGATAGCCGACCGCACGGCAATTGGTCGAAAAAGTCGCGCATCAGGACCGACGGCGCGGGAATCCGCCGTCTGGCGCCGCGACCGCACGCCAGGCTGACCGTCCGATTACCGTTTTGTCATCTACGCCGTTCGCGCCTGCACGGAGCGAAGCCGTGTCGCCGTTTCCGGGTAACATCGCCGGATGTCCCCACGAATGCGACGGAGCCGCGATGCGCATCCTGATAGTCGAAGACGAACCGAAGACGGGCGCGTACCTGAAGAAGGGGCTCGAGGAATCGGGCTTCAGTGTCGATCTCGCGAAGGACGGCGCTGAAGGGCTGATGCTCGCGCAGGAAGAGCGTTACGACGTGATCGTGCTCGACGTGATGCTGCCCGTGCTCGACGGCTGGGGCGTGCTCAAGCGGCTGCGCGAAACGCACACGACGCCGGTGCTGTTCCTGACCGCGCGCGACGACGTGCAGGACCGCGTGCACGGCCTCGAACTCGGCGCCGACGACTACCTCGTGAAGCCGTTCGCGTTCGTCGAACTGCTCGCCCGCATCCGCACGCTCGCGCGTCGCGGGCCGCCGCGCGAGACCGAACACCTGGTGGTCGGCGATCTGGAAATCGACGTGGTGCGCCGCCGCGTGAAGCGCGGCGCCACGCGGATCGACCTGACGCCGCGCGAATTCTCGCTGCTGCAGCTGCTCGCGCGCCGGCAGGGCGAGGTGCTGAGCCGCACGCAGATCGCGTCGTACGTGTGGGACATGAATTTCGACAGTGACACCAACGTCGTCGAGGTCGCGATCCGGCGCCTGCGCGCGAAGATCGACGATGCGTTCCCGGTCAAGCTGATCCATACCGTGCGCGGCGTGGGCTACGTGCTCGAACCGAAGGACGACGCATGACGCGCCCGCGCTCGCTTGCGGCGACGCTCGCGCTCGCGTTCGCCGCAACCACGCTCGCCGCGTTCGCGCTCGTCGGCGCATACGTGTATGCGGGCCTCGAGCGACAGGTCAACACGCAGGACGATCTGGACATCGTGCTGGCCGCGCGTCACACGCGCCGGCTCGCGGGCGAACTCGAGTCGCTCGACGCGGTTCGCGCGCACGCGGAGCGGCTCACGAGCCAGGTGCTGGGCAACGAGGCGCTGTCGATGGTCGTCGTCGATGCGCAGGGCGACGTGCTCGCGCGCCACAACGTCCGGCTCGCGGCGCTCGACGACGCGCCTGCGGCCGCATCCGTTCCGCTGGCGGACGCGCAGCTGTTCGCGCCGCACGCAGTGCCGGTTCCGTCGAACGACCGGATCACGGCCGACCGGCTCGTCACATGGACCGCCGGCGGCGGCACGCCGATGCGCGGCGTCCTGATCGAGGCCGCACTCGGCGACCGCACGCCGATCCGCATCGCGATCGCGCGCAACATGCACGACCGGGCCGATCTGCTCGAAGGCTACCGCGACCGGCTCAAGCTTGCCGGCGCGCTCGGCGCGCTGTTCGCGCTGCTGCTCGGGTACTGGCTGATTCGCCAGGCGCTCGCGCCGCTGCGCGAGATCGTCGACGACACCGGCCGGATCACGGTCGACAAGCTCGACACGCGGCTCGATGCGTCGCGCGCGCCGCCCGAACTGCGCGCGCTCGTCGATGCGCAGAACGCGATGCTCGGCCGCCTGCAGCAGGCGTTCGCGCATCTGTCGCAATTCAGCGCCGATCTCGCGCACGACTTGCGCACGCCGCTGAACAACATGCGCGGCGCGACCGAAGTCGCGCTCGCGCGACCGCGTTCGGTCGACGAGTACCAGACGCTGCTCGAATCGAATCTCGAGGAATACGACCGTCTCGCGCGGATGATCGAGAACGTGCTGTTTCTCGCGCGCGCCGAGCACCCGAGCTTCGTCACGCGGCAGCGCGCATTCGACGTGCGCGAGGAACTCGAGCGCATCGCCGAGTATTTCGAGGGGCTCGCCGACGAAGCGGGCTCGACGCTGCGCGTCGACGGGCACGGGCAACTGACCGCCGACGTCGAGCTGTTTCGTCGCGCGGTGGGCAACCTGCTCGCGAACGCGCTGCGTTACACGCCGGCCGGTGGCGTCATCACGCTCGCTGTCGACGAAACGCCGGACGCGGTGCGCGTCGTCGTCGCGAATCCGGGCGAGCCGATCGATCCCGCGCTGCTGCCGCGGATCTTCGACCGGTTCGTGCGCGGCGACCCCGCGCGCAGCGGCGGTGTGCCGGGCGGCACGGCCGGGCTCGGCCTTGCGATCGTGCGCTCGGTGATGGAACTCCACGGCGGCACCGCGCAGGTCGAAAGCGACGCGCGCGCCACGCGGTTCGTGCTCACGTTCAACCGGCCGCCGGCAGCGTGACGGCGGGTTCGGGCCGGGCGGCGGGCGCGTAGAACGCCACTTCGAAGCCTACCGGTTCGCAAGCGCTGGTCGGGTTCGACACAAAGATTGAGATGCTCCTTCTCGGGCACCACGCAAAACGAGGCTCGCCTCATGGCATGCTCACGCCGTGAACCCGCGACCAGTGAGCCAACGAGCACGCCCGAAACATGATGGCGCGTTCTTGCTCATTCAGCGGCGATGGATCGGCGCAGCGGCGCTGCAGCCGGGGTACGTCGAGCAAGCCGGCGATGCGGTCGGCGTCCGTAGCCAGTATTTCGCGGGTGTGCTGGCGCAATGCCTCGCCGTTGCCTTGATCCTTGGGTAAGGCCGATTTCCTGCGCAGGCGCACGGCTTCCGGCAACGCACCGCGCGACGCTTCACGCAACATGGCCTTTTCCACGCCATCACGTAGCGCCAGTTCGGCCGGAATGGTGGCAGCCAGGTCCAGAACTTCGGTATCGCTGAAGGGGATGCGCGCTTCCAGTCCATGTGCCATCCCATGGATATCGCCGTTATGCAACAGCCGCTGCAACCAACGATGGCGCACCAGCCATTGCGTGGCGCGCAGACGTGAGGCGGGCGTATGCCAATCGTGTCCGGCGGCGATCGCCAGTTGGCGATAGACCTCGCCGTAGTGTTGCAACGGTTGCGCCAGCAGGCCGGGCCGTAGATAGGGATCGGCGGTCAAGCGTTGCAGGATATGGGTCGGGTCACGGGTGGCGTGCGGGTCGAGCAAGAAGTGATAGCCGTAGTGCGTTTCATCGGCGGCATCGCCGACCAATACCGCCTTGACGCCCGTGCTGGCGGCTCGCGCCAGGTAATGTTGCGCCAGCTCCTGTTCCCACGCGGGCAGTGCATCGTTCTGCGTGGCCAATTGCAGCAGATCCTGGGCGAGTGTCGAGCGCGTCGGTGTGACGTCTTCGCGTGGCAGACCCAATTCATCGGCGGCCTGCTCGGCGAAAGGTTGATCATCGGAAGCCACGATCAGCGAACGCGCGTAGTCGTAGCGATGGTGATCTTCAAAGCGAATGGTGAAGCAGAGCGGTGTCGCACCTGCCGCTCGCGCCAGGCCGCCGATCAGCGTGGAGTCGAGGCCACCGCTGAAAAACAGGCCGACCGGTGTATCGGCGATCAAGCTGCGCTGGACGGCTGCGGCGAGGCGCTCGCGCAGCGCGGGAGCGATATCGTCGGCCCGGGTGGCCGGGTTTTCGGCAATCTCCGGCGCCCAGCGCGATAGCTGCAAGCCATCGCGATCCACGCGCAGCAGATGCCCGGGCGGCAGGTACGCCATGCCTTCGAACATGGGTTGCGCCACGCCGCTGAAGAAAGGCGCCACCAGGTATTCCAGCACGGCGTCGATATTCGCACGCGGCGCTTGCATCGCGGGCAGCAGTCCTTTGGCCTCCGACGCAAACAGGAATTCCGGCCCCTGTTGCAGGTAAACGAACGGCTTGACGCCCAGCCGGTCGCGCGCGGCAAAGGCGCGTTGACGATGGGTGTCCCACACCAGGAACGCGAACATGCCGTTGAAGCGCCGAAGACACACTTCGCCCCAAACCGCATACGCGGCTAGCACCACCTCGGTGTCGGTGTTCGTACGGAAGGACCAGTGTGCGCTCAGTTCGCGGCGAAGCTCAGCGTAGTTGTAGATTTCACCGTTGTAGACCAGCACGTAACGATGGTCGGCACTGCACATCGGCTGCGCGCCATGCTCGGCGTCGAGTAGCGCCAAACGGTCGTGAGCAAGCACGGCGTGTTGGTCATGCCATAAGCCCCGGCCGTCTGGCCCACGATGCCGTTGTCGCTCGCGCATGGCGAGCACCCGCTCGACCTGTGCGGGTGCCTGGCCGTCGTAGCGAATCAGCCCAGCCAAGCCGCACATCAGACGGTCGCGCCCGGTTGAACGGGGGCGAGCAACAGCGTGGTCCATCGCTGTTGCCGTTCGAAGTTTCTGCTAACGGTCACCACAGATACGGCTAATGGGAAAACTTGTGGTAGTGCCGTCAGCAAAGGCTGAGAGCGACGTTCTTTTTGTGTCTGCACGCGTTGCGCTCATGCAAAAAACGGGGGACGTATGCGCGAAGATTTTGCTAATGCGCCTTCAAGCGCTTGCAATGTCGGATTGGGTTCATGAGCGGCGTAATGAGGAAAGCTACTCGTGACAAAAGCATAGCGTGCACGTAACGGATGATCAACAAATTGGTGCGTGCACAACAATATAACCATCATCCGAAGCCCGGTGGGGCGGCTCTAGTGGTTGTCCTAGACAATCGCAAGTGCGCCGCGAAAGGATTTTTGCGGGCATAGCGCGCGGCACGCGTTCCTTGCAGGTTCAACCAGCCGCCGGCGGCGTGACGGCGGGTTCGGGTTGCGCGGCCCCGGCCTGTTCCTTCACGCCGGTGTTCGATTCCGCACCAGAGCCTGCGTTCGCCCCTGTCTGCCAGCCACCACCCAATGCCTTCAGCAACCCGACTTCCGCCTCGATCCGCCGCGCGTCGATCTGATCGGCCGTGCGCCGGTTCGTCAGCGCGATCGTCTGCGCGGTCACCACGTCCAGATAGCTGACGGCGCCCGCATTGAAGCGATTCGTCGTCAGCCGCAGCGACAGGTCGGCCGCGTCGGTCGCGCGTTGCTGGCTGCCGGCTTCGGATGCGAGCGCACCGATCGCGGACAACTGATCCTCGACCTGCTGGAACGCGACGAGCACGGTTTGCCGGTAATCGGCGACCGCGCCGTCGTATTGCGCATGCGCGCCGCGCAGCGACGCGCTGCGGCGGCCGCCGTCGAACAGCGTGCCGGCGAGTTGCGGGCCGAGCGACCAGAACAGGCTCGGCGCGGCGAGCCACGGCGCGAAGAACGAACTCTCGAGGCCGGCGCTCGCCGACAGCACCAGATCGGGAAAGAACGCGGCGCGCGCCTCGCCGATCTGCGCGTTCGCGGCCGCGACACGGCGCTCGGCCGCCGCGATGTCGGGCCGCCGCTCGAGCAGTTGCGACGGCACGCCGGCCGGAATGGCCGGCACGTGGAACGCCTGCACGCGCGGCGGCAGCGCGAACGTCGATGCGCTCTCGCCGACGAGCGTCGCGATCGCGTGCTGCAACTGCGCACGCGACGCGTCGATGTCGGTGTCCTGCGTGCGCGTCGATTCGAGCTGCGTGTCGGCTTGCGCAACCGCCGACGCGTCGATCGCACCGGCCGCGAGTTGCTGCTTGAGCAGCGTCAGCGCGTCCGCGTACGCGTGCACCGTGTCATCGAGCAACTGTTTCTGCGTGTCGAGCGAGCGCAGCGCGAAATAGTCGGTCGCGAGTTCGGCCGTGACCGACAGCTTCACGGCCTGCAGGTCGGCCGCGCTCGCGGCGGCATTCGCCTGCGCGCTGGTCACCGCGTCGCGCACGCGGCCGAATACGTCCGGTTCCCAGCTCGCGGCCACGCCGGCCTGGTAGTCGGGCGTCGTCTTGCCGGCGAGCGACGAACCGAGCCGGTTCTGCGACACGCGCGAGCGGCTTTGCGCGACGCCCGCCGTGATCGTCGGCAGGAACCCGGCGTGCTGATAGTCGACCATCGCGCGTGCCTGCTGCAGGTCGGCGACGGCTTTCTTCACCGTCTGGTTCGACACGTCGACGCGGGCTTCGAGCGTGTTCAGGTCGGCGTCGCCGAACACGGTCCACCACGCGCCGCGCGCGGCGGCGTCCGCGGGCATCGCGACGTGCCAGCCGGCTTGCGCGGCCGGTGCGGCCGGCGCGCCCGCGTAGTGCGCGGGCACCGCGACGGCGGGCGGCGAATAGGGCGGCAGCGTCGAGCAGGCGGTCAATGTGGCGACGGCGCCGAGCGCGACGATGCGGCGAGCGAACGGGAGCGGATGAAGAAGGCGCATGGCAGGCATCTCGTGGGTGGTCGTCGATGGGTTAGCCGCGGGCGGGCGCCGGAGCGGGCGTTGAAGCAGCGCGTGCGACGCCGGCCGCGCGCAGCGGCGGCACGTCGCGCGCACCGGTCGCGGACGCCGGTTGCGCGGCCTGCGCGGACGAAGCAGCAACCGGCGCCGCATCGTGCGAGGTCGCCACGATCTTCACGGCTTCCCCAGCCGTGATCGCATCGCCCGGGTTATCGATTACGCGATCGGTCGCCGCGAGCCCCGCGACGATCTCCACGCGCGTGCCGAAATCGCGCCCGATCTGCACGGTCTTCAGCGCGGTGCGTCCGTTCGCGCCGACGGTGGCGACCGTCACGCCGTTCGGGCGGAACAGCAGCGCACTGACCGGCAGGTCGAGCGCCGGCGCCGCGCTCGGCAAGACGAGATGCGCCTGCGCATACGCACCGGGCATCAGCGTGCCGTCGCGGTTGTCGACGTCGATCTCGACGCGCAGCGTGCGCGTGACGGGATCGATCGCGCCCGCGCTGCGCGCGACACGCGCGGCAACGCGCCGCCCCGGATACTGCGGCGTCGTCAGGTAGACCGGCGTGCCGGTCGATACGCCGGCCGCGCTGTCCTGCGGCACGTCGACGAACACGCGCAGCGTGTCCGTCTGTTCGAGATGGAACAGTTCGCCCGACAGGCCGGGGCTGCCGGGCGTGCCGCCCGCGGTGACCAGCGTGCCGACGTCGACGTTGCGTGCGGTGATCACGCCGTCGAACGGCGCGGTGACGGACTCGTACGACACGAGTTCGGCAAGGTGCGCGACGTTCGCCTGCGCGGACGCGAGCATCGCGCGCTTCGCGTTCATGTCCGCGACCTTCGTGTCGGTGTCCTGCTGCGACACCGACTGCGTTTTCAGCATGTCCTGCCAACGCTGCGCGGTCGATTTCGCATAGTCGTAGTTCGCCTGCGCGCTCGCTTCGTCGGCGCGCGCCTGGCGCAGCTGCGCATCGAGATCGGGCGCCGAGATCTGCGCGAGCGTCTGGCCGGCCTTCACGTGCGTGCCGAGATCGACGCTCCAGTGCGCGATATAGCCGCTCGTGCGCGCATAGATCGATGCGTCCGCATAGGGCGCGACCGAGCCGGGCAACGTCAGCGTCTGGTCGGCCGGCGCCGCGCCGGGCACGACGATGGACACCGGCAGCGCCTGCTGCACGGCCACCTGCGCACGTTGCGCGGCGCGTGCGTCGATACGCGGCACGATGCCGAGCGCGAGCAGCGCGGCGGCGAGCGCGACGGCCGCGAGCGGTACGGCCAGCTTGCGGCGGCCGCGGGCCGGCGGGGTGTCGGGGGCACCGCCGCGGGCGGCGGGCGGCGGGGCGACGGGTTCGATCGAGTCGTTCATGATGGGTCCGGGGTCGGGCGAATCGATGGATAGGAAAGGTGGGGCGCCTGCGCTCAACGCAGCGCCGGCGTATCGGGTGCGTGCTGCGCGCGCCGGGCGGCGGCGGCGTCGCGACGCCGCGCGAGCCACGCGTGGACGAAGCCGAACAGCACCGGCACGAACAGCAGCGTCGACACCGTGCCGAACGCGAGGCCGCCGATCACCGCGCGGCCGAGCGGCGCGTTCTGCTCGCCGCCGTCGCCGAGGCCGAGCGCCATCGGCAACATGCCGATCAGCATCGCGAGCGCGGTCATCACGACGGGCCGGAAGCGGCTGAAGCCGGCGTCGAGCGCGGCCTGCCACGGCGATGCGCTGCCCGCGAGCAGTTCGCGCGCCGAATTCACGACGAGGATGCTGTTCGCGGTCGCGATGCCGATGCACAGGATCGTGCCGGTCAGCGCGGGCACCGACAGCGTGGTGCGCGTGACGAACAGCATCCACGCGATGCCGGCGAGCGACGCGGGCAGCCCGCCGACGATCACGAGCGGATCGAGCCACGACTGGAAGTTCACGACCATCAGCAGGTAGACCAGCGAGATCGCGAGCGCGAGGCCGCCGAGCAGGCCCGCGAACGATTCGTGCATCGCCTGCACCTGGCCGCGCAGCACGATCGACGAACCGGGCGGCAGTTGCGCGCGCGCGGCGTCGACGAGCTTCGTCACGTCGGCCGTGACGCCGCCGAGGTCGCGCCCCTGCACCGACGCGAAGATGTCGAGCACGGGTTGCACGTTGTAGTGCGACACCACGGCCTGCTGCGTCGCGCGCGAGAACGTGCCGAGCGAGCCGAGCAGGTTCTGCGCGGGCACGCCCGCGGCCGGGCCGCCGGCCGGCGTCTGCGGCGAGCGGGCGGTGCCGGCGGGCAGCGGCACGTTCGCGAGCGACTGCAGCGAATTCACCGTGTATTGCGGCGTCTGCACGAGCACCGGGTAGCTGACGCCGTTGCGCGGATCGAGCCAGAAGTTCGGCGTCGTCTGCGAGCTGCCGGACAGTGCGATCAGCAGGTTCTGCGCGACGTCGCGCTGTTCGAGGCCGGCCTGGATCGCCTTCGTGCGATCGACGTTCACGTTGATCGCCGGTTCGTCGCCGGGCTGCTGGATGCGCGCGTCGACGAGCCCGCGCACACCGCGCAGCTTCGCGAGCAGCGCGTTCGCGACCGCACGGTTCTGGTCGAGCTTGTTGCCGACGATCTGGATGTCGATCGGCGCGGGCAGCCCGAAATTCAGAATCTGGCTGACGATGTCGGCCGGCAGGAACGCGAACGTCACGCCGGGGAACGATTGCGCGAGCACGTTGCGCAGCTTCGCGACGTACGCGGCGGTCGACGCGTGATTCGGCTTCAGCGTGACGAGCACGTCGGCGTCCTCGGTGCCGATCGGGTCCGACGAGTCGTACGTGAGGTTGATCCCGCTCACCGGCACGCCGATGTTGTCGAGCACGCCGGCGAGTTGGTTCGCCGGAATCACGCCGCGGATCTTTGCTTCGACCTGGTCGGTCAGCCGCGCGGTTTCCTCGATCCGCGTGCCGGTCGGCGCGCGCAGGTGCAGGCGGATCTCGCCGGTGTCGACCGACGGGAAGAAGTCCTGCCCGGCGAACGCATAGAGGCCGGTCGATGCGACGCAGGCGAGCAGGAACGCGGCCGCGAAGCGGCGGCGATGTGCGATCGCCGCCGACAGCAGCGCGCGATAGCGCAGCCGCACGGCCTCGAAGCGATGCTCGAACGCGGCCTGGAAACGTGCGATGCGCGCGAATACGCCGCGCGGCGGCCGGCCGCTGCCTTTGGCGCGCATCAGCGCCATCGCGAGCGTCGGCACCAGCGTGCGCGAGAAGAAGTACGACGCGATCATCGCGAAGATCACGGCTTCGGCGAGCGGCACGAACAGATAGCGCGCGACGCCGGTCAGCAGGAACATCGGTACGAACACGATGCAGATCGACAGCGTCGACACGAAGGTCGGCACCGCGATTTCGCCCGCGCCGGTCAGAATGGCCTCCTCGAGCGGCGCGCCGAGCTCGAGATGATGCGTGATGTTCTCGATCGCGACGGTCGCGTCGTCGACGAGGATCCCGACCGCGAGCGCGAGCCCGCCGAGCGTCATGATGTTGATGGTCTGGCCGAGCACGGACAGCGCGAGCAGCGACGTGAGCACCGCGAGCGGGATCGTGATCCCGATGATCAGCGTCGCGCGCCAGCTGCCGAGGAACAGCAGGATCATCAGCGCGGTCAGGCACGCGGCGATCAGCGCCTCGCGCACGACGCCCTGGACCGCTGCCTTCACGAACACGGACTGATCGTCGAGCGGCGAAATGTGCAGCGCCTTCGGCAGCCCGGCCGCGATCTTCGGCAGCATCGTCTTCACCTGGTCGATGATCGTCAGCGTCGACGTGCTGCCGGTCTTCTCGACCGTCAGCAGCGCCGCGCGCTTGCCGTCCGCCCGTACGATGTTGGTCTGCGGCGCGTAGCCGTCGCGAACGTGCGCGACGTCGCGCACATAGACGACATTACCGCCGATCGTCTTCACCGGCAGGTCGTTCAGCGCCGCGACCGTCTGCGTGCTGCCGTTCATCTGCACGTTGTATTCGTGCGTGCCGATCTTCGCGGTGCCGCCCGGCAGGATCAGGTTCTGCGCGTTGATCGCGTTGACGACGTCGATCGGCGCGAGCCCCTTCGCCTGCAGCGCGCGCGTATCGAGATCGACGACGATCTGGCGAATCTTGCCGCCGAACGGCAGCGGCACGGCCGCGCCCTGGACGGTCGCGAGCTGCGTGCGGATGAAGCTGTTGCCGAGGTCGTACAGCTGCTGCTCGGGGAGCGTGTCGCTCGACAGGCCGAGCTGCAGGATCGGCACGGTCGACGCGTTGTACGTGATGATGTTCGGCGGCAGCGTGCCGGGCGGCAGGATGCGCAGGATCGACGCGGCGTTGCTCGCGGCTTCCGCGATCGCGCGATTGATGTCGGCGCCCGGATGGAAGAAGATCTTCACGACCGACACGCCGTTCAGCGACTGCGACTCGATGTGCTCGATGTCGTCGACGTCGGACGTGAGCGCGCGTTCGTAGTTCGACGTGATCCGCTTGGCCATGTCCTCGGCGGAGAAGCCGTTGTACGACCAGACGATGCTGACGACCGGAATGTCGATGCTCGGGAAAATGTCCGTCGGCGTGCGCAGCAGCGCGAGCGGCCCCGCGATGAAGATCAGCAGTGCGAGTACGACGAACGTGTAGGGCCTGCGTAACGCCAGCCGGACGATCCACATGATGGTGCTCCTCGAAGCAGGGCTTGGATGCGCATTCGATGCGACGAGCATGCAGTCTGCCGGCGCGGCGTTGACCCGACCCTGACTCGAAGATTACGAAACCGTTATCTGTGCGGGCGGCGGCATCGTGGGCGTTTGGTCGCCGGCGGCGCGCCCTTGCTTTTAACAGGGAGCGTCCGCGCGATGATCGGACTGGACGCGGCCAGATAACAAAACCGTAATCGAAGCCTCACCTTCAGGAAAGCGCGCGAATCGCAGAATGCACCCAACTCTTCATCGCATCGATGGGGAGCGGAGGTCCGGCCTGATCTGCGGACGCGAACACGCCATCTTTGAGAGGTGAACATCATGAACAACCTGATTCGTGCAGTCCTGCTTTCCTGTGCGCTGAGCGCACCGATCGTCGCATTTGCGCAAACCACCGACCATGCGGTCACACGGGCCGACGTGCGCGCCGATCTCGTCCGCGTCGAAAAGGCCGGTTATCGTCCGGTCGGCAGCGATCCGTACTATCCCGACGACATCCAGGCCGCGGAAGCGAAGGTCGCGGCACAGCGAGCGCAATCGGCCGCCGCACGGCCGAGCGTCGCGGCCAAGACCGCTGCGCCGTCGTTCGCATCGCTCGACGAGCAGTCGTTGTACGAGCATCACTGAATGCGGCGGTCGACCGCCGTCGCTGGCCCGACGGCGGATCGTTCGACGGCGCGCGTGCCGCCGCGAGTCAGTGCTCGCCGTTCTCGAGCACGTTCTGCGTGAGCGCGATCGACGGAATCGTCGGCTTGAGCAACGCACGGCGCGCGCGACGGCTCAGCCACTTCCAGCCGGCCACGAGCAGCAGCGCGACCAGCGGGATCGACGCAATCGTCCACGTCCCGTTCGGGTAGTCGAATGCCATCAACACCAGCACGCCGAGCAGGAACAGCAGCGTGAGCCACGACGTCACGGGCGCGCCCGGCATCCTGAACGCGACGTCTTCCACGTCGCCGCGCCTGACCGCGGCGCGGAACTTCATCTGGCACACGACGATGAAGCCCCATGTGCTGATGATGCCGAGCGACGCGATGTTCAGCACGATCTCGAACACGCTCGACGGCACCAGATAGTTGAGCAGCACGCCGACCACATAGATCGCGACCGTCACCAGAATGCCCGCGTACGGGACGGATTGCGAACTCATCCGCGCGAGGAACGCGGGGGCCGAGCCGCCCATCGACAGCGAACGCAACACGCGCCCGGTCGAATACAGGCCGGAGTTCAGGCTCGACAGCGCGGCTGTGAGCACCACCAGGTTCATCACCGAGCCGATACCCGGCACGCCGAGCGCGCCGAAGAACGTGACGAACGGGCTCTGGCCCGCCTTGTACGCACTCCACGGCAGCAGGCAGACCAGCAGGACGACCGACGCGACGTAGAAAATCGCGATGCGCCAGATCACGTTGTTGATCGCGCGCGGCAGCACCTTGCGCGCGTCCTTGCATTCGCCGGCGGCCGTGCCGACCAGTTCGACGCCCGCGAACGCGAACACCACGCCCTGCACCAGCACCAGCGCCGGCATCAGCCCGTGCGGAAAGAACCCGCCGTTGTCGGTGATCAGATGCATGCCGGTGCCATGGCCGGCCACCGGCATGCCCGTGCCGAGGATCGCCGCACCGATCACGAGAAACAGCACGATCGCGGCGACCTTGATCAGCGCGAACCAGAACTCCATCTCGGCGAACCATTTCACGCCGATCAGGTTCATCGTCGCGACGATGCACAGCGCGACGAGCGCGAAGATCCACTGCGGCACGGCCGCGAACGGCGCCCAGTAATGCATGTAGAGCGCGACGGCGGTGATGTCGACGATGCCGGTCATCGCCCAGTTCAGGAAGTACATCCAGCCGGCGACGAACGATGCCTTCTCGCCGAGGAATTCGCGTGCGTACGACACGAAGCTGCCGCTGCTGGGGCGATGCATCACCAGCTCGCCGAGCGCGCGCAGGATCAGGAACGAAAACGCGCCGCACACCAGGTAGACGATCGCGAGCGCCGGGCCGGCGGCCTGCAGCCGCGCGCCGGCGCCGAGAAACAGCCCGGTGCCGATGGCCCCGCCGATTGCGATCATCTGCACCTGTCGATTGCCGAGGGTCTTGTGATAGCCGGCTTCGTGCGATTCGAGCCAGCTGCGTTTGTCGGTTTCGCCGGTTGTCGACGGGTCGGGAATCGATGCCATGACGGTATCCTCGCGCACGGATGGGATGGGACTCGCCCCGATCGCGGGACGATCGGGACCACCGGTACCGGAGGAGCCGCGCGCGCAATCGAGCGCGCCGGTCCTGATCGCGATTCGTCGGACGTGACGAAAGGCCCGGTACGTCGCGAACGTATTCAGCCGTAATTCCCGTCACAAACGGAATGCAAATTTGGACTGGGGCTGTTCGAATCCGTGCATAGGGCCCCGGCGCCGGGTGAACCGGATAGGTAATTTGGTGCGCCGGCGCGCGCTGCGGGGGCAAGCGTTACCGACGGCACCGGTTCGTGCACCGAAATGAGGAATCCGGTTCGCCGAGAGGTTCGCCGAAATTTCCGCCTCATGCCGGTGCGGCAAGCGTTTCACGTCGGTGGCCCGGTTTTTGCTGGAGTGGTGTCGGCCGCGCAATCGTGTCGGCCGCGCAATCGTTGCGCGCTGCCCGACGACATACCAGACAAGGAAGATTCACCGTGAGCTCGACGACCCGACCGTTCCCCCGACGCACCTGGCTGGCTGCGCTGCTCGCCGCCCCCGTGATCGCGCTGTTCGCCGCCGCGCCGGCCCACGCCGATGCGCTCGACACCATCGCGAAGAACGGCACGCTGCGCGTCGCGGTGCCCGAGGACTATCCGCCGTTCGGTTCGGTCGGCACGGACATGCAGCCGCAGGGCTACGACATCGACATGGCCGGACTCCTCGCCAAGGCGCTCGGCGTCAAGCTGAAACTGGTGCCCGTCAACAGTGCGAACCGGATTCCGTACCTGACGACCAACAAGGTCGACATGGTGATCTCGTCGCTCGGCAAGACGCCGGAGCGCGAGAAGGTCATCGACTTCTCGAGCGCGTACGCACCGTATTTCCAGGGCGTGTTCGGGCCGTCCGACGTGAAGGTGAGCACGCCCGCCGACCTCGGCGGCAAGACGGTCGGCGCGACGCGCGGCGCGCTCGAGGAGATCGCGCTGTCGCAGCTCGCGCCGAACGCGACGATCAAGCGCTTCGAGGACAACAACGCGACGATCCAGGCTTTCCTGTCGGGGCAGGTCCAACTGATCGCGGCCGGCAACATCGTCGCGGCGGCGATTCTCGCGAAGAATCCGCCGCGCCGCCCCGAGGTCAAGTTCGTGATCAAGAATTCGCCGTGCTTCGTCGGCGTCAACAAGAACGAACCGCGCCTGCTCGCGAAGATCGACGATGCGATCGCGCATGCGAAGCAGGACGGCTCGCTGGGCGAAATGTCGCGCAAGTGGCTCGGCCAGCCGTTGCCGGCCGGACTGTGACGCATCGCCGTGTCGCGTGACACGTCGCCGCGGCCGGGATGCCCGGCGCGGCGCGTGTCGTTGTCCGAACCCGAATCTATCCCGTTCCCATGAGCTACCAGCTTCAATTCGGCGAGCTTGCCGAGTATGCCGGCGTATTCGCGAGCGGCGCGGCGATCACGCTCGCGCTGACCGCGGTCGCGACCGTGCTCGGCGTGGCGGTCGGCGTGCTCGGCGCGGCCGCGTACAGCGCCGACGCGCGCGCGGCCGTGAAACTTCGCCCGCTGATCGGCGCGTACGTCGAGGCGATTCGCAATACGCCGTTCGTCGTCCAGCTGTTCTTCATCTTCTTCGGCTTGCCGGCGCTCGGCGTGCACATCGACGAATACACGGCCGCGATCCTCGCGATGACGCTCAATCTCGGCGCGTACTCGGTCGAGATCGTGCGCGCGGGCGTGGCCGCCGTGCCGAAAGGGCATCTGGAGGCGGCGTCCGCGCTCGCGATGTCGCGCGCGCAGATGCTGCGCCACGTCGTGCTGCCGCAGGCGCTCGCCAAGGTGTTTCCCGCGCTGTCGAGCCAGATCGTGATCACGATGCTCGGCTCGGCGGTCGTGTCGCAGATCTCGGTGGCCGATCTGACCTATGCGGCCAGCTACATCCAGTCGCGCAACTTCCGCGCATTCGAGACGTACTTCGTGATCACGCTCGCGTATCTGGCGATGGCGCTGCTGATGCGCGCGACGCTCGGCGCGATGGGCCGCCGCCTGTTCTCCCGCCGCATGCGAGGTGCGCGATGACCGATTTCACGTTCGGGCAGATGCTCGCGAACCTGCTGCTGGCCGCGCGCTGGACGATCGTGCTGTCGATCGTGTCGTTCGTGTCCGGCGGCCTCGTCGGCCTCGGGCTGCTCGTGATGCGCGTGTCGAATTCGACGGTGCTGCGCGGTGTCGCAAAACTCTATATCGAAGTGTTCCAGGGCACGCCGTTGCTGATGCAACTGTTCATCGTGTTCTTCGGCTTGCCGCTCGTCGGGCTCGACGTTTCGCCGTGGGTCGCGGCCACCGCGGGGCTCACGTTCTTCACCAGCGCGTATCTGGCCGAGATCTGGCGCGGCTGCGTCGAGGCGGTGCCGAAAGGGCAGTGGGAGGCGTCGGCGAGCCTCGCGATGAGTTATGTCGAGCAGTTGCGTCACGTGATCCTGCCGCAGGCCGCGCGCATCGCGATCGCGCCGACGGTCGGCTTCGGCGTGCAGGCGGTGAAGGATACGGCGCTCGTGTCGATCATCGGCTTCACCGAGCTGACGAAGGTCGGCATCGCGATCTCGAACGCGACGTTCCGGCCGTTCGTCGTGTATGGCCTCGTCGCGCTGATCTATTTCGCGCTCTGCTATCCGCTTACCCGTTATGCGCGCACGTTGCAAAGGAGATGGCATGCCGCTCGTTGAAACCCGGGGTCTCGAAAAGAACTTCGGCACCCATCATGTGCTCAAGGGCATCGATCTGTCCGTCGAGCGCGGGCAGGTCGTGTCGATCATCGGCCGCAGCGGCTCGGGCAAGAGCACGCTGCTGCGCACGCTCAACGGGCTCGAGAGCATCGACGCGGGCACGATCTCGGTCGACGGCGAACGCGTCGATGCACGGCATGCGGACTTGCGTGCGCTGCGGCTGAAGGTCGGCATGGTGTTCCAGCAATACAACCTGTTTCCGCATCTGAGCGCCGGACAGAACGTGATGCTCGCGCAGTCGGTGGTGAAGAAGTCGCACCGCCAGCAGGCGCGCGCGATCGCGGAGCTGATGCTCGAGCGCGTCGGCCTCGGCGACAAGTTCGACGCGTTTCCGGAACAGCTGTCGGGCGGCCAGCAGCAGCGCGTCGCGATCGCGCGTGCGCTCGCGATGAAGCCGAGCGTGCTGCTGTGCGACGAGATCACGTCCGCGCTCGATCCCGAGCTCGTCGGCGAGGTGCTGGGCGTCGTCGAGCAACTCGCGCGCGAGGACATGACGCTGATCATGGTCACGCACGAGATGAACTTCGCGCGGGCGGTGAGCGACCGGATCGTGTTCATGCACCAGGGACGCGTGTGGGAGAGCGGGACGGCCGAGGAAATCTTCGAGCGGCCGCAGACGGTGGAGTTGACGCGGTTTCTGAGCAGCGTGCGGAATCCGGAAACCGCTGCGCGTTGACCGACACGGCCGTGCGGCCGGGCCGCGACCAGATGACAAGACCGTAATCGAAGCCTCACCTTCCGGACAGCGCGCGAATCGCAGAATGGACATCACTCCTCATCGCATCGATGCGGAGCGGATGTCCGGCCTGATCGGCGGACGCGAACACGCTATCTTTGAGAGGTGAAGGTCATGAACAAGCTGATTCGTGCAGTCCTGATTTCCTGTGCGCTGAGCGCGCCGGTCGTCGCATTCGCGCAAACCGCCGACCATACGGTCACGCGCGCCGACGTGCGCGCCGACCTGGTTCGGGCCGAGCGCGACGGCACGGTGCCGACGTCGAACTGGGACTATCCGCCGAGCACGCAGACGATCGCGCGCAATCGCGAGCTGTATGCGATCGCGCATGGCGACAGCCACACGGCAATGGCCATGACGTCGGCCGCCGTGTCGACCGCGAGCGCGCAATGAAGCGGGCCGCCATATCGATACGCGTGACGGGGCTGGCGATCGCCGCGTGGCTTGCGGCGGCCGCGGCCCCGGCTTTCGCGCGCGGGCAGCCGCAACCGCCCGATGACGACGGCGGGCGCGCCGGCGTGCTGCGCGCGTTGAACCCCGACTTCGATCCGCACCGCGCGGCACTCGACCTCCGGCCGGCGAGCCGTCACGCCGCGCCCATCAGCCGCGCGCCGAGCGCGATCCCGCGCGCGGACAACAGCGCGCTGGCCGCCCGCTGACGGGCGTCCCAGCCCGCCAGCGCGGCGTCGAACGCGACGCCGCGTGCGACGTCGCGCAACGCTTCGGCGAGATCGATCGCGTTGTCCGCCGCTTTCGCGACGCCCCCCGCGGTGTGCGGGCGCACGATGCACGCGGCGTCGCCGAGCAGCACCGCGCGGCCGAACGCCATGCGTGCGGCCGCGAGATCGACGATCGCCTGCGCGAACGGCGCGGCGGTCGCATCGACGAGCGCGGCGAGTGTCGGCGCGAGCATCCGGTCGGCGGCGTCGACGAGTTCCGCGCGGTTGTCGTCGCGCATCGCGCCGGGCGGCAGCGACCCGTCGCGCTGCGTGCCGTCGCGCGCGAGGAACAGCGACGGCAGCCGGTCGGACGCGAGCCGCCGGTACCACACCCAGTTCACGCGCCGCCCGCCCGGTTCGGTCGCGCCGTCGGCGCCGGGCACCAGATAGGTGAGGAACAGGTGCCGGTCGCCTTGCTGGAACGTGAAGCGTTCGCGCAGCATGACCAGCACCTGCTCGGGCAGCGCGCGTTCGTCGACGAGCCCGCGCCACGCGACATAACCCGCATACGCCGGCTGCACGTCCGGCAGCAACTGCGCGCGCACCGTCGAGCGGCCGCCGTCCGCGCCGATCAGCAGGTCGGCCGTCTCGGCGCGGCCGCTCGCGAAATGCGCGACGATCCGCTCGCCGTCCTGCTCGAACCGCTCGAATGCGTCGCCCGCGTGGATGATTTCGGCCGGCAGCGCACGCCTCAGCGCCGTGTAGATCACGTTCCATCCCGTCTGCGTCTGCGGCATCGCGAAGCGCTGCACGATCCGGTCCTGCGCGTCGACGTAGATCCGGTCGACCGAATCGACGCCCGCGTCGCGCGGTAGCGCCACGCCGCCGAACGCGAATGCGCGCTCGATCGGCGGCTGCAGCACGATGCCGCCGCCGCGGCTGTCGAGTGCGTGCGGCGATTGCTCGAAGACGCGGACGTCCCAGCCGGCCGCGCGCAGCGCGGTCGCCGCGAACAGCCCGCCGACCGATCCGCCGGCGATGACGGCCTTGCGGCCCGATCCGTGTTCCATCCGATGTTCCCTCGATGATGCCGCGTGCGGCGAACGGCGCGTCAGCCGCCCCAGCCGCGCAGGAAATCGAGCAGCAGCGCGTTCACGCGCTCGGGCTGCTCCTCGTGCGGCAGATGTCCGCACTGCGCGATCGGCTCGGCACGCAGGTGGGTTGCCATGCTTTCCCACACGGTCTTCATGTCGAACATCTTGCCGACCGCGTAGAAATCCTCGCCCCAGATCGCCATGGTCGGGCACGCGATCCTGATATCCGCATCGACGAGGTCCTGCTGGACGTCTTCCGCGTTCGCGCGATAGTCCGCCAGCGCGCCGCGCACGGCGCCCGGACGCCGATACGCGCGCACGTACGTGTCGAACGCATCGCCCGAGATCGCGTGCGGGTTGTAGCACCAGTCGGCGAAAAAATAGCCGAGCCATTCGGCTTCCTTGCCGGCGATCAGCGCCTCCGGCAGGTCGGGCACCTGGTGGAACAGGAAAAACCAGTACGCGCGGGCCGTTTGCGCGGTCATGTTCTGCGCGACGATGCGCGTCGGCACGTTGTCCATCACGACGAGCCGGTCGACACGTTCGGGGAAGTCCTTCGCGAAACGCGTCGCGACGCGTGCGCCGCGGTCGTGCCCGACGAGCGCGATGCGCCCGATGCCGAGCGCATCGAGCAGCGCGGCGACGTCGCGCGCCATGTTGCGCTTGTCGTAGCCGGCCGCGGGCTTGTCGGTTTCGCCGTAGCCGCGCAGGTCGGGCACGATCACGCGATAGTGCCGTGCCAGCGCCGGAATCTGGAAGCGCCACGCGAAGCTCGTTTCGGGGAAGCCGTGCAGCAGCACGACGACGGGCCCCGCGCCGGCATCGATGACGTGCTGGCGGATGCCGTTCGCCGTAACGGTGTGGTGGGTCAGTGCAAGCGTGTCGGTCGTCATGGGAAATCCCGGTTGTGCGGGCGGTGCGCGATACGGCACGCGTCCGATGCTGTCCGAGGATAGGGCAGGTGACGTGCGTCGCGGCTGAATCGTTCTGAACCGGCCTGAGCGCCATGCCACGCCGGCATCACTTGCGGCGGGGGCGCTTGCCGGATGCGTCGGACGCCACACGCTGCAGCGCGGCCGGCGTGCCGTTCAGGAACGCGTCGATCTGCCGTTCGATTTCCGCGTCGAGATCGTCGGGCACCGGCAACCCGTATACCCACTTGCGCACGCCGAGATAGAAGATGCTCGCGTGCAGGCTCCACACCAGTTCGATTTCCGCGTTGCGCTGCGCTTCCGACGCCGGTGTCGCGATGTCGTACGCGTGCCGCAGCTCGCGCAGCACCGGCAGGAACACGCGTTCGCGCAGCCGCGACAGATAGCGCGTATTGAAGCCCTCGCGGCTGAGCCCCGCGAAGATGAACGTGCGGATCCATTCGCGCCGCAGGATCGTCTGCGCGTACGACCGGTAGAACGCGACGAGCCGCTGCTGGAGCGGAACCGAGCGGTCGGCGATCAGCTTTTCCCACTCGGGGTCCCACGTGTAGACCTCGTCGTATACGCGATCGATCAGCGCTTCCTTGCTCGGGAAATACCGGTAGAGCAGCGGCTGGGTCACGCCGATCTGCCGCGCGAGCTCGCGCGTGCTGCCGGAAAAACCGTGGGTCGCGAAGTGTTCGACCGCCTTTTCGACGATCTGTCGTTCGCGTGCTTCCGGCGTGAGGCGGCGGCCCGATGTGCCGGCGGTGTCGTCGGCGGTCGTCCTGCGCGCACGGGGCGCTGCATTGCGCTTGGTCTCGGTCATGCGTCGGCTCCTGAATGGGCCATTCTGCACTTATCGATCGAAAAATAGCAAGGCGCGCCCCGGCGAGGGCCGCGCGGCAGGCCGCGAAGGCGGGCGTCGTGCCGCGCGCGGTTCGGCGGTTTCAGAAAATTTCAGGTCGCCGCCATGACTTTCAGGCCCGCATTCCCTACGCTTGCTCCCGAACCGCTGCACGAGGCCGAAGCCCTTCGGCCGGCCCGCGGCGCAACCGGAACGGACCATGGCTTACCTGATCTCGCCGGGAGCCGGCATCGCAGTCGGCTTCCTGCCCCCCCTCGTGCGCGTGCAGTCGCCCGCGCGGCCGCTGACCGCGCCAGCGGGCCTGCTCGGCCTCGTCTTCCGCGAGCATGCGATTCCGCTCGTGCAGGCGCAATGGCGCGTGCTCGCCGCGCGGGTCCGCGATACGGACACCTTCGATAGAACCACGGAAGCCACGACATGCAGCCCGCGCAAGTAACGGCAGCGGGCGCGGCGGCCCCCGATCACCTGCGCGGCGAGGATGTGTTCCTCGCCTCGATCGCCGGCTATGTCGACACGCTCGGCTTCGTCGCGCTGTTCGGGCTCTTTACCGCGCACGTCACCGGCAACTTCATCCTCATCGGCTCGGGCCTCGCCGGTGTCGGCCAGGGCCTGATGATCAAGTGGCTCGCGTTTCCGGCCTTCATTGCGGGCATCGTGGCCGCCCGCCTGCTCGATCACCGGATGCGCGTGCGCGGGCATGGCCCGCGGGCGTGCTCGCTGTATGCACTGCAGACGATCCTGCTGGCCGGCTTCATGCTCGCGGGCGTCGCGGCGTCGCCGATCGGCAGCGCCGATGCGCCCGCGACGATCGTCTGCGGGCTGCTCGGTGCGGCGGCAATGGGCGTGCAGAACGCGCACGGCCGGCTGACCGCGCGCACCGTCGTCGCGAATACCGTGATGACCGGCAACGTCACGCAGGCGGTCATCGATGCATTCGACTGGCTTGTGCCGATCGCCGCGCCGGCCGAACGGGAAGCCGCACGCGCGCGGCTGCGGCGCACGCTGCCGCCGGTTGTCGGTTTCGCGATCGGCGCGGGCGCCGGCGCGACCGCGTACCTGTACGCCGGGTTCTGGGCCCTGGCGCTGCCGCTTGCGGCGCTCGGTTTCCTCACCTGGCGATCCGGCCGCGCCGGCGAGCCGTCCGCGTCGCGCTGAACGCCGATTCCGCACGCGGCGTCGGCTGCGTGCGCCACCGGGGCGGCGGCGAAGCCGCCCTGCGTTTCTTCATTTCATTCAACGCTGACTTCGAGAACCGCTTGATTGATGCAGGTCGGCAAGCGTGAGACCGCTCGACCGTTCGCGGAAAGCGCAACGTCACGCGCGCGCGGTGAACCGGTCGACGAGGTCGTGGTGACCGAGCTGTTCGACCCACCAGCGTAGCGCGCGTCCGGCTTCGTCGGCGCGCCATGCGATATAGCAATGGGTCGTGTCGCGCATGCCGGTGACTTCCCGCGCGACGAGCCTGCCTTGCGCGATCGCGGGCGCCGCGATGCAGTCCGGGAGGGTACCCACCGCGAGTCCTTCGCATTGCGCGGCCAGTTTCGCGGCGAGCGTCGGCACCGCGAGATACGGTTGGCCGGCGTCAAGCGCGACGGGCTGCGGCTGAAGTTCGCGGGACGTATCGGAGATCACCGCGCTGCGATACTCGACGATCGCCGCCATCGACAGCGGTTCGGGCAGCGCCGCGAGCGGATGGGTAGGGGCGACCGCGAACACGTGCCGGAGCGTGCCGATGGGCTGCGCGACGATGTCCGGCAGTTCCGGAGGCTCGCCCGCCGCGCCGACGATCAGATCGGCCCGCCGCGAAATCAGCGCATCCCAGGTGCCGCCGAGCACTTCGGTGGAGAAGCGCAGTCGCGTGTCCATTTCAAGATCGTAGAACGCGTGAACGTATGGCCACATCATGTCGAACGGCAGTATCTCGGCGATGCAGACGCGGACCTCGGTTTCCCAACCTTGCTGCGCGCGCTGGGCCTTCCGTTCGAGCTGTTCGGCGGCATGAAGGAGACGGCGACCTTCCTCGACGACGACGCGGCCCGCATGCGTGAGCTTCGCACGACGCCCGCTGCGATCGAACAACGCGACGCCGAGATCGCTCTCGAGCTTCTGTACGACGTATGTCAGCGCGGACGGCACGCGGTGCACCAGCTCTGCCGCGTCGGCAAACGTACCGGTGCGGTCGATCGCGTCCAGTGCCTCGAGTGCTTCGAAAGACAGCTTCATGGCGAGTTTCTACGGCAAGGGCATCAGGCGATGTCGCGCCGTCGGGCGACGCTGATTCCAATACGGTTCACAACGGGCCGCCGCCGCATTCGCTCGACGTCCGCCTGTCACGTCGGTGTCGATTCGCTGCGCTTCACGGCAGCGTCGGCGTGTGCGCCGGGCAGCGCGCCGAACATGTGCTGGTTGCACTTCGCGTCGCGCCACGCGGTTCCCAGTCGGATCCCGTCGAACATCCGTCGCACCACGGGAAGGATCTGTTCGCCGGCCAGAATGCCGAGCAGGCCCACCAGGGCGACGGCGGGCGGCGCCGGCGATTGCACGCCGATCAGCGCGTAAACGACGCCGGCGAGGATGCCGGCGAGAAGTGAAGCAATGTACGGTTTCATGGGTCTGGAATGGAATGACGGCCGTTTAAAAATACGGATGAATACCGGGCTGGCGTCGATCCGAAAGTCTTGGGCCAGCCTATCAGGTCTGCGCGTTCGTCGTCAGCGCATTCAATGAAATTCAGATCTTTTCAGTCTGAATTCAGCGTGTGGCGAGAATCAGAACAATTAACTGGTGCGGTCGCACATTCGCGTATTGAATGACGCAGGCCGGTTGCCGGCACCGCGCATTGGACGCTTCGCGGATTCGTCGGCCAGGCGAGTCTCATCTTTCTCCGCGTCAAAGGACATCACCATCATGAGCAACCCCAAGCTTGAAGTACTTACCCCGCACAACAGCCAGCTGATCTTCATCGACCAGCAGCCGCAAATGGCGTTCGGCGTGCAGTCGATCGATCGCCAGACGCTGAAGAACAACGTCGTCGGCCTCGCGAAGGCCGCGAAGGTCTTCAACATCCCGACCACGATCACGACGGTCGAAAGCGAGAGCTTCTCGGGCCACACGTATCCCGAACTGCTCGACGTGTTCCCGAACCAGAAGACGCTCGAACGCACGTCGATGAATTCGTGGGACGACCAGAAGGTGCGCGACGCGCTCGCCGCGAACGGCCGCAAGAAGGTGGTCGTGTCGGGCCTGTGGACCGAAGTCTGCAACACGACGTTCGCGCTGTGCGCGATGCTCGAAGGCGACTACGAGATCTACATGGTCGCCGACGCATCGGGCGGCACGACGCAGGCTGCGCACGATATCGCGATGCAGCGCATGGTGCAGGCCGGCGTGGTGCCGGTCACGTGGCAGCAGGTGCTGCTCGAATGGCAGCGCGACTGGGCGCGCCGCGAGACGTACGACGCGGTGATGGCGATCGCGAAGGAGCATTCGGGCGCATACGGGATGGGCGTGGACTACGCGTACACGATGCTCCACAAGGCACCGCAGCGCACCGCGACGCCGCACGAGTCGATTGCGCCGGTTCCGGCGAAGTAAGTGAAGACGGCCGGTAACGGCTGATGCCGGTGCGGCCGGTTCGACGCGAACGCGCCGCATGGGCTCCATTGCCGCGGGCGGCGGACGTGACCGAAACACGAATGCCGCCCGCGGCATGCGGGTCGAAACACTGCGCCTGCATTTGAAATTGTCCGGGAGATTTATCGCATGGAACCTTATCTGGTTTCCCTTGGTGCGGGCCTGCTGATCGGTGTGATTTACAGCGCCATCAAGGTTCGCTCTCCCGCACCGCCGCTGATTGCGCTGGTCGGGTTGCTCGGCATGCTGATCGGCGTGCAAGCCCTACCCACCGTCAAACAACTCTTTGGCTTCTGATCAACAAGAGGTGATGCATATGACCGCAACCGTGACCCAACCGGATCTGATCCTGCACAACGGACGATTCACGACGCTCGACCGCGCGAACCCCGTCGCGACGGCCGTCGCGATTGCCGCCGGGCGCTTCGTCGCCGTCGGCAGCGAAGCGGACGTGATGCCGCTCGCGGGCCGCGCGACGAAGGTGGTCGATCTCGGCGGCCGCGGCGTGCTGCCGGGTCTGATCGACAACCACTGCCACGTGATTCGCGGCGGACTGAACTACAACATGGAACTGCGTTGGGACGGCGTGCCGTCGCTTGCGCTCGCGATGGAGATGCTCAAGCAGCAGGTCGCGATCACGCCCGCGCCGCAGTGGGTGCGCGTGGTCGGCGGCTTCACCGAACATCAGTTCGTGGAGAAGCGGCTGCCGACGATCGAAGAACTCAATGCGGTCGCGCCGGACACGCCGGTGTTCATCCTGCACCTGTACGATCGCGCGTTGCTGAACGCGGCCGCGCTGCGTGTCGTCGGCTACACGAAGGACACGCCGGAGCCGCCGGGCGGCACGATCCTGCGCGATGCCGCCGGCAACCCGACCGGCCTGCTGCTCGCGAACCCGAACGCGACGATCCTCTACGCGACGCTCGCGAAGGGGCCGAAGCTGCCGTTCGAGTATCAGTACAACTCGACGCGCCATTTCATGCGCGAGCTGAACCGGCTCGGCGTGACGGGCGTGATCGACGCGGGCGGCGGGTCGCAGAATTACCCCGACGATTACGAAGTGATCCGCAAGCTGCACGACGCGGGCGAGATGACGATCCGGATCGCGTACAACCTGTTCACGCAGAAGCCGAACGCGGAGAAGGAAGACTTCGTGAACTGGACGAAGAGCGTCAAGTATCACGACGGCACCGACTACTTCCGCAACAACGGCGCCGGCGAGATGCTGGCGTTTTCCGCGGCCGACTTCGAGGATTTTCGCGTCGCGCGTCCGGACCTGCCCGCGCAGATGGAGGACGATCTCGAAGGCGTCGTGCGCGTGCTCGCGGAAAACCGCTGGCCGTGGCGCATGCACGCGACCTATGACGAAACGATCAGCCGCGCGCTCGACGTGTTCGAGAAGGTCAACGAGGACATTCCGCTCGAAGGGCTGAACTGGTTCTTCGATCACGCGGAAACGATCACCGAGCAATCGATGGACCGGATCGCCGCGCTCGGCGGCGGGATCGCGGTGCAGCACCGGATGGCGTACCAGGGCGAATACTTCGTCGAGCGCTACGGCGCGCAAGCCGCGGAGGCGACGCCGCCGGTCGCGAAGATGCTCGCGAAGGGGCTCAAGGTGTCGGCCGGCACGGACGCGACGCGCGTCGCGTCGTACAACCCGTGGGTATCGCTTTCGTGGCTCGTGACGGGCAAGACGGTCGGCGGCATGCGCATGTATCCGCAGCGTAACCTGCTCGATCGCGAAACCGCGCTGCGGATGTGGACCGAGTATGTGACGTGGTTCTCGAACGAGGAAGGCAAGAAAGGCCGGATCGCGGTGGGTCAGCTTGCCGACCTGGTGGTCCCCGATCGCGATTTCTTCGGGTGCGCGGAGGACGATATCGCCGCCACGACCGCATTGCTGACGGTGGTCGACGGGAAGATCGTGTGGGGCGCGGGGCCGTTCGCGTCGCACGACGCGCCGATTCCGCCGGCGATGCCGGACTGGTCGCCGGTGCGCGAGTTCGGCGGCTATGGCGGCTGGGGCGCGACGCGACGCAACGGCGCGCCGCTGCAACGCGCGGCAGCGGCCGCCGCGATGTGCGGCTGCGCGAACGAATGCAACCTTCACCAGCATGCGCACGCGAGCGCATGGGCGAGCACGTTGCCGACGTCGGATGCGAAGGGCTTCTGGGGCGCGTTCGGGTGTTCGTGCTGGGCGATCTGATATCGCGTGCATACCGCTTTCAACTCCCCGGCATGGGTCCGCGCGCTGCCGCTCGCGGTGCGCGTGTTTCTCGCCTGTCGTCCGGGCCGCCCGGATGAGCGGCCTGCATCCCGCTGAATCAGAATCCGCGCGCGGCACCACGCCGCGCGCGTCAACATCACGGAGAAAACCAATGAGTTCATTCAACCTGCGCAACCTGCTGCGCATGACCGCCGCGTCGTCGGCCGTGCTCGCCGCGCTGCTGGTCGGCGCGCCGGCATTCGCCGACGAAACCCACCTCGACGACATCGCGTCGCCGGCCGCCGCCGCGCGCTCCCCCGCGATCGCGGTCGGCCCGCAGTACGACACGACCCACGTGTGCGTCGCGCCGGAAGACTTCGATCGCTTCACCGACAGCTTCGTCGCGACGTTCGGCGGCAAGAAGTCGAAGCAGGGCGTGTTCCAGGTCACGCCGACGCCGAGCCAGACGATGTCGCAGCTCGTGCTGACGCCGGTCGGCACGATCTCGGTATTCGGCTTCAAGACGCCGATCCCGTATCCGTTCTGCGAGGAACGCACCGGCTATCTCGTCACCGACATGGATGTCGCGGTGAAGTCGGCGCGTGCGCATGGCGCGGACATCGTCGTGACGACGTTCCCCGACCCGATCGGCCGCGACGCGATCGTCCGGTGGCCGGGCGGCGTGAACATGCAGCTGTACTGGCACACGCAGGCGCCGAACTACGACCCGCTGCAGACGGTGCCGGAGAACCGCGTGTACGTATCGCCGGAAAGCGCGAGCAAGCTCGCACGCAACTTCGCCGCGTTCTCGCACGGCAAGATCGTGTCCGACGTGCGCCATGCGCCGGGCATCGAGATCGGCCGGCCGAACGATACGTACCGCCGCATTCGCATCGAGTCGGGCTTCGGCAAGATGACCGTGCTCGCGACCGACGGCCACCTGCCTTACCCGTTCGGGCGGGAAATGACGGGCTATGAAGTCGCCGATCTCGCCGCGACGCTGAAGCAGGCCGAAGCCGCGGGCGTGACCGTGCTGGTGCCGCCGTTCAAGTCGGACGGTCGCGACGCGGCGCTCGTGCAGTTCCCGGGCGGCTACGTCGCCGAAATCCACGCGCGGTCGAAATGACGGTGCGCCGGCCGATGAAGCGATCGTGGCGCGGCGCGCTGCCGTGCGTCGTGCTGGCGGGCGGCGCCGCGTTGCACGCGGGATCGGCCGTCGGCGCCGATGCCGATGTGGCGGCGGCCGGCGCGGCCGCGTCGCCGGCCGCCGCCGCCGCGGCGTGCACCGAGAAGCGCCCGACGGTGTCGTTCAACCGCTGGCAGGAAGACTGGTCGGTGCTCGCGAATCCGTGCGTGCCGCGCAAGCCGTTCGACGCGCTGAAATACATACGGCTCGGCGACGATCCGTCGACCTACCTGTCGCTCGGCGCGAACCTGCGCGAGCGCTTCGAACTGAACAACGCGCCGCTGTTCGGCCTCGGCGCCGCGCACGACGACAACTACGTGATCCAGCGCGCGAACGTGCATGCCGATCTGCGCTATCGCGGGCACTTCCAGGCGTTCGTGCAGTTCGTCGATGCGCGGCCGTTCGGCAAGGACACGGTCGGCCCGGTCGACAAGGATCAGCTCGATATCGAGCAGGCGTTCGTCGCGTACGTCGATCAACTGGGGCCCGGCACGTTCAAGACGCGGATCGGCCGGCAGGAGATGGCGTTCGACTTGCAGCGTTTCGTGTCGGTGCGCGACGGCCCGAACGTGCGGCAGGCGTACGACGGACTGTGGACCGATTACGAAATCGGCAAATGGCGCTTGATCGGCTATGTGACGCGCCCGGTGCAGTATCGCAATGCGGCCGTGTTCGACGACGTGTCGAACCGGCACCTGCGATTCGACGGCGTGCGCGTCGAGCGCACCGCGACGGGGCCCGGCGATCTGTCCGCGTACTGGTCGCGCTATACGCGCGACAACGCGCGCTATCCGGATGCATCCGGCACCGAGCGGCGCGACGTGTTCGACATGCGCTACGCGGGCAAGACCGACGGGTTCGACTGGGACGTCGAGGCGATGCTGCAGACCGGCCACGTCGGGCAGGATACGGTCGGCGCGTGGGCGTTCGGCGCGCTGGGCGGCTACACGTTCGCGAAGACGGCCGGCACGCCGCGCGTCGGCATCCAGGTCGACGGCGCGTCGGGCGACGCGCATCCGGGCGACCGGCGCGTCGGCACGTTCAACCCGATGTTTCCGAACGGCTATTACTTCACGCTCGCCGGCTACACCGGATACAGCAACCTGATCCACGTGAAGCCGTCGCTGACGTTCAAGCCGGCCAGCTCGGTGACGGTGCTCACCGCCGTCGGCTTCCAGTGGCGGCAGACGACCGCCGACGCGATCTACGGTCAGGGGATGTCGGCGGTGCCGGGCACGGCCGGCAAGGGCAGTGCGTGGACGGGGATGTACGCGCAGGCGCGCGTCGACTGGCTCGTGAACGCGAACGTCGCGCTCGCGCTCGAGGCCGTGCACTTCCAGCTTGGCTCGTCGATTCGCGCGCTCGGTGCGCGCAATGCCGACTATCTCGGGATGGAAGCGAAGTTCGGCTGGTGACGCGTCGTGTCGCTCCGCGCCGCACGTGTCAGCGCTGCGCGCGGGCGAGCGATTCGACGAAATCGATGAACGCGGTCACGCGCTTCGAGCCGCGCTGGTTCGGCAGGTACAGCGCGGTGATCACCGCGCGCGCCGAGCCCGGCGTCACGTCGTACTGATCGAACAGCCGCTGCAGGCGGCCCGCTTCGATGTCCGCGTCGACGAGCCAGTCGGGCAGCAGCGCGATACCGGCGCCGTCGAGCGCGGCCTCGCGCAGCACCTCGCTGTGATTCGATTTCAGCCGGCCGGTGACGACGACCTGCGTCGTGCGTTGCGCGCCGGCGAACGTCCACGTCTGCTGGTCGACGCCGAAATGAAAGCGCAGGCACGCGTGATCGACCAGTTCGCCCGGCGTCGCGGGCGTGCCGTGCGCGTCGAGGTACGCGCGGCTCGCGACCACGTAGCGCCGGAACGTGCCGAGCGGCCGCGCGACGACTTCCGCGGTCGGGGCCGCGTCGCCGAGCCGGATCGCGACGTCGATCCGCGCGGACACGAGATCGACGCGTTCGTCGGTCAGTTGCAGGTCGAGGTCGAGCTTCGGATGGCGCGCGACGAACGCGGCGACGTGCGGCGCGATGCGTCGCAGCCCGTACGCGACCGGGACCGACACGCGCAGCGGCCCGGACGGCGCGTCGCCGCGGTCGGCCACCAGCGCGTCGGCATCGGCGAGTTCGCCGAGCACGCGTTTCGCTCGCGCATAGTAGACGGCGCCCGCGTCGGACAGCGTGACCTGCCGCGTCGTGCGGTTCAGCAGCACGGTGCCGAGCGATGCCTCGAGCGCGTCCACTGCGCGCACGACGGACGAAGCGGCGAGATCGAGCCGGCGCCCCGCGCTCGAGAAGCCGCCGGCTTCCGCTACTTCGACGAATGCGCGCAGCGCGGAGAATTTGTCCATGGGGTTGCTAGCAGGCTGTTGAAAAGCGCCTCGCTTTGATGACTGGGGCACTGTTTAAAAGGATTTCGTATGCGCTTGGCTGCCGAGTTGCCAACGAATCGCCGAAGCTGGACCGTTCGCGAGCGGTCCAGCCGGCGCGTTGCCGTGCGACGGCCGCGCTTGGGCGGCTCATTGCACCGCTCCTTGCGGCGGCACCACCGTCAGCATTCGCGCCATTCGAGTCAGATTGCTCGCCAGCATCGTCAGCTTGAAGTGCTGGTCGACCCGTTTGAGGCCGCGATACGCGGTCTGTCGAATCCTGCCGACGGTTTTGCCCCAGCCGAAGTGCTCTTCGATGCGTTTGCGAATCACTTGGCTAATGCCATAACCGGCGTGCCGCGAGGTGCGGCCGTCGATCGCACTGCCGCCTTGATGCGTGTCGTTGCGCGCAACGTGTGGCGTCACTTTGCGCGCTCGGCAATCCCGCACAAAGTCGCGCATGTCGTAACCCTTGTCGGCGCCGAGCGTCTTGGCGTGACGACCCGGCACGCAATCGAGCAGGCGCAACGCACTCGCGCGTTCGCCGAATCCATCGGCGTGGCTGACCACTGCACCGACCACCAAGCCCGAGCGGTTCTCCATCAGGATGTGCCCCTGATAACAAAGGATGGCTCCGCTTTGCCGCCCCTTGCGGAACAGGCGCGCATCCGGATCGGTGCTCGACTCGTGAGTCTCGTTGCTGCGCCGCTTACCCTTCCAGTCGGTGTCGACATTGCGGCCGCCGCCGGCTGGCGGATCGTCCGAGCCGTCCTTGGGCCGGAAGCTCTTGTGGCTGGCCCAAGCCTGGATCAGCGTGCCATCGACCGAGAAGTGTTCTCTGGACAGCAGCCCTTGCTTGTCGGCCAGGCTCATGACTTCGGTAAAGAACGCTTCGACCACGTCGTGCTCCAGCAGTCGATCCCGGTTCTTCGAGAACACCGAGTGGTCCCACACGGCGTCTTCGATGGCCAAGCCGACGAACCAGCGGAACAGCAGGTTGTAGCGCATCTGCTCCATCAGCATGCGCTCGCTGCGTATCGAGTAGAACACCTGCAGCAACAACGCACGCAACAGCTTCTCCGGTGCAATCGACGCGCGGCCGCTGTCCGCGTAGATCGTGCCGAACAACCCGTTGAGCCGCTTCAGTGCCTGATTGACCAGCAGCCGGAGCGGCCGCAACGGGTGATCGGCCGGCACGAAATCTTCCAGCTTCACCGTCGTGAACAGCGGTTCCTGCATCTCGTCCATTCCGCGCATCGCTCTTATCTGCCCAAGGTCATGAACACGATATCTCTAACGCACCGCTCGCAACGCCCGTTTACACCGTTCCGAATTTCAACAGCCTGCTAGGGCCTGTTCACGCTAATAACGGGCTTGCGCTGGCCCCCGGAAGGGCCGAGCGCAAGGATTGCGACGAAGCGGATACTCGACGTATTCGCGAGGAGCATGACGCGGCGATCGGCCCTTCCGGGGGCAGCCCCACGAATGCATTTTTCCAAACAGGGGAACGCGCCTTTCCGCCCACATTGCGGCGTCGTGCGTCGCTTGTTTGGCACGGCCAAACGGCGCTCCTTACTCCTTGCACTGCGGGCGGAAAGGCACGTTCGCAAGCCCGTTATTAGCGTGAACAGGCCCTTGTGCGGGTCGTAACGTCGCGTTGCATGCGGTTCGCATTCTAGCGCCGGCCGGTGCGGCGGCCGCGCGCGCGTGCCGCGTCTTCAGGACAATTCAGGCGACGCTCAGGATTTTCGCCACGACGCCCGATAAGCTGCGCGACATTGCGTGTTGCACGGGTCGGTCCGTTCGTGACCGGGCGCGCGCACGGTTCGTCGCGGAGATCGCATGAAGACCCTGTTCCGGCACGCGTGCGTTGCGCATGCAGCCCGTTTGCTGATCGTGGCCGGGTGCGCGGGCCTGTCGGCGCCTGGGGCGTTCGCGCAGGCCGGCGTGCAGCCCGACGCCCACGCCAATGCGCAAACCGAAACGCAATCCGCAGCGCTGGCCCCTGGCGCGGGCCAGCAGCCTCCCGGCTTCTACCGGCAGAAGATCGGCGATTTCACGGTGATCGCGCTGTCCGACGGCACTCATCCGTTTCCGGTCGACACGGTGTTTCGCGACATCTCGAAGCACGAGATCCGGCGCGACCTCGACCGCGCGTTCCTGGAGCCGCCCGTGCAGGGGTCGATCAACGCGTTCCTGGTCGATACCGGATCGAAGCGGATCCTCGTCGATGCGGGCGCCGGCACGCTGTACGGCGACTGCTGCGGCAAGCTGATCGACGACCTGCGCGCGGCCGGCTACGCGCCCGCGCAGATCGACGAAGTGCTGCTCACGCACCTGCACAAGGACCATGTCGGCGGGATCGCGTCGAATGGCGCGATGACGTTTCCGAATGCCGTCGTGCGCGTGAACGCCGTCGAGGCCGCGTACTGGCTCGATCCCGCCAACAAGGCGCAGGCGCCGGCGTTCCTCGCGTCGTTTTTCGACGCGGCCGCCGCGGCGGTCGCCCCTTACGTCGCGGCCGGCCGCTTCAAGACGTTTCGCGGCGAAGCGACGCTCGCGCCCGGCATTCGCGCGGTGCCGATGCCCGGCCATACGCCGGGGCATACGGCTTATCTGATCGAGAGCGGCAATGCGGGCCTGCTCGCATGGGGCGACATCGTGCACGTGGCGGCGATCCAGTTGCGCGACGTCGACGCGACGGTCCAGTACGACAGCGATGCCGGCGCCGCCCGCCGTACGCGGCGGGACACGCTGAAGCGCGTCGCCGATCGACGCTATCTCGTCGGCGCCGCGCATATCGCGTTTCCGGGGCTTGGCCACCTGCGCCGCGAGGGTGCGCAATACGACTGGGTGCCGGTCAACTACGACGCGACGCCGGTGCGGTGACGGCCCGGCGTCCTTCGTCATCGCACACGAAGTGCCGTCACACCGCTTCTCCGACGGGCCGGCTACAGCGGAGAGGCCACCTCCGTGGCGGCATGCGCATGCTGCGGCATTCTGGAGGACGACGCGCCACGATGCGAATCGCTCAGGCGCGTTGCGTGTCCCGGTCCGGCGTCGACGCAAGCCACGACCGTCCGGTTCTGGATCGCGAGTCCGAGATACCGCGACGACACATCCAGCAGACATCCAGCAAAATCGACCATCATTTCGTCGTTCCCCCTGCATTCGTATCAGCAAAATCGTCATCAAGCTGCGCACGGCGTGAGCGTCGCCTGCGTCGCTGCCATCCGGGCCATGTTCGGTACAGCGGCCATTGCGCCGATCTCCTCGCGCTGCTCGCCGAAGGCGTCGAGCAAATACTCGGTCAATTTGCGTACCCGCGCGGGGAGATTGCGTCTGGACCGGTAAACGAGACAGGCTTCCAGTGGCGCCACCTGCCACGCATCGAGCACACGCACGAGTTCGCCGCGATTGAGCGCCGCTCGTGCGAGCGGGTCGGGCAGGATGGCTAGCCCCTCGCCGTCGACGGCCGCCGCGAGAAGCGCATGAGGGCAATTCGTGCGCAGCGCCGCGCGCGCGGCAAGCGTCACACTGTCCCCGGATGCTGCATGGCTGACCGTCCACACCGAATGCTGTGCGCCCGTCGCGAGGCAAGCTTCGGCAGGCACATCGAGCGGGTGAGCGAGATCGTTGGTCCGTTCGAGCCACGCAGGACTCGCATAGAGCCCGAGCGGCACGGCCGCGAGCGATCGCGCGATGCACGACGACGGCGCCGAACGACCGACGACGATCGCGAGGTCGGCAAGATCGCCGAGCGTGTCGGCCAGGTGATCGACGCGCCGCACGTCGACCCGTACTTTCGGCCAGGCGCGCATGAAGCGGACCAGGACGGAAGTGAGGCGGGCGGTATCGAAGATTGCCGGCACCTCGATGCGGACGTTACCCGCGCAATCGCCGGCTTCGTCGCTGCCGGTACGCGCGAGGTCTTCATAGGAGGACAGGACGCCCGTGACGCGCTCGAGCACCGCATGGCCCGCCGTGGTCAACGCGACGCGGCGCGTGGTCCGGTTGAAGAGCTGCACGCCGAGCATCGTTTCGAGATCCTGCACCGCGCGGCTCACCGACGGTACGCCAAGATTGGTGGCGTCCGCTGCCCGCGTGAAACTGCCGTGGTCCGCCACTGCCTTGAATACCTCCAGTGCTTTCAGACGCTCCATATCGACCTCCGATCATTGATTGGCTTGCATGGAGCCATATTGGCGGGCAGACGCGCATCGGGCCAGTTACGACTTGTTAAGCGTTGCTAAGTCGGCGCCCGGATCCGTGCCAATCGTCGTCGGCTGCGACAAAGCGGTTTTTTTAAGATCTTTTAAGGGCGCGTACTGAGCTTTTGAGTAATGATTGGCTGTTTTTGCGTCAGTGTGCGCGCCCAGCGCACCGTATTGGTCGACACGGCCGACCCTCAACCCGCGCGACGACGCTCTCGATGACCGCTCCTTACAGCCTCGCGTTCGGCCCCTTTACGCTGCAATTCCCGCAACGAATCCTGCTCAAGGACGGGACGCCGCTGAAAATCGGCAGCCGCGCGCTCGACATTCTCGTCGTACTCGTCGAGCAGGCAGGCGTGCTGGTCTCGACGCGCAATCTGTGCGACAGCGTCTGGGTCGACAACGTCGTCGAGGAAGGCGCGCTGCGCGTGCATCTGTCGGCGTTGCGCAAGGTGCTCGGTGACGGACCGGACGGCGCGCGTTACATCGTCAACGAACCCGGACGCGGCTATCGTTTCGCGGCGCCCGTTACCCGTGCCGACGCAGTGGACCCTGCCGCACCACGGCCCCATACGCACGCCGCCCAGCCTTCCAACGGGTCCGAAAGCGGTTCACGCGGTCTACCGGTCACGCTCGCTCGCGTGATAGGCCGCGAGGACGTCATCGCAGGTCTGACCGACCACTTGCCCGAGCGACGCTTGCTCACCATCGCCGGCCCGGGAGGCATGGGCAAGACGACGGTAGCCGTGGCCATCGCGCATCGCTTCGCCCAGCGCACCGGCATGCGCGCCGTGTTCGTCAATTTCGCGCCGGTTTCCGCGGCCGCGAGCGCGGCCAGTACGATCGCCTCGGCGCTCGGCGTGGCCGTCTCCAGCGGCGATCCGGTACCCGATCTCATCCAGGCGCTCGGGGCGTCGCCGGTGCTGCTGGTGCTGGACAACTGCGAGCATCTGATCGATGCCGTTGCCGTGCTCGCCGAGCAACTGCTGCAAGGCGCGCCGGGCGTGCATCTGCTGGTCACGAGCCGCGAGCCGCTGCGCGCGGAAGGCGAATCCGTCCATCGCCTCGCCGCGTTGCCGTCGCCCGAAACGGTCGCAGGCGTGAGCCTCCACGATGCCGTGCAGTTCCCGGCGATCGCGCTGTTTCAAGACCGTGCGCGCGCCGCCAATGACCGGTTCGCGTTGAGCGACGCGAATCTGGCCGCCGTGATCGATATTTGCCGACGGCTCGACGGCATCCCGCTCGCGATCGAGTTTGCGGCGGCGCGCGTCGGCCTGATGGACGTGCATTCGATTGCAGCGCGGCTCGACGACCGTTTCGCGCTGCTCACGCAGGGCCGCCGCACGGCGCTTCCGCGCCAGCAGACGCTGCGCGCGACGCTCGACTGGAGCTATGAATTGCTCCGGCCGGAGGAGCGCCAGGTGCTGCGCCGCCTCTCGGTCATGCGGGCCGCGTTCGGCATGGATGCCGCGGCGGCTGTCGCGGCCGGTGGCGACGTCGATGAACTCGCCGCCTTCGACGCCGTCACCGGCCTGATCGCCAAGTCGCTGATCGCCTGCGCGATCGACGATCCGGACCATCCGTATCGACTGCTCGACACGACGCGCCATTACGCATATATGCGACTTGAAGAGGCGGACGAACTCGACGACGCGCGCCGCCGCCATGCGCTGTACTGCTGCGCGATCTTTGCCGACCCCGTGGCGGCGTGGGAAGGCAAGGCGCCGCGCCAGTGGCTTGCGATTCACAGCCAGCGAATCGACGACGTGCGAGCCGCGTTCGATTGGGCGGCCGCGCAGGATCGCGAGCCGCAGCTCGCGATCGACCTGCTGATCGCGACGGCGCCGCTGTGGTTTCATCTTTCGCTCCCTCACGAGTTCCTCCGGATGGCCGAGCGCGCGATCGCCGCGGCGGAAAACTCGGATCTGGCGGGCAAGGCGCAGCATATCGAGCTGCTCGCCGCGTACGGTCACGCGCTGTGGCACACGCGTGGGCCGACGGCGGCGATGGCGAACGCATTCGACGCCGCACAGGCCGCCGCGCAGCGCCTCGGCGACGACCGGCTCGCATTGCGCATGCGGTGGGGCGTGTGGGCGCATCGCACGCTCGCGGGCGCGTACACGGAAAGCCTCGAACATGCGCGTGCGTTTCGCGCTGCCGCCGCACGGACGGGTGATTTTTCGACGACGCAAACCGCCGACCGGATGTGTGCGCTGTCACATCACTTCCTCGGGGACCACGATATCGCGCGCGCGTTGATCGAAGCGGTGATGGCGCGCGACAAGGATCCGGTGCGCGCGACGCACGCGAATCACGCGCAGGTCGACGCGCATATCGCTGCGATTTCCATTCTGATGCGCATTCTGTGGCTGCAGGGCGAGACCGACGCGGCGATGGCGCTCGCGCGCGACTGCGCGACGGAGGCGCTCGCGATCGATCACGATCTGACCGTCTGTTATGGGCTCGCGATCGGCTCGATCGCCGTCGCGACATGGGAAGGCGAAGTGGCGCTTGCGCGCGAATGGACCGCGCGGCTTCGCGAGCGCACGCGCCGGCGCGGTCTCGCGTATTGGGACAAATGGGGCGAGGGCTTCGAGGCCATTCACGAAGGCAGACCTGTCACGCCGGCGGGCGCCACCCCGATGCAACTCGAAGTGTTCGCACGCGCCGGCGACGCAGCGAGCGCACACGCATTGATCGAAGCGGGACGGGCGGACACGCCGTCGTGGTTGCAGGGGCATTTGCAGGAGGCCGCGGCAACGCGCGGTGTGCGGACCTGAAGCGACGGCAAATCGGCTCGAAGCGCGCGTCGGTAGCCTGAACGCCTTGCTGGACATGGGCTTAACGGCTCTTAGCAACGCTTAACTGTGGCTCGTGCGGGAATCCGATGACAATTTGTTCTGTCGACGGCCAACGGCGCCGGATCGACAAGCAAGCTCACTCATCGGAAACTGCGCCATGAACGATTTCACGTCTGCCCGTCTGCCCGAAGACGCCGCACCGGGCCTGATCAGATCCGCGGACTCGTATCCGGTTCTCGATGCGGAAACGCAATCGTTCGTCGACCATGCCGCCGAGGCAGGGGTTCCGGCAGAGCGTTTGCGCGAATGGGCAAACGGCGATGCGACGGACGCGATACACGCCGAAGAAATCGCGCTGACAGCGGGTGCTGCGGATCCGGGCTTCACGATACGGATCGTGCGGCCGCCGCAGGCGGCGCCCACTCCGCTGCCCGCCGTGCTTTTCCTGCCGGACGGCGCGAGTTTCGCGGGTGGCCAAAGCGACAACCGGCTGGCGCGCAGGATCGCCACCGACGCCGAGGCGGCCGTCGTACTGGTCGATTACACGTCCGCGCCCGCTGCGTGCTTTCAGACCCAAAACGAGCAGGCATTCGCCGCGCTCGTTCATCTGCAGGAGCACGCACGGGCATTGAATCTCGACGGAGGCGCCCTCATCGTCGCGGGCGAAGGCACGGGCGGTCATCTCGTCGCCACCCTCGCGCTGCTCGTCAAGGCGCGCCGCGGCCCCCGTATCGCGCTTCAGATCATGCTGTGTCCGACGCTTTCCGCAAGCACGGCGGGTGCGTCGGCAGCGAGATATGCGGGCGGTCCGAGCTTGACCACACAGACCACGGGCATGCGTGCACGGACGCGCTTTCCGTCGGACAACCTCGGCGAAACAATCGCAATGCCGCTAAACGCGAGTTACACGGATCTCGAAGACCTGCCGCCCGCGCTGATCGTCACGGCCGAAAACGATGTCGCACGTGACGACGGCGAAGCCTACGCCCGCAAGCTGATGCTTGCCGGGGTGCGCGTCAGCGCGGTTCGCTGCCTCGGCACGATTCACGATTTCACGGTGCTCGATGGCCTCGCCGACACGCCGCCCACCGAGGCGGCATTGCGATTGGCATGCGGCACGATCCGCGCGACGCTACGCGGACACTGAATATGGGACAGATCGATATGTCAGTCGAGTGCCTTGACGAACGCCGCAGCTCAACCTTCCCCTCTCCTCAGGAAATCGAGCAGCAGCGCGTGTCCATCATAACGATTAAGTTGCCCTCGGTTGGGGAACGTCCTCTAATTCAGGCGTGACCGACTCGCCTCGGTATTCGGTGGGCGTCTGCAATAACTCGGGCGGTGCACTCGTGCAACGTGGTCCTGCATACACGCAAATGTCGGTCTATGTCGCCAAACCCGCGTTGAAGCGGCATTACATGGACCTGGATCCGTGCAATTGCTTCAATCCCGGCATAGGACATACATCCAGATTCGCGAACTACCGGGAAGGCTGATCGATGGGAGCAGCGCCAGGCCTATATGCTTCAGCGCGACCGTGCGCGCCGCCACGCGCCGGGCGGATGGCCGACGATCCGCGCGAACACGCGGTTGAGATGGCTCTGGTCGGCGAAGCCGCACGCGACCGCGATGTCGGCCAGCGTCATGTCGGACGTCTCGATCAGTTCGCGTGCGCGCGTCACGCGCTGTTCGAGCAGCCACTGGTGCGGCGTGCGGCCGGTCGTGCGCGAGAACGCGCGGATGAAATAGCCGCGCGACAGGTCGCATTCGTTCGCCACTTCCTCGATCGATACGCCGAGGTCCGCCTTTTCCATCAACAGCTCCTGGGCGCGCGCCACCTTCGCGGCAGACAGCACGCCCTTGCGCTCGAGCTCGCGCGTGCGCGCGCTGCCGTAGCGGCGCAGCAGATGCGTGCCCATCGCGAGCCCGATCTGCTCGATGAACAGCGCGTTCAGCGGGCCGCCCGCGTCGAGGCTGTCGGCCACCGCGTGCGCGAGATGGCCGAGCACCGGGTCGCGTACGTCGGGGCGGCACGTGAGGCCGCCGATCGATTGGCCGCCGTGCTCGGGGCCGACGTGTTCGAGATACGCATGCGGCAGCTCGACCAGCACGAAGTCGAAGTTGCCGTACAGATCCGCGTGGAAATGGCGCGAGAAATCGCGAATGTAGATCGAGTGATGCTGGAACCGGCGCTCGCTCGCGCCGGCGCGCCCATAGAGCGTGCGGCGGTGGCCGCCGCTCAGCGACACGCCGACCAGGAAGCCGCGGTCGCACGGCGGCATCTCGATGCGTTCGACGTGCGCCTCGCGCATGCATTTGCGGTGCAGCCTCAGGCCGCCGGATGCCGTCTCGACATCCTTTGCCAGCAGGCTCGACACGCAGCCGAGCGTGTCTTTCGGCCGCCGCGGAGGCGATGCCACCGGCGCGGCGATGACGGAGTCTGACATGGAATTCCCCAGCGAGGGACTCGGAACATGAAATGACGAGTCCAGTTTAGATGCGCACGCGAACGTTCAAAATGAATTTGCATAAACGTCCGCTCGCCATCCTGACAAATTGCTTTCAGTGCGTGGGCGCGGCGAGTGCGCCACCCGGCTCAACGCCTGCGCGAGCGGCCCGGCAGAGTATAGCGCCCCACTTTTACACGCAAGTGATCGTGCCGGTCGCGCCCGCCCGAAATGCGCGGGCAGAGCGCATTTTCCTTCAAGATTTTCGATGGCCATCCGTCTACACTCGGTCCGGAATTCGACATTTTCCGTCCGGTGCAACGGCGCGCCGGACGCGGACTTCCTGCCGGGTGAACTGCCGCGTTCATCGGGCAGCCATCCCGAGGGAACCGGAGGCGGCCATGATCCAGATCGGAACTTTGTCTGTGGATTTCGAGCAACGCGACATTCGTCAGCACGGCGCGTCGCTGCGCATCGGCGCGCGCGCGCTCGACATTCTCGAAGTCCTGCACCGCGCGAGCGGTTCGGTCGTGTCGAAGGACGACATCATGGACGCGGTCTGGCCGGGCCTGATCGTCGAGGAAAACCGGCTTCAGGTGCATGTGGCGACGCTGCGCAAGGCGCTCGGCGCGAGCCGCGATCTGATCAAGACGGTGCCCGGGCGCGGCTACCTGCTGGTGGCGAGCGCGTCGTCCGGCCCGGACCTCGTACCCGTGGTCGACGCGCCGGCCGTCGTCGCCTCGCCCGATACGCCCGATGTACCCGATGCGCCCGCGTCGTCGCTGCTCGCGCCGCTCGTCGGGCGCGACGCCGAACTCGCGCAGATCGTCGACATGCTCGAACGCACGCCGGTCGTCACGCTCGTCGGCGCGGGCGGCATCGGCAAGACGAGTCTGGCCGTGCGCGTCGCGCACGGCGTGCGCAGCCGCTCGCGCGAGCGCGTGCTGTTCGTCGAACTGGCGCGCGCGTCGACGCGCGACGACATGCTGATCGCGCTCGCCGCCGAGCTCGGCCTCGACACGCCCGGCGTGCCCGCCATCGACCGCATCGGCGACGCGTTCGCGACGTCGCGCTGCCTGCTCGTGCTCGACAACGCGGAGCACATCGTCGATCTGGTGGCGAGCCTCGTCGAAACGCTGACGTCGAGCGCCGGCTCGCTGCGCGTGCTCGTGACGAGCCGCGAGCCGCTGCACATCTCGGCCGAGGCGGTGCTGCGCATGAGCCCGCTCGTGGTGCCGGACGGCAACGCGTCCGCCGACGAAATCGTCCGCTGCTCGGCCGTCGAGCTGTTCCTCGAACGCGTGCGCGCGGCCGCGCCGGATTGCAGGGTCGACGAAGCCGGCGTGCGGCTGATCGGCGACATCTGCCGGCGCCTCGACGGGCTGCCGCTCGCGATCGAACTGGCCGCGGCGCGCGTGGCGACGCTCGGGCTCGCGGTCGTCGCGTCGCGTCTCGACGACCGGCTGAACCTGCTGACGGGCGGGCTGCGCTCGGCGCTGCCGCGTCATCAGACGCTGCGCGCGACGTTCGACTGGAGCTACGTGCTGCTCGATCGGCCCGCGCGCGCGCTGTTTCGCCGGATGGGGTGCTTCATCGGGCCGTTTTCGTTCGATGCCGCGTACGCGGTCGCCACCGAGCCCGGCACGTCGGCCGCGGACATGATCGCGGTGCTCGGCGAACTGGTGGCGAAATCGCTGGTGACCGTCGAGTTTCATGGTGCGTATGCGCGCTACCGGCTGACCGAATCGACGCGCGCGTACGCGCTCGAAAAGCTGCACAACGAAGGCGAGTTCGAGCGCATCGTCGCGCGCCATGCGGCGTACGAGCGCGAGCGCGCGCCCGTGCGGCTCGTCGCGCCCGTGACGCCCGCCGACGTGCCGCCTGCCGATGCGCGCGCGCTGGCCGTGGACGAACCGATGGACGAAGCGGTAGACGAACCGGCGGACGCCGCCGAGGCCGCAGCCGTGCCCGAGCCCGACCGGCTGGCGCGCGCGCTGCTGGAGCCGTCGCGAATGCGCGCATGCACGGCGCGCGCGAGAGAGGTGCTCGACGAACTCGACACGGGCGCGGCAGACCCGGTCGACGCCGCGCGCGAGATGCGGCTGCGGGCGGCCTGCGCGTCGGCGCTGCTGCATACGGACGGCGACGCGCTGGCCGCCGCCGCGATGTGGGACCGCACGCTCGGTCTCGCCGCGCACATCGGCGACGATGCGTTCGACGCGCGCGCGCTGGTCGGGCTGTGGAACACGATGCTGACGCTGTCGGACATTCACGAATCGCTGCGCTACGCGACGCGCTTCGAGCGCGCGGCCGAGCGGCGCGGCGACCGGTCGCAGCGGTTGCTGGCGAACACGATGGTCGCGACGTCGCTGCATTACTTCGGCGAGCATGCGCAGGCGCGCGAGCGGCTGGAAGCGGCGACGGCCGAGCTCGCCGACGTGGGCGAATCGCCGTGCGCGCAGGCCGCGCTGGGCGTCGACATGGCGACGCTGGGCCGCACGATGCTGATCCGTCTGCTGTGGATGCAAGGCGAGCCGGAGCACGCGATGCGCGTCGCCGCGCAAGCGGTCGAGCATGCGCGCCGCGGCCCGTCGCCGCTCGCGTTGTGCATCGTGCTCGGCGCGGCCGCCGTGCCGATCGCGCTGCGCTACGGCGATCACGACATCAGCTCCGACTATCTCGCGACACTGCGCGCGACCGCCGACGCGCACGGTTTCGACATCTGGCGCAGTCACGCCGAATGCCTGACCGGTCAGTTCGACGTCCAGGCCGGCCATCCCGGCGCCGGGCTCGCGCGCCTCGAACCGGCGCTGCGGCGCGTCGAGGCGAGCGGCTTCCGGCGCGTGCTCGCGCCGTTGACCGTCGCGTACGCGGAAGGCCTCGTGCGGACCGGCCGCGCGGATGAAGCATGCACCCGGCTCGATGCGACGCTCGCGCGCTGCCGCGCGCACGGCGAGCACCTGTTCGTCCCCGAACTGCTGCGCGTGCGAGGCGTCGCGATGCTCGAGCAGGCGCGCACCGTCGGTGCGGATCTCGCCGTCGCGTACGAGGCGGACGGACATCGTCATCTGCAGATGGCGATCCAGACCGCGAACGCGCAGGGCGCCGCGATGTGGGCGCTGCGCGGTTCGCTCGATCTCGCCGATCACCTGATCGAGCGCGGCCACACCGCGCAGGCGTCGGCGCTCGTCGCCGGAGTCGCGCGGCACTTCGATCCGCATTCGCGCGCCCACGACGTGCGCCGCTTGCTGCGCGTGCAGAACTTCGTCCGTCCGGATGCGCCGCCCGCGCCGTGCCTGACGCATGCACGACGCGATGCCGCCGACGCGGCGCAGCAGGCGGCATGACGATGCGCGAACCGAGTACGGCAGGGCGGCCGCGCGATTGCAGCATGCGCGCCGACGCGCGCGCCGCGGCTGCTTGTCTGCGCGCCGCGGGAAGCCGCGCGTGTCGTGCGGCGTCGCGCGCGGGCGCGCACGGGAGACCCGACGGTGCTTAGAGCGACGGAACCCGCGCGTTCGGCGGACCTCGTCGTGTTCAACGGCAAGATCGCGACCCAGGACGAACAGCGCTCGTTCGTCCGCGCGCTCGCCGTGAAGGACGGGACCATCGTCGCGACCGGCGACGATCGCGACGTGCTGCGCCATGCGCACGACGACACGACCCGAATCGATCTGAACGGCCGTACCGTGATTCCGGGCCTGATCGACGCGCACCTGCAGGCGATCCGCGGCGGCATGAACTTCAACCTCGAGGTGCGCTGGGACGGCGTACCGTCGCTCGCCGACGCGCTCGAGCTGCTCGGCCGGCAGGTCCGCCGCACGCCCGCGCCGCACTGGGCGCGCGTGGCGGGCGGCTGGACCGCGCTGCAGTTCGTGGAAAAGCGCGGCCCGACGGCGGCCGAGCTCAACGCGATCGCACCCGACACGCCGGTGTTCATCCAGCATCTGGCCGACAGCGCGTGGCTGAATGCGGCCGCGCTGCGCGCGCTCGGCTACGGGCGCGACACGCCCGATCCGCCCGGCGGCGAGTTGCGGCGCGACCGCCATGGGCGGCCGACCGGGCTGCTGCTCGCGCGCCCGGACCCGGCGGTGCTCGGCGCGGCGCTCGCCCGCGCGCCGATGCTCGATGCGGACGACCGCGTCAACTCGACGCGGCAGTTCATGCGCGCGCTGAACCGCGTCGGCGTGACGAGCGCGATCGACGCCGGCGGCGACGGTCTCGCGTATCCGGACGACTATGCGGCGGTCGCGACGCTCGCGCGGCGCGGCGAATTGACGACGCGCATCGCGTATGCGCTGGGCGCGCGGCACGCGGGCCGCGAGCTCGACGACTTCGCGACATGGATCGCGCTGACGGCACCCGGCCGCGGCGACGCATTCCTGCGCACGAGCGGCGCGGGCGAGCGGCTGCTGTGCTCGGCCGTCGATCTCGGGAATTTTCTCGAACCGCGCGTCGACCTGCCCGCGTCGGTCGACGCGGAGCTGGCGGCCATCGTCCGGCTGCTGGTGCGTCACCGCTGGCCGTTCCGGCTGCATGCGACCTACGACGAATCGATCGGCCGCTTCCTCGACGTATTCGAAGCGATCGATCGCGACACGCCGTTCGACGGGCTGCGCTGGAGCTTCGACCGCTGCGAGACGATTTCGGATGCCAATATCGCGCGCGTCGCGGCGCTCGGCGGCGGCATCACCGTGCAGCCGCGCATGGCGTTCCAGGGCGAAGCGTTCATCGCGCGCCATGGGGCGGCGGCGGCCACGCGCGCGCCGCCGATCCGCGCGATGCTCGCGGCCGGGCTGCCGGTCGGCGCCGGTTCGGGCGCGACGGGCGCGGCGAGCTACAACCCGTTCGTCGCACTGTACTGGATGGTGTCGGGGCGCAGCGTGGGCGGCACCGCGCTGTATCCGGCGCGCAACCGGCTCGGCCGGATGGAGGCGCTGCGCCGCTACACGGTCGGCAGCGCGTGGTTCTCCGCGGACGAGCATCGCAAGGGCGCGCTGGTGCCCGGCCGATACGCCGACTTCGCGGTGCTGAGCGACGACTACTTCACGGTCGACGCGCGGCGTATCCCGACGTTGTCGTCGGTGCTGACGGTCGTCGACGGCAAGGTCGTGCACGCGGAGCAGGAATTCTCGCCGCTGGCGCCGCCGCCGCCGCCCGTCAGCCCCGTATGGTCGCCGGTCGCCGCAGGCGGCGTCGCCGATGCGGCGGGCGCCGGCGGCCGCGACGCGCCGCACGCGTCGGCGGCGGGCGACGCATGCGCGGCGCCCGGCATCGATGCGTGCCGCGCGCGCGGTCACGGACGCCGCTTCGCGCGGTCGCGCTATCCGACCGCAAGCGCGGCCGCCGAACGCTGCGAAGCCTTCGGCCGCTGCTGCGTCGCGTTTTGAGCGGCGCGTGCCGGTGCGCGACGCACGCCGCCGCGCATTGAACGATTTTCCGCCCCGTGCGCGGGGCATGAAGGAGACAGGATGAATGCTGCGCACCCGCGCGCATCGGCCACCGGCGACGAAGTGGCCGGCGTTCGCATTCCGCGCACGCCCGTTGCGGTCGAGGCAGCCGACGCGGCCCGCGCGTCGTTGCCCGCCGCGCTCGTCGATCACGCGGCGCGCGTGTTCGTGTTCGCGTCGCTCGCCGCGCGGCGGGCGGGCGACGCGTGCGATGCCGATGCACTGTATGTCGCCGCGATGTACGCCAACATGGGGCTGAGTCCGGCGTACGGCCGTTCGACCGAACGCTACGAGCTCGACGGCGCGGATGCCGCGCACGCGTTGCTGCTGCGGCATCGCCGGTCGCGGCGCATGCGCGACGACGTGTGGCACGCGATCGCGCTGCATACGACGCCGGGCGTGGCCGTCCGCGCGTCGCCGCTCGCGCGCGCATTGGCGTGCGCGGTGTCGACGGACCTGATGGCGACCGACTTCGACGCGTACATGGCCCACGAGCGCGACGCGCTCCTTGCCGCGTATCCGCGCGCTGGCGATTTCCCCGAAGCGTTTCTCGACCTGGTCGCGCGCGGCGTCGCGCACCGGCCGCAGTCGACCTTCGGCACGTGGAGCGCCGACGTGCTCGAACGCGCGGATCCGGATTTTCATCGGCCGAATTTCTGCGGCCGCGTGCTGGGCGCGCGGTGGAACGACATGTGACGGCCCCGGTCGAGCGTGCGGCAGCCGCACGCTCGACCGGCTGCGGCGCGCGGCCGCGCGCGGGATGCCGCACGTGGCGCGCCGCATGTGCGGGTCACGCGTGCGACGGCGCCGCATCGTACCGCGCATAGTCGACGTAGCCGGCGCGGTCGCCGCCGTACCAGCCGGCGGCCTTCGGCTCCGCGAGCGGTGCGCGGGCCGCGATGCGCTCGACGAGATCCGGGTTCGCGATATACGCGCGCGCGAACGCGACGAGATCGGCGTCGCCCGCGTCGATCAGCGCGTTCGCCGCGTCCGGCGAAATGCCGCCGTTGACGATCAGCGTGCCGTGGAACGACCGGCGCGCGTGCTCGACGATGCGCGGCAGATCGGGCTCGCCGCTCCAGCCGTTGGTGTCGGCCGCGTGCAGGTACGCGACGCCCGCCGCGTCGAGCATCCGGCCGACGTACGCGAGCGTCGCGTCCGGATCGGCGTCGCGCACGTTGTTGTATTTCGCGTACGGCGAGATGCGCACGCCGACGCGGTTCAGCGGCATCACGCCGCCGACCGCGTCGACGATTTCCTCGAGAAAGCGCGCGCGGTTCGCGACCGAACCGCCGTAGCGATCGTCGCGGCGGTTCAGCGTCGACGACAGGAACTGGTGCGGCAGATAGCCGTTGGCCGCATGGATCTCGACGCCGTCGAAGCCCGCGGCCATCGCGTGCGCGGCGGCCTGCCGGAATTCGTCGACGGCCGCGACGACTTCATCGGTCGTCATCGCGCGCGACGGCGTCGCATGAATCTTCGTGTAGAAGCCGTTCTGCAACTGCGCCCACACCTGCAACTGTTCGAGGTCGTCGTTCACGCCGGACGGCGACAGCGGCGCGGCGCCGCCGAGCAGCGTCAGCGAACTGACGCGGCCGCCGTGCCACAGCTGCGCGAAGATGCGTCCGCCGTTCGCATGGACGGCGTCGGTGACGGCTTTCCACGCGGCGGCTTGCGCATCGTCGACGAGACCGGGCGTCAGCTCGAATGCGGCGGACGCCGGGCTGACGTTGGTGGCCTCGGTCACGATCAGGCCGGCCGACGCGCGCTGCGCGTAGTACTCGGCCATCAGTTCGGTGGGCAGGCCGCGGGACGGCGCGCGCGAGCGAGTCATCGGCCCCATCACGACGCGGTTCGGCAGCGCGAGGCCGCGCAGATCGTAGGCACTGAGCAGGGAAGACATGATGGACTCCTGTGGTTCGACGGGGAGCGGGGCGGCTTTGCGCCCCGCGAACGGATCGATTCGATGGGTGACGATGGATCAACCCGCGGCGTGACGTTGCGCGTGCGGCCGCCCGACGAGCAGGTAGTGGCCGAGCGCGACGATCGGGAACGCGCCGGCCACCGCGGCGACGAGCGGCCAGCCGCCGTGTTCGTACAGCGGGCTCGCGAGCGCGGAGCCGATGGCGCCGCCGACGAAGATGCTCGTCATGTACAGCGCATTGAGCCGGTTGCGGCTCGCCGCATGCAGCGCGTAGATCTCGCGCTGGCCGAGCACCATGTTCATCTGCACCGCGAAGTCGAGCACGATGCCGGTGACGACGAGCCCGTACAGGCCGGCGCCGTGCACGACACCGACCGCATACGCGAGCGCGCCGGCAACCAGCGCGATCAGCGTCGCGCGCACCGTATGGCCGGCATCCGCGAGGCGTCCGGCCACCGGCGCCGACGTCGCGCCGATCGCGCCGACCAGCGCGAACAGGCCGATTGCCGATTGCGACAACCCGTAGTGACGCGTCAGCTCGACGGGCACGGCGGTCCAGAACAGGCTGAACGACGCGAACATCAGGCCCTGGTAGAACGCGCGGTGACGCAGCACCGGCATCGTGCGAACGAGGTGCAGCAGCGAGCCGATCAGTTCGAAATAGGTTGCGCGATGATCGGGCTGGCGCGACGGAATCGTCAGCGCGAGCACGGCCGTGACGAGCGTCATCAGCACGGCCGCGGCCGCGAACACGAAGCGCCAGCCGAACGCGTCGGCGACGACGCTCGACAGCGGTCGCGCGAGCAGGATGCCGAGCAGCAGCCCGCTCATGATCGTGCCGACGACGCGGCCGCGCGAATGGTCGGGCGCGAGGTGCGCGGCGAGCGGCACGAGGATCTGCACGGCCACCGAGCTGAACCCGATCAGCAGCGAAATCGCGAGGAAGAGCCCGGGCGTGCGCACGAACGCGGCCGCCGCGAGGCTCGCGATCGACACGACGGCCGTCACGATCATCAGCTTGCGGTTTTCGAGCAGGTCGCCGAGCGGCACGATGAAGAACAGCCCGAGCGCGTAGCCGATCTGCGTCAGCGACACGATCAGGCTCGCCGTGTTGCCGGACATGTGCAGGCTCGGCGCGATGAGCTCGGTGATCGGCTGTGCGTAGTACAGGTTCGCGACGATCGCGCCGCAGCTGAACGCGAACAGCAGGATCAGCCCCTGCGTGAGTTTGACGCTGTGCGCGGGCGGCGCGAGCGGTGTTGAATCCGTTGACATGATCGACTCCTGGAAAAGGGAAAGGCCGGACACCGAAGCGTCGCGCGGGCATCGAGCTCGCCCGGCCGCGATACGGTGCACCGCATTGCCGTCCATACTATTGATCAATCGATAAAACCGGAAGCGAGACGCCGCGCAATCGAGCGTTGCGCGGCACGCAAAAGTGCCGCGCCCGGTGGGGTCAGCCGCGTTTGCCCTGCAGCGTCGGAATCTGCTCGAACAGGCCCGCGAGCCAGTCGACGAACACCTTCAGCTTGACCGGGATATGGCGATTGGGCGGATACAGCACCGAAATCGGCCTGGCCGGCGCGTTGAAATCGGTCAGCACCTCGCGAAGCCGGCCCGATTTCAGGTAAGGCTCGACGAGGTACAGCGATGTCTTGATCAGGCCGATGCCGGCGACGCCGCACTCGATGTAGTTGTCCGCGTCGTTGACGGCCACCGTGCCGCACATCTGCACGATGCGCGGCTCGCCGTCGACGACGTAATCCCACGGGCGCGGTCGCCCGGTGTCGGCCGAGATGTGACTGACCGCCACGTGCTGCGCGAGATCGTCGACGGTCTCCGGCTCGCCGCACCGCGCGAAATACGCGGGCGAGCCGCACGTGCAGGTGGTCAGGCTGCCGATCCGCCGCGCGATCATCCCCGAATCGTCGAGCGCGCCGATGCGCACCACGCAGTCGACCCCTTCGCCGACGAGGTCGATCTGCCGGTCGGTCACGCCGAGTTCGATCATGATGTCCGGATGGGCGTCGAGAAACGCCGGCAGCGCGGGCACGACGACCTGCTTCGCCATCGCGGGCGGCAGGTTCACTTTCAGCCGGCCGCGCGGCACGTTGCGGGCCTGCGACACCGACGCCTCCATGTCGTCGATCTCGCGCAGCACCGCGACGGCGCGTTCGTAATACGCCTGGCCGTCCTCGGTCAGCGAGATGCGGCGCGTGGTGCGGTTCAGCAGCCGGCAGCCGAGATGCTGCTCGAGTGCGCTCAGCAGCGCGGACACGCGCGGCGTGGTGAGGCCGGTCGTGTCCGACGCGCGCGTGAAGCTGCCGGTTTCGACGATGCGCGTGAACACGCGCATCGAAAGCAAGGTATCCATCGTCGGAAGTTCTCCCGCCTGTCGGCATGCGGCGCCGGTGCGTGCCGGCGCCGTCTTGTCGTGTATCGGATAGGGCGTGTCGCGCAGCGAATGCGACCGACCGCTACGCGTCGATGCGCTTTCTCAGCGCGTCGCCGGCAAACGGCATTTCGCGCAGGCGCTGGCCGGTCGCGTCGAAGATCGCGTTGGCCAGCGCGCCGGCGGTCGGCCCCATCGATGCTTCGGCCGCGCCGAGAAACGGCGCGCCGGGGCGATTGACCAGATGGACCTTCACGTTCTGCGGCGCGGCCGAGAAGCGCAGGATCGGGTAGCTGCTCCAGTCGAAGCTGCGAATCCGTTCCGTGTCGTACTTCAGCGCCTCGTACAGCGTCCAGCTCGCGGCCTGCACGATGCCGCCCTCGATCTGGTTGCGGATGCCGTCCGGCGACACGATCTGGCCCGCGTCGACGGCGGCTTCCGCGTGTTCGAGCGTCACCTGGCCGGTTTCCGGCACGACCGACACCTCGACCGCGATCGCGACGTAGGCCATCAGGTTCTTGTACTTGCCGAACGCGAAGCCGACGCCGCGGTTGCGCGCGCGCGGCGGCCGCGGCCAGCCGAAGTGCTTCGCGGCGAGCTGGATCACCTGCCGCGCGCGATGGTCTTCCATGTGGCGCAGCCGGAATTCGACCGGATCGACGCCGGCCGCGTGCGCGAGCTCGTCCATGAAGCTTTCGATCGCCCAGACGTTCGTGTGCGCGCCGAGCGAACGCATCGCGGACGTCTGCAGCGGCATCGTCGGCGAGAAGTGGTTGACGATGTGCTGGTTCGGCAGCGCGTACAGCGGGATCGCGTTGCGGTCGCCGCCGCCCTCCGGTTGAAGCATCGGCGTCGACGGCGCGGGCACGAACGGCGGCTCGAGCATGCGCGCGGGCAGCAGCCGGCCCGCGTTGACGATCCGCTCGTTGTGCGAGCTGCTCCACAGCGCATAGTTCCAGTCGACGATGCGGCCGCTCGCGTCGAGCGATGCGCTGACCTCGGTCACCATCGCGGGCGTGAAGTGATCCCACGTGTGTTCCTGTTCGCGCATCCATTGCACGCGAATCGGCTTGCCCGGCATCGCGGCGGCGATCAGCGCCGCATGCGCGGCCACGTCGTCCGCCGCGTTGTGGCCGTAGCAGCCGGAGCCTTCGGTGTGAATGCAGCGAATGTTCGCCTTCGGCATCGACAGCATCTCCGCGAGCGCGTCGCGCAGCGGATAGACGCCCTGCGAGTGGGTCCACACCGTCATCATCCCGTTCTCGAGATGCGCGACCGAGCACGACGGCCCGATCGACCCGTGCAACAGGTAGTTCTTCAGGAACGTCGCGTTCAGCGTCTTCGCGGCCGGCGCGGTGGCCGCGTGCGTGTTCGCGATCTCGATGCGCTGCGTCGAGATCCGCTTCAGGTCCGCGTGCACGGTGCTGCGCTCGGGCAGCTTGCGGCCCGGCGACCACTGGCAGCCGGCGGCGAGCGCGCGCTGCGCGACCACCGCCTGCCACTCGCCCTGCGCGACCACCGCGAGCATGCTGCCGTTGCGCACGATCCGCACGACGCCCGGCAGCTTCAGGATCGCGGCTTCGTCGAACGACAGCAGCTTCGCGTCGTACACCGGCGGCATCACGACGCGTGCGTGCAGCATGCCGGGCAGCTGCATGTCCTGCACGTAGCTGACGCCGCCCGTGACCTTGTTCGGGATGTCGACGCGCGGCAGCGACGTGCCGATCACCGCGAACGTCGCCGGGCTCTTCAGCGGCGACGTCGGCGTCGCGTTGCGGTGCAGGTCGACCGTGCGGATCGCGTCGCCGTAGGTCATCGTGCGGCCGTCGGGCGCCGTGATCACCGCGTCGGCGGTCGTCAGCACGCGCGGATCGACGCCGAAGCGTTTCGCCGCGCCTTCCACCAGCAGCGCGCGCACCTGCGCGGTCGCGTTCAGCAGCGCGGAGCCGCTGTCGGCCATCGTATGGCTGCCGGCGGTCAAGCCTTCGTCCGGCGACGCGCCGGTGTCGGCGGTCAGGAACGTGATCAGCGACGGCTTCATGTCGAGTTCCTCGGCGGCCACCTGCAGCAGCGCGGTGCGCACGCCGGTGCCGAGCTCGACCTTGCCGGTGTACACGGTGACCTTGCCGTCGGGCGCGATCTTGACCCATGCATCGAGCAGCGGATTGGTCTTCAGGCTGCCGGCGAGCGCCTGCGTGGCCTTCGCCACGTGCACGGCCGCGCCTTCGTCGGCGATCACCAGCTGCGCGGCCGCGCGCGACGCGGGCGCGAGACTGAACGCGACGAACAGCGCGCCGGAGACGATGAAGTGCCGGCGGCCTTCGTCGATGTCGTCGTGGGAATTCATCAGAGCCCCTTGCTGATCGTGACGGGAGCGGAAGCCGGTTCGGGGGCCGGCAGACCCGCGACCGAGCGCACCGCCGCGAGAATCCGCATGTGCGTGCCGCAGCGGCACAGGTTCGGTTCCATGTGCGTACGCAGTTCCTGTTCGGTCGGCTTCGGATTGCGTTCGAGCAGCGCCTGCGCGCGCATGATCATCCCGGCGATGCAGTAGCCGCACTGCGCGGCCTGGTGCTCGATGAACGCGCGCTGCAGCGGGCCCGGGTGCTCGGCGGTGCCGAGGCTCTCGATGGTGCGCACGCTGCGCGAACCGACCGCGGCCACCGGCATCAGGCACGAGAAGGTCGGCTTGCCGTCGACGATCACTGTGCAGGCGCCGCATTGGCCGAGGCCGCAGCCGAACTTCGCGCCGTGCAGGTGCAGGTCGTTGCGCAGCGCGTACAGCAGCGGCGTGGACGGATCGATGTCCAGCGTGTGCCGCACGCCGTTGACGGTGAGGGTAATCATCGTGCGGTGTCCTCTTTTCTGAGCTTCGCGGCCATCGCGTCGACGCCCGCCCACGCGGGACGATCGGTATAGGTCTCGCGCACGTACGCGGCGAGATCGGCGATCTGCGCGTCGTCGTACTGGTCGATGAACGACGGCATGTAGTTGAGCGTGTCCTCGCCGTGCCAGCCGATGCCGTTGAACATCATCTGGATCGCGTTGCGCGGCGTATCGGCGTTGACCGCCGTGCTGAACGCGAGCGTCGGCCGCTCGCCGATCGAGTGCATCGGCGCGGCCGGCCCGTGGCACTGCGCGCACGACGCCTGGAACAGCGTCGCGCCGCGCTGCGCGGCCGGCGTCGTCGCGGTGTGTTCGCCCGCGGCCGTTGCCGCGGCCGCACGCGCGGTCGCCGGCTTCTGGATCGACAGGATGTACGCGGCGATCGCGTCGACGTCCTCCACCGGCACCGTCGCGAGGTCGCGCGTGACCGGCAGCATCGGCCCGGCCGCCGCGCCGTGCTCGCTCGCGCGGCCGGTGCGCAGGTAGGTGACGAGCTGCGCCTGTGTCCACGGGCGCGCGGCCTGGCCGAGCGCATTGAGCGGCGGCGCTTCCCAGCCGTCGACGATGCCGCCGTCGAATGCACGGCCGCGCTGCTCGCCGCCGATCGCGTTCAGCGGCGAATGGCACGATGCGCAGTGACCGAGCCCGTCGACGAGCATCCTGCCGCGGTTCCATTGCGCGGACTGCGCGGGGTCGGGTTGATACGCGCCTTCGCGCAGGAACAGCACGTTCCAGAACGCGACCAGCGGCCGGAAGTTCAGCGGAAAGATCAGGTCGTTGGCGGGCGCCGTCGCATGTACCGGCTCACGCGTCATCAGGTACGCGTATGCGGCGGCGATGTCGTCGTCCGACATCCGCGTGAAATGAATGTACGGAAACGCCGGGTAGAGCGGCTGGCCGTTGCGTCCGATGCCGGTGCGCAATGCACGGGCGAAGGCGTCGCGCGACCAGCGGCCGATCCCCGTTTCGGCGTCCGGCGTGATGTTGGTCGCGTAGATCGTGCCGAACGGCGTCGCGAGCGGCAAGCCGCCCGCGAACGGCTTGCCGTCCTTCGCGGTGTGGCACACGATGCAGTCGCCGAGCGCGACGACCCGCGCGCCGGCGCGCACCAGTTGCGGATCGAACGAAGCAGGGGCGGGCGGATCGATCGGCGCGATCGACGGCCGCACCATGATGCCGATCGCGACCGCGATGCCCGCGATCGCGATGCCGGCCGCGCCGAACCAGAGTCGTTTGTGCTTCATGTGCGCTCCGCGCGAAGCGGTGCGCCGCACGTCGTGCGCGGCGCGCCCGGGGCGTCGTGCGTCGGCTGGCCGGGCCGCGAACGCGTGGCTGCGCGGCGGTGATTGGCAACTGGATCCACGTTGTCACTCCATCAATCGAAAAGGCGCGCGGGCTGGCCAGCGCGGTCGCTCTTGCAGCCAGTCTACGCAGACGCCCGCGTCATTTCCTGAAACCGGGCTGAAACGTTCTGAACGGGTTCCGGCCCGGTTCGGCGGCACCCGGCACGCACGCGCTAGATCCGCAGCAGCCGGCCCGCATTGCCGCCGAGCACCAGCGCGCGCTGGTCGTCGGGCAGGTCCAGCCGGTCGAGAAAACGCACCGGTTGCGCGTAGCCCATGTCGAAGCAATAGTCGCTGCCGAGCACCAGCCGGTCGATGCCGACGTTCTCGATCAGAAAGTTCAGCACCGGCCCCGAGTGGGACACCGTGTCGTAGCTGAAGCGCCGCAGATAGCTGCTCGGCTGTTGCGCGAGCCGGCGCGTTTCCGGCCGGACGGTCCACCCGGCGTCGAGCCGGCCGGCGAGGATCGGCAGCGCGCCGCCCGCATGCGGCAGCGTGACGTGCAGCGCCGGATGGCGATCGAGCACGCCGCCGAGTATCAGGTGCGAAGCGGCGATTGCCGTATCGAACGGATTGCCGAGCAGGTTGCTCAGGTAGAAATCGCCGAGGCGCGCGCCGCCGACGGTTTGCTGCGGGTGCAGGAACACCGGCAGCCCGAGTTGCTCGATGCGCGCGAACACCGGCGCGAACCGCGGATCGTCGAGGTCGCGGTTGTCGATGTTCGTGCCCATGTACACGCCGCGCACGCCAGGCAGCGCCGACGCGCGCTCGAGCTCGTCGATCGCATCGGTCGCGTCGAGCATCGGCAGCGTCGCGAGGACGACGAAGCTCGCCGGATGCCGCTGGTGCACGCGCGACGCGGCCGTATTCCATGTGCGCGCCAGTTTCGCGTTGAACGGCCGGTCGCCCCAGTACGCCATCGGCACGCTCAGCGACAGCGCCTGCACGTCGACGCCCGACGCGTCCATGTCCTCGAGCCGTGCGTCGACGTCGATGAATTTCATCGGCAGCGGCCCGAGGCCGCCGGCCGGCGTGCGGAACGTGAACGTCGTGTCGTCGCACGCGAATGCGCCGCCGAACCGCTTGCCTTCGCCGCCGACGAGGTCGCAGAAGCTTTCCGGGTAATAGTGCGCGTGGATGTCGATCGCGCGTGGACGCCGGGCCGGCAGCGTGGCTGCAGCGGCCGAGGTGGGCGCCGGTTGCGCCGCCGCGGCCGGACGTCCGGCAAGGGCCGCGACGGCAAGCGCGGCGAATGTGCCGAGCATGCGGCGCCGGCCGGTGGGCAGGCAGCAGGGGCAGGTCATCGGATCGTCTCCAGGTCGTGATTGTCGTGTTGTGGCGTGCCGTGGCGCGGCAGGACGCCGAGTTCGCATGCGACGAGCTGCGCGTCGAACCGCGCGCGTTCGCGTCGCGCGCGGGCCGAGCCGTCGGTGGCCGACACCGCGACGATCGCGACGAACGCGGCGGCCATCGAGAACAGCGCCGGATATTCGTACGGGTAGGGCGCGTGCGCGTGGCCGAGCACCTGTACCCAGACGGTCGGGCTCAGCACGGTGAGCGTGACCGCCGTGACGAGCCCGATCGTGCCGCCGACCACCGCGCCGCGCGTCGTCAGGCCGCGCCAGTAGATCGAGAGCAGCAGCACCGGGAAATTCGAGCTGGCGGCGATCGAGAACGTGAGGCTGACGATGAACGCGATGTTCTGCTTCTCGAATGCGATGCCCAGCACGATCGCGAGCACGCCGAGCACCAGCGTCGTCGCGCGTGCGACGCGCATTTCTTCGCGGTCGGTCGCCTGGCCGCGGCGCAGCACGTTCGCATAGAGGTCGTGCGAGATCGCCGACGAGCCGGCGAGCGTCAGCCCCGCGACCACGGCGAGAATCGTCGAGAACGCGACCGCGCAGATGAAGCCGAGGAAAAAGTTGCCGCCGATCGCATGCGCGAGATGGATCGCCACCATGTTCGCGCCGCCGGCCACCGCGCCGGACGCATCGTGATACCGCGGGTCCGCCGCGACGAGCGCGATCGTGCCGAAGCCGATCACGATGATCAATGCATAGCCGGCGCCGACGATGCCGGTTGCATGGAGGATGCTCTTGCGCGCCGCGCCGACGTCGCCGACCGTGAAGAAGCGCATCAGGATGTGCGGCAGGCCGGCCGTGCCGAAGATCAGCGCGAGCCCGAGCGACACCGCGGACACCGGGTCGGACACGAGGCCGCCCGGCCGCATGATGGCTGCGTGCTTCGGATGGACGCGCAGCGCCTGCGCGAACAGTGCGTCGAGGCTGAAGCCGAAGCGGCTCAGCACCATGAACGCCATGAATGCCGCGCCGGCGAGCAGCAGCACGGCCTTGACGATCTGGATCCACGTGGTGGCGAGCATGCCGCCGAAGAACACGTAGACGACCATCAGCACGCCGACGATCACCACCGCGGCCGTGTAGTCGAGCCCGAACAGCAGCTCGACGAGCTTGCCGGCGCCGACCATCTGCGACACGAGATACAGCAGGACGATGACGATCGAGCTCGACGCGGCGAACGCGCGGATCGGCCGTGGCTGCAGCCGGTACGACACGACGTCGGCGAGCGTGTACTTGCCGAGGTTGCGCAACGGCTCCGCGATCAGGAACAGGATGATCGGCCAGCTCGCGAGAAAGCCGACCGAATAGATCAGCCCGTCGTAACCGCTCGTGAACACGAGCGCGGAGATGCCGAGCAGCGATGCGGCCGACATGTAGTCGCCGGCGATCGCCCAGCCGTTCTGCAGCGCGGTGATGCGGCCGCCGGCCGCGTAATGATCGGCGACGCTGCGGTTCTGGCGGGCGGCCCAGCGCGTGATGACGAGCGTCGACGCGACGAACAGCACGAACATGCCGATGGCGACCGGATTGTGCGGGTGCGCGAGCGGCGCGGAGCCCGCCGCGAACGCCGGCGCCGCGGCTGCGCTCGCGGTTGCAGCGAGGAGGATGGCGAAGGTGTGTTTCATTGGCCGCCTCCGTCGCGGACCGACGCGACGAGCGCGTCGTGCACCGCATTCGCACGCCGCACGTACAGCGCGACGAGCGCGAACGTCGCGACGAACATGCCGAAGCCGACCGGGATGCCCCACGTGGTCGGGCGGCCCGGCACGATCGGCCGGCCGAGCCATGCCGGCGAGAACGCCAGCGACAGGATGAACGCGAAGTAAAGCGCGAGCATGACGGCGGTCAGCGACCACGCGAATCGCCGCCTTCGCGTGACGAGATGGCGGAAGCGGGCATCGCGCAGCAGCGGATGCGTGGCCGCGGCGGGCGCGTCCTGATCGGGTGCGGGGCCGGCGGCGGCCGGAATCGAACGGTTCACGGTGTCTCCTTGTCGGTATTGGATGGGGCGCGATGCGGCGGGCGCGAGACGTCGTCCATGCGCCCGCCGGTGGTCAGAACCGCGGCGGCACGGCCGTTTCGCGCATCACGACTTCCGCGGTGCGGTAGCGTTCGGCCATCTCGCGTTCGGTGTCGTTCTTCAGTTGCGCCTGCATGTATGCGCCGAGATGGCGCGCGTGTTCCACGATCGCGGCGCCGAACGCGGTGCGCGTTTCGCTGTACGCGTGCAGTGCATCCAGCGGATCGGCATGCGCGGCCAGCGCGCCGACCAGCGCAAGCGCATCGCCCGCGGCCTTCGTGACGCCCATCCCGCAGTGCGGCCGCGCGACGAATGCGGCATCGCCGAGCAGCGCGATGCGGCCGAACGCCATGCGCGGCACCTCGAGATCGTAGATCGGCTGGAACAGCGGCTGTGCGGCGCGCGACACGACTTCCGCGAACTGCGGCGCGAGCAATGCATGCGCGGCGTCTTCCATGTCGGCGAGCACGTCGCGGCGGATCAGCGTCGGCGGAATGCCGGTCGCCCACAGCTTGCCCGTCGCGTCGGTGAGCAGGTTCGGCAGGTCGGTGTCCTCGCGGGTCGCGCGATACCACACGAAGTTGTAGCGGCGCTCGCCGGGCCGCGTGCTGTTGTGCTGGCCGGCGACCGGGTAGCCGAGGATCTGCTCGCGCGGCGGCAGGCCGAACGCGAACTTGTCGAACAGCGTCGCGTGCGTGCGCTCCGACAGTTCGCGCTCGTCGACGAGGCCGCGCCACGCGACGTAGCCCGCGTACTGCAGGCGCGCGTGCGGCAGGAATCGTTCGCGGATCGCCGAACGGAAGCCGTCGGCCGCGACGACGAGGTCGGCATGCACCACCGACCCGTCGGCCAGCGTGAGCGTGGCGTGCTCGGGCCCGTCCGCGACGTCGGCGACGACGGCCCCCGCGTGATGGTGCTGGTCGGGCAGCGCGGCGCGCAGGACGTGGTACATCTTGCTCCATGCGGTCAGCGTCTGCGGCAGTTGCCGCTCGGATGCGAGCGAGCCGTCCCGCGCGAGCGTGACGCGCGATTCGACGTTCACGCCGATCGATGCGTCGATGCGCACGCCGGCCGCGCGCAGCACGTCGAACAGCTCCGGATGCGTGACGATGCCGGCGCCACGGCCGGACAGCGCGTCGGGCACGCGTTCGAACACGTCCACGTCCCAGCCGTTGCGCAGCAACAGGTTCGCGGCGAACAGCCCGCCCAGCGAGCCGCCGACGATGGCGGCCTTGCGATGCGTCGAATGGATGCTCATGTCAGTCTCCACGGGTAGCGGCGGGCGCTGCGGCGCCGCGCATGTCGAGGCCGGCGACTTCGGCGGCCGGGTAGTTCAGTTCGATCGTCACGCCCGACGGATCCTCGATGAAGACCTGATGCAATCCGAGGCTCGGCACGGTGCGGTCGCGCCACGCGATGTGTTCGGCACGCAGCGTGCGCCACATCGCCTCGACGCCGGTCGCGACGAATGCGATGTGGTCGACGGTGCCGGTGCCCGCGGCCGGCACGGGCTTGTCGCCGAGATACGCGGCGAGCCCGTTCGGGTTGGCCGGATCGATGCCGATCAGGTGGACCGTGCCGTAATCGGCTTCGTCGTCACCGAGGTAGAGCCACGCGCCCGGAAAGTCGAACGGCGGGCGGTAGCCGCGTCTGAAGCCGAGCACGCGTTCGTAGAAGCGGCACGATGCTTCGAGATCGGGCGTGCGGATCGAGTAATGCGCGAGTCGAGATACGGGCATGACGAACCTCTTGTTTATCGAAGGATAAGTTATCGTTCGATAAATTGTAGGTCGAAAACGGCGCAGCGCAAAGCCGTGATCGAGTCGTGTTAACCCTTGGCCCCGGAATCGGGGGCGAATCGGGGATGAACGGGCGCCGATGGCGCCGCGTGTCGCGTTACGACGGAACTTCGCCGGCGACGACTTCGTCCGCGTAGCACCAGATCCAGCGCTCGCCGGGCTCGATCGAGCGGACGAGCCGGTGGCCGGTTTCGCGGAAATGCCGGCTCGCGTGGCGATTCGGCGACGAGTCGCAGCAGCCGACGTGCCCGCAGATCAGGCACATCCGCAAATGCACCCAGCGGCTGCCCGATTTGACGCATTCCTCACAGTAGTCCTTGTCGGTGTCGAACACGCGTGCTTCGTCGAGATGCGTACAGGCGTTGGTCATCTTGCGCTCCGGTGCCGGCGCGGGAGCGACGCTTGCGGCACGGCCGGCGCGAAGCCGCAAGCGGGAGGGGTACGCGGCATTGTGCAGCGTCGCGTTGCGGCCGCACCTTAATTGTCATGAAGCGGCCCGCGCGGCGCGCGGCGACGGCGTACAGTCGCGAATGCGTCCGGCGCGGGCACCGGCCGGGCCGCATTCGACATCGACATCCTCGGGAGGCGCTCATGGATCAACCGCAACACGTGCGGATCGTCGGCCTGCCGCGCAGCAGGGACGCGTATGCGATCCGCGATTTCCTGCAGCGGCGCATGATTGCGTACGACTGGTGCGAGCTGACATCCGACGCTGACTGCGCGCAGGTGCTCGGCATCGCGCCGCTGCACGACATCCGGCTGCCGGTCGTGATCTTTCCGGACGGCTCGCGCCTGTACCAGCCGACCCTGGCCGAAATCGCGGCGCGGCTCGGCTGGGTCGCGCGCCCGCGTTTCGTCGAATACGACGTGTCGATCTACGGCGCAGGGCCGGCCGGGCTGTCGGCGGCGGTCTACGCGGCGTCCGAAGGGCTGCGCGCGGTCGTGATCGAGCGCGGCGCGATCGGCGGGCAGGCCGGCACGAGTTCGCTGATCGAGAACTACATGGGCTTCCCGGACGGCATCCCGGGCGCGGAGCTCGCCGAACGCGCGCGCGAGCAGGCGGTGAAGTTCGGCGTCGAACTGCTGACGATGCGTGAAGGCGTGCATGCGACGTTCGTCGACGGCAAGATCCGCGTCGAGCTCGCCGACGGATCGATCCTGATCGCGCGCGCGAACATCTGCGCGACCGGCATCGAATATCGCAGCCTCGGGCTGCCGGAGGAGCCGGCGTTTCTCAATGCGGGGTTGTTCTACGGCGCCGGGTCGAGCGAAGCGCCGATGTGCGCGGGCGAGCAGGTGTTCATCGTCGGCGGCGGCAATTCGGCCGGCCAGGCCGCGATGAATTTCGCGCGGCATGCGCGCCAGGTGACGATGCTCGTGCGCGGGGCGTCGCTCGCCGACACGCTGTCGCGCTACCTGATCGACCGGATCGAGCGGACGCCGAACATCGAGGTCCGCTATCGGTCGAGCGTCGCCGCGCTGCACGGCGACGGCTGGCTCGACGCGATCGAGCTTCGCTCGGCCGACGGCACGCGCGAACGGCTGCCGGCCACGCGCCTGTTCGTGTGCATCGGCGGCGCGCCGAATACCGACTGGGCGAAGGACACCGACATCATTCGCAATCCGGACGGTTATCTCGTGACCGGCGGCGACCTGTACGACTGTCCCGCGTTCGAGCGCGTATGGCCGCTCGAGCGGCGGCCGTACCATCTGGAAACCAGCGTGCCGGGATCGTTCGCGGCCGGCGACGTGCGATCGGGATCGGTCAAGCGCGTCGCGTCGGCGGTCGGCGAAGGCGCGATGGCCGTGACCTTCGTGCACCGGTTTCTCGGCGAGGATGCGCATCGGCTCGCGCTCGTGTGACGCGCTCGCCGGCCGTTCGATCCATTCATCGCGCGTCGGCCTGCGTCGCGTCGCGTAACCCGTCCCGGCCGGCGCGCGCCGGCGGCGTCCATCCGCCGCCCAACGCGCGCACGAGGCTCACCGTCGCGACGGCCAGCGCCTGCCGGCTGTGAATCAGCTGGCGCCGCGCATTCAGCGCATCGCGATCGGCGTCGATCACTTCCAGGTAGCTGACGTAACCGTGCGCGTAACGGCTCAGCGACAGCCGCGCCGCGGCGTCCGTCGCGTGTGCCGCATGGTCGTAGCGCACGATCCGCTCCTTTTGCGCGGCGATGTCGTTGAGCGCGTCCTGCACGTCGCGCAACGCAGCGATCGCGGTCGCGCGATAGTTGGCGTCTGCGATGTTCGTGCCGGCCCGCGCGGCGGCCACCGCCGCGTCGCGCTTGCCGCCGTCGAACAGCGTCAGCGCGACGTTCGCGCCGAGACTCCACAGCGAGCTGTTGCGGTCGAGAAACGAGCGCAGGTCGCGGGTGGCGAAACCGCCGTCGGCGGTCAGCGTCAGCGTCGGCAGCCACGCGGTGCGCGCGATGCCCAGCTCGAGCGACGCCGCGTCGGCGCGCCGGGCCGCCGCGAATACGTCCGGGCGTTGGGCGAGCAACGCGGACGGCAGCCCGGCCGGCACATCCGGCACCTGCACGGGCACGGCGCCCGCGTCGACGTCGAACGCGGTCGGCGACACGCCGGTCAGCACCGCGATGGCGTCGACGAGGTTCTCGCGCAGCCGGCGGCTCTCCGCGAGATCGGCATGCGCGGTATCGAGATCGGCGGACGCGCGCAGTCCGTCGAGATCGCTCGCCGCGCCGGCCCGCACGCGCGCGGCGATCACGTCGAGCGCGGTGCGCCGCAGCCCGATCGCGCGCGTGAGCGTCACGAGATCGTCGTCGACGTAGCGCAGCGTCAGGTAGTCGACGGCCACTTCGGTCGCCACCCGCAAACGCACCGCATCGCGGTCGGCCGCCGCCTGCAGCACGTTCTGTTCGCCGACGTCGGCGTCGCCGCGCAAGCGTCCCCATAGATCGACTTCGTAGCTCGCGGCGACCGGAACCGACCAGTTGTGCATCGTGCGCTTCGGCAGCGCGTTGTCGACCGTGCCGGATACGCGCGTGCGGCTGAACGACGGGTCGACGCGCACGGCCGGCGCCAGCGCGGCCTCGCGCACGCCGAGCAGCGCCTGCGCCTGGTCGACGCGCGCGGCCGCCGCGCGGATGTCGAGGTTGTGCGCGAGCGCGGCGTCGACGAGGCGGCCGAGTTGCGGGTCGCCGAACCACGCAGGCCACGCCGCGAGCGACGGCGCGCGCGCATCGGTCGACGGATCGGCATGGCGGAACCCGTCGCGCCCGACCGGGACGGGCGCGAGCGGCTGCGGCGCGATCGAGCAGGCGGCCAGCAGGCTCGCGGCGAGTACGGCGAAGGCGCGCTTCATCGCGCTGCGTCGCCGGGTTGCAGCGTGACGACGACCGACAGCCCGGGCCGGATGCGCGGCTCCGTCGCGGCCGGGCCGTCCAGCAGGATCTTCACGGGGACGCGCTGCGTGACCTTCGTGAAGTTGCCGGTCGCGTTGTCGGGCGGCAGCAGCGCGAATTGCGCGCCGGTCGCGGGCGACAAGCTGTCGATGCGGCCGCTGAACGCGCGTTCCGGCAGCGCATCGAAGCGCAGTTGCACGGCGTCGCCGGCGCGTACGTGCCGCAACTGCGTCTCGCGGAAATTGGCGACGATCCACGGATGCGGCTCGACCAGCGTGAGCAGCGCCTGGCCGGGCGCGACATGCTCGCCGGTCTCGACGGTCTTCTTGCCGACGTAGCCGTCCGACGGCGCGACGACCGCCGTGTAGCCGAGCTGCAGCAGTGCGTCGCGCAATTCGGCATCGTTCTGGCTCGACGCGGCGTCGGCGGCCTGGGCGGCGGCGAGGGCGCTGCGCCGTTGCGCATCGGCCGCCGCGACGCGCGCGCGGGCGGACTTGCGAGCGGCATCGGCCGCATCGAACTCCTGCTTCGACAAGCCGCGCGGCGTCTCGCGGGTCAGTTCGCGTGCCCGCGCGTAATCGAGTTCGGCTTTTTCGGCATCGGCGTGCGCCGACACGAGCGCCGCGTCCGCCTGCTCGATCAGCGCGTGGGCGCGGCTCGCATCGGCATGCGCCTGCGCGACGCGTGCGCGCTGCGCGGCGACGCGCACGTCGAAGTCGCGCCGGTCGATCTGCACGAGCGCGTCGCCCGCGTGCACGAACTGGTTGTCGTCGACGAGCACGCGCTCGACCGTGCCGGACACGCGCGGCGAGATCACGTGCAGGTGGCCGGTCACGTATGCATCATCGGTGCCGCGATCGCGTGCGTCGAACTCGTACGCGAGCAACGCGACGAGCAGCAGCGCGATCGCGGCGATCGCGACGATGGCCGGCTTGCGGGAACGCGCGGGCACGGCGGGCGACGGCGCGGGTGAGGGTGGGGTCATGATCGGCAAACTCCGTTGTACGGGCAGGATTCGACGCACCGCGTTATGCTTGCGCCAGCTTGACAGGCGGGAGCCGCTCGACGATGAACACGACGTTCGCCACCGGCAGTGCCATGCCGGCGCCGGCCGCAGGGCCGGCCTCCGACATTCCGACGTTTCGGTCGATCGCCGCGATCGCGGCCGTGCTGCTCGGCGCGATCATCGCGACGCTGACGTCGCGCATCACGTCGCTCGGGCTGGCCGACGTTCGTGGCGCGCTGGGCGTCGGCTTCGACGAAGGCGCGTGGATCAACACCGCGTTTACCGCATCGCAGATGTTCGTCGGGCCGCTCGCGATCGCGGCGGCCTTCATGTTCGGCACGCGCCGCGTGCTGGTCGCGGGCGCCGTGGTGTTTCTCGGCGCGGAAACCGTGCTGCCGCTCTGCACGCAATTCGGCGCGTTCATCGTGTGCCAGGCGATCGCGGGGCTCGCGTCCGGCGTGTTCGTGCCGCTGACGATCGGCTTCGTCGTGCGCACGCTGCCGCCGCGGCTGATTCCGTTCGGCATCGCCGCGTATGCGATGAATCTGGAGATGTCGCTGAACCTGTCGGCCACGCTCGAAGGCTGGTACAGCGAACACCTGAGCTGGCGCTGGCTGTTCTGGCAGAACGCGGCGCTGACCGTGCCGTTCATCGCGTGCCTGATGCTGTCGCTCCCCGACGAGCCGATCAAGCGCTTCGCGTCCGGCATCGACGCGCGCGGGATGCTGCTCGGCGCGGGCGGGTTCGCGTGCCTGTGCATCGCGCTCGACCAGGGCGAGCGGCTGTTCTGGCTGCAGTCGCCGCTGATCGTCGCGCTGCTGGCCGCCGGCATCCTGATGATCGCCGCGTTCCTGATCCACGAACTCGCGTCGCCGCGCGCGGGCATCGATCTCGGCTACCTGGCGCGGCCCAATATCGCGCTGCTGATCGTGCTCGTCGGCCTCGTGCGCTTCACCGTGCTCAACACGAGCTTCATCCCGTCGCTGTTCCTGGCCAGCACCTACGGGCTGCGCCCGCTGCAGATCGGCGATACGCTGCGCTGGATCGCGATTCCGCAACTGCTGTTCGCGCCGTGCGTCGCGCTGTTGCTGCAGCGTGTCGACCCGCGCCGGCTGATCGTCGCCGGCTTCGCGATGGTGGCGATTGCGTTCGCGCTCGGCTCGCGGCTCACGCCGGTGTGGGCCGAGCCCGATTTCATTCCGTCGCAATTGCTGCAGGCGCTCGGCCAGACGATGGCGCTCACGTCGGTCATCGTGTTCTTCGGCCGGCACGTGACGGCCGAGCATGCGCTGACGTTCGGCGCGGTCGTGCAGACGACGCGCCTGCTGAGCGGGCAGCTCGGCACGACGTCGATCGCGGTGATTCAGCGGATCAGGGAGGCTACCCATTCGAATCTCGTCGGTCTGCATGTGTCGCTGTCGGATCCGGAAACGCTCGAACGGCTGCGGGCCGGCGCGGCGTCGCTGGTCGCGCATGGCGCCACGTTCGCGACCGGCAACCAGGCGACCTACGCGCTCGTCGATCGCGCGGTGCGCGTGCAGGCCACGACGCTCGCGCTGGCCGACAACTTCCGCGTGGCGATGGCGTTCGCGCTCGCCGGCGCGCTGCTCGGCATCCTGCTGCGCCCGGTGCGGGCGCCGTGAGCGCGGCGCCGCGCGATCTGAAATTTCCTGAAAAGTCCTGAACGGCACGTGTGCGGCGTCCGTCGCGGCGGCATGCGCGCCGCCGCGGCGGACGGCGCGCTTACGCCTGCAGGAACGCGAGCAGCTCGGCGTTGATGCGATCGGCGTTCACGACGCACATCCCGTGCGCGCCGCCCTCGATCACCTTCAGCACCGCGTGCTTGACGATTTTCGACGACAGCCGCGCCGAATCGTCGATCGGCACGATCTGGTCGTCGTCGCCGTGCAGCACGAGCGTCGGCACGTCGAACTTCTTCAGGTCCTCGGTGTAGTCGACTTCGGAGAACTCCTTCACGCACAGATACTGGCCGTGAATGCCGCCCATCATCCCCTGCGACCAGAACGCGTCGATCGTGCCCTGCGACACCTTCGCGTTCGGGCGATTGAAGCCGAAGAACGGCACCGCGAGATCCTTGTAGAACTGCGAACGGTTCTCCGCGACGTTCTTGCGGATGCCGTCGAACACGTCCATCGGCAGGCCGCCCGGATTGGTCGGCGATTTCACCATCTGCGGCGGCACCGCGCCGATCAGCACGGCCTTCGCCACGCGCTTCGTGCCGTGACGGCCGATATAGCGCGCGACTTCGCCGCCGCCGGTGGAGTGGCCGACAAGCGTGGCTTCGCGCACGTCGAGCGCATCGAGCAGCGCGGCGAGATCGTCCGCGTACGTGTTCATGTCGTTGCCGCGCGACGGCTGGCTGGAGCGACCGTGGCCGCGGCGGTCGTGCGCGATCACGCGATAGCCGCGCTGCACGAGGAACAGCATCTGCGCATCCCACGCGTCCGCGCACAGCGGCCAGCCGTGCGAGAACACGACCGGGCGGCCGCTGCCCCAGTCCTTGAAGTAGATCTGCGTGCCGTCCTTGGTGGTGATGGTGTTCATCGTCTGCGCGCCTGCATGGGCTGAAGAGGGGCTGTGGGACGGCGTGCCGGCGGCGGCGGCCATCGCGGGCAGCGCGGCTGCGGCAACGGCCGTCGCGCCGGCGAGCAGCATGTCGCGGCGGCGGGCCGACGCAACGGCATCGGTCGGTTCGGGATGCATCTGGACTCCTGGGGTATGCGGCGGCGAGGCCGCACGGGATGGTGGATCGGTGGCGGCCGGCCGCGGCCATCCCGCCCGGCAGCCGTCCGGCGTGCGCCGCCGCGCGGCGACTGGCGCGCGCGGACGAACGAATGCCGTCGGGAGCGTATCCCGATGCGGTGCGCGCCGTACTGAAATCCGGCTGAATTTTCTTGAACGCCGCGGCGCCGCGCGCGAATTTGCCGCATTGCAGAAAAATTAAGCGCGGGACCGGGACTCTTCAGCGCGCGGCGGCTATCGTCAACATCGGGTCACCGCCACACGTTGCGCGCCACGCGAACGGGCCGGCAGGGCCCGCGCCGCCCGTCACCTGCCTGGATATGCCGCCATGGACGCCTTCAATCGCTGGGAGCACATGATCACGTCGCTCGGACCGATGCCCGTCGCGGGCGTCCGGATGCTGCCGATGCCGCGCACGCGGGACACGGACGGCGCGCGTCGCCCGCATCGGGACGATGCGCCGGTGCCGTCGAGCGGCGACGTGCGCCGCCGCAGCGCGATCGTCGCCGTCGAGCGGCAGACCGATTCGTCGATGCTGGTGTCGTGGAGCGATCCGACCCGCTGCCGCTACGACGAACAACGCTGGATCTGCGCGAAGGCGCGCAGGCTGGCACGCTGCGCGCTCACCGGGCAGCCGATCCGGATCGGCGACGCGATCTACAAACCCCAGTGGCGCGGCGAGAAACGCCCCGCGAACTGCCGTGAGATGGTTCTCGCGACGGCGCTCGAGCAGTTCGTCGCCCGGCAGTCCCGGGCATGACGCGCCGCGCCGCACGCTTCGGCCGCGTCCGCGGCTTCCCTACCCGCAAGGAACCCTCATGAGCACGTTCACCACCCGCGACGGCGTGTCGATTCACTACAAGGACTGGGGCAGCGGCCGCCCGGTCGTGTTCATTCACGGCTGGCCGCTGAACGCCGACATGTGGGACGTGCAGATGCATCATCTCGCGTCGCACGGCCTGCGCTGCATCGCGTACGACCGGCGCGGCTTCGGGCGGTCCGGTCAACCGTGGAGCGGATACGACTACGACACGCTGGCCGACGATCTCGCGACGCTGCTCGACACGCTCGACCTGCATGACGTGACGCTCGTCGGCTTTTCGATGGGCGGTGGGGAGGTCGCGCGCTACATCGGCCGGCACGGCACGCGCCGAATCGCGAAGGCGGTGCTGATCGGCTCGGTGACGCCGCTCGTCGCGCGCCGCGACGATCATCCGGAAGGCGTGGACGTCGCGGTATTCGACGGCATCCGCGCGGGCATCGTGGCCGATCGCGCGGCGTTTTTCGACGGCTTCTGGCCGCTCTTTACCGGCTCGAACCGCGGCGGCTCGACGGTGTCGCGGGCGGCGCTGGGGTGGACGTCGGTCATGGCGCTGCAGGGCGGGCTGAAGGGCACGCTCGATTGCGTCCGCGCGTTTTCCGAAACCGATTTCCGCGCCGACCTGCAACGGTTCGACGTGCCGACGCTCGTGATTCACGGCGACGACGACCAGACGGCGCCGCTCGCGCTGACCGGCGCCGCCACCGCGAAGCGCGTCCCGCATGCGACGCTGAGCGTCTACGAAGGCGGCCCGCACGCGCTCTACCTGACGCACGCGGCCAGGCTGAACGACGAACTGCTGGCGTTCGCGCAGGCCTGAGCCGGCGCCGCAGGCCGGCCCGGCCTGCGGCGAATCGCGCGCAAACGCGGGCAAACGAGCCGACGGATATTCGGCGGCCACAATAGAGGCGTCTGAAATAAACCGGCCGGTCAATCAAAACGAAAATGCGCCGCATTGCGCCGAGCGAAAATCATTTCGTCTGATATAACGAAATCGCATTTATCGGCGCATCCACGATTTGCACATGAAACGTGCGTGACCCTGCCGCATGTCGGTGCGGGGGCGAAAAGCAGCGTTTCCCGACGGCATTGTTCGTCATTTCAAAAAATTCGTGTCGTTCATTCTGATAATTTGAATCATTCGACCATGCAAATACCGTAGCATTGATGCCGAACCGGCCCCCGATTTCAGTGGGGCGCCGTTGAATGTCACCCTCAAGAAATTCTCATGATCCGGATTGGAACACTTCACGTTTTTCTCGACAGACGTGAAATTCGTTCGAACGGCAAGCTGCTGCGCATCGGCAGCCGCGCATTCGAAATTCTCGAGCTGTTGATTCGGGCGGACGGTGCGCTGGTATCGAAAGACGACATCATGCAGCGCGTATGGCCGCACACCGTCGTCGAGGAAAACAACCTGCAGGTGCACATCGCTTCGCTGCGCAAGGCGCTGGCCGGCGACCGGAACCTGATCGTGACGGTGCCCGGCCGCGGCTATCGTCTGGTCGTCGGGCAGGACGACGGCGACGCGCCCGTGCGTCCCGCGATGGGGCGGCCGTCCGCCGCGCCGAGCGCGTTGTTCGGCCGCGAACAGACGGTCGCCGACGTGCTGACCGCGCTGCAGGGCGCGCGCGTCGTGACGCTGGTCGGCGCGGGCGGCATCGGCAAGACGCGGGTCGCGATCGAAGCGGCGGCGCGCGCCGCCGCACGTTTTCCGGAAGGCACCGTATTCGTTTCGCTCGCCACCGTCGCGTGTCCCCGCTTCGTGCCCGACGCGCTCGCCGGCGCGTTCGGCATCACGCAGCCGATCGGCTCGCTGACGCTCGAAGCGGTGCTCGCCAGCGTCGCGCGTCGGCGGATGCTGCTCGTGCTCGACAATTGCGAGCACCTGCTCGACGCCGCCGCGCAGATCGCGAGCGCGCTCACCGATGCGGACGACGGGCTGTGCGTGCTCGCGACGAGCCGGGAATCGCTGCGCATCCACGGCGAGCGCGTGTGCCCGGTGCCGCCGCTCGACGTGCCCGACGAAGGGGCCGGCGATCGCGAGGCGATGAGCGCGAGCGCGGTGCAGTTGTTCGCGGCGCGTGCGCGCGCGGCCGATCCGCGTTTTCCGCTCGATGCGCGCAGCCTGTCGTTGATGGCGTCGGTCTGCCGCCGCCTCGACGGCCTGCCGCTCGCGATCGAACTGGCCGCGGCCCGCGCCGCCGTGCTGGGCATCGACGTGCTGGCCGCCCATCTCGACGATCACTTTCGGCTGCTGACCGGCGGTTTTCGCACCGCGTTGCCGCGCCATCAGACGCTGCAGGCGATGGTCGACTGGAGCTACCGGTTGCTCGGCGACGCCGAGCGCCTGCTGCTGCGATGGCTCGGCGTGTTTCGCGACGGCTTCTCGATCGAGGCCGTGCGCGAGGTCGTCGGCGCTAACGGGCTGGCCGGCGCCGACCTGCTCGATACGATCGCCGGCCTCGTGTCGAAGTCGCTGCTGATCCTCGAGACCGCACACGGCGCACCGCGCTACCGGCTGCTGACGACCACGCGCGCCTACGCGCAACAGCAGCTCGACAGTCACGGCGAAGGGGCGGCTGCCGCGCGCGCGCATGCGACCTACTTCCTCGCGTTGTTCCGGCGCGCGGCCCACGGTGGCGGCGAGCCGGGCAGCGAGGCCGGCAGCACGACCCGGCTCGATGCGGTGCGGCGCGAGCTCGGCAATCTGCGGGCCGCGCTCGACTGGGCGTTTTCGGCACAGGGCGACGCGGCGCTCGGCACCGCGCTCGCGGCCGTCGCGGTGCCTTGCCTGTTTGATCTGTCGCTCGTCGACGAATGCCGCGAGCGGGCGCGCGTCGCGCTCGATGCGATGCGCGACGCGGACGCGACCCCGGTGTCCGACGATGCGCGCGTGCGGTTGCTGGCCGCGTATGCGGCCGCGCTCGCGCATACCGCAGGGTCGACACAGGTCGTGCACGATGCGTGGTCGGAGGTGCATGCGCTCGGATTCGATGCGGCCGAGGCCGAGCGGCCGACGCGCGAGTCGTGACGCCGGGTTCGTCGCGCGTCTCCGATGCTTCAGAACGATTCAGCCCGGTTACAGGACGGCGGCAGGCGGCACGCGTAGATTGCGTGGACGGAGGGCGCCCGCACTCCGTCGGCACGCGTGCGCGCCGACCCCGCGCGCTCGCCGACATCGCGCGACATCACTGAACGCCGGCGCGGCGAAACGCCCCGGGGTGCACGTCGCCGCGCATCCCGCTCAATCGACGAACCGGCGCATGAAACCTGATCCTTCCGACCTTTCCCGTCACGCGACCGACCTCGGCCTGCTGTTCCTGCGTGTCGCCGCCAGCGTGCTGCTGCTCGTGGTGCACGGCTTGCCGAAGATCGTCCATTACACGGCCGAAGCCGCGGCCATCGAAGATCCGTTCCATCTCGGCCGCACGCTGTCGATCCTGTTCGCGATCTTCGCGGAGGTCGTGTGCCCGATCTTCATGATCGTCGGTCTGTACCCGCGGCTGGCGGCGCTGCCGGTGATGGTCGTCACGCTCGTCGCGCTGGTGTTCGTCCATCCGGACTGGCCGCTGCGCGACGCGCAGTTCGCGTGGATGCTGCTGATCCTGTTCGGCACGATCGCGATCGCGGGCGCCGGCCGCTATGTGTTGCCGTTGCCGGGCATCGTGCGTCGGCGTGACTAGCCGCAGCCCGCGCGTCGGCGGGCAGCACGCGATGTGCCTGACGATGCCGTTCCCGCGGCGAGCTGCGTGCTGCCGCTTCGCCCTTTTCGCGCGCCGCGCTGGCGCTCCGACATGTTGAATTTCTCCGATACGGCGATCTACGGTGCGCCGATCGTGCTCGCCGATCTCGCCGCGTGGCGGCTGTTCGCGCGCGATCGCCCCGTGGTTCGCGCGATCCGGCGCTGCGCGGCGTTCGCCGCGCTGAGCGCGGTGCTGTTCGCGACCGGCGTCAGCCCGCTCGCCGTTCCCGCGTCGCTCGGCGGGCTCGACCGGATCGTGGTCCAGGCCGTGTGCATCGCGTGGTGGCTCCAGTGCGCGATCGTGTTCAGCCTGCTGCTCAATCATCTGCTGCTGCCGCGTGCGTGGCACAGCCAGCGGCTCTTTCACGACATCGCCGCGGGCATCGTGTTCGGCGCGGCCGCGGTGGCCGCGCTGGGCTACGTGCTCGGCCTGCCGTTGAGCGGTCTGGTCGCGACCTCCGGCGCGGTCGCGGTGATCCTCGGTCTCGCGCTCCAGAACACGCTGAACGACGTGTTCTCCGGGCTCGTGCTGAACACCACGCAACCGTTCAGGCTCGACGATACGGTGTCGATCGGCGAGCTCGAAGGGCGGATCGTCGAGAGCAACTGGCGTTCGACGAAGCTGATCGACAACCTCGGCAACCTGGTCGTCGTGCCGAACAGCTCGGCGGCGCGCGCCACCATCGTGAACCTGAGCGAGCCGGCCGGCCTGCACGGCGTCACGCTCGTGCTCGACCTCGATCCCGCGGTGCGGCCGGCCGTCGCCGTCGGCGCACTGGAGCGGGCCGCGGCGAGTTCGCTCGACGTGCTCGCGCGCCCCGCGCCGATCGCCGTCGTGAAGGCGTTCCGCGCGAACGCGATCCAGTACGAACTCGTCTGCTACGTCGACGCGCTGCAGAAGAAAACGACCGTGCGCAACGCGCTCTACGATCTCGCGCATCGGCACCTGGCCGCGGCGGGCGTCGCGTGGCGGCCGCTCGTGGGGCCGGCGCCGGTGTCCGCATCGTCGTCGACGTCGCAAGCGGATCCGGTATCGCGTCGGCTGCTGCTGTTGCGCGCGGTCGAACTGTTCGCGCGCGTCGACGACGACGATCTGGCCGTGCTGGCCGATGCGCTGGTCTCGCGTTCGTTCGGCAAGGGCGACGTGATCTATGCGTCGAATTCGGAGTCGCGCGTGCTGACGATCGTCGAATCGGGTGTCGCGGCGGTGTTCGTGCCGGGCGCGTCCGGCGACGTCGAAGTCCGGCGGATGGCGCCGGGCGATGCGATCGGGCAGTCGGTCGTGCTCGCCGGCACGCGGCTTCACGCGACCGTCCACGCGGTGACCGCGATGACCGTGCATCAGCTTCGCAGCGAGGATCTGTCGGCGCTGATCGGCCGGAAGCCGGCGCTCGGCAGGCTGATGTGCGAGTCGCTCACCGACCATATCGCGACCGAGGAACGGATGATGATTCCGCCGGTCGAGAAGGCGCACGCGGGGTTCAGCCTGATCGGCTGGCTCGAAAAGGAAATGAAGCGGCTGCACGATTCGCTCGGCTGACGCCGGGGTGGGCCGCGAGGGGCCGGCAGCGGGGGGGATCGGCATGCGCTTTTTTTTCACGGCGCGTGGCGCCGTGCCGGGGCGCTGGATGACGCGCGCGCTGCCGAGCCGTCAGCCATCGACGAGGCGGCCGCGCGCGCGACCCCGCCGTGCCGCCGGGCCGTGAACGCGCGCGTCAGTCCGGCGTCGTGAAACGTTCGACGAGATCGGGCTGGTCGAGTTGCTCGACCCACCAGTGCAGCGCGCGGCCGGCCTCGTCGCCGCGCCACGCGAGATAGCAGTGCGTGGTGTCGCGCATGCCCGTCACCTGCCGCGCGACGAGCTTGCCGTCGGCGATCGCGCGCGCCGCGATGCATTCCGGCAGCGTGCCGACCGCGAGCCCTTCGCATTGCGCTTCGAGTTTCGCGGCCAGCGTCGGGACCGCGAGGGTCGGCTGGCCCGCATCGATCGCGACCGACTGCGGCTGCAATTCGCGCGACGTATCGCTGATCACCGCGCCGCGATACCGGACGACCGACGCCATCGCCAGCGGTTCGGGCATCGATGCGAGCGGATGGGTCGGCGCGACCGCGAACACGTGCTTCAGCGAGCCGATCGGCCGCGCGACGATGCCCGGCAATTCCGGCGGTTCGCCCGCCGCGCCGACGACGAGATCGGCCCGACGCGAAATCAGCGCATCCCACGCGCCGCCGAGCACTTCGGTCGACAAACGCAGCCGCGTGTCCATCCCGAGCGCGTAGAACCGGTGCACGTACGGCCACAGCGCATCGAACGGCAGAATTTCGTCGATACAGACACGCACTTCCGTTTCCCAGCCCTGTTGCGCACGCAGCGCCTTCATTTCGAGTTGCTCGGCCGCGCGCAGCAGGCGCCGGCCCTCCTCGACGACGATGCGTCCCGCATGCGTGAGCTTCGCGCGGCGTCCGCTGCGGTCGAACAGCGCCACGCCGAGATCGCTTTCGAGTTTCTGCACCAGATAGGTCAGCGCGGACGGCACGCGATGCAGCAGTTCCGCGGCTTCGGCAAAGGTTCCGGTGCGGTCGATCGCGTCCAGGGCTTCGAGCGCTTCGAATGACAGCTTCATCGCGGATTCCGGTAGAGGTGGCTGGCGCATCATACCAGCGCCGGGGCGGCATGAGCAGCGTGCGTCGCCGCGATTTGCTAGAGTGGCGGGTATCGTCATTCGCGACCCGCATCGCCCCATGAGCGCCCCTCAGCCGGATACCGCACCGTCCGATTTCCTCCCGGCCGACGTCAGGCAGACCGTCGTCACGCAAGCGTTGCCGCACGGGCAAATCGGTATCGTCCGACTCCAGAGCTTGCGCCGGAACATGGGGCTGACCGCACCCTACGAACTCGAGAATACGGATCTCATCGTATTGCAGTTGCGTCCGTTCGGCGAACAGGATCTGTGGCTCGATGGCCGCCCCGCGCCGTTCGTCCCGTATGACGCGGGAACCGTGTCGATCTACGATCTCGACCGTCGCTGGGTGGCCGACCTCAAGGGCGCGTTCGATTGCCTGCATTTCCACCTGCCGCGCCACACGCTCGAGGAAACGGTCGACGACCTCGGCGGCCGGCAGCGGCCGCAGCTTTACCTGCCGCCGCATCTGAGCACCCACGACTCGATCATCCACGCGCTCGGCCAGTCGCTACTGCCGGCGCTGGCCCGGCCGGGCGAAGCATCGCAGATCTTCATCGATCACGTGGGGCTGGCGTTTCAGGCACACGTCGCGCACCGTTACGGCGGCGTCGGCGAACGGCGGGAAAGGTCGGACGGCAAGCTCACGCCGTCGCAGGCGCGCCGTGCGCAGGAGCTGTTGCTCGCGCACCTCGACGGCAACATCGGGCTGGCCGACGTCGCGAGCGCGTGCGGGCTGTCCCGCAGCCATTTCGTCAAGGCGTTTCATCGAACGACCGGGCTGCCGCCGCATCGCTGGCTCGTCGTGCAGCGCGTCGAACGGGCGAAGGAATGGATGCGCAACCCGAACGTGCCGTTGAGCATGATCGCCGTTGCGTGCGGCTTCGCCGATCAGAGCCATTTCTCGCGAACCTTTGCGCGATTGACCGGTGTCACGCCACGCCGGTGGCGCGCGGACCATACGTGAGCGTCGCGATACGACGGAGGCGGGGCGCGCGGCATGACACACGCGGCGACGTGCAGGCATGCGACTTGCATGCGAGCACGGGCCGCATCACTTCGGAGGTTTTCATGAAACGACACTGGCCGCGACAATCGATGCTCGCGATAGGTGTGTTCGCAACGTTCGGCTTGCATGCCGCCATCGCATTGGCGGCAGCCGACGTGTCGATCAGCCGCGCCGATTACGGGACGACCGCGAGCGGGCAGGCGGTGAGCCAGTACACGCTCGCGAACCGGCACGGCGTGACGCTGAAAGTGATCACGTACGGCGGCATCGTGACCGCGCTCGACGTGCCGGACCGCACCGGCCACGTTGCCGACATCGTGCTCGGCTTCGATTCGCTGCGCGACTACGAAGCGCACAACGGCAACATCCATTTCGGCGCGCTGATCGGCCGGTATGCGAACCGCATCGCGGGCGGGCGTTTCGCGCTCGACGGCAAGACGTGGACGCTGCCGGTCAACGACGGGCCGAACACGCTGCACGGCGGCCCCGACAGTTTCGACGCGAAGGTGTGGAAGGTCACCGGCACGCACAGCGACGCGGCCGGTTCGAGCGTCACGCTGCGCTACGTGAGCCCCGACGGCGAGAACGGCTTCCCCGGCACGTTGACGACGGACGTGACCTACACGCTGACCCGCGACGACCAGATCCGCATCGACTACCGCGCGACGACCGACAAGGACACGGTCGTCAACCTGACCAACCACAGCTACTTCAATCTGGCGGGGCACGCCGGCGGCAGCGTCGAGCGGCAACTGATCGAGATCGCCGCCTCGCGTTTCACGCCGACCGACGATACGTCGATTCCGACCGGACAACTGACGAGCGTCGCGGGCACGCCGATGGATCTGCGCCAGTTGACGCCGATCGGCGCGCATTTGCGCGATGCGTATCCGCAGTTGGCGATCGCGCATGGCTACGACCAGAACTGGGTGCTGGACCAGGGCGGCCAGCCGGCGCCGGCGTTTGCCGCGCGCGCCTACGACCCGGCGTCCGGGCGTTTCCTCGAGCTGTACACGACGCAGCCGGGGCTGCAGTTCTATACGGCCAACGGGTTGAACGGCAGCGTCGCGGGCAAGGGCGGGACCGCCTACCGGCAAACCGATGCGTTCGCGCTGGAAGCCGAGCATTTTCCCGATTCGCCGAATCGTCCGGCCTTCCCGTCGACGGTGCTCAAGCCGGGCGACACGCTGCACGAAGTGACGGTGTGGCGGGTGGGCGCGCGATGACCGTCGGCGCTGGCGCGCGCGTGTCGGTCACATGTTGATCGTGCCGCGCCCGATTTCGATCACGCGCCCGCCGACGCCGATTTTGCCCGCCGCATCGACCGACAACCGCAGCACGCAAGGCCGGCCGACGGCTTCGCCTTGCTCGACCCGAAACGCGGCCGGCAGATCGTGACTGGCGGCAAGCAACCAGCCGCCCAGGTTCGCACAGGCCGATCCGGTGCCCGGATCTTCCGATACGCCGCCGCCCTGCTTCACGAAGAAGTAGCGGGACACGACTGTCCCCGGCCGTTCGGCGTCGAACGCGAACACATAGGCGGTCTTCCGGCCGAGGCTGCTTCGCGGCCAGATGTCGAGATGCGCGCTGTCAGGCTGCGCGCGTCGCACGGCGGCCGGGTCCTTGAGCGCGACCAGCAACTGGTCGGCGCCGGTGTCGACCCACAGCGGCGGCGCGAGCAGGTCGTCCTCGGCGAGCCCGAGCAGCGCCGCGATCCGCGCATCGGACAACGTGCACGGCGCCGTGTTCGGCATGCCGGCGTGCGGCGCGATGAAGGTCCACACGTCGTCGCGCGCGGTGACGTCGACGACGCCGGCCTTGAATTCCAGCGTCAGCGCATCGCCTGCGTTGAGCCGCTCGCGCACGACGTGCGCGGTGCCGAGCGTCGGATGGCCCGCGAACGCCATCTCGTAGCCGGGCGTGAAGATGCGCACGCGTGCATGCGCCCGCTCGGACGGCAGCACGAAGGTCGTCTCCGACAGGTTGAACTGCACGGCGAGCGCCTGCATGGTCGCGTCGTCCATGCCGCGCGCATCGTCGAACACGCAAAGCGGATTGCCGCCGAACGTCGATTCGGCGAAGACGTTCAGCAGGCGGAAGGTGTAGGGGGGCATGGGCATTTCGTATGGATCGCAGCCGGGAAGGGCATGCCGTACGCCATTGTGCCTGCATGATTCGACGAAGGTGGCGGCACACGTGCCGTCCGGTTTTCATGCATGATCGATGTGCACCGATTCGCTGACGGCGAGCCGGCAGCGGCAGTCGGTTTTTGCGCCGGAACAGACGATCACGTTCGAAGGGGTGCGATGAGCAATCGCGTGCGACCCCGACTTTCACGCATGCAGGAGGAAGACATGACATCCGACGAAGGCGTCCTGCATCCCCGCGACGCGCCTACCGATTCACCGTACACCGCGCTGGAAACGATCGTGCGCGGCGTGGAAGCGCTCCGGATTCCCGCCGATACGGAGTGGCCGACGGCGCGGCTTTACCTCACGGACAACGACCGCCAGTGGAAATTCTCCGCCGTGCTGGTCCCGATCGTCGCGCGGCGCGAGCCGACGATCCTGCTCACCAAACGATCGTCGGGGCTCAGCGAATATTCGTCGCACGTGAGCTTCCCGGGCGGCCGCCCGACCGAGTCCGACGCGAGCATCGGCGCGACCGCATTGCGCGAGTCATTCGAGGAAATCGGCCTCGATCCCGCTGCGGTGCGCGTGATCGGCAGCCTGCCGATTCACAAGACCCGAAAGCGGAATCACGCGATCTTTCCGGTGGTCGGCATCGTGCCGGAAGCCGCCGCGTGGGCGGCCGCGCCGGCCGAAGTCGAGGAAATTTTCGAGTTCCCGTTCGCCGCGCTGCTGAATCCGGATCTGCCGCGGCAATACGCGGACGGCGAACGTGCCGGCGGCTGGTATTGGGCGGATCAGCCGCAGGACATCTGGGGAGTGACCGCGTTCATCCTGAAGTCGCTGGCCGGCCTCGCGCTCGATGCCGCGCGATGAACGCGTGCGTCGCGGTCGGCGTTCAGCGCACGTGAATGGCATCAATGCGACGACACGAACACCGCATCGTCGAACGCTTCCGGGATCGCGAAGCTCGCGCGCATGCGCTGCGCTTCCTTCGCCGGCGTCGAACCGAACAGGCGCTTGAACTCCCGGCTGAACTGCGACGGGCTCGTGTAGCCGACCGCGTAGCCGGCCGCCTCCGCCGTCAGGTCCTGGCGCACCATCAATAATCGCGCCTGATGCAGGCGCGTCGACTTCAGGTACTGCATCGGCGACACCTGCGTGATCGCCTTGAAGTGACTGTGAAAGCTCGGCACGCTCATGCCGGCTGCGTCGGCCAGTTGCGACACGTCGAGCGGCCGCGCGTAATCGGCGTGGATCATCCGCAACGATCGGCCGATCCGGCCGAATTGCCCGCGCATCGCCAGCGCGCTGCGCATCGCGTTGCCCTGCGCGCCGGTCAGCACGCGGAAATACAACTCGCGAAGCAGCGCCGGGCCGAGCACCGCGGCGTCGAGCGGCCGCTGCATCGCGTCGACGAAACGCAGCACCGATGCGTGCATCGCTTCGTCCATCGGCGTCGACATCATGCTCTTCGGCGCCTGCACGGTTTCCGCGACGCCGGCCCGGTCGATCTGCGCGGCGAGTTCGGCGGCCAGCGTGAAATCGAGGTGCAGGTACAGCGCGAGCAGCGGGCGCTCGGGCGTCGCGTCGGTCTCCATGCTGAACGGGACGGGCACGGACACGGCCAGGTAATGGTGTTCGTCGTACAGATAGCGCTCGCCGCCGAAGTAGCCGCGCTTCGATCCCTGGCACACGATCACGATGCCCGGGTCGTACAGCACCGGCGTGCGCGACAGCGCGCGGTTCGAGCGCAGGACGCGCACGCTCGGCAGCGCGGTCAGGTTGTAGCCCTCGTCGGGCGCCAGCGCGCGCAGCAGCGTCACCAGGCGCTTTCGGTCACGCGGCGACAGCAATGGAGGTCGGGCGGAGGCGGGCACTGTGCTCATAGTTTTGTGCAAGAAAATCAGCGGAATCGGGCTTATTCGGCGTCGTTCGTCAGACTAGTATGCACGCTTCAATCCACATTCGGGAGAAGCTCGCATGGCATCCGGCAACCTCATGCTCATTACCGGCGTCAGCAGCGGTTTCGGCCGCGCGCTGGCCCAGGAAGCGCTGGCCGCCGGTCACACGGTGGTCGGCACGGTACGCAGCGAGCAGGCGGCGCGCGCGTTCGAAGCGCTGTCCGCGCAGGCGGCCGTCGCGCGCGTGCTCGACGTGACCGATTTCGAGCGCATCGACGGCGTCGTCGCGGACATCGAGGCGAACGTCGGGCCCGTCGACGTGCTGGTGAACAACGCCGGTTACGGGCACGAAGGGATCATGGAGGAGTCGCCGCTCGACGCGATGCGGCGGCAGTTCGACGTGAACGTGTTCGGCGCGGTCGCGATGATGAAGGCCGTCGTGCCGTTCATGCGCGAGCGCCGGCGCGGCCGCATCCTGAACATCACGTCGATGGGCGGGTACATCACGATGCCGGGCATCGCGTACTACTGCGGCAGCAAGTTCGCGCTGGAGGGTATTTCCGAGACCGTCGGCAAGGAGCTCGAGCCGTTCGGCATCGCGGTGACGGCCGTCGCGCCGGGTTCGTTCCGCACCGACTGGGCCGGCCGCTCGATGGCGCGCACGCCGCGCTCGATCGCCGACTACGATGCGCTGTTCGACCCGATCCGCCGCGCGCGCGAGGAAAAAAGCGGCAAGCAGCCGGGCGATCCCGCGAAGGCCGCGCGGGCGATGCTCGCCGTGATGGCAGCGGACCATCCGCCCGCGCATCTGCTGCTCGGCAGCGATGCGCTGCGGCTCGTGCGCGACAAGCTGGCGGCGCTGGACGACGAAATCCGCGCGTGGGAAGCCGTGACGGTGTCGACGGACGGCTGACGCGCTGCGTCGTTCGTTTCCTGCCGGTGAATGATCGGCCATCGCATTGCACGATGGCGTCGCGATTTCACAATAAAGCCGATAATGACGGCGGCCCGTTCGCCACGTTCATCCACCTCACAGGAGCACCGCGATGCCGTACGTCACCACGAAGGACAACGTCGAGATTTTCTACAAGGACTGGGGCCCGAAAGATGCGCAGCCCATCGTGTTCCACCACGGCTGGCCGCTGTCCAGCGACGACTGGGACGCGCAACTGCTGTTCTTCGTCCAGAACGGCTATCGCGTGATCGCGCACGACCGGCGCGGCCATGGCCGCTCGGCGCAGGTGTCGGACGGTCACGACATGGATCATTACGCGGCGGATGCATTCGCGGTCGTCGAGGCGCTCGACCTGCGCAATGCGGTGCATATCGGTCACTCGACCGGCGGCGGCGAAGTGGCGCGCTACGTCGCGAAGCACGGCGAGCCGGCCGGCCGCGTCGCGAAGGCCGTACTGGTCAGCGCGGTGCCGCCGCTGATGCTGAAAACCGAATCGAACCCCGAAGGCCTGCCGCTCGAGGTGTTCGACGGCTTCCGCAAAGCGCTCGCCGACAATCGCGCGCAGTTCTTCCTCGACGTGCCGAGCGGTCCGTTCTACGGGTTCAACCGCGAAGGTGCAACCGTGCATCAGGGCGTGATCCGCAACTGGTGGCGGCAGGGGATGGAAGGCAGCGCGAAGGCGCATTACGACGGCATCAAGGCGTTTTCGGAAACGGATCAGACCGACGACCTGAAGTCGATCTCCGTTCCGACGCTCGTGCTGCATGGCGAGGACGACCAGATCGTGCCGATCGCGGATGCCGCGCTGAAGTCGATCAAGCTGCTGAAGAACGGCACGCTGAAGACGTACCCGGGCTATTCGCACGGGATGCTGACGGTCAACGCCGACGTGCTCAACGCCGATCTGCTCGCGTTCGTGCGGGCGTAAGGATGGCGGCGCCGGCCCGCTGCGGCGGGCGGCGCCGTGATTGAAGGCGGGCGATCCGGCCGCGGCTGCGATCGCCCGCGCCGTGTTTTCACCCGCTAACCGTTGCGCAGGAATACGACATAACCGCGAAACCACGGATTCGACGCGAGATACGGCGGCGCATCCCATTCGCCGCCCTGGATCACGCCGATCCGAAACGGCAGTTGCAGCCGCGCGACGCGCGGCAGGTACGCCGCATAGTCGGGAATCGTGCGGCGGCCCTGGTAGGTCTGCACGACCACCTCGTCGACGATCCCCTTGAGCTGGTTGACCTGGTCGGTATCGATGCGGCTGCTCCAGTCGAGCAGCCCCGTGATGCTGAGCCGGCAATCGGCGGGCAACGTATCGCGCAACGTGCGCAGGAACGCGAGGTAATCCTGAAGATGACGCGTGCCGGCATCGAAGTCGATCTGGATGCCGGCGATCGTGCGACCCGACGCACGCCAGCGTGCGAGCTGCGCGAGCATGATCTGCGTGACGCGCGGCGTCCAGCGCAGCGTATGCGCCCGATAGACGAGCCACACGCGCGCATCGGGCGCGGGCGGCAGCGCGACGCCCTGCGCGATCACGCGCACCTGCGACTCGTCTTGCGGCGACGCTTCGATCTGTCCTTGCAGCACGTAGACGATGCGCGCACCGCGCACGACCGCCTGCGGCTTCACGCCCGCCCACAGCCAGAACGCGTCGTACCGCGCGGCGTCGACGGTGCCGCCGAGCGCGACGCGCGCGGCCAGCAGCAGCGCGACGCACGCGATGCGCTTCATGCGGCGCTTACCAGTAGTAGCGGAGCTTCTGCGCCCACGGGCTGCCCGGATAGGCGGTCTTCAGCGTGTCGAACCAGCGCTTGCGCGTGCTCTTCGGCACGTCCTTGCCGCCGCATTCGTTGGAGCCGCCCGGTGCATAGCACTTGATCGCGCGATAGAACGCGTACGCGCGGTCGTTCGGGTTCGCCTGCGTATCGGCCATCACCGTCACGTAGCTCGACATCCGCTCGTACGGCTTGCCCGCGAACTGCGACGGCGTCGCGCCGAGCGTCGGCGGCACGCGCGTGGCGGCCGTATTCGACGCGTTGCGGATCCACAGCGGCACCGGATCGCTTTCGAGGCCGGACATGGGCGGATGCAGCCGCACGAAATCGGCGAGGCAGTTCAGCCCTTTCGGATCGGCGGGATTCTGCTGCAGCGTCGCGGCGATGTCGCGCGCCGACAGGCACGTGTAGCCGTCTTCGTTTTTCGCGCCGGCCGCGACGAACGGCTTCACCGGATCGGTGGGCGTGCCGGGCACCAGCGCGGTATCGGCGAGGAAGTCCGCGTAGTGCGAACGCGTGAGCTCCTTGTACAGCAACGTGTACAGCGCGGTGCTGCGCAGCGCGCCGGTGGTCGCCTGATTCTGCGCCTGCGCGCGCAGCAGGTCGGCATTGGCCGTGCGCTGCAGCAGCACCCCGCGGATCGCGGCGTTCTGCACGGGCGAATCGTCGGCGAACGCGTCGTTGACGAGCCCGGCCTGCTCCAGGTTGATCGCGAGCGCGAGTTCGAGCATTTCGCGCTGGAAGCGGAACGTCGCGAGCGGGATCAGGTCGCGCCACAGCTGGCGGGCCTTGTCGTTCTGGCCGCTGTCCTCCAGCGCGAACCCGCGCAGCGCCTGCTGGCTCAGCCCGAAGTAGTCGAGCGGCGCGGCGGGCGTCTGCGGCAACAGGTCGAGGGCGGCGTCCGGCTTGTGCCCGAGCTGCACGTACCAGGTCGCGAGCAGGTAGTCGTACAGCGCGGGCGCGTTCGCGAAGCGCGGCTTCTGCGCCTGGAGCTCGTCCAGCGTCATCGGCTTGCGGCTCGCATCGGTGCTGTCCGACGTGCGCATGCGCTGCAGGTCGACGGTGGCGAGCACGGTCGGCGACTGGATCTGGCGCGCGTCGAATTCCGGGCCGAACAGCAGCTTGCTGTCGAGTTCGTTCGCCAGTTGCATCAGCGGCACGTTCGACGTCGCCGGCGACCAGCGCGCGAGCGCATGGCCGTACAGGTCCGCCTGCTGCGTGACATTGCCGCCGAGCCACGCGACCCGTCGCAACAGCCCGCTCGCGGACACCGCATAGCGCCCCTTCGGATATATCTTCAGGTAGGTCTGGAACACCGTGTTCGCCGCGTCGAGCGATACCTTCGTCACGCGCGCGCGCGTCGGCGTCGGGCTGTCGTTGTCGAATGCGTTGGCTTGCGCGGCGTTCAACTGCGCGCGCCCGGCCATGTACAGGCCAGTTTCCTTCAGCCACGGGTCCGCGCTGTGCGAGGCGTTCGCGAACGCGCGGGTCGCGGTGAGGAAGTCGGCGCGGTAGAACGCGTTCGTGCCGTCGAGGTACGCGGCGAACTGCTGGCCGAGCGGCGACTTGACCGGCGGCTTCGTCCACGCGGCACTCGCGCCGCCCGCGGCACAGGTCTTCTGCGCGATGTCGGCGCGCGCCGCGCGCAGGCGCGCGGCTTCGTCGGCGGGCAGGCCGCCGGCGCCGCCCAGTGCATCGTTGAACGCGTCCGCGCCCGCGCTCATGCTGCGGCAGATGCTGCCTTCGCCGTCCGCGTACCGGTTCGACGACGCATCGGCATCCACCCCGCCGCCGGTCTTGTCGGGCGCCTTCTGGCCGATGTCGATCCATCCGGAGAAGTCCATCGGGAACGGCACGATGATCCGGTCGATCCGCTCTTTCGCGGGGATGGTCTTCGGGTCGGGAAACGCCTGCGCGACCTTGGTGCTGTCGACCATCATCAGCATCGCGTTGATGCGCGTGTCGTTGGCGGGCGTCAGCATCGGTACGTTGCCGCACGAGTAGGACGTCTGCCGGAGCGTGTTCGGCACGTAGCAGCCGTCGTCTCCGCTCGCATGGGCGGCCGGCATCCACAGCAGGCTGGCCGCCAGCGCGGCGAACAGGTTTCGGTTCAGCGTCGGGTTTCTTGGCATTTTTCTTGTGTCGGGTAGGGGGCCGCGACGGCCGGTTCTCTCAGGGGGCGCGTTGCCCCGGCGCGTATCGTACCTCACGGGCCGTCATGTCCGGCAGTGTGCCGGCCTGCCAGCCGCGCCGGGGGCCGGCGCCCGCGAAACGGAAATCCACTCAGTGTGGACGCAACGCCACCTTGAATCCGGATCGCTTGAATTAAGATGCAGCCGGCAGTGGCGGACGTCCGACGATGGACGACCTGACGGGGCCGCGCTGCACGACGGGGGAGGGCTGCCGAAAGCGGCGTTCGCGTTGATCCGCACGACGGAAGCGTTCATGAAATGGACACGGGAAGATGCCGGTTTCCATGCCTGTTCAATAGCATTGCTTAACGATTGTACGGGCGAAACGATGCGTCGTATCCGCCCAACGGCAGACGAGAGTACGCCGAAAAATGAAAACAAGAGGATTCCGATGAAACCCATTACATGGATGGTCATGGCGGCCGCGCTCGCACTGACCGCATGCGGCGGCGACGATGTCGCGACGAACGGCGGCGCGTCGTCGTCGACGCCGACGAATCCCGGTTCGCCGTCCGGCTCGACGTCGCCCGGCGGCGGGTCGACAGGCGGCCCGACCGGCGGCGGCGCCACGCAGCCGCAGGCCGGCTGGTCGACGGCCGCCGCGGTGGACGGCAAGGGGCCGGAGGGCGCCCCGAGCGTGACGCTCGACGCGAGCGGCAATGCGCTCGCCACGTGGATGACCAACGGCCCGACCGGCGCGAACGGCAACGAGATGTGGGGCGCGCGCTATGCCGCTGGCTCGGGCTGGGGAACCGCGACGCGGCTCGACACGGGCGACGGCTCGCATTCGATGAACACGACGAGCTCGAGCCCGTCGCGCGTGGTCGGCAACGCGAGCGGGCAGGCCGTCGCGTTCTGGACCGAATGGATGCCGGGCCCGAACACGTATGCGCTGTGGGCACGCCCGTACAGCCCGGCCGGCGGCTGGGGCGCGGCGTTCGAAGTCGCGCCGGACGTGACGGGGTCGACCTATTCGGCCGGCATCGACGGCCAGGGCAACGCGCTCGTCGCGTGGACGCAGTCGATCAGCCTGCTCGATACGCGTATCGCATGGACGCGCTACACGCAGTCCGGACAGTGGTCGCCGACGGCGCTGATCCAGATGCCGGTGCAGACCGGGCCGGGCGCGGTGACCGGCGACACCGACAACGTGGGGCCGATGATCTCGGTGCTGTCGTCCGGCCGAGCCGTGCTCGCGTGGCGGCAGACCAACCATACGCACTCGGCGCTGTGGACGGCCACGTACGACCCGGCCAACGGCTGGACCGACGTCAATCAGGCCGTATCGAACACGAGCCTGTTCACGACGATCATCTCGCCGGTGGCCGGCATGGACGCGAAGGGCAACATCACGCTGCTCTGGGGGCAGCTCGACGTGACGGGCGGGAAGCTCACCACCACCACGATGTCGCAACGCTACGTGTCCGGCACCGGGTGGCAGCCGTCGCAACCCGTCGCGCCCGCCATCGTCGAGCCGACCGGTTTCATCGCGACGCCGATGCTCGCCGTCAACGAGAACGGCGTGGCCGCCGCGATGTGGGCGGAAGGCGGCGCGGCGCTGCAGGTGAGCGTGTCCGATGCCAGCGGCAACTGGGGGCCGTTGCAGCGGCTGACCGAACACCTGAACGGCGCGGCACTCCAGTACCCGCCGCTCGTGGTCGATGCGGGCGGCAACGTGACGGCCGCGTGGCAGGACACCGGTTTGCCGGGTGCGTCGGCCGTCGTCGCGGCCAGCTACCGGAAGGGCGCGTGGAGCGCGTCGACGGTGGCGCCGCAGAGCGCGTCGTGGCCCGCGCTGGCCGTCAACGCGACGGGAGCGATGGCGCTGCTCTGGCAATCGTACGTCGCGACGATCGGCAGCCAGATCCAGGCCAGCTTTTATACGCCGGGCACGTAAGCGCCTCGCATTGGGAAATCGAAGGAGAAACCATGAAGCAAACCTTGCATTGCACCGTACGGACCGCGCTGGGCGTCACGGTCGCCGGCCTCGTGCTCGCCGCGTGCGGCTCGACGCAGATGAACATGGTCGACGTGCAGACGTCGACCGCGAAGACGCTCGGGCTCGCGTCGTCGGACGAGATCACGATCGCCAACGTCCAGTACGGGAAGAAGGACGGGCTCGGCGGCCAGAAGGTGAGTTACGACGCGACGACCGGCAAGGGGCGGCGTTTCGGCTGTACGGTGTTCATGATTCCGGGGCTCACGCCGATCGATCGGCCGACGTACAACAACTGGGAATGCCATCCGCAACGCTGATGGCCGCGATGACGACCGCGCCCGCCATCGGGCGTCGGTCGATCGCTTAGGGGCACGATGCATCGCGTGGGCCTTGCGCCCGCGCAATTTGGTCCGATAATCGACGAACCGATTCTTTCCTGCCCGCCGGTTCGATAAAAAAACTGTCATGGATCAAGCTGCATTTGTCCCTGTTTTCAAGTTCCGCACGATCGACTACCCCGAGCCGGACCGGTTCCACGTCTGGGTCAAGGACATGCTGTGCGACTATCGCCTCGACGACGACGGCGGCCACGGCCCGTGCGACGCGGAAGCCAGCGGCGCGGCGCTCGGCCCGCTGATCTTGTCGGGCCGGCACTGGCACTCGCGCGCGCCGACCTATACGGTTCGCCGCACCCCCCGGCGGATCCGGCTCGACGGGCAGGATTCGATCCGCTTCACGTTGCTGCTCGGCGGTCGGCTCGCGAGCCATACCGGCGGCCCCGAATTGATCAAGGGCGCCGGCGACCTGTTCGTCTACGACGTCGCGCAGATCAACGACTGCAAGGTCGAGGCCGGCGACGTGATCAGCCTCGTCGTGCCCCGCTACCTGCTGCCGAGCCATGCGGCGCAGATGCACGGCCAGACGCTGACGAGCGGCGTGGGCCGGCTGGTCGCCGATCAGATGCTGTCGCTGTTCCAGAACCTGCCGAACCTTCGCATGCAGGACGTGCCGAGCATCGTGCAATCGATGCTGTTGCTGCTGGCCGCGGCGGTGTCGCCGACCGCGCAGGCATTGAACGACGCGCGCGGCCCGATCGAACATGCGCTGGTCGACCGCGTGCGTCGCTACATCGACGTGCATTTGCTGGAGCCGGACCTGACGCCCGAACGGATCTGCCGCGACATCGGCGTATCGCGGGCGCGGCTCTATCAGTTGTTCAAGGAAGAGGGCGGCGTGATGCGGCAGATCACGCGGCGGCGCTTGCGTCACGCGTATCACGTGCTCGGCGATCCGCAGCGCCGGCATCAGCGCATCGCGGAAATCGCGTGGGCGCACGGCTTTCCCGACGAGAAGTATTTCCACCGGCTGTTCAAGGCGGAATTCGGCCACACGCCGAAGGAGACACTCGAGTGCGCGGCCGCGCCGATCCTGCTGCCGTGCGGTGCGACCGATGGGCGCTGGGGCGACGGCGGCCGGCTGGCGGGGTGGACGCTGCCGTTCGGGGTGCTCACCAACTGAGCGGTCCATGCGCGAGCGCCGTGCGGCGGCCGGCTGTATTCGCGCATCACGCGCACACGCTGCTGGCGATGCCTCCGTCGTCCATCTCGTCCAGCGCGACGCGCAAGTCGTCGATGGCCACCATTAGCTCACGCACCTGCCGTAACGACGGGTACTGATGCAGCACGGCCTGCCATTGCGGCAGGGTCAGCAGCGCGTGCCAGATGACGCCGAGGCCGTCCGGATCGGCATCCGGCCTTTGCGCGAACACGCTCGCGTATTCGAGGCTCGCCTGCGCGGACAGCAGCTGCATCCGGCTCGCGGCGCTCAGCAGCCGCGGCGTCGCATCCGCCGACGCGTCGCAGCAATACAGCACTTCGCGGGGCAGCGCCGCTTCGTCGGTCGTCAGCGCATGCAGCGATGCGCCATGCACGCGTACCGTGCCCTGGTGCGTCTCGAACGCATAGACCGTGTCGGGGGCCGCCTGCGCGAGCAGGGTCAGGCCGCGCAGCAGCCGCGGCAGATCGGTCGTCGCGGCATCCGCGGACGCCTTCGCCTCGACGAGGAAGCGCACGTTCCACGCGGGCGCCGGGTCGTTGCCGCGCGCGCGTTCGAGCAGGATCGCATCCCATTCGGTTTTCGCGCGGTCGTGCCGGCCCGGGATCGACGACGGCACGCGCATCGACGTGACGACGCGGTAGGTGCGCTGCTCGTCCACCGCGTCGAGCCTGCGCGCCAGTGCGTCGAGCGCCTGCGCCGCCAGCGCTTCGACGGCCGCGCCGCGCTGCTGCGACGCGACGCCCTGCGCGACGGCGACCGTGCTGCCGACGAGCGGCCCCTGCCGGACCCACAGCGCGCGGTAGCGACGGACGTCCTCGTCCGCGGCCAGCGCATCGAGCCGCAGCATGCGTTCGAGCGCGGGGCTGTCCTTCAGTTTGACGATGTCCTGCTCGAACGCCGCGTCGGTCGCCATCTCGGGCAGTGCGAGCAGATGCGCGAGTGCCGCGTGCAGCTCGGCCCACGACGCCGAAGTGGCCGCCGCATGCAGGCGCGCGAGGCCGTCGCGTTGCCAGGCCTGGGCGCTTCGTTCGAGCTTGGCCGGGTGCGCGATCGCATTGACGGCCGAGTGGAGCGCGCGCCGGTCCTGCTCGGCGTGCGCGGACAACGACGCGTATTCGCGCACGTTCGGCGCATCGTGACGCAGCACCGACGCCTGAAACGACGGATCGCCGGATGACGGATCCATCGCGTCGCGGATCATCCGCGCGAGCGCATCGATGAAGCGCTGCCGCAAGTCGGCGCCGGGCGCGTGGCCGTCCGCCCGCATCCTGCGCGCTTCCTCGATCACGATCGCCAGCGCGGTGGCCGGATTCGTCGCGTCGGTCAGCGACGACGCGCGCTCGAGCGGCGGCAGCCGGTAACGGCGCGCGACGGCGCGCAGGATGGCGTCGAGCAGGGCGGGAAGCGGTGTCAGCGACATGGCGGTCTGGGCGAGAAAGAGACCTGACCCGTCAAGCGGTCAGCGTCACCGACAGGCTGCCGAGCTCGCCGAAGCGCACCGTCAGCGCATCGCCGAGCGGCACGTCGATCGCGCCCGCGTACGAGCCGGTCGTCACGATCTGGCCGGCGCGCACCGCGTCGCCGCGCGACGCGAGGAAATTGACGAGCCATACCAGCGGCTTCAGCGGATCGCCGTCCGGATGGCGGCCGTCGATCGTGCGGTTCAGCGCGCCTTCGAACGATAGCGCGAGCGTCGCGAGCGGCACGTTCAGCCCGTCGGGCACGACCGGGCCGACGCACAGCCCCTGGTTGAATTGCCCGTCGGCCAGCAGCTCGAACTTCGATGCGCGCGCCGGTTCCGCATAGCGGCAGCCGAGTACCTCGAGCACGATGCGCACTTCCCGGATCGCCGCGCGCACGTCGCCTTCGTCATACGGCTGCGCGCGCGCGGGCAGGTCGCGATCGAGCACGAACGCGATTTCCGGCTCGATCCGCACGATCGGCCCGCCGACGACGCGGTACGGCGCATCGGCTTCGCGGATCGTCGACGCGAAGATCGGCGCGAGGATCACGCGATCGGGCGGCGGCAGCGCGCATTTCCATCCGCCGACGGGTTCGCCGAGCAGATCGGCCACGCGCTGCTGGATCGCGAGCGCGGTGTCGATGTCGTCGGGGCGCAGTGCATCGGGCAACAGCGGGCCGGGCGAGCCGGCATGGCGGGCGGCGACGAGATGCTGGGCGGCGCCGTCCACGCGTTCGGTAGTCGTTGTCATGTCGGTTGAGCGAGTTGAAAGTGGGGCCGGCAAAAAAGGGCCGGACGAAAGTCGCATAGTCGATGATAGCGCCTTCGGCGCGATGGGCGCTCGAAAGGGCAGCGGCGTCCGCATCGCCTGCCCGGTTCGGGGGCTGAGCGACAACGCAAGCCGGCCGCTTCCCGTCGCGTCGCTTTGCCGCATGCGGCGGTAGCGCCGGAGCTTGACCGCCGTCAACATCCGGACCCGCCGCCGGCCGATGATGGTGGCATGGCCGCACGCGACAGCGCGTGCGGCAACTCACCCCAGCGAGGTTCGCATGTACGAGAAAATCATGGTGGCCGTCGACGGCAGCGCTTCGTCGAAACAGGCGCTCGCCGAAGCCGTGAAGGTGGCGCTGGCGGGCGACACGCCCGTCAACGCGGTGTATGTGGTCGACAAGTCGGTGCTGTTTACGTATGCGGGCCGTCTCGATCCGCACGCGCTCGTCGAGGAAATCCGCGACGACGGGCGCAAGGTGCTGCGCGAAGCCGAACAGATCATCGCGCTGGCCGGCGCGAAGGGCGAAGCCGAACTCGTCGAGACCGAGAGCATCGGCGAGGACGTCGCGGAACGCCTGCAACGCTACGTGAACGAGCACGGGATCGATCTCGCGGTGGTCGGTACGCACGGGCGGCGCGGCATCCGGCGCGTGCTGCTCGGCAGCGTCGCCGAGCGTTTCGTGCGCGGCTCGAAGTGCCCGGTGCTGCTGATTCGCGGCGACGACGCCGACGCGGCGGCCGCCGCGGCCGCGGCATGACGCGGCGCGCGCGATGATACGCCGCCAGTACCGGATCGTCGTCGCGGCGATCGCCGTGTTCGTGTCGCTCGCCGGCATGATGGCCGTCGTGACGGGCCTGCTGTTCGATGCCGCGACGGCGCTGCGCGGCGGCGCGCTCGCGTTGATCGTCGGCGTCGCGGGCTTCGTCGTGATGCTGAACCCGGGGCCGAAAGGCGAGGAGTGACCCGCACGGGCGGGGCGGCGGCGCACGTTCGTCGACGGTTCCGCGACGACTGGCGACAGCCGTTACGCCGCCGCGATGTCGCCTAGTCGCTTGTCATCGACGGCGCGTTCGTGTCGTCCTGCCCGTTCCCAATCATCAGCCGCTTCAACGTTTGCGCCAGCTCGGTGCTCTCCGGCTGAATCTTCCCTGCCTGCGCGAACGCGTCGCGCGCCTCATCCTGGCGCCCCAGCTTCCACAGCACTTCGCCCTTGTGCGCCAGCGCGGTCGCATGCGCTTCGCGTGCAGCGCTTGCTTCGTCGCCGTCCGCCGCGAAGGTCGCTATCGAGCGGTCGAACCACATGAGCGCTTCGTCGTGGCGGCCGACGCGATACAGCGCCCAACCCTTGCTGTCGAGCGCATACGCATCCGCCGGTTGCTTCGCGAGATACGCGTCGATCATCGCGAGCCCGCGCTCGACTTCCACGCCTGCGTCGACGAGCCGATAGCCGACGTCGTTCAGGTGATCGTCGGAAATGTCGCCGAGGTCGAGCACGGCGGCGATACGCGCCGTGTCGCGTTCCGAGATGGCCAGCGACAGCAGCTTGGCGACGATCTGCTGCCGTAATTCGCCGCCGACCCGGTTGCCGTTGGCGATCAGGCTGCCGAGATATTGCGTGTACAGGTCCGGCGTGCCGGGCGCGTTCGTGCCGTTCGCGATGGCCGCGCCCGGGCCCGCGCACCAGTCGGTGTCGTCGGGGGCGATCAGCACGCTGGTGGAGAGATTGATGTTCCGACGCGTACGCGATTGCGCGTAGTAGGTATTGCCACGGGCATCCGAATAGCCGCACGCGAGATATTCGTCCTGGACGTCCAGCACGTACGGCACGCCGCCGAGCGGCGCGTCGCTGGACGAATCGACCAGGCGGAACGATTGACCCATCTCGCCTTCGCCGATGATCGGGTTGAACACCCACTGCTGCTCCGGATGGAACTTCGGCAGCCGGATCCTGGCCGTGCGGCCGGCCGCGTCCGTCGTGCCGAAGATCACGTTGTCGTGCTCGGCCGATTTGCCGGGCAGTCCCGCGATGGCCTGGTCCGGCAGGAACAGCCGATAGCGCGCATTCGGCAGCGGTCGTTGCGTGACCGGGTCGCGCAACACGAATCGATGAACGTAAGCCCCGTTGCCGAACGACGCCGTCGGTGGGACGTAGGTGCGGGCGTGGGCGGCGGGCAGGGCGGCGCACCCGATCGCTGCTGCGACACAGGCAGTGAAAAGGCGTGAGGTCATGAAAATGCGGTTCTTATTGGTGGCGACGTCATTGCCCGACGGCCGGTAAAACGGTCGAACGCATTGCGCGGTCTTCCATGAACGGCCCGCTGCCGGCCGGCGATTCCGCATGACACCGTCGTTCGTTCAATGCCATTCGATGCGGTTGAGTCCGATGTCCCGATTCAACGGAAAACGAACCGGCAGGACGCGGCACTGCCGTGCGAAGCATAGCAGGCGACACTATCAGTCCCTATTTCTGGACGTTGCAGCTCGATGAACGATGTCGTGATTTGTATCAAGTTGTGATACGTCGATCCGAAAGACAATTCATCCGAGCCGGACGAAAAGGATGCAGAAGGCGGACTGATTCCAATCCGACCGTCCTTTACAACCAGTATTTCCCCTCCTTAAATAATCAGGGTCTGCCAAAGACCGGAAAAACGAGATCCCCATGAGCCATTTCCTGGATAGATTGCGTTATTTCTCCACCACGAGGCCACGCTTTTCAGACGGGCACGGCGCCGTCACCGACGAAGACCGCAAGTGGGAAGACGGTTACCGGATGCGCTGGCAGCACGACAAGATCGTGCGCTCGACCCACGGCGTGAATTGCACGGGTTCCTGCTCGTGGAAGGTCTATGTGAAAGGCGGGATCGTCACCTGGGAAACCCAGCAGACCGACTATCCGCGCACGCGTCCCGACATGCCGAACCACGAGCCGCGCGGCTGTTCGCGCGGCGCGTCGTACTCGTGGTACCTGTACAGCGCGAACCGCCTGAAGCATCCGATGGTGCGCAGCGCGCTCGTGAAGCTGTGGCGCGAACGCCGCCGCACGCTCGCGCCCGTCGACGCATGGCGCTCGATCGTCGACGACGATGAAGCACGGCGCTCGTACCAGAGCCGGCGCGGGCTCGGCGGCTTCGTGCGCGCGAGCTGGGACGAGGTCAACGAGATCGTTGCGGCCGCAAACGTCTACACGGTGGCGCGCTACGGTCCCGATCGCGTGGTCGGCTTCTCGCCGATTCCGGCGATGTCGATGGTGTCGTACGCAGCGGGCTCGCGCTACCTGTCGCTGATCGGCGGCGTGTGCCTGAGCTTCTACGACTGGTATTGCGACCTGCCGCCCGCGTCGCCGCAGACCTGGGGCGAGCAGACCGACGTGCCGGAATCGGCCGACTGGTACAACTCCACGTTCATCATGATGTGGGGCTCCAATGTCCCGCAGACGCGCACGCCCGACGCGCACTTCCTCGTCGAGGCGCGCTATCGCGGCACCAAGGTCGTGTCGGTGTTTCCCGACTACTCGGAAGGCGCGAAGTTCGGCGACCTGTGGCTGCACCCGAAGCAGGGCACCGACGCGGCGCTCGCGCTCGCGATGGGCCACGTGATCCTGAAGGAATTTCATCTTGCAGGGAAGAGCGATTATTTCGCCGACTACTGCAAGCGCTACACCGACATGCCGTGCCTCGTGCGGCTCGTGCCGCACGGCGACGGCTACGTGCCCGAGCGCCTCGTGCGCGCATCCGACTTCGACGACGCGCTCGACGAAGCCGCGCATCCGCAGTGGAAGACCGTGATGATCGACGACGCGAACGGCGAGTTCGTCGTGCCGGTCGGCTCGATCGGCTTCCGCTGGGGTCAACAGGCGGACGCCGACAAGGGCAAGTGGAACCTGCGCGGCGAGACGTCGAAGGGCGCGGTGCTGTCGCCGCGGTTGTCGTGCACGGCCGCGCACGACGACGTGGTCGACGTGCTGTTCCCGTATTTCGGCAACCAGCCGCACGCGCACTTCAACTCGACGCAGCATGCGTCCGTGCTGTCGCGCCGGATCGGCGTGCGGCGCATCGCGACGCGCAACGGCGACATGCTGGTCGCGACCGTCTATGACCTGTTCGTCGCGAACTACGGGCTCGACCAGGGGCTCGGCGGGCGCGACGTGGCCGCGAGCTACGACGACGATCTGCCGTACACGCCGGCGTGGCAGGAAGCGATCACCGGCGTGAAGCGCGCGGACGTGATCTCGGTCGCGCGGCAGTTCGCGGAGAACGCGCACAAGACGCAGGGCAAGTCGATGGTGATCATCGGCGCGGGGATCAACCACTGGTTCCACATGGACATGTCGTACCGCGCGATCATCAACATGTTGATCATGTGCGGCTGCATCGGCAAGCCCGGCGGCGGCTGGTCGCACTACGTGGGCCAGGAGAAGCTGCGGCCGCAGACGGGGTGGACCGCGCTCGCATTTGCGCTCGACTGGAACCGCCCGCCGCGCCAGATGAATGCGACGTCGTTCTTCTACGCACATACCGACCAGTGGCGCTACGACCCGATGGATCCGGCCGCGCTGCTGTCGCCGCTTGCGGACAAGTCGCGGTTCCACGGCGCGCCGATCGACTACAACGTGCGCGCGGAGCGGATGGGCTGGCTGCCGTCCGCGCCGCAGCTGTCGGTGAATCCACTGAAGGTCGGCGCGAGCCTGGGCGACCCGTCGCAGGCGGGTGCGGACGTCGCGCGGCAGTTGCAGGCCGGCGCGCTGCGGATGGCGTGCGAGGACCCGGACGCACCGGACAACTTCCCGCGCAACCTGTTCGTATGGCGCTCGAACCTGCTCGGCTCGTCGGGCAAAGGCCACGAGTACTTCCTGAAGCACCTGCTCGGCACCACTCACGGCGTGCAGGGCGAGGACCTCGGCGCGACCGGCGGCCGGCGTCCCGAGGAGGTGACGTGGCACGACGAAGCGCCGCGCGGCAAGCTCGATCTGCTCGTGACGCTCGACTTCCGCATGTCGACGACCTGCATGTACTCGGATGTCGTGCTGCCGACCGCGACGTGGTACGAGAAGGACGACATGAACACGTCCGACATGCACCCGTTCATCCATCCGTTGTCGGCGGCGGTCGATCCCGCGTGGGAATCGAAGAGCGACTGGGAGATCTTCAAGGGGATCGCGAAGCGCTTCTCCGAGCTGTGCGACGGGCATCTCGGCGTCGAGCGCGACGTCGTGCTCGCGCCGATCGCGCACGATACGCCGGGCGAACTCGCGCAACCGTTCGACGTGCAGGACTGGAAGCGCGACGAATGCGAACCGGTGCCGGGCCGCACGATGCCGGCGGTGGTCGCGGTCGAACGCGACTATCCGAACACGTATGCGCGCTTCACGTCGCTCGGCCCGCTGATGGACAAGCTCGGCAACGCCGGAAAGGGCATCGGCTGGGATGCGAAAGACGAAGTGAAGCTGCTCGGCGAACTGAACTACAAGGTCGCTCACGGCGCCGCGCAAGGGCGCCCGCGGATCGACACCGCACTCGATGCGGCCGAGGTGATCCTCGCGCTCGCACCTGAAACCAACGGCGAAGTGGCGGTGAAGGCATGGTGCGCGCTGTCCGGCATCACCGGCATCGATCACACGCACCTGGCCGCCGCGCGCGCGGACGAGAAGATTCGTTTCCGCGACATCCAGGCGCAACCGCGCAAGATCATTTCATCGCCGACGTGGAGCGGGATCGAATCCGAGCACGTGTCGTACAACGCCGGCTACGTGAACGTGCATGAACTCGTGCCGTGGCGCACGATGAGCGGCCGCCAGCAGCTCTATCAGGATCACGCGTGGATGCGTGCATTCGGCGAATCGCTGTGCGCGTACAAGCCGCCGGTCGATACGGGCAGCTACGAACACATGGTCGGCACGCGCTCGAACGGCAACCCCGAACGTGTGCTGAACTTCCTGACGCCGCATCAGAAGTGGGGCATCCACAGCACGTACACGGACAACCTGCTGATGCTGACGCTGTCGCGCGGCGGGCCGATCGTGTGGATGTCGGAGGACGACGCGAAGGCGATCGGCGCGGTCGATAACGACTGGATCGAGTGCTACAACGCGAACGGCGCATTGTGCGCGCGGGCGGTGGTGAGCCAGCGGATTCCGTCCGGGATGGTGATGATGTATCACGCGCAGGAGAAGATCGTGAATACGCCGGGCTCCGAGATCACCGGCACGCGCGGCGGCATCCACAACTCGGTCACGCGCATCGCGCTGAAGCCGACCCATATGATCGGCGGCTACGCGCAGCTCGCGTACGGGTTCAACTACTACGGCACGGTCGGCTCGAATCGCGACGAATTCCTGATCGTGCGCAGGATGAACAGGGTCGACTGGCTCGACGGCGAAGAAGCCGCGACCGATACGTCGAACGTCCGCACCGGAGAAACGTCATGAAGATACGCGCACAGATCGCGATGGTGCTGAACCTCGACAAGTGCATCGGGTGCCATACGTGCTCGGTGACCTGCAAGAACGTGTGGACGAGCCGCGAAGGGATGGAATACGCGTGGTTCAACAACGTCGAGACGAAACCGGGCATCGGCTATCCGAAGGACTGGGAGAACCAGGACCGCTGGCGTGGCGGGTGGCAGCGGCGCGCGGACGGCAGGATCGAGCCGCGACTCGGCGGCAAGTGGCGGTTGCTCGCGCAGATCTTCGCGAACCCGCATTTGCCCGAGATCGACGACTACTACGAGCCGTTCACGTTCGACTACGCGCATCTTCAGGAAGCCGGCAACACGCGTGCGATGCCGGTCGCGCGGCCGCGCTCGCTGATCAGCGGCCAGCGACTCGAGAAGATCGAGTGGGGGCCGAACTGGGAGGAAATTCTCGGCGGCGAATTCGAGAAGCGCGCGAAGGACACCAACTTCGAGAACGTGCAGAAGGACATCTACGGGCAGTTCGAGAACACCTTCATGATGTACCTGCCGCGCCTGTGCGAGCACTGCCTGAACCCCGCGTGCGTCGCGGCGTGCCCGTCGGGCTCGATCTACAAGCGCGAGGAAGACGGCATCGTGCTGATCGACCAGGACAAGTGCCGCGGCTGGCGCATGTGCGTGTCCGGCTGCCCGTACAAGAAGATCTACTACAACTGGCAGAGCGGCAAGGCCGAGAAGTGCATCTTCTGCTATCCGCGTATCGAGGCCGGCCAGCCGACCGTGTGTTCGGAAACCTGCGTGGGCCGCATTCGCTATCTTGGCGTGCTGCTGTACGACGCGGACCGGATCAGCGAGGCGGCCAGCGCGGAGAACGAGAAGGATCTGTACGAAGCGCAACTGTCGCTGTTCCTCGATCCGGAAGACCCGGCCGTGATCGCGCAGGCGGAGCGCGACGGCGTGCCGGCCGCGTGGATCGACGCCGCGCGGCGTTCGCCGACCTACAAGATGGCAATCGACTGGAAGATCGCGTTCCCGCTTCATCCGGAATACCGGACGCTGCCGATGGTCTGGTACGTGCCGCCGCTGTCGCCGATCAACGCGGCCGCCAACAGTGGCGATCTCGGCATGAACGGCTACCTGCCGGACGTCGAATCGCTGCGCATTCCGCTGCGCTATCTGGCGAACCTGCTGACGGCCGGCGACGAAGCGCCCGTGAAGCTCGCGCTCGAACGGCTGCTCGCGATGCGCGCGTTCATGCGCGCGCGCCACGTCGACGGCATCGACGCGCGCGCCGTGCTCGACCAGGTCGGGCTGTCGCTCGCGCAGGTCGAGGAGATGTACCGCTATCTCGCGATCGCGAACTACGAGGATCGCTTCGTGATCCCGACCACACATCGCGAGTATGCGGAGAACGCGTACGACCTGCGCGCGTCGTGCGGCTTCTCGTTCGGCAACGGCTGTTCGGACGGCCGGTCGTCGGCGAGCCTGTTCAGCGCGAAGAAGGAGAAGGGCACACGGACCATTCCGATCCGCGAGGTCTCCCGATGAGCACCGCACCCGATCCGACCTATGCGGCGTTCGCCGCGCTGCTCGACTATCCGGACGACGCGCTCGTCGACGTGCTCGATTCGGTCGAAACGCACCTGCGCGAAGCGGCGCGTTTGCCGAGGACGGTACGCGCCGGGCTCGACCGGTTCTTTGCGTACATGCGCGAGCGCGACCTGCTGACGCTGCAGGAGAACTACGTCGCGCTGTTCGATCGCGGCCGCGCGACGTCGCTGCACCTGTTCGAGCACGTGCACGGCGAATCGCGCGACCGCGGACAGGCGATGGTCGACCTGCTGCAGATGTACGAGCGGCACGGGCTGTTCCTGAACCCGGGCGAACTGCCCGACTATCTGCCCGTGTTCCTCGAATACCTGTCGCGGCTGCCGGCGCCCGATGCGCGCAGCCTGCTCGCTGAAACCGGCGAGATACTGCGCGCGGTGGCCGGCCAGCTCGCGCAGCGCGGCAGTCATTACAGCTTCGTCGTCGGCGCGCTGTTGCCGATGGCGGGCCTCGCACCGGTCGACGCACCGGCCGCCGCGGACGACGACGTCGCCGCCGAGCGGCCGAGCGCCGACGACTACCGCGCGCTCGACGCGTCGTATGCGGACGAAGCCGTGCGCTTCGTCGGCGCTGCAACACCGGCGACCGCGGAGCAGACGGTGCGGTTCCACGACAAGCGGCCGGCCCGCGGCGCGTAAGCGCGGGCCCAACTGGGGAAACACATGAACGCTTACCTGCATCAGTTCCTGTTCGGGATCTACCCGTACATCTGTCTCGCGGTGCTGCTGGTCGGCAGTCTGATCCGCTTCGACCGCGAGCAGTACACGTGGAAAAGCGATTCGTCGCAGCTGCTGCGCCACGGGATGCTGCGGCTCGGCAGCAACCTGTTTCACTGGGGCGTGCTGGTCGTCGTGCTCGGGCACTTCGCGGGCTTCCTGGCGCCGCACTGGCTCGTGTCGCCGTTCCTGTCGGCGTCCGGGCACCAGTTGGTCGCGATGGTGGCGGGCGGCGCGGCCGGCGTCGCGTCGATCGTCGGGCAGACGATCCTGATCTGGCGCCGCCTGGGCGATGCGCGCATCCGCAAGAACAGCCGCACGTCCGACATCGTGATCGTGCTGATGCTGTGGGCGCAGCTCGCGCTCGGGCTCGGCACGGTCGTACTGTCGACGCGCCACATGGACGGCGTGATGTTCGAGCAACTCACCGACTACGTGAAGGGCGTCGTCACGTTCCGCCCGGACATCGCGAGCCTGCTCGTCGGCGTGCCGCTCACGTACCGGCTGCACATCCTGCTCGGCTTCACGATCTTCCTCGTGTCGCCGTTCACGCGGATGGTGCACATCTGGAGCGGGATCGCGTCGATCGCGTACCTGATCCGTCCGTACCAGCTCGTACGCAAGCGCTGAGGAGGAAAAAGCATGAACGACGTTCTTTCCGAAGTCGCGACGATGCCGCTGATCGTCAACGGCATCGAGATCGACGCTGCGTCGATCTCGACGGAAGCCGAGCACTACCACGATGCAGCCGATCCGCTCGACGCGGCGCGGCGCACGCTCGCGGTGCGCGAGCTGCTGCGGCAGCGCGCGGTGTCGCTGGCGCTGCTCGACGAAGGCGCGCCGCTCGACGACGCGGCCGTCGACGCGCTGCTCGAACGCGAACTCACGCATGTGCCCGAACCCGATCGCGCGGCTTGCGAGCGTTATTACGCGCAGCACCCGGCGCGCTTTCGCCGCAACGACATCGTCCATGCGAGCCACGTGCTGTTCGCGATGACGGACCGCGTGCCGCTCGCGCCGCTGCGGCAGCGCGCGGAACAGGTGCTCGCCGACGTGGTGGCCGCGCCCGATACGTTCGAAGCGGTCGCGCGCGCGTCGTCGAACTGCCCGTCGGCGGAAGTCGGCGGCAGCCTCGGGCAACTGCTGCGCGGCGACACGGTGCCGGAATTCGAGGCCGCGCTGTTCGATACGGACGGCATCGGCGTGCTGCCGAAACTCGTCAACACGCGCTTCGGCTTCCACATCGTGCGCATCGAGCGCCGCGTGCCGGGCGACGCGGTGCCGTTCGACGAAGCCGCCGACCAGATCGCCGCGTACCTCGCGGCGCGCGTGCGGCGGCAGGCGATCCGGCAGTACGTGGCGATTCTCGCGGGCGGCGCACGCGTCGAAGGCGTCGAATTCGACGGTGCGAACGGGCCGCTGGTTCAATGAAACGGGGTTTGGCGTATGGCAATTCAACAAGGTAATGCCGGGCGGGTGATGAACGCACCGGCCGTTCCGCTGCGTGCGTGGTCGGTGCTGGCCGCGAGCACGCTCGCGTTCATGGTGTGTTTCGTCGTGTGGATGATGTTCGGCGTGCTCGGCGTGCAGTTGCGCACCGATCTCGGGCTGAACAGCACGGAGTTCGGGCTGCTCACGTCGACGCCGGTGCTGACCGGCGCGCTGATGCGCTTGCCGCTCGGCACGTGGACCGACCGCTTCGGCGGTCGCATCGTGATGACGGTGCTGCTCGTCGTGTGCGCGGTGCCCGTCTACGTCGTCAGCTACGCGACGCAGCTGTGGCAGTTCCTGCTGATCGGGCTGTTCCTCGGCTGCGTCGGCGCGTCGTTCGCGGTCGGCACGCCGTATGTCGCGCGGTTTTTCCCGCCGCAGCGACGCGGGCTCGCGATGGGCGTGTTCGGCGCGGGCACGTGCGGCGCGGCCGTCAACCTGTTCGTCACGCCGCTGCTGCTCGACGCGTATGGCTGGCGTTTCGTGCCGCGCATCTATGCGGTCGCGCTGCTCGTCACCGCGCTGATCTTCTGGCTCGCGTCGGCGCCCGATCCAGGGGCGGGCAAGCGCGGCGGATCGATGCTCGATTCGTTCAAGGTGCTGCGCGACCCGCGCGTGTGGCGGCTCTGCCAGTACTATTCGATCACGTTCGGCGGCTTCACCGCGCTGTCGCTGTGGATTCCGCAGTACCTGAAGAGCGAATACGGGATGTCGCTGGTGATGGCGTCCGCGTTCGCGGCCGGCTTCTCGCTGCCGGGCTCCGTGCTGCGCGCGCTCGGCGGCGCGCTGTCCGACCGCTTCGGCGCGCACGCGGTCACGTGGTGGGGGCTGTGGGTCGCGTGGATCGCGCTGTTCCTGCTGTCGTACCCGGCGACCGATTTCGTGATTCACACGATCGACGGCACCGCGACGCTGAACGTCGCGATGCCGGTGGCCGGCTTCGTCGCGCTGACCTTCGTGCTCGGCGCGGTGTTCGCGCTCGGGATGGCGTCGACCTTCAAGTACGTCGCCGACGATTTCGCGGACAACATGGGCGTCGTGACTGGCATCGTCGGGCTCGCGGGCGGGCTCGGCGGCTTCCTGCTGCCGATCCTGTTCGGCATGCTGCTCGACCTGCTGCGCGTGCGCACGACGTGCTTCATGTTCCTGTACGGAATCGTGTGGGTGTCGCTGATCCTCATTTACCTGTCGGAAGTGCGGCGCACACCCGTCGTCACGGGCTGACCGCCTTTCGATCGATCCGATGCGCCGGTGCGATGCCCGAGGGGGCCCGGGTCGCGCCAGCGCATCGTCCCGTTCGGAAGGGCGCGCGCGACGTATCCGGCCGCGCGCGCTTCTGTCAAACTGGCGCCCATGAAACCGCGCCTCGCTTCATCGCATTCCGCCGATTCCGCGCCTGCGCCCGCAGGCTTTCCCGACGCCGACGAACTGGCCGCGCTGCGCGCGTGGTACGCGGGCATGACCGTGCGTCAGGCCGTCGAACGCTACCTGCCCGACCGGCTCGGCGCGGGGCGCTCGGCGCGCGGCGTGATCGGCGCGATCCGCCGTCGCCTCGTGCGCGTCGCGCGGCAGGTTGGCCGCCCCGATCTCGCGGAACGGCTCGGCCATGCGGACGGTGAGCGTTTGCGGGAGGCGAAAGCGGCCACCGACGCGATCGCCCAACTGCGCCATGCACGCGCGCCGGCACCGCAGATCAGCGACGACGTCGGCCTGTGGCTGCCGGCGCGCGCGGTCGTGGCACTGCGTGCGCACGGGATCGCGACGCTCGCCGACCTGACGGTGCGGATTCCGCGCCGGCGCCAGTGGTGGCGGGCGATCGCGGGCCTCGGCATGGCCAGTGCGCGGCGCATCGACGCGTTCTTCGCCGCGCATCCGGACCTGACCGAACGGGCGCGCGCGCTGATCGCCGCGACGCCGCGCGGCAGCATCGTGCCGTGGGAACACCTGAAGCTGCCGCACGAAGTCGACGGCTCGGCCGGCACGTTCCGCGCGCCGCGCGCGACCAGCACGCTCGATGCGGACAACGATTACGCGGCCGTGCACGCGTGGCTGTCGCTGCACGAATCGGCCGCGACGCGGCGCGCGTACCGGAAGGAAGCCGAGCGGCTGATCCTGTGGGCGATCGTCGAGCGCGGCCGCGCGCTGTCGTCGCTGACGACCGAGGACGCGCTCGCGTATCGCGCGTTCATCCGGCGGCCGACGCCGCACGAGCGCTGGGTCGGGCCCGTGCGGCCGCGCGGCGCGCCCGACTGGCGGCCGTTCTCGGGCGCGCTGTCCGCGCGCTCGGCGGCGTACACGCTGTCGGTGCTCGGTGCGCTGTTCCGCTGGCTGATCGAGCAGCGCTACCTGCTCGCGAATCCGTTCGCGGGCGTGAAGGTGCGCGACACGCGCGGCGCGACCGCGCTCGATACGTCGCACGCGTTCACCGAAGGCGAGTGGCTGCTGGTCCGCACGATCGCCGACGGGCTCGAGTTCGGCCAGCGCGCGGGCGACGGTGCGCCGCAGTCGGGCTGGACGCCGGCCGCCGCGCAACGGCTGCGTTTCATTCTCGATTTCGGCTATGCGACCGGGCTGCGCGCGAGCGAACTGGTCGGCGCGACGCTCGGCGACATCGAGACGGACGCGCACGGCGACGCGTGGCTGAAGGTGATCGGCAAGGGCAGCAAGGCCGCGCGCGTCGCGCTGCCGCCGCTCGCGCGCACGGCGCTCGACCGCTATCTGGTCGCGCGCCGGTTGCCGGTCACGCCGGCGCGCTGGCGGCCCGATACGCCGCTGATTCCGAGCCTCGCGGAAGACGACGCGGCCGCCATCACGAGCGTGCGGCTGTGGAAGGTGATGCAGCGTTTCTTCGCGCAGACGGCCGTTGCGGTCGAAGCCGACCACCCGGCGCTCGCGCACAAGCTGCGCCAGGCGAGCCCGCACTGGATGCGCCATACGCATGCGACGCACGCGCTGGCGCGCGGCGCGGAGCTGACGACGGTGCGCGACAACCTGCGGCATGCGTCGATCTCGACGACGTCGATCTATCTGCATGGCGACGACGTGAAGCGGGCGCGGCAGATGTCGAGCGCGTTCGGCATCGACAAATGAGTGGAACGGCGCGGCATCGGCGCCGGTCAGACGGTGTTCCGATCCCGGGGGTTCGTATGGCGTCGAGCCAGCGCACGGTCGATTTCATCGTCGAGCAGATCGCGGCGGCCGGTACGGTATCGGCCCGCAAGATGTTCGGCGAATACGGCGCCGCGCCACGCGGCGGGCGGGCGTATTCTGTGACACATGCACGCGACCATCGTGCGCCAGGGAGTACCAACATGGAGACATCCGCATTGACGCGCGGCACGCGCCCGGCGCGCCGCGTATGGCATGTGCTCGTCGTGAGCCTGTGTGTCGGCTGGAGCGCGCTGTCGTTCGGCGCGGAAGGCGCGAGCGGCGCGGCCGCGCTGCTCGACCGCTACCGCAGCCTCGGGCCCCAGCTGAAGGACAACGCGTTTCACCGGCCCGTGGTGCTCGAATCGTCGGAAGCATCGTCGTCGCTGAAGGGCGACATCTATGCGGTCGTCGATTATCCGTTCGCGGCCGTGAACGGCCAGCTCAACGATCCCGCGCAAGGCCCCGCGAACTGGTGCGCGGTGCTGATCCTGCACCTGAACACCAAGTACTGTCATGCGTCGAGCGGCGGCAACGGCCCGGTGCTCGACGTGAACCTCGGCCGCAAGATCGAGCAAAAGCTGTCGGACACCTATCGCGTGCAGTTCCGCTATCGCGTGGCGGCCGCGACGCCCGATTATTTCCAGGTCGACCTGACCGCCGACAGCGGCCCGATGGGCACGAAGGATTACCGGATCGCGCTCGAGGCCGTGCCGGTCGGCGCGTCGCGCACGTTCCTGCACCTCACGTATTCGTACGGTTTCGGCACGGTCGGACGGATGGCGATGAAAACCTACCTCGCGACGGTCGGCAGCGACAAGGTCGGGTTCACGACCGTCGGCGCCGCGCCGGCCGGGCAGCCCCAGTACGTCGGCGGCGTGCGCGGGCTGCTGGAGCGCAACACGATGCGCTACTACCTTGCGATCGACACGTATCTCGCGACGCTCGACAAGCCGATCGACCAGCGCCTCGCGCGCTGGTTCGACGCGACCGAGCAGTATCCGCAGCAACTGCACGAAGTGGAGCGGGGCGCGTATCTGCAGATGAAAGCGCAGGAGGTGCAGCGGCAGCAGGCGGCGCGATGACGCCGCCTGCCGCCTGCTGCTCGGTGTCGATCAGTTCGACGCGCCGCCGACCGTGCGAATGCTGTGCCACTGCCCCTGTTCGACGCGGAACAGCGTGTAGGGCGGCTTGATCAGGTCGCCGCGCTCGTCGAACGAGATCTTGCCGGTCACGCCGGTGACCGACACGCCGGGCAGGCTCGCGACGATCTTGCCGCGATCGGGCGAGTCGGCCTTGCGAACCGCCGCGATCATCGCGAGCGCGGCGTCGTACGCGAACGGCGCATACAGCTCGACGTCCTGGTTGAAGCGCGCCTTGTAGTGCTTGTCGCGCTGCGCGAACGCGACGGCCGACGGCAGCTTGTCGAGCGCGGGGCCTGGCTCCAGATCCTGCGTGCCTTCGCCCGCGTGTCGACCGCGCGGAACTCGGGCCCGGCGTGCGCATCAATCTGGCACGTGCGGCTACGCGCGGCTACGTGTTCGATCGTGGACCGCATCGTGTGGCTCTCCCAACGAAAGCCCTGCAGTAGTGCCCCCCCAATTGCCTCGCCGGTACGGCGGCGTCCAGGCCGATCCGGCCGCCTCGTGCCGGCCAACCGACCGTCCGGCCATTTCATAAGACGTACAGTTTTCCCGTGATGCGCGATTCCGGCGGAACTGTACTCTTGTTCGCGCGTTCGATGTGTGTACCCGCCGCAAACTGTTCTTCTCTTAAGATCAAACCATCAAGTGCACAGTGCCGCAGATCCAGTTGATCCGGAACCCTGGCGGCGCATCTTCAAGAGAGAGCCAGCGCGATGGAAAAGGCAAAACCGGAGGGGAAGATCAGGAATCACGACGGCCCGGTCGGCGGGCGAAACACGAGCAACACGCGCGTATCGGACGCACACGGCGGGGCGGCGCGGCCGCGCGCGTCGGCGGGAGACGCACGATGAAACTCTATGAAAAACTCGCGGACGATATCGAGCGCCTGATCCGCCAGGGCGTGTACCGGCATGGCGACCGGATTCCGTCGGTGCGGCAGGCGAGCCAGCAGCACCGGATCAGCATCACGACGGTGCTGCATGCGTATCTGCTGCTGGAAAGCCGCGGGCTGCTCGAAAGCCGGCCGCAGTCCGGCTATTTCGTGAACCTGCGGCGCGACGACGGGCACGCGCCGGTGCGCGAACTGCGGCCGTCGAAGCCGATCGCGATCTCGTCGTCGGTCGACGTGAGCCGGCTCGTGCTGTCGACGCTGCGCTCGATCGGCACGGACGACGCGGTGCCGCTCGGCTCGCCGTATCCGGACCCGAGCCTGTTCCCGTTCGAGAAACTGAACCGCTACGCGTATGCGGCCGGCCGCGACAAGTCGCTGTGGGGCGTGACCGACGGGCTGCCGCCCGGCCATCCGCGACTGATCCGGCAGATCGCGCGCCGCTACCTGGAGAACGGGATGTCGGTGGACCCGAACGAGATCATCGTGACGGTCGGCGCGACGGAGGCGATCAACCTGTGCCTGCAGGCGGTCGCGAAACCGGGCGACACGATCGCGGTGGAATCGCCGACGTTCTACGCGATGCTGC